>JAZOMG010000044.1:0-82835 GCA_045653705.1 Eubacteriales bacterium | reverse complement strand
TTGTAACGGGTATATTAAGATGTGTAGCGAGTATATTCTACCATATTATCAGTATTTTGTCAACAGATTGCTATGAATTTCCATAACGGATGCTACGCATCCTACACCTCATCAGTCGCCATACGGCGACAGCTTCCCCTCCAGGGGAAGCCTATAAACGAAGCGAAACTAATAAAAAGGCTTCCCCTTGAGGGGAAGCTGTCGAGCGAACGCGAGACTGATGAGGTGGCAAGTCACAAAAGTAATTTTTAGATGAAACAAAGTACTACAAAAACGGCTCTGAGCTTAGCTCAGAGCCGTTTTTATTTATTACTTATCAAAAGACATCTTCATCTGAGCGTTTTGCTCTTTCTTATGCTTATCGACAAGGGTATGGATTCTCTTAATAGGATTGAGAAGCTCGCTGATGGTTTCATCGTGGTTAAGAGTATCAATGATGTAGGATACGTACTTGCACATATTTACCTCTACGTACCAATCCTTTGTATAAAGCTCGGGACGGCGGTAAACAAGGTTTGTGGTGAATACCTTGTCGATAATTCCGTCTGCATACGCCTTATCAAACTTATCAAAGCCGTCGGTAAACAGACCAAAGGTGGTAAACGCGAATACTCTCTTTGCGCCTCTTTCCTTTATCTGGCTTGCAACGTCTATGAGAGACTCGCCCGAGGATATCATATCGTCTACGATGATAGCATCCTTACCCGTAAGGTCACGTCCGAGGTACTCGTGCGCCTCAATGGGGTTCTTTCCGTTTACTACGATAGCGTAGTTACGTCTCTTATAGAACATACCGATATCTACACCGAGAACAGAGGAGAAATACATACAGCGTCCCATTGCGCCCTCATCGGGAGAAATTATCATTATTTCTTCCTTATCAAGCACTACGTCGGGAACGTTCTTTACAAGCGCCTTTATCATCTGGTATGCGGGCTTAACGTCATCAAAGCCCGACAGAGGAATTGCGTTCTGTACTCTTGGGTCGTGAGCATCAAAGGTTATGATATTCTCAACGCCCATAGCAACAAGCTCCTGAAGCATTGTCGCGCAGTCAAGGGATTCTCTGCCCGAACGCTTATGCTGTCTGCCCTCGTAAAGCATAGGCATAATTACGGTCACGCGTCTTGCCTTTCCGCCTGCCGCGGCAATAATACGCTTAAGGTCAGCGTAATGGTCATCGGGGCTCATAGGAACCTCTTTGCCGTACATTTTGTAGGTTACGCCGTGATTGAAAGCATCGCAGATAATATACAGGTCGTGTCCTCTCAAGGACTCGTGCAAAATAGCCTTTGCCTCGCCTGTTCCGAAGCGGGGACAGGTTGCGTCAACAAGGAAAGATTCCTCGCCACCGTGTCTTCTCCACTCCTTAAGATAATAGTCCACCTGCGCGGCAAACTCCTCGCAGCCTCTCATTCCGATAACGCTCAGCGCCCCATACTGTGCATCCTTCATTTTGTACTCCTCCGATTGTAAAATTTCAGAAATTTATGCAACTACATTATACCATACATTTGTATCGTAAACAAGCGGATTTCTTTATTTTTTTAATTATTTTTGTCGAATTATGAATTTTCATAAATTCACTGTTAGCCACGGCTTACCTATTTGTAGAAAATCACTTTAGCTCAACCACGGTAACGCCGCCGTCACCCTCTCCGAACTGTCCTATTCTGAACGACTTTACTCGCTTGTCGGTCTTAAGATATTTCCAAAGCGCCGCTTTAAGCGCCCCTGTTCCCTTTCCGTGAACGAGCCTTACGGTAAAGAAGCCGCATAGCAGAGCCTCGTCAAAATACTTATCAACGGCGCTCCACGCTTCATCCCCTGTCATTCCTCTCAGATGTATCTCTCCCTTGAACTCACGGCTGACCGTAGCCTTGTAGCCGCTCTTTTTGGGAGTGGCATCGGTTTTCTTTTCCTCGATAAGCTGTAGGTCGGAAAGGGCGGCTTTGGTCTTTATAATACCCGCCTGTACGCTGACCTTACCCGAACGGTCGGGGTCTTCAAGAAGCACGGCTTTTTTGCCGAGACTTACTATAAGCACCTCGTCTCCCCGTTTGAGCTTTCTGGGAAGCACGTAGTTTTCGTCCTTTTTTATTTCAACAGGGTCAAAGGCGTCGCCGTGAGTACGGAGATTCTCTCTTATCTCGCGGCGCGCCCGGGCAAGCTCCTCGGAAAGCCTTTCGGAATCCTTTTGCCGACGTAGCTTATCCATCTGCTCCATAATGAAATCAGAGGAAGCCTTTGCGGAATCCACCATATTTCTCGCCTTGTCTCGCGCCCGCTCAAGCTCGCGCTCGGCAGAGCTCAGGCGCTTCTGTATCTCAGCCTCGGATACTCTTTTATACTCCTCGTATTCGGCTCTCATTTGCTCTGTCTCGGCAAGAGCCCTGTCGGCTTTCAGCCGTGACGCTTCAAGCTCTCCGAGAATATTCTCGAAGCGCTTGCTGTCCTTATCTATTCCGTCCTTTGCCCTCTTTATTATGTGGGGGGGAAGCCCCAGCTTTTCGGATATGGCAAAGGCGTTGGATTTACCAGGTGTTCCCACTATCAACCGATAGGTGGGCTTCAGGGTCTCCACGTCAAACTCACAGGAAGCGTTGCTTACCCCTTCGGTATCAAGGGCGTAGGTCTTAAGCTCGGTGTAGTGAGTGGTGGCGGCGCAAAGCGCTCCCGCCCGTCTCATATCGTCAATGACCGCCACGGCAAGCGCCGCTCCCTCTATGGGGTCGGTTCCCGCTCCAAGCTCGTCAAAGAGGACAAGGGAGCGGTCGTTTTTCTCTGCTACTATCCTTACGATATTCACCATATGGGATGAAAAGGTAGACAGGGATTGCTCTATGCTCTGCTCATCTCCAAGGTCAACGAGTATTTTTTCAAAAACGCAAAATTCCGTACCCTCTTCGGCGGGCAGCTGTAAGCCCGACTGCGCCATAATTGCGAACAGACCGAGGGTCTTAAGGCTTACCGTCTTACCGCCTGTATTAGGTCCTGTAATTATCAGCGTATCGTATTCCTCTCCGAGAGAAAAGCTGATGGGCACTACCGTCTTTTTATCTATCAAAGGGTGTCTTGCCTTTCTCAGAACGCATCTGCGGTCCTGACTTATCTTAGGCTCTGTTGCATCCATCTGTCTTGCAAGCTCGGCGCATCCGAACACAAAGGCAAGCTCGGTGATGTTCTCATAATTGAGCATAAGCTGTGTAGAAAATCCCGCCACCTCTGCCGACAGCTCCGAGAGTATCCTCTCTATCTCTCTTTGCTCCTTTGCTTCAAGCATACGAAGCTCGTTGTTCGCGTCCACTACCGCCATAGGCTCAACGAAAATAGTCGCCCCCGAGGACGAGGTGTCGTGTATAAGACCCTTAACGTCATTTCTACACTCTGCCTTTACGGGGATAACGTATCTTCCGTTACGCTGTGTAACTATATTTTCCTGTAAATATTTTGAGTATCCGCCGCCTATATACTTGGCAAGGGTCTCCTTTACCTTTGCGTTAGCCCCTCTTATCTTTCTGCGGATATCGGCAAGAGCGGGGCTTGCCTCGTCGGAAATTATTTCCTCAGATATTATAGAACGGCTTATTCTGTCCTCAAGCTGTCTGTTGGGCAAAAGCCTCTCAAAGACCTCGTCAAGGACGGTAGGGAAAAGACGGTTTGAGCGGATATATTCGAGAAGCGAGCGGGACGCGCGAAGAGTGACCGCCGTATCCATAAGCTCGGCGGGGGTAAGCACCGCCCCCTTTTCGGCGCGGGCGCAGATATCCCCTACGTAGGTCACGCTTCCGAATGAGGGCATACCCTTAGCGTCACAGAGCCGTCTCGCGTCGGCTGTCCGCTTCTGCATACGTATTACCCTGTCGGGAATATCCTCGGGAACAAGCCCGAGGGCGGTCTCTGCCGCACCCCTTGTAGGGCACACGTCGGCAAGCATCTGCCTTACTTTATCAAATTCAAGTGTCTTTAAGGTTTTTTCGTTTATGTTCATATATCTCCGCTCTTATTAAATGCGTTATATCATTCTTAGCGATTTGTAAAAATCCAGCGTTTCAAAATTTCGCTCAAGGTGGTTGAGCATATAGGTCTCGGCGGCGCGGCACAGAGCCTCAACGCTCTCGCCCGACGTCACCGAATAGGCGAATACCCTCTCAGCTGGCGCAGACAGAACGTAATCTGCCGCCCTAAGCGCCGACGCGTCCATAGGCAGAAAAATATTTCTCGTGCTGTATTCGTCCACCTCAGGCAAGGGAAGCCCGCCCGAGCTTTTTCTCATACACTCGGAGCAAACGATACCGCCGTTCATAACGTCAAGCCAATATTCGTTCTTATCCTTTCCCCCACACCGACAGCAGCCTGTCAGGTGGGGGCACATTCCCGAAACACTTACGGCAAAAAGCTCATAGGTCGCCTTTATCTGCCAGTAGGGCTTAAGCTTTTTTTCGATACAGTAAAGGGAGTTCAGGGTCATTCGCAAAACTTCCTCTCCGCTCACACCCTCGCCCGTTATATCGTCAGCCACCTCGGCTATATACGAGGCAAGGGCAAGGCCCTCAATGTCCTCGCTAAGCCCGAAAAAGCTGTCGTTTACAGAACCGCCCGACAGCCATCGACGTCCGCTCTTTTCGTAATATTCAATATTGGCGTAGGTAAAAAGGCGGCAGAGAGACGTGACCTTGCTCCGCATCGAGCGCGCCCCCTTTGCCGTCATAAGCACCCTGCCCTCATCTGCGGTAAGCACGGTCAGTAGCTTGTCGCTGTCGCCTACGGGAGTCTCCCGCAGCACCAAGCCGTCAACCGTTTTTTTCATTTATCTGTCCTCGCGGTAGCCGAAGTTGCCTACCGTTCTTGCGCTCTCGCGCCAATTCTCCTTGACCTTTACCCAAAGGTCAAGATAGACCTTTGTTCCGAACATCTTTTCAAGGTCCGTCCTCGCGTAGCTTCCGATAAGCTTCAGGGAAGCTCCGTTTTTACCCACGATTATTCCCTTATGAGATGCCTTTTCGCAGAATATCTCGGCGCGAATGGATATAAGGCTTCCCTCGTCGCGGAACTCCTCAATAACCACCGCCGTTCCGTGGGGAACTTCTTTGTTGAGCGTTCTGAGTATCTTCTCACGGATAAGCTCCGCCGCCACCTGTCGCTCAGGCTGGTCGGTTATCATATCCTCGGGGAAAAACCAAGGAGACTCGGAAAGGAATTTAGCGCACTCGTCAAGAAGCTCGGGCACGTTCTTTCCGCTTCTCGCGCTTATGGGCACGAACGCCGAAAAGTCGAGACGCTCCGCGTACTTGCTGATAGCCACGCCTATTTCCTCTCGGTTATATTGGACTATTTTATTGAGCGCCAGCACAGAGGGGATACCGCTCTTTTTGAGATATGCGATGACGTTTTCCTCAACAGCCGATATTTCCTTGCCCGTATCAACAACAAGCACCACCGCGTCAGCCTCTCTCATAGAGCTGTCGGCTTCCTTTACCATAAACTCGCCAAGGCTGTTCTTGGGGCTGTGCATACCGGGGGTATCAAGGAATACGAACTGCTCCTCGCCCCTCGTGAATATTCCCGTTATTCGGTTTCTCGTTGTCTGAGGCTTGCTTGAAACTATCGCCACCTTTTCTCCGAGAATTGAATTAAGAAGCGTGGATTTTCCCACGTTAGGTCTGCCAACTATGGCTATAAATCCTGTTTTTTTCATTTTAAAGTCCTTTTCTTTATTATCTAATGGATATTGTAGCTAAAAATCAATAGTACTTGCTGTAAGTCCAAGATGTTGCATAATATCGTTACAAACAATATCAAAATTACTGTTTATATCCTTGTTTGTATATCTTAACACTTTTATTCCTAAAGATTTTAGTTCTTCGTCTCTTTCTTTGTCCGACTTTTCGTGTTCAGGCATTTCGTGTTGCGCACCGTCAAGCTCTATTACGAGCCTTCCTTCCGCTATAAAAAAATCAACTATATAGTTTCCTATATTTTTCTGTCTGTTTACCGTAACGGGGAGCTTTTTCAAAAAGTCGTACCATAAATGCTTCTCCTCGGGCGTCATATTTTTTCTTAGTATTTGCGCATTTTTAACGAGCTTTTTATTGTAATTATATATCATTTAGGCTATCCTCATCCACCGCAACCGTTTTGTTTTGATGTAATACTCCGATCTCCTCATCCACCGCTTCGCGGTCCCCCTTCCCCGCTGGGGAAGGCTTTTTATTTGCCTTGCGTAAAATACACGGTTTTATTTAGAGCTATATTGTTATTTCATTAATAACAACATTATGTTAAGGTCTCTTATCTTTTGCCTTCCCCAGCGGGGAAGGGGGACCGCGAAGCGGTGGATGAGGAGAGCCCTATTTTATCAAGCCCCTAATACCGCACCCTACAAAATCGCGCCGCCCTACTTAATTTCGCATTTACTTAACCGAAAGCCCCATAGCCTCGAGTATTTCTCGCTGTTATGGAATAGGCTTTTAAAGTTACTCCCAAACGGTACACGAAACTTAAGTATTCTTACCGTTCTTGTGCTAAAAATACATATTTAGGCTCTCTGTTACTTTTTAGCCTTCCCCAGCGGGGAAGGGGGACCGCGAAGCGGTGGATGAGGAGAGCCCTATTTTATCAAGCCCCTAATACCGCACCCTACAAAATCGCGCCGCCCTACTTAATTTCGCATTTACTTAACCGAAAGTCCCATAGCTTCGAGTATTTCTCTCTGTCTCCGTCTCATATCCGCGTCGTCCTCGTCGGACAGCTCGTGGTCGTAGCCAAGAAGATGGAGCATGGAATGTACGCAAAGGAACGCCGCCTCTCTCTCAAAGCTGTGTCCAAATTCCGCCGCCTGTGCCTCGGCTCTCTCCAAGGATATGATTATATCTCCGAGACTTATCGACGGCTCGTCCGCAGGGGGCTCTTCACCGCCTTCAAAATCGGTGAGAGGAAAGGACAGCACGTCTGTCGCCTTGTCTATTCCTCTGTATTCCTTGTTGACAGCCCTTATTCCCTCATCATCGGTAAAGGTCACCGACACCTCGCAGACCTGTCCGTAGCCCTCATAGGCAAGGGTGGCAAGCACCGCGGAGCGGATAAGCATTTTCAGCTTATAGCTTATGGGATATTTGTCTGTTCCCGTGGAAAAGTAGATCATCAGATTGTTTTTCATTTTTCTCCCCCGTTACCGCCTCGGCGCTCGGTCTTTCCCCTGCCCGATGCGGCTCTTTTTTCTTTTTCTGTATTTTCATATTTTTCGTAGGCGCGGATTATTCTCTGTACAAGCTTATGCCTTACTACGTCCATATCGGTAAAGCTGTGGACGGCTATGTCGTCAACCGCCGAAAGTATCTTAACCGCCACGGCAAGTCCGCTTCGCTGACCCGATGGCAGGTCGGTCTGGGTAAGGTCGCCTGTTACCACCGCCTTTGAGTTGAAACCGAGACGGGTCAAAAACATCTTCATCTGCTCGGGCGTGGCGTTCTGCGCCTCGTCAAGGATTATAAAGCTGTCGTCAAGAGTTCTGCCTCGCATATACGCTAAGGGCGCTATCTCAATGACCCCTTTTTCAAGATACCTCTTATAATTCTCCGCTCCAAGCATCTCGAAAAGAGCATCGTACAGCGGTCGGAGATAGGGGTCTATCTTGCTTTGCAGGTCGCCGGGCAGAAAGCCAAGCTTTTCGCCCGCCTCGATGGCGGGACGGGTTAGGATTATTCGGCTGACCTGCTTTTCCCGAAGCGCCTTAACAGCCATAGCCACCGCCAAAAAGGTCTTTCCCGTGCCCGCAGGTCCTATACCGAATACCACCGTGTTTTTGTTTATCGCCTCAACGTATTTTTTCTGCCCCACCGTCTTTGCCTTGATAGGCTTACCCTTTGTGGTAATGCAGATGCAGTCGCCGCCGAAGCTTGCAAGCTCGTCACGCCTGCCACCCTTTAGCATCTCGATAACGTAACCCACCTGCTGCTCGGTAAGCTCATCGTTATACCGCGCCATATCCTTAAGATAGCCTATGGCATCGGCAACGAGAGAAACGCTCTCGGCACTCTCGCCGCCTATGACCACCGCATCGTATTCGTCCTCGGCACGGTTGCGCACCGATACATCAAAGGCATTTTCAAGCATCCTTGCGTTTATGTCGTAGCTTCCGAATATCTTTGCCGTCAGCTCGGAGCTTTCTATTTTTACTGTCCTCTGTTCCATTTTCTCTCCTTTCGGAATACCTGTGTGCGCTACTCGCCCTTAACCACCGCTATATTTTCAATATACTCCGCTCGACAGCGGAGAGTGTACTCGGTATCGGTAAGCTCTGCCGACAGGCTCTTTTTCATAAGCATACCCTCGGGAACAGCGCTTTCCATCTCGCATCTGAGGGTATATAGGGCAAGCTCTACCGCGCTTTCCTCGCTTCTCGCTCCCCTCACCGTCTCATACTCGGCGTACCTCACGGTACGTATTCCAAAGGGCAGCGTGATGCCTGCGGGAAGCTCTATATATTCTACTGTATCTATTGTATCACATTCTGTATACAAATTTCTACTGTTTCCAAAAAATTTTACTTCTTTTTTAAAAAAAATAAGATATTTTTCGCATTTTTCTCTACCAGTGTACTCCTTGCGCTCATATTCGAGGGGTATTGACACCGAAAAATCCCTTTCGGTCCTTGCATACACCCTACCCTTTGCCACAGTATATCTTGCCGCAAGGTCTTCATCCTCGGGATAAGTTCCGCTTATCAGTATATCTCCCTCTTCCACTCTTTGACCTATCTCGGCTATCTGAAATCCCCTGGTATCCTCAAGCCACTCGATAACTCCCCCTCGCTCGGCTACAAGGTCGGCAACAAAATACATATCCTCGGGGGGGATAGGTATATCCTCTCTTATCTGCACCTCGGCAATGCTCCCCAGAAGATTTATGCTTATCCACGCAATATCCTCCGATGCCATCAATGCCCTCGTTTCTATAACGGGAGTTTCAAGACCTCTCCAGAGCATTCCCACCGACAGCCCGCATTCATCAAGCACCGCTTCCACCTCTTCCTCGGTAAGGCGGGAGTTACCTACCACTCGGACATCCCACACAAGCTGTCCCGAAAAGAGTATGATGAAAAGAAAAAGAAGAATACCCGCAAAAGCGCCGTATCTGTGGCGGTATCTCCAAAAAATGGCGGGAATACCCTGCCGCATAACTACCTCGGCAGGTATTTGCGCCTCGGCAAGCATACGCGAAAATCCTCTTTCGGACGCCGCCGAGCATTCAAAGGTAATATATTCGTCCTCAAAGGCGAAATTTCTGTATACCCTGCCCTTTTTTCGGCATAGCTCCACCACCGCCTCGGCGTACTCTCTCGGCGCGCGGAAGCGGACGTATCCAAACAGAAAAACGATAGGTCTTATCATTTCACAGCTCCTCAAAGGACACTCTGTCTATATATCCGTCAATTCCCACAGCCCCTGCCGAATAGGCGGTGCAGGCAAGTCTTTTGCCCTCAACGCAAACAGCTCCCTCGGGAATACGCACCCTTATTTTTTCGGGGGTATACAAAAGTATTCTGCTCCCCTGTCTCACGTAAACGAAATTTCTCCCCCTTATCTCCACCACCGCCGCTTTTCCAAGGGTATCGGGAAAAATATCGAGAGCTCTGCACACCCTCTCTCTCATATCCGCTCTGTCTCCCCTTACTCGCTTTTTTCTTTCCATAGCCGCTCCTCGAATATTTTTTTAAAAATTGCAGTAATATTTACTATACTAATTCTATGAACGGGGAGACAAGTCAATGACGTCCGAAAAGCTAAAAATAAAAAAACAGCCCCTAAGGCTGAGGAGGGATCCCGCTTCTGTCGCTTTGGGGCTTTTGGGGCTTTTTTCACTTTTGCTTATACTAAAAAATCCCGACATTGCCATAAAGCATATGTCACACGCTCTTTCCCTCTGCGCAAAGACGGTAATTCCGTCTCTCTTTCCCTTTATGGTACTCTCAGAGCTTATTGTTTCGGGGAACGCCGTAAAATATCTCGCCCGCGTTCTTTCCCTACCCGCTAAGGCTCTCTTCGGCATCAGCGGCGAGGGGGCGGCAGCTGTAATTATGGGGCTTTTATGCGGCTTTCCCATAGGAGCGAAAAGCGGGGTATCTCTCTACAAGGCAGGGAAAATAGACCGCTCCGAGCTTAGTCACATCCTTACCTTTTCAAACAATCCAAGCTCAGCCTTTCTTATCAGCGCGGCAGGAGTGGCTATGTTTGGAAGCAGAGCCTTTGGAGTGCTTCTTTACGCCATCTCCCTTATATCCGCCCTCATTATCGGCGTGGCGGGAAAATACATAAGGAAAAAATTTAATTCCGAAAAAATATATTGGCAAAAGGAAGAGCGACTTACCCGCCGCCGAAGCGTTGAGATATTTACCTCGGCTATCACCTCGTCCGCTCTGTCAATGCTGTATATCTGCGCATTCATCGTTTTTTTCTCCACGCTTGTGGGAGTACTTGAATACACCGTCAACGCGGCGGCTATGCCCGATTGGCTGTCTGCGCTTTGGTTTGGCTTTTTTGAAATGACCAGCGGTATATATAAAGCGGCGGCGGTATCCAAGAGCGGATACTATCTCGCCGCCGCTATTGCGGGTTGGTCGGGGCTTTCGGTTCATTTTCAAATTATGAGCATATGCGCGGACAGCGGAGTTTCCTTTCGCCCCTATCTGCTGTCAAAGCTTGCGGCAGCGCTGCTTAATATTCTTCTTCTCGCCATATTCGGAGCCATTTTCGGACTGCCCGCGTAGACGTCTATGAAATAGCCTTTATGCTTATCTGTCGGTATCCGCAGGAGTTATCGGCGGCGCTGAGGCTTACCGAAAGACAGCCCGTATCGGCATAGCAAGCGTAGCTAAAGATATCTCCGTAATGGGCAACGCTGTCCGAGTAGACCTTGGAAAAATTCCCGTTTCCCTCACATACCGCTCTTACCTCTTCGCCGTTATAGGTGTGGAGCACCGCCACAACAGGAAGCCCTACCGAAACAAGCTCTTGTGGTAGCTCTATGTCAGTATCCGCATCTGCCGAGCCGCTGACGTACAGTAAAATAAGGTCAAGTCCGTTGCCCTTTAGGCGGTATCCCTCCCGAAGAAGTCCGCCTGAGCTTTCACGGTATATAAGCTCCGATGATAAATGTGTGAGCGCAAGAACAGCCGAGCCGCTTTCAGCGGAGACATCCCCATAGTCGGGCAGAGCGCTTTGTATTCTTGCTTTATCACTGTCGCCAAGCTCTCCAAGAAAGACTCCATGGGGAGAATTGTCGCTTACCGCCCAGGTAACGTCGGTTATCTCACTTGACGCGTCTATGGGTAAGATACCCGAAAGACAGAGGAACGACAAACTCACCGTAGGCTCAGAATAAGCCACAAACAGCTCCCCTGAGAGCTTTGGAGAAAGACTGCCCGTGCTTCCCTCGGGGCAAATAATATCCAAAAGTCTGTCTGCGGCGGTTTTCAAGCCGTAAACGGAAGCCGCGCTTACGGTTATTCCACCGTCCGAGGCGCTGACGTAGGCTTCGCCGTCATTGCGGCTACTGTCAAGCTTAAACGAAATGCTCTTTCCCTCGGTACTGCCATAAGCGAGGTCGAGATAATACCCCGCCCTGTCTGACAGGGCAGACCTGAAGCCGTGAGCTACGGCTACCGCTGCCGAAGTATTTTTGTCGCAGACCACCGCAAACCTTGAAATATCGGTATCAAGAAGAGTGATGCTGTCTATGTCATAATTACCCGAAAAATCAAAGCCGCCGCCATCGGGTATAAATTTGAAGCTGTCGGCAAGGGGCAGAAGCTCGGAGATATAGCGGTATACCGCCGTAACCGACGCGCTGTCGCTCCTACCGCCCACAATTGAATATCGGTTATAGGATCGGCAGGTATAGTCCTCGCTCCGCATATCTCTCAGTGCCTGTACGGAAAGATGACAGCTTGTGTTACCCACGTATATATCCCAAACCGTCATTTTATATATCAGCTCATCGCTGTCCAGATATATCGCCACAGGCGCAGAGGTCTTCTCACAAAGCCTATCACGAAGCTCCTCTACCGCCTCTGTCAGCTCTGCCGAGGCAGTAGCCGAAATTATAATTCTGTATTCGGTGGTTTTGATCTCTGAGTCAAAGGTGTCTAATGGTACGAAAGGAAAATCCTCGACGTTTTTCGACACGCAGGAGTTAAACAAAAGAACCGTCAGCAAAAGGACGCTCGCGGTTCTTATAAAATTTTTAACGGTAATCAAATCGTTCGCCTACCTTTATTGGAATGTCACGTCCGAAGCCTGCCTCGGTTATCTTGGAAACCGCCATCTCTCCCTCTGCCGCGGGCAATGCGTATCGCAGGGTCACCTTTTCGGCAAAGTCTGTGTTGTCAATAACGGCTTTCATATCGCCAAGCATTACGCTGTATTTGCCGTATTCCGAGTATCCGCAGACAAGCTCGTATTCGTTATAGGTTCTGTACATTATAATACCCGCCTGCTCAAGGGCGATAGATGCGGCGTGAGAGTAAGCTCTGACAAGCCCGCCCGCGCCCAAAAGCGTTCCGCCGAAGTATCTCGTGACGACAACGCAGACGTTGCGCACCCCGCTTTTGCGGATAACGTCAAGAACGGGCATACCCGCAGTACCCTGCGGCTCGCCGTCATCGGAGTATCTTGCCACCGTCTCGCCCCTCATCATATAGGCGAACACGTTGTGGGTGGCATCCTGATACTCCTTTTTCAGCTTTTTTATAAAGGCGAGGGCTTCTTCCTCTGTGTCGGTACGTATGGCGTGACCGATAAACAGAGAACGCTTTTCCTCAAACTCGGCATGCGCCTCGCCCCCAAGAGTGACAAAAAGCTCTTCTTTTTCTGTCATTTTTGTCTCCTAAAATCAAAATATTAATTTACAAGATTGTTTCATCGCCCGATATATGCTTTAAAATATCTGCACAAACACTATCAAAATTTTGGTGGATATCTATGTTTGAATACCTCAAAACGGTTATGCCGAGATTTTTTAAATATTCATCACGTATTCCGTCCTCATATTTTCCGCGTGGCTCGTAATGCTGTGAGCCATCAATCTCAATGGCTGTTTTTGAGGCGGCACAGTAAAAATCAATCACATAAGCGCCTATGACTTTTTGGCGGTTTACCGTATACGGCAATAGCTTAAGAAAATCATACCAAAGATGTTTTTCTTCGGGTGTCATATTTTTGCGAAGTATCTTGGATACGCCCGTGAGTTTTTTATTACTTGTTTTATTCATAACACCTCATTAGTTGCAGGTTTACTGAAAAAGTGTGTATTGACGGATAATACGAACGCTCCGCGTTCTACACCTCATCAGTCTCGCGTCCGCTCGACAGCTTCCCCTCAAGGGGAAGCCTTTTTATTAGTAACACATTGCTATATTAAGTTTTTGTCTCGTGGAAAACCTTTAAGTAACATATACCGTTAACAATTTGAACAGCCTAAAATTACAAATATAAGCTCTACATATTAGCTTCAGAAATTATACGGTTTAGTGCGCTATATGTATACTAAGAGTAACCGTACTAAGGCTTCCCCTTGAGGGGAAGCTGTCGCCGAATGGCGACTGATGAGGTGTAGCTGCTTGCGTTACGCAAGCAGCGTTGATATCAATAGCTCTATCCTCAATTATCATCGTCAAGCTTAAGCACAGCCATAAACGCCTCGGGAGACACCTGTACAGAGCCGAGCTGACGCATCTTCTTTTTACCCTCTTTCTGCTTTTCAAGCAGCTTCTTCTTTCGGGTAATGTCACCGCCGTAGCACTTGGCAAGAACGTCCTTACGCATAGCCTTTACCGTCTCACGGGCGATTATCTTTGAGCCTATGGCTGCCTGTATCGGCACTTCAAAGAGCTGTCGCGGAATATTATCCTTAAGCTTTTCCGCAATTCTTCTTGCCCGTCCGTACGCCTTTTCCTCGTGAACTATAAAGGACAGAGCATCCACCTGCTCTCCGTTAAGGAGAAAGTCAAGCTTTACAAGCTTACTGGGCACGTACTCACCAAGCTCGTAGTCAAGAGACGCATAACCTCTTGAACGGCTCTTCAGCGCGTCAAAGAAATCGTAGATTATCTCGTTGAGAGGCAGGTCGTAATGAAGCTCCACACGGGTAGTATCGATATATTTCATATCAAGGAAATTACCGCGCCTGTCCTGACAAAGGTCCATAAGACCGCCTACGTATTCGGTGGGAGTTATGATATTAGCCCTTACGAGCGGCTCGTACGCCACGTCTATTTCATCGGCAGGGGGGAAGTTTGAGGGGTTATCTATGCGCACCTTTTCGCCGTCTCTCCGCTTTACCTCGTAGATTACCGAGGGGGCTGTGGTTATAAGGTCAAGATTAAATTCCCTTTCCAATCTCTCCTCGATTATCTCCATATGCAAAAGTCCCAAAAATCCGCAACGGAAGCCGAAGCCGAGAGCAATAGAGGTCTCTGGCTCGAACACAAGAGCCGCATCGTTCAGCTGAAGCTTCTCAAGAGCGTCTCTCAGGTCGCCGTAGCGCGCGCCGTCGGCGGGATAGATACCTGCGTATACCATGGGCTGAACAGCCTTGAAGCCGGGGAGCGCCTCTGCCGTGGGCGTTTCATCAAGGGTCACCGTATCACCCACACGGGTATCTCCGATATTTTTGATAGAAGCGGTAATATATCCAACCTCGCCTGCCGACAGGCTGTCGGTCTTTTGCAAGCCAAAGGGTGTCATGTATCCCACGTCAACCACGTCAAAGGTAGCGCCCGTGCTCATAAGCCTTATCTTATCTCCGCTTCTGACCGAGCCGTCGAAAACTCGGATATTTACCACAACTCCAAGATAGCTGTCATAGTAGGAGTCGAATATAAGAGCCTTTAAGGGGGCAGCCGCGTCTCCCTTAGGGGCGGGAACGTAATCCACCACCGCCGAGAGCACCTGCTCGATGTTAAGCCCTGTTTTTGCCGAGACAGCGGGGCAGTCCTCGGCGGGAATGCCGATAATATCCTCTATCTCTCCCCTTACCCGCTCTACGTCGGCAGAGGGCAGATCTATTTTGTTTATAACGGGAATTATCTCAAGATTGCTGTCTACCGCAAGGTAGGCGTTGGCAAGGGTCTGCGCCTCTATTCCCTGTGTCGCGTCTACAACAAGGAGCGCTCCGTCACAGGCATTGAGAGAACGGGAAACCTCATAGTTGAAGTCCACGTGACCGGGGGTGTCTATAAGATTGAACTGATAGACCTCGCCGTCGGGGGCGTTATAGGTAAGGCGAACAGCCGTCGCCTTTATGGTTATTCCCCTCTCCTTTTCAAGCTCCATATTATCGAGAAGCTGGGCTTCCATTTCTCTTGCCGAGACCGTTTGAGTAGCCTCAAGTATTCTGTCGGCAAGGGTGGACTTTCCGTGGTCAATATGAGCTATTATTGAAAAATTACGTATATTTTTTTGCTTTTCGGTGTTTGACATCTTTTACTCCGTATTTCTTACAAATATACATACATTATATAATATTTTTGCCTTTTTCTCAATAGATTTCCGTAAATTTTTTTGAAAGAGGCTCTGTTTTTGAAAAAATTACCGCTTATTTTACTAAAAAATGCAAAATGAGCAATATTTGTCTCATTCGAACTCCTTTTTGACTTGAAATCATAGACGATTTGTCTTATAATGTGTTTAACAATAACCGCCCCCTATTGGGCGGTATTACGCGAAAGGAATTTATTATGTCTGGTAAGAAGAAAATTGTTGTCGTCGGATACGGCGGAATGGGCGGTTGGCACGTAAAGCACCTGCTTGAAAGCGACGTATGTGAGCTTGTGGGCATTTGCGATATCTGTGAAAAAAGAAAATCCCTTGCCCGTGAAAACGGCATAAAGGTATATGACAGCATAGACGAGGTAGTTGCCGATGAGAGCGTAGAGATTGTTACTCTTGCCGTTCCCAACGAGCTTCACGAGCCTATGGCTATAAAGGCTATGGAAGCGGGAAAGCACGTTATTTCCGAAAAACCCGTAACTATGAGCTCAGAGCTTCTTCAAAATATGATAGACGCATCGAAGCGTACAGGTAAGCTCTTTACAGTTCACCAGAATCGCAGATGGGACAGAGATTTTCTTCTCATGAAGCAGGTATACGCATCGGGCGAGCTCGGTGACGTGTTCGGTATCGAATCGAGAGTTCAGGGCTCTCGCGGTATCCCCGGTGACTGGAGAGGAAAAAAGGAGCACGGCGGCGGAATGATACTCGACTGGGGTGTTCACCTTATCGACCAGATGCTGCTTATAGTTAATGACAAAAAGGTTGAAAAGGTATACTGCCGTTGCGACCATATAACCAACTACGAGGTAGACGACGGCTTTAAGCTTGACCTTTACTTTGAGGGCGACCTTACCGCCCGCATCGAGGTAGGCACTTCCCACTTCATCTCGCTTCCCAGATATTATATGGCGGGTAGCAACGGAAGCGCCCTTATTGAGGGCTGGAAGAGCGACTGTAAGATAGTTTCCTGCAAAAACTGGGACGAAAAGAACGTAGTTCCCGTAGTTACCGCCGCAGGACTTACAAAGACTATGGCGCCCAGAGATAAGAACACCATAGCCGAAAGCTTCATACCAAGTCCTGAATCCGACGTACACGATTTCTACCGCAACGTATGCGCGGCTATCGACGGAAAGGAATCCCAGATAGTTACTCACGACCAGCTTATGAGAGTTATGAAGATAATGGAAGCGGCATTCCGCTCCGATGAGCTTGGCGAGGTAGTTTCCATCGACGACCATATTTGCTAAAGCTGTAACCAAAAAAGAGGATCTGACATAGTATAATATCGAGGGGCTGACCCCGACAATATATATGGAGGACTTCTTATGAACAACTGTCTTTGCAATCTTTTCGATAATAACTGGCTCTGGCTTATTATCATCGCCCTTATCGTAATATTCTGCTGCGGCTGCGGCGGCTGATAAGTAATAATAGATAAGTGACAAGCAATAAGTAAAAAAAGCAAGGCTGAGGTCTCGACCTCAGCCTTGCTCTTTTCTTATTCCTCGGAGTCGAGGAATATCACTATTTTACGGTTGTTTTCCGAGCCGATAGAGTTAGTCGAAACTCCCTCTATACCCTGAATTTCGGAATGGATTATTCTTCTTTCATAGGGGTTCATAGGCTCGAGCATAACGCTCTTCTTGTATTTAAGGACCTTGGATGCCATCTTTCTCGCAAGGGCGCGGAGAGTTTCCTCTCTCTTTGCGCGGTAGCCCTCAACGTCAATAGAAATTCTGGTGTAGTCCTCTTTCTTTCCGTCCACTCTCTTGTTTGCCGCAAGGCTCGCGAGATACTGGAGCGCGTCGAGGGTCTCGCCGTGGTGTCCTATAAGAACAGCCGCGCCCTCTCCGTCGATAGTAAATCTCTTCTCGCCGCCTTCACCGTCGCTCACGGTTACCGTCGCATCGATATTCATATCGGAAAGAAGCTTTTTAACAAAATTAAGGGCTCTTGCCTCACCGCCGCAGGTGTAGCTTGCGGATATCTTGGCATCGGTAGCGCCTATTCCGAGAAATCCCTTTTTAGGCTCCTCAAGGACGGTATACTCTATTTTATCGGCAGAGGGAGCTCCAAGCTCCAAAACTGCCTTAGCTACCGCCTCATCAACTGTCTTGGCAGTCGTAATAACTTCCTTTTTCACTTTTTTATCTCCGTTTTCAGTTATCTTTATTGTCTTTTCCCGCAGGTCTTACCTCATCGGCTTTGTCGGAGGTGTCCTCGGTCTTTTTTTCACTCTTATTGCTCTTCTTTTCGTCCTTTTTTACAGAGGATTTGCCAAAGAGAGAGGAAAGAGTGGGGGCATTGGCACGGGCTTCAGCCTCAGCGGCTTCCTGCGCCGCAAGGGCTTCCTTGTGCTTAAGTGCCTTTTCGCGGGTATCCTCAAAGTCCTCGTCATCAATATGGTGGAGTGAACGTACCACCTTGCCCGATTTCTTAACTGACGCCTTATCCTGACGTGCGTTAAGCTCTTTAACAGCCGCCTTGTAGTCCTCTTCGGAGAACTCGGGTATGGGCATTGCCTTTTTGAGTATCCACTGCTTGAATACGCCGAGAATGCTCTTGAATATCCAGTATATACCGATAGCCGCGGGGGTTATAAAGGTAATATATACCGAGAAAAGGGGCATCATTATATCCATCATCTTATTGGAGCAGCCCATCTGGGGGTCGTCCATCTGAGGCTGATAGGACAGCTTGCGGTTGAGCTTCATGCTAAAGAAGTAAACAACGAAGGTCAGTACGGGAACGATAAGAAGCAGGTACTGTATCTTGTCGCTCATATACATAAAGCCGGGAGTATATCCCAGATTTACTCCGAAATAGGAAAGGTTAGGCATTACCATATCCTCTGCAAAGCCGGGGATATCCTTAAAATGCTCCAGACCTATTTCCTTGATATAGGACATAAGGTTTATTGTGTTTGACGCGTTGGATATTACCTTTTCGGATACGTCGGGGCGCATTACCTTAACTATCTCGATAGCCGAGGTTATGGATTCCTGCGACAGTCCGCAAACGTACTTTAGGGGATTGATAACGATGTTATAAAGCAGAATGATGATAGGAAACTGAATGAGCATAGGCAAGCAACCGCTCATAGGGTTGTAGCCTTCCTTTTGATACAGCTCCTGTATCTCCTGCTGCATTTTTTGCCTGGTTGGTTGGTCGTCACGTCCCGCGTATTTGTCGCGTATAGCCTTTTCCTTAGGACGCAGCGCCGCCTGTTTAATTGAAGTCTTTTGCTGTTTGATGCCAAAGGGCAACAGAACAAGCTCAACGAGTACCGCAAAGATAAGAAGCGCCAGAATGTACTGGTTTCCCACTATCTTGTTACAGAACTTGAGGATATATGCCACAGGCATCATAATAAAATCGAAATTCATCTGATAAGCTCTTTCCGTAATAATACGGAAGCTCCTCTCGTAATCATTTACCCGTTTCGGGTCTTTTCGTCACTGTCACAAGGCGCGTCCTTGTGTAATTTTCTGTCTCCGTCCCTTGTGTATTTCGGTATTTTCTTAGGCGGTACAGGGTCGTAGCCCCCCCTGCAAAAGGGATTGCAACGCAATATCCGCCACACAGTAAGACCGAAGCCCACAAAAAAGCCACGTTTTGTAAATGCCTCTAAGGCATAGGCAGAGCATGTAGGATAAAACCTACAGCAGGGACTTCCTTTCAAGGGAGAAAGAAATTTTTGATAAAAACGTATCAGCAGAATGCAAACATACTTCATAAATTTTCTTCTGTTTTGTTATCGTCAAGGGTAAGCATACCGAGCTTTCGGAAGCCGTAGCGCAGTTCCCTTTCTATATCGGGACTTTTCTGTCCCGCAATAGCTTCTCTTGCGCTTATGACCACAAGATATCCTCGTGAAAGTTCATTCTTCACACCGTCGTATGCGGCGCGTATTATGCGCTTGGCGCGGTTTCTCTGCACAGCCCCGCCTATCTTTTTAGATACGGCAAGACCTACGCGGTTAACCTTTTCCTTTTGCGGGTTTTCCTTTTTGAGACGGTTTGCGGCAAGGTCACGAAGAACGTAGACCGCCACGTATCTGCCCACAAAGCGCGTACCCTTTCTGTACGCCTTAACGTACAGATGATTTTCCTTTATGGCTATATTTTTCATTTTACCTCTAAAAGTCTCGCTTATACCAAAAACCCCGATGCACACGGAAAACAGAGCATCTGTTTTCAAGGTCATCGGCGGTTTTTATGTTAAGCCAAAAAGACTTATCAGTAGGTCAGTCTTTTTCTGCCCTTAGCGCGTCTTCTCTTCAGCACGTTTCTGCCGTCAGCAGTAGCCATTCTCTTTCTGAAGCCGTGTTCCTTTTTTCTCTGACGCTTTTTAGGTTGATAGGTTCTGAGCATTTACTTGCACCTCCTTAATATTGTTTTCATCTCGGAATATCTCCGAAACGGCATAGCCATAGCCGAGATATACTCGTACGCTTATGGCTCGGAAGCGTGTCGCTTTTCAGCCAAAAAATACGCTTTTATACAATGACATCTTATATTAAACCATACTTTTCCCGATTTGTCAAGATATTTTTTTATTTTTTTCCTATCTCTTTAAACTTTTTTGAAAAAAATTGATTTTTATTTGATTTTAGAGAGATTATATGATATAATCTTTATGTACGAAGTATTTTACCCAAAGGGGGATATTATGGATATTATAAAAGAGGATGCTTTCCGTAAGCAACTGAAAAAAGGACTTTCGGGCGGATATCTTTTTTTCGGTGACGAGGACTATATGAAGAGCTTTGCTCTCCGCTCGGCGCGCGAAACGGTATGCTCCGACGAGACCTTTGCCATATTCAACGACGTACGTATAGACGCCCTTGATTATTCGGCATCGGCTTTGCTTGACGCTCTTATCCCCCCGCCTATGATGGCTGACCTTAAGATAGTAACGGTCAGCGGTCTTAATGTGGACGCTTTGAGGCAGAGCGAGGTAGACGGGCTCTGCGAGGCTCTGGGTGAGCTTGAAAAATACGATTACAACGTACTTATAATATCTGTTCCCGCAGGTCAGCTCGAAACGGGAAACATATACAAAAAGCCCTCGGATATATTCAAAAAGCTATCTCAACACCTTACCCCCGTGCATTTTGAGCCTGTTTCGGGCGCAAGACTTGTATCGTGGGTCGGAAAGCACTTTGAGCATAACGGCGTTACCGCCTCGGCGGCGGTCTGCTCCGAGCTTATAAATTACTGCGGTCGGTCAATGTTTGCCCTGTCGGCAGAGACCGAGAAGCTCGCCTACTACGTTTTATGGAACGGCAGGCGTGAGGTTACCTCGGCAGATATTAAAAACGTATCCATCGCGGAAATATCCAGCGACACCTTTGCTCTTGCCAACGCCATAGTGGACGGACGGTACGAGGATGCTATGAACGCTCTCGGCGTTATGAAATTCAGACGTGTCGAGCCTGTTGTCATTATGTCCGAGGTATCGCGTACCGTTTGCGACCTTGTGGCGGTAAAGGCCCTGTGCGCTCAGGGTATGTCGCCATCGGGCGTAGCAACCACCCTTAAAATGAACGAATATAAAGCGAAGCTGTACGCATCGGGCGCGGCGGGAAAATCTATGAAGAAGCTGAAGCGCGCCGTTGAGCTCTGCTCGGAAGCCGACCTTGCCCTGAAGCAGTCACCCCAAGGCTACGTGGCTATTGAAAGGCTTATATGCTCGCTGTAATTTGAACAAACTAAAAGGGGCTGCTTCATTTAGCGCAGAACAAAAATACACGAAAATAAATAATGAGAAAAATCCCGCTTTGTTATCAAAAATGATAGTAAAGCGGTGTTTTTGGTAGAAATTCTTAGGAATTTCAATTTAATGTGTATTTTTTAGCCGCGTTTTGGCTCTCTGTCGTACACCTGTACGCCGACGAGAGCCAAATCACGACTTCTGCATCTAAATGAAGCAGCCCCTTCTTATATGCTCTTATTTTGAATTAGCCAATCCCTCGACTATGGAACGAAATTCGGTCTTGTATTCGTCCGCCGACAGGTCAAAGGCAGAAAGCGTCTCGACAACATCGGCAAGGGTAACGCCACCCGCGTTGTATCGGCTTCCGTTGAGTATCATTGCCGTTTCTATAACGCACGCGATATATTTAAAATCATCGCTCGGCTCATTCGTGATAGCCGCCTCGGTTATAAGATATTCATAGGGTACGCTTTCAAGGGCATCGGGCGCTTTACAGCGTATCCCGAGTGTCGCTATATCCCGCGGCTCTCCCTCTACTGCCGTCGTGTCATTCAGTATAAGCTCATAACAGACCGTCACGGTATGTCCCGCACCAACGTCTCCCGCGTCCTTTGTATCGTCCTCAAAATCCTCGGTGTTGAGAATTCTGCTCTCATAGCCTATAAGCCTGTATTTGGCAACGGTTGCGCTGTCAAAGGTAAGCTGAAGCTTTACGTCCTTTGCCACTGTGTAAAGGGTGGAAAGCAGGTCTGTTCCAAGAACCTTTTCAGCCTCTCGCTCTCCGTCTATATAGTAATAAACGCCGTTTCCGTTTTCAGCCAGCGCGCTCATCTTTGCATCCTTGTAGTTGCCCGTTCCGAAACCGAGAACAGACAGGAAGATACCCTCGTTACGCTTAGTCTCAATATAAGCTTTAAGCTCGGATTCCGAGGAAATACCTACGTTAAGGTCACCGTCCGATGCCATAATAATGCGGTTATTTCCGCCCTCTATGAAGTAATCCTTGGCAAGAGAATATGCCTTAGTCATTCCCGCCTCGCCGTTGGTAGAGCCTTTAGCCTCAAGGGAATTTATGGCGTTCATTATCTCCTCGTCACGGTCGCCGCGACAGCCCGAAAGGACTACCGCTTCCCTGCCCGAGTAGGTTACGATAGACACCACGTCTCTTTCGTCAAGAGCCGCCACAAGATTGGAAAACGCCTTTTTCAAAAGGGGAAGTTTATCGGCAGATGCCATAGAGCCCGAAACGTCAATGAGGAATACGAGATTATTCGCGCCCTTTTCCTCCACAGCCTCGGTGGCAAGACCCAGCATAAGCAGATAGCTGTTATCATTCCACGGAGTTTTGGCTACCGTTGTCTGTACGCCGAACACCTCGCCCTCGGCAGGCATCGTGTAGGAATAATCAAAGTAATTTATCATTTCCTCAGTACGGAGAGGAGCTTGCTTTATCTGCTGCTTCAGCCCCTCAAGGCTGTAGCCCTGAGAAGCGAGCTTGCGGAAATAGGTGTAAGAAGCCGTGTCCACGTCAGCGGAAAAGGTGGATATGGGTGACCTTGCCGCGTCAATAAAGGGATTTTCGGCGAGGGTCTGCTGACTGTCCGAGGTAAGTCCGTCATCGGTTCCGTCTGCCGCGGCTTCGTTATCCGCTCCCATATTCGGCGAGCCGCCCACCCAGTCGCCAAGCGCCTCGTCCATGTTTTTATCCGATGCGCTACAGCTTGCGAAAAGAGCAATAGTGAGAATAAGTGATAAAATGACAGCAAAAATTTTAATGTTTTTCATAGCGTTACGATCCTTTCTTTAAGAAATTACGTCGCAAAGATACCGTGAAAACTCCTCTGACGGCTCGTATTCGGGAGAGTACTCAAATATTTCTCCGTAGCCCGTGTTTCCGTCGGTCTGTTCAAGATAGGGTGATATAACCCGACCGTCGCCTGTGGCTATCCACACGCCGTCAAGCTTGCCCTTGGTTGCTTCTCCGTCTGTACGCTGACCCTTATTTTCCTCAAGCAAATGCCCAAGCCTTTCTGCCTCGCTCTGACTTATCTGACACACGCGGTAGGTCTCCTCGTCGGAATACTTCCATATTACCGACGGAGCGCCCCCAAAGAGCTGAATGTCCTCGGCGCTGACCTTTAGCTCCTCTGTATCGGCGCGCAGAGTGTCAAGCCTGCCCGAAAGGGTGGATAGGGTCTCGCCACTGTCAGATGGGTAGTTGTGGTCCACGTTTCCGTTCTCGGGGGCTGTGGCGGAATCCGACTTATTCTGTCCAAGCTTACCGATGGCGAAAAGTCCCACGCACACGCAGAGTGTAAGGGTAACGGACATGGCGGCTACAAGAAATCTCCTAAGTCCTACGCTTTTCTTTGGCGCATAGGGACTTGCGGCTTCTGTTATAAAGCGGTCGTCGATAAGTCCTATCTCGTCAAAGAGCCGTTCCGCGCATATACGTTTTTGTTCCTGTGTCATACGAATATGCCCTCGCTTTCAAGATATTCCCTAAGCTCTCCCCGAAGCCTGTGCAGGGTGGTTTTTACCTTTGGCGTGCTTATACGCAAAAGGCTCGCTATATCCGAAACGCTGTCGGAATAGAAATAGCGTCTGACGAATATACGGCGTTTTTCCTCGTCAAGCTCGAAAAGGAAATTGTTTATCACCTTAGCTATCCGTCCGTTTTCGTATTCCTCCTCGGGGGTCATACCCGACGGAATACAGTCGGCAAGCTCATCGGTAAGGCTCGCGGCGTCTCCTCTTTTCTGCCTGTGGGATGCGCGAAATCTATCTATTGAAATACAGCGTATTATCCTTGCCAGATACGCCCCAAGGTAGGCGGGGCGGTCATCGGGCATTTTTTGCCACGCTTCGAGATAGGTATCATTCACACATTCCTCTGCGTCTTCCTTTGACGAAAGCAGAGAATAGGATATGCCGCCAAGCATTTTGCCGTATTTTAGCGACGTTTCCTTTATTGCGTTTTCGGAACGCTCCCAGTACAGGTCAACGATTTTGTAGTCTTCCATTACGGTCTCCGTTCTTTGCGGCTTTAGAGTTCTTTTTTCTGTCCTCACCCTATAAGTCGCTGTAATTTTTTATAGGTTACAATTTTTCTGAATTTTTTTGGTAGGGGATAGGCAGATTTGAGTAAGAAGTCAAATGTGACAGCCCCTAACTTAATTATAACGATGTTTTTCACCTTTGTCAATAGCCCGTCTTTCAAAAATGTTGGCAAAAAATTAAAATAACTATTGACTTTTCTTTTTGTTTGTGGTAAAATACTGCTGTTAATGACTATTTTTGCCCATTCGGGCTGTACTTTGATTTGATATGGGGGTGTTATAATGGGACCTTTAGAGATTACGTTCGGCATTATTCTTTGCGTTCTCGCAGTTGCTGTCGTTACTTGCGTTATGCTTCAGTCGGGTAAGGAAAAGAGCCTTTCTGGTACTATTACCGGTGCGGGCGAGAGCTTTTTCACAAAGAGCAAAGGTAAGACTAAGGAAAAGATTTTAAGTCGTGTGACTACTATTCTTTCTTTCGTTTTCGCCGCTGTTGTAGTTGCTATGTACGTTGTTACAAACGTTTGGTAATCTGTATTAACAATATAAAAAAGCAAGGCCGAGGATTTCCTCAAGTCTTGCTTTTTTTATTCTAAAAATCCCACCGGACCGTGTACTCGGGAATAGAGAACCCTGCATGTGCAAGGCGGTATCCTATCTCATGCTTTACTGCTCCCAACGTCCTTATATCCCTGTCGAGACAAGTCAATCGAGGGGGATAAAGGGAGGTCTGCAAACCACAATCGAATTCTATTTCGGATTCCTTTATTCTAACGTGGGTTTTTATGCCCGAATATCACCTGCCAAGCAGGACTTACTTTTCTTTTTGGAAAGAAAAGTAAGCAAAAGAAAACCTAAAGCTTATTTCTTAATCTTTATTGTTGAGATAAAACAATGTAGGCAAAAGAAAACCTAAGAATTACCTTCTAATTCTGCATTCTGCATTCCGCATTTATTTCAGTTGTCGTAGTCCAATTCCTGAGAGAAAAGGTCGTCGAAATAATCTGCCACGTCGTCAAGCTCATCGTCGTCGTCAACGGTTACGAGAACTTCCTCTCCGTCCTCTTCTGCCAGCTTAAGTATAACGTACTCCAGAACGTCGTCACTCTGCTCGCTTTCATCCGCGGGGATCATAGCAAAGTACTGCTGACCGTTCTTTTCGCACTGTCCTATTACCTCAAATTCTATTTCGTTACCGTCCTCGTCGGTAAGTATTACATTTTCCATCATTTCGTTTTCCATATCGGCACTCCTATAAGTTTATTTGTAAATATATTATACAGTATTTCTACTGAAATGTCAATAGTTCCTATTCAAAATCAAGCATATCCGAAAGTATGGCGTTACTTACGAAAAAGCCCTTATCGGTAAAGGCGATGTGTCCGTCCGTACATTTAATGTATCCGTTTTTTATAAGCTCATTCGTCCGCCCGTAAAATTCAAAGAAGCTTTTTTTGGCTCTCGTCTCAAATTCCGACAGCTCAATACCCGAAGACAGCCGCATAGAAAGCATTATATATTCTCTCAGCTTCTCATTTTCATCGACAGAGCTTCTTTCACATTCTATGCTCTCACCTCGAAGAAAAGCCCCGATATCGCGAGAATTTCCAAAGCGTTCCCCCAAAAAATAGGAATGCGCCGCCACACCGAAGCCAAGATATTCCCCGCCCTGCCAATAGCGAAGATTATGCTTTGATTCATAGCCTTTTTTTGAAAAATTGCTTATTTCATATTTTTGGTAGCCATAGCCGCCCAATATCTCCGACATAGAAAGATACATTTCGTATTCGGTATCCTCATCGGGAAGCGACATGCTGTTTTTCATTTTATAAAAGGGTGTTCCCTTTTCTATTTTTAAGCCGTAAGCCGAGATATGCTGTGGACCAAGCTCCGAAAGAGCCACGAGACTTTTTCGGAAGCTTTCTGCCGTTTGCTCGGGAATCCCATACATCAGATCGGCGCTTATGTTCTCAAAGCCCGCCGATCTAGCCCACCCGTAGGTTTCGAGAAAATCCTCAAAGGAATGGGCGCGCCCCAGGGCTCGCAGCTCATTTTCGTGAATACTTTGCAGTCCTATGCTAAGTCTGTTCACACCTATTTGCCGAAGCTCAGTAAGATAATGAGCACTTGCGGTAGCGGGATTGCACTCGGCGGTTATTTCGGCGTTTTCGTCCACATCAAAGGAAGAAAAGACAGCATCCATGAGCCCTTTGAAGCAGGACACAGGCAAAAGCGTAGGCGTACCGCCGCCAAAATAGACGGTATTTACCCTATGCTCGGAACAGACGGCAGACGCGCTTTTTATTCTCCGTATAAGCTCCTCGGTGTAGTCCTCGTAAAGCTCTTTTTTGTCGGGAAAGGAGCAAAAATCGCAATAAAGACATTTTTTCAGGCAAAAGGGAATGTGGATATATATGCCAAGACTTTTTTTCATTTTCTCGCCCCTTTCTTTTTTATTATTTTAACACATAAGACTTATTTTTTCAATATATTTACAAAAAAGCGTTTATGGAAATCCATAGACGCTTTTCGCTTTGCTTGATTTACTGTTTCAACATATCATCGGGGAGCTCTATTTCTCCCTCTGATTTTTCGAATGCTTTTATCTCCTGCCGTATCAAATAAAGTATCTCTCCGTTTGCCGAACGACCGTAATATTTTGAAATGTAGTGTAGCTTATAGTGCAGCTGTGGGTCTATCTCTATTCCCAAATGCTTATTTTTCTTATTTCTCATAAAAAATCTCCAAAAAACTTAATTTAAGTATATTTTAAGATTATTTTGTGGTATAATGTTGTTAGTATACTTAATATGAGTATACTAAATTTTCTAACGGAGACAGATTTTATGAAAATTGCAGTTATTGGTTCAAGAAGTATTACTTTGGTGGACATTTCGAGTTACGTTAAAAATGCGGACGAAATAGTATCGGGTGGCGCGCGTGGGGTAGATAAATGCGCCGCGTCATACGCAAATAAAAACGGCATAAAGCTCACAGAGTTTTTGCCCGAATATGACCGATACGGTCGCGCCGCCCCAATAGTAAGAAACAAAAAAATCGTAGATTATGCTGATAGCGTGATAGCATTTTGGGACGGTAATTCAAGGGGTACTTTATCGGTCATAAGGTACGCCGAAAAGGTAGGTAAGCCGTGCGAGGTTATAATTTTAAGATAGGTTTTAACATCGGCAGGCAAATAAATATGCATATAAAAATACCGCTCTTACTTTCTGAAATAGACAGTAAAAGCGGTATTTATTTTCTGTTTCTTTATTTCTCTTCCGTGTTTTCCATCTGAGCGGCAGCAAAGTAGTCAAGCTTGCCCATTTTCGTATAGGGAAGCTTTTCCACAAACATTATCTCCTTGGGCACCATATGCTGTCCGAGATTTTCGTGGATATACTTATCTATTTCGGCTTTTGCGGATTTTTTATCCACACCCTCGCGGAGAACGATAAGCGCTCTCGCGCACATTCCGTGGGAGTGATCCTTATCGCGTATAGCCGTTACCATGCAACGGGCTATAGGCTGACAGCCCGAAAGTATCTGCTCAATGGAAAAGGGAGATATCTTTGTTCCGTCAAAACGGACGTACATTCTCTTAAGGCGCTCGCAGAAGAACAGATATCCGTCCTCATCGATATATCCCACGTCGCCCGTGTGCGCCCACACTCTTCCGTCATCGTGCTTTTTAAGAAGCATTTCGGTCATTTCCTCATCCTTGAAGTAGCCGTTGCAAACGGTAGGACCGTAAATACATATCTCGCCCTTTTCACCGCGGGGCAGAGGCTCCCAGGTATCTCTGTCGAAAATTCCGATGAGAGTATGTACCATAGGCTTACCAACGCTTCCCTTGGGCGTACCCTTAGCGGGAAGAACTCCCACAGAGGTAGTCTCGGACAGACCGTATCCACAGCGTATCCACGCATCGCTTCCGCATTTGTGGAATATCTCGGTTATCTTATCCTCATACTCGGGGTCTATCTTATCACCGCCTACGATGACCGTACGGAGATAGGAAAGGTCGCAGCCGTCAAAATTCTCCTTTACGAAATATTCCCAATGGGCGGGAACGGTAATAAGGAAGTTGGGCTTTTCTCTCATTATGGTCTGCTTTAGCTTCTTTATGTTTATAAGAGGAATAAGCTTTACGTGAACGCCGAGAGACAGAGGCAAGTGCATAGCGATAGTAACGCCGTAGCAGGTAAACATAGGCATAATATCAAGCATAGCCTCGCCCTTTTGAACGTAGTTCTCGGTTATGGCATACTGATACGCCGCCGAGTTTACGTTTTCGTTTGTGAGTATAATGCTCTTTCTGCCATAGGTCGTTCCGCTGGTGTAGAAGCAGCCGAAAATATTATCGGCATTTTTCTCGGGGGGAAGATTTTCTCCCTCTGCCGCTTTTTTCAGAAATTCGTCATAGGACAGCAGATTTTTGTTTCTGCTCTGAATAAATATTCTGCCCGTCCATACATTAGCGATAAACGAGGTTATTTTGGTAGGACCGCCGATAGAATGGGTGGGGTCGATATACACCACGGTATGGTCGTGAACGTTCTTGAACGCTCCAAGCTGAAAGCTGGGGATTATACAGAGCTTGGGGTCGAATTTTTCAAGAGTTTCAAGTATTTCGCACTCTTGAGAACGGCAGTCAAAGGCACAGTAGATGGCGCCTATTTTGTTTATTGCGTAAATAAGGTGTACCGCCTCTGGCATTCCGGGCAGAGAAACGGCTACTATATCACCGTTTTTGATACCCATACCGCGGAGCGCGCGCTCGGCTTCCTCTATCCTTTCAAACATTTCGTTATAGGAAGATTTTGTTCCGTAAAAGGACAGAGCGGGCAGGTCGCCAAAATCCTTTGCCCTGTTATACATATATTCGTACATTGAGATGCCAAATGGGGTATATTCCTTGAAATCGTCTCTTAGGTAGCTGTTTTTTTCAGACACGGTGAGATTTCTCCTTATAAAATAATATACTGCACTATATTATACAACAAAAATCGAAAAATGTCAATAACCTTTCTATCAATTATTGTTGAGTGTTGATAATATTTCATTTCAAAAAACATCACATAAATTTTCGGCAGTTATTGACAATTTATTATAATTATGATATAATATTTATTGAATTAAAAACGCACTTAAATGTGACGAATTTTCGAAATCGGAGAAAGAGTATGAAAAAATTTGACATATCAAATCTTACGGTACTTAATATCGAGGGCATATACAGGAGCTGTCTGCCCACAGACAGTCAGGCAAGGGGCAAGGCAGGCTCTACCCTGCTTGTCGTAAAAAGCAAGGGCAAGACCTCCTATACCGTTGGCGAAAAAAGATATATGGCAGACAGCGAGAACGTTATGTTCATTCCCAAGGGCACGGAATATGATATGTATATCGAAAGAGAGGGCGAATGTGTCGTTATAGAGCTTTCGGTTGACAGTGCCGAAAAATACAAGCCCTGCGAGCTATATACAGGGGGAGACGAGGAGATATTTTCTACCGTCAACGACATTCTCCATTATTGGACATTGAGAGGACCCGCTTTCCGTTCCAAATGTCTGTCCGAGCTTTACGGACTTCTCACGCAGATATCCTCGGCTCAATCCTTTTCCGATACCCTTGCGGGAAAATACCGTCTTATACACCGCTCGGTGAAATATATCGAGGCGAATTACAGCCGTCAAGATCTTTACACACCCATGCTTGCAAACATGTCGGGAATGGGCGAGACCTATTACAGAAGCATTTTTACAGCCGTTTTCGGCGTTGCTCCCACAAAGTACATTCAGCAGTACCGTGTTGATAAAGCAAAGGAGCTTCTTATCCGCTCGGGCGCGTCGGTAGAGGATATTGCCGTAGCCGTCGGCTTTGCCAACTCCTCTTATTTCTGCAAGGTGTTCAAGTCACTTACAGGCTTGACCCCCTCCGAATTTGCCGATAAGGGCAGACTTGTAGGTTAAGATTATGTGCGGATTTTTACCAATATCAAAGGCGGAAATGAACGCCCTCGGCTGGGAACGCCCCGATTTCGTATACGTGACGGGAGACGCCTACGTTGACCACCCAAGCTTCGGCGTGGCTATAATTTCCCGTGTTCTCGAAGCAGACGGATTTCGGATAGCCATACTTTCCCAACCTGATTATAAGAGCTGTGACGCTTTTCGGGAGTTTGGCAGACCGCGCCTCGGATTTCTTGTTACGGCAGGAAACATAGATTCGATGGTGGCGCACTACACCGCGGCAAAGAAAAAGAGAAGCTACGATTACTACTCTGCCGGCGGTAAAGCAGGCAACCGCCCCGATAGAGCGACTGTCGTTTATTGCAATCGAATAAGAGAGGCTTACGGAGACGTGCCTATAATAATCGGAGGGCTTGAAGCCTCCTTACGTCGCTTTGCCCATTATGATTATTGGACGGACAGCGTTCGCCGTTCTATTCTTGTCGATTCGAGAGCCGACATTCTCACCTATGGAATGGGTGAGAATATACTGTTGAGAATTGCAAGACTATTGGACAAGGGCGTGCCCGTTAAGAAGATAAGAGACGTTCGGGGAACGGTATATATGTGCCGTCCCGATGATAAACTGCACTATGAGGTGGCGGCAACCTTCGACTATAACGACCTGAAAACCGACAAGAGAAGGTACGCCGAAGCATTCGGAGTTCAGTACAAAAATCAAGATGCCATAAACGGCAAGGCAATAGTGGAAAATTACGACGGCAAGCTGTTGGTGCAAAATCCCCCTATGCCGCCTTTAGAGCGAGAGGAGCTTGACAGGGTATATTCTCTGCCCTATATGAGGACCTACCACCCCATATACGAAAAAGACGGCGGCGTGCCCGCCATACAGGAAGTGAGATTTTCCCTTACCCACAACAGAGGGTGCTTCGGTGCTTGCAATTTCTGCGCTCTTGCCTTTCATCAGGGAAGAACGGTACGTTCAAGAAGCGCCGACAGCGTTCTTGCCGAGGCTCGCAAAATAACCGAGCTCCCCGACTTCAAGGGATATATTCACGACGTAGGTGGACCTACGGCGAACTTCCGCTATCCCGCCTGCGACAAACAGCTAGAGGACGGCGTGTGCGCCTCGAGAAAGTGCCTCGCCCCCACCCCCTGTAAAAATTTAAAGGTAGACCACAGCGAATATCTCCGACTTATAGAGGAAATAGAGAAACTTCCCAAGGTAAAAAAGGTGTTTATTCGTTCGGGAATACGCTTCGATTACCTTATGCTGGACAAAAGCGATGCCTTTTTCAAAAAGCTTGTAGCCGATAACGTAAGCGGACAGCTTAAGGTCGCCCCCGAGCATTGCTCGTCTGCAGTGCTTCGTTGTATGGGCAAGCCCGATTTTGCAGTTTACGAGGGCTTCAGAAAAAAATATTTCGAGCTTACAAAAAAAGCGGGCAAGGAGCAATATCTTGTTCCCTACCTTATGTCGAGCCACCCCGGCTCCACCCTAAAGGACGCCTTAGAGCTCGCTCTGTGTCTGAAACGCGATAACTACGCCCCCGAGCAGGTACAGGATTATTATCCCACTCCAGGCACGGCTTCCACCGTAATGTTCTACACGGGCATTGACCCCTTGACAATGAAGAACGTTTACGTGGCTACCGATTATCACGAAAAACAGCTTCAAAGAGCCCTTTTGCAATTTAACCGTCCGCAAAACGCCCCCCTTGTCAGAGAGGCGCTGACACTTCTCGGCAGAGAGGACCTTATAGGCTACGGAAAGGAATGTCTTGTCCGTCCTGAGGCAACAAGGAACTTTTCTCCAAGCGAAAAAGGACAGAAAGCAAGGGGCAAAAAGGAAAAAGCAACGCCGTCGGCGGGTAAAAACAACTCAAAAAATCAATCAAAAAAAGCAAACGGACACAAGAACAGCCCTAAAAAAGGCAATTCCGACAGCAAAAGAAACGGAAAGCGCGGAAGGTAATAGCACAAAGCACTTGACGGCAGAGCGTAAAGATGATATAATAATGTAGTAAAGATTGTAGCAGGGGGCGGTTTTTGATGTTAAGCGTGATAATTCCCGTATATAATGGGGAAAAATATATAGCGAGATGCCTTGACAGCCTTTTGCCGTCCGCATCCGACAAAATAGAGGTAATAGCGGTCAATGACGGAAGCCGAGACAGCTCTTTGTCCATACTGGAAAGTTATGCTGAAAAATACAACAGCCTTCGCGTGATAAACAAAGAAAACGGTGGTGCGGCAAGCGCTCGCCGTCGCGGACTTGCCGAAGCATCGGGAAAATATGTGGCGTTTCTTGATATTGACGACTACGTTGACCCCGAGCTTTATACAGCCCTCCTCCAAAAGGCAGAGTTGACAGACGCCGATATCGTTTTTTGCGACTATACAGAGGTTTTGGATAAAAAAAGCTCAAAAATAAAAAACGCCTTTACAGGTGACGAGAGCTTTCCCATAAGCGGAGAGAGCGCTATAGAATATCTCCATACAAGGCAGGCGGTATTTCCCTTTCCTTGGAACAAGATATATAAAGCGTCTCTTATGAGCGCCATAGACTTTCCCGAGGGAAACTTTGTGGGAGAGGATTACTATATGCTTTTGCAGCTCTTTGGCATTGCGGAGCGGATAGAATACGCCGATACCGCCGGATATTTTTACGTTCTCACCGAAAACAGCGCAAGCCGAACGGGCTACACCGAAGCCACAAAAAGAGCCTACGAACATTTTAAGGATGACTACGCTTACGTATGCAAGCGCTACCCCCATATGCAAAAAGCCGCCGCCAATTACGTTATCACCGAATATATGGCGTGTGTCATCGCTATGGGAAGAAACAAGACCTATGACAAATCTATGATAAAGGAAATAAAAGCCTTTATCCGCAAAAATATTTTTGGATATCTGGGAGCCTCTTACGTTCCCATTACTATGAAAGGAAGCGCCCTTGCGATGATCGTCAGCTACCGCGCGCTTATCCTTGCCTATAAGATGATAAAATGAGAGGAAGTGAGAGAATATGAAAAAGCTTATAAAAAGCTGTAAGGAGAATTATATATTTCTCTTTATTATCTCTATCCTGATCTCCATGGAGACCTATCTCCTTATAACCGTCTTTAGCGGCGGAGCGGCGTGGACTTCGGTGTTCTTTGACCACGCAAGGGATAGCTTTATGGATTTCTTCAATTCCCTGCGGGATGCGTCCTTAGGGAGCGGCGCTTACACAGAGCGGGGCGTTATATATCCCCCCATGGCTAATCTTATATTCTGGCTTTTGTCCTTTATCACCCCCGATGCCTACAATGCCACAAGCTTTGACGAGCGTTACAGCTGGAATGAATACGGAATAAACACACTTCTTATCGTTGTGTTCGTGGCTTTGAGCATCGGACTGTTTGCTCTGCTTGTATATAAGAGCGTAAAGCTTCCCCACACTCACAAGCTGCTCCTTACTTTCGTTGCGGTATTCAGCGTTCCCTTCCTCAATATGCTGGAGCGCGGAAATATTATGACCTTGGCGTTTATCGCTCTTACGGTATACGCCGTAACCTACAACAGCAAATCGGCGTGGGTAAGGGAGCTTGGAATTATCTGTCTCGCCTTTTCCTTTTCGCTAAAGCTATACCCCATAATCTTCGCTTGGATACTTATAGGTGACAAGCGCTACAAGGAATTTGCGAGATGTGCTATCTACTCTCTTGCATTCCTTATTCTGCCGAGCTTCGCTTTCGGCGGACCTGCTTGCCTTTTGACTATTTTCAAGAACATCACCTCGTTCTCCTCGGGCACAGGCAACGTGCTTTCGGTTATCAGCAAATACGCGCATATTCAGTATAACGCGGTGGCAAGCGTGGCATATGCGTGGTTCTTCCTCACCTGTATCAACTTTATAGCCGCGCCATTTATATACAAGGAACGCTGGAAGGTCTGGGCGGCAGGCTGTATCGCCTTTATTTCCTACCCCGCCCTTTGCTCCACCTACGCTTGGTCGCTCTTTATCATACCCGTCATCTATCTTTGCAACGAGGGCTTTGCCAACAATTGGGGTACGGGATCGAGAAGAAAGGGCTACCTTATATGTATGCTCATTCCCTTTTTGTTCTTTGGAATACCGATGCCCCTGTGGGCGCCTATTACGGCTAATGCAGTTATAATCTATTTCGTGGTAGTAATAATAGCCGCATTCGCTATATACGACACTATAAGAACAATAGCGGACCTCATAAGTCCAAGGCAGGTTATAATTAAGGAATAAAAATAAGTCTCTCGGCAGTACAAGAGCATTCTTGCCCACTCTGCCGAGAGCTCTTTTATTTCACAGACCAAAACTAAAATCTTACCACCCCATCAGTCATACCGCAAGGATATGACTGATGGGGTGGAAGTGCAATACGCCCGTTCTCTGCCAAAAATCACTTTGTCCGTCGGCGGGCGATAAGGGCGGCTATATAACCGAAGCAGATGGCGGCGGCTATACCGCCCGAGGCGGCAGACAGCCCGCCTGTCAGCGCGCCGAGAAGTCCTTTTTCGTCAACTGCCGCGCGCACACCCTTTGCTATAAGATATCCAAAGCCCGTCAGAGGGGTAGTAGCCCCCGCCCCCGCAAGCTCGGCTAAGGGCTCATACGCCCCCACCGCTCCGAGTATAACACCTGCCACAACGTAGCCCACAAGAATACGCGCGGGGGTCAAGGATGTCTTGTCAAGTAATATCTGAGCAATAACACATAGGATCCCCCCTATTAAAAAAGCCCATAAACAATCTAAAAACAGTTCCATATCTCACCTAAAAACAATATTTTTCATTACAGACGGCAATAAGATGAGCGACGGCGGGAATAGCAAGACCCTGTTGCAGGCTTGACGGACTCATCATAGCTCCCGTACCTATGAGAAGAATACGGCGAAGCTTACAGCGCTCAAGCTGTGGCAGAAGATGGGAGGCAAAAACCACCGCCGAGCATCCGCAGCCCGAGCCCCCGGCGTGCTTGTCCTGTGTTTTTCTGTCGTATATCATCATTCCGCAATCGTTATACTGCCGACGGATATCAAGCCCATCGGCAACAAGAAGCTCGCAAAGAATAGAGCCGCCCTCGTAGCCAAGGTCGCCCGTAATGATAGCGTCAAATTCATCGGGAGAGCGACCGCTCTCCTTAAAATAACGGCTGATGGTGCTTGCCGCCGCAGGCGCCATTGCGGCACCCATATTTGTTGCATCGTTTATTCCCTTTTCCACAACGATACCCGGCATTGCCTCGGTAACGCGCACTCTGCCCTCTTTTCTGAGTATGAAGGCGCCCGATCCCGTTACCGTCCACTGCGCTGTGGGAGAGCGCTGAGCGCCGTATTCAAGAGGTGTTCTGTACTGTCTTTCGGCAGAACAGAAATGAGATGATGTCACGGCGGCGGCAGTAGAAAAATATCCTGCCGAGACGAACGCGGAAGCCAGCATAATGCTTTCAGCCGCCGTAGAGCAAGCGCCGTAAAGTCCAAAATAGGGAATGTCAAAATCAAGAAGCCCGTAGGATGAGCCTACGCACTGATTGAGCAGATCTCCCGCAAATAGGGCTTCCACGTCTCGCTCCTTTGCCGATGCCTTGGCAAGGGCAGTATTAAAGGCAAGTCTCTGCATTTCACTCTCGGCTCGCTCCCAGGTATTCATTCCGAATTTGTCAGTGGAATCGTGCAGATCAAAGCAATCTCCGAGAGGTCCCTCGTGCTCGTATTTTCCCACCGCAGAAGCCGCCGAAACGATAGCCGCGCCGCCGTCAAATTTTAATATTCCCTTTTTCATATGCCTATCTCCGTATTTTTTATTCCGAAATATTATTTGCAAAAATTCAGCCGATATACTTGAATTTGACATTTTAAGTGTGGTATAATATAACCGTAAAAAATCTCTTTTTTGAAAGGATATAAAATATGCTATACACTTTAAAAAACGAATTTCTGACGGTACAGCTTTCGGACAAGGGAGCTGAGATAGTTTCGGTTAAAAACACCTCAGACTGCGAATACATATGGCAGGGCGACCCCAAGTATTGGGCGGGTCAAGCCCCTCTGCTTTTCCCTATATGCGGCAGACTTTTCGGCGGCAAATATACCTACGGCGAAAAGGAATATGAAATGACCATTCACGGCTTCGCCCGTCATTCCGTATTCTCCGCAGAGCAAACAAATGATACTTCTATCCGCTTCAGACTTACCGAAAACGGCGACAGCCTCTCGGTATATCCCTTTGATTTTGAGCTTTCGGTAGAATACTGCCTTTGCGGAAATAAGCTTGCAAGCAGTATCACCGTAAAGAATACAGGCGATAAGGTCTTGCCCTTTACGGTAGGACTTCACCCGGGCTTCAACGTACCCCTTGAGGGCGGCAGCTTTGAGGATTGGTATATCGAATTTACCGAGCCTTGCAGTCCCGACCGCATAGGTCTTTCGGACACCTGCTTTATGACAGGCAAAAACGAAGCCTTTTATATCGAGGGCGGAAAGGTCCTGCCCCTCAGACACAGCCTTTTTGACAACGACGCTATCTTCCTTGCAAGGAACTCAACCGAAATTTCCCTCAAGTCGGCAAAGAGCGACCGATTCGTTACCTTTAGCGCCGAGGAGTTCCCCTACGTTGGCTTCTGGCACGCCCCTCGCACCGATGCCCCCTACCTGTGCATAGAGCCTTGGTGCGGTCTGCCCTCTTATGACGGAGAAATAGACGATTTCGCAAAAAAGCGGGATATGTTCAGAATTTCCCCCGACACCCAAAAGAAGCTTTGCTATTCCCTTATATTCGGATAAATTGAAAGGATGCGCCTATGCTGAAAACAGACGAAAGGCAATACCACATAAACGCGGCAAAGGGAGAGATAGGCAAGTACTGTCTGCTCCCCGGTGACCCCGGGCGGTGCGAGAAGATAGCCGCCTACCTTGACGGAGCCTATCATCTTACCTCAAACCGCGAATATAACATATATTGCGGATACCTTTGCGGCGAGCTTGTAACAGTCTGCTCTACGGGCATCGGCGGTCCGTCGGCGGCTATTGCCGTTGAGGAGCTGACCGCTTGCGGAGCGGATACCTTTATCCGTGTGGGCACCTGCGGCGGAATAGCTCTGCCTGTTCGGTCGGGAGACGTAGTCATAGCCTCGGGAGCAGTAAGACAGGACGGAACGTCGAGAGAATACGCCCCTATGGAATTTCCCGCCGTGGCTGACACAGATACGCTTTTTGCCTTAGTGGAAGCGGCGAGAGAGCTTGACCTGTCCTATCACACGGGAGTGGTACAAAGCAAGGATTCCTTTTACGGTCAGCACTCCCCTCTGCGTATGCCCACATCCTCCGAGCTTCTGGCAAAATGGGAAGCGTGGAAGCGTCTGGGCGTGCTGGCGAGCGAGATGGAAGCGGCGGCTATTTACACGGTAGCGGCGACATTAGGAGTTTCGGCAGGCTCGGTATTTACCTGCGTTTGGAATCAGGAAAGATACAACGGTGGACTTGACACCGACAACAGCGAATGTCACGACACCGACAGAGCCATACGGGTGGCTGTTCTGGCAATAAAAAAGCTTATAAAGACAAGAAAAAACGAAAAAAATCGCGATTGATCCACGTATAAAAAATATTCCTAAAATCTTTGCTGTTTTCGCTTGACAGGGTATGTTTTTTTTGGTATAATGTACTGTGTATTATATCGATTTGTATTCGGCATTGCACCACCCTGCCGAATGGACTATAAAAGGAACAAAAAATTAAAGGAGAATTGAAGAAAAATGAAAAAAACACTGGCAATTTTACTGGCGCTTCTTATGACATCAACTATCGCTCTCGTTTCTTGCGAGAACAACCGCAGAACTCCCAACGACGGCGGCTGGGATGATGAAAACGACTACGTAGACGAGTCGGATGACGGTACGGTTGATACCTCTGACGATACAAACGACAGCACGGATTCGGACAACGAGGGTAATAATAGCAACCCTACGGGTTGGATAGAGACTAACGATACGGTTTATGTAGGCGTAAATGTTACGTTGCGTACAGAACCCAGCAATGCTGATAGCGTCAAGTCCGATAAAAAGGTTACCTTTGGAACAGCTATTAACCGTTTAGAAACCAACTATACTTGGGACAAAGTAAGCGTTGACGGCTCTACATACTACATAAAGAGCATATACATTGAAAAGAATGGTAACAATTTTAAATTTACAGACGTTGAAAACGGTCCCGTTACGATCGAGATTAATCCCGCAAATACTAACAAGGTCGTTTTCTACAGATCGCCTTTCTTCATTGATGACCCCAACGATTCGCTCGCATACCTTAACAATGCGTATACTGCAAGCGGAATCCTTCCCGGCAACCTTGCTCAAGGTTACACATTAAAGAAGCTTGCCGTTAGTGCAAACGGAAGCTGGGTAAAGGTTGAGTTCACAGGAAAATTAACATTTGGAACAACCGAGTATAAGGACTATGAAACAACTCCCGGTGTGTTCTACATTCAGGCGAAGTCCTTTAACGACGGTCGTATCTTAGACACTACTTGGTCAACAGGTGGCGGAAATAACGATAACGGATACCTCAGTTAATTAGAACAACATAAAAATCAAAGGCTTACGAATTTCGTAAGCCTTTTCTATTTTCAAAAATTCGATTAAACTCTAATCCCCAAAACAAACGCTCTATTTGTCATCTCTGAGCCTTTTCGCCTACGGCGAAAAGGCTCAGAGATGACACAGTTAGATAAAGCGGGAGGCTGTCAACCTCCCGCTTTCGGTATTTATACCATTGTTATTTGGAAAAGCCTTTTCCCGCAAGGGCAAGTATTCCATTGACCGCCAGGAGAACGCCTGCTATTCTTATAACTATATCGGCGGTCTCGCCAAAGGCAAATGCAAGGATAAGTCCAGCAACCACCGTAAGAACGGCAAAAATAAGGTCGAGAGAGGATCTCCTTTTTAATGCGTCAAGAAGCGAAATAACACCCTTTATTGCCACAAGAATACCGAACACAAGCATTATAACCTCGGTTATCGCCCATCCGCCGATAAGCACCACAATACCGATAACTAAGCTGACAATGCCCGATGCCATTCTTTTTTTCGCTATTTCAAGAACACCGAAAACGATAAACACAATACCCACAATAGTGAGAAGCATCTCTATCATACCGCCGCCAAAGATACAGCACAGCGCTCCGATAAGAACGTACATCAACGCGGTAATTAGGTTTGAATTGTTTTTCTTTTTTCTTTTAGCCATATTGACCCCCTTTATTATATAAAACTGTCTTACTGTCCCGCAAGATACTCCTCAAGACACATTCCCGAAAAATATATCTCGCTTGCCGCCTGTCTGCCAACAAAGCGGTAGTGCCACGGCTCATACTGGTAGCCCGTAACCTCTACCTTATCCTTGGGGTAACGCAGAATAAATCCGTATTTGTAGGCATTCTTTCTCAGCCATTCAAAGGCTTCCTTATTCTCAAATTCCTCGTTAAGGTTTCCGCCCATATCGGCGGTGATAAAGTCGAGGCAAAGTCCTGTTTGATGCTCGCTCTGCCCGGGCTTTGCCGAATATACGGACGCCCGTCTTTCGGCTTCCTCAGGGGATATCGACGGGTCTTCCGCCATCTCCTTCTGTACGTATCCGTCGTAGAGATTTTTTTGATAAGCATAGCTTCGGTAGGCGCTTGTAACGTAGGTCTCCTTAATTCCCGCCGCCGCCATTTCTATCATCATAGCCTCGACAGCCACAGCCGCGTCGTAATCAAGCGAAAGATTGCTTCTCGTTGTGGGACATTCCAGCTCCTTTAGGTTACTCGGAGCATACGAGCCGATAGAGTTTTCCTTGTTTACAAGCATAAGATACTCGGTGTCGATACTGCCTATATATTCGCTGATATCAATAGTGTAGGAATAGGTATAGTTGGGGCGCTCGCCCTCGGGAATGGTAACGTCAAAATTATCCGTAATAAATAACAGCTCCTTCATAACTCGGTTTTCAAGGTCTCCGTCATAGACGGTGTATTTGGGCTTCAGATAAACCGTTCGGGTCTCCGAATCGAATTTCATTATCAATGTATCCTCGGATATGACCTTCGTAAGAAAGGTATAAGGAACAAGGCATGAGCTTTCGCTAACATATGCCTTGGCGGTCACCGACCTGTTTCCATCCAGAGGAACAGCCTGTATCTGTGTTCTTCCGCCGTTGATATATACATATTCGCTTCCGTCCTCAAAAAGAAGATAAGAACCGTTTTTTATGGAAGTGAACTGTATTCTCGACTCCGAGCCGCTGACGGTAAGCCCCACTATATCCGCAAGCTTAACCATATCCACGTAAAGCACATCTCCTATAACGGCATCCTGTCTGTCTACTGTATAAGGGTCCTCGTCGGCGATGACCACCGTATACTTTCGGGTATATTCAAGGAAATTCAAAGCCAAAAAAACCGAGCCTGCCACCGCGCCCACTACTATGGCGACAGCAACTATGACCGATGCTATGGCAAGGAGTGAATTTGACTTTATAAAGCGAAAAAAGGTAGCCTTGTCCGAGGTGTCGTGAGGGGGGAGCTTGCTCCTGTCGATCTGCGCGCCCTCGATGCTTGCCCGAAGAACCGAAAGCTCCTCATCGGAGAGGGCATCGGACTGTTGGGGCTCGTTTATTTCTTCGCCCTCAAGGCTATTGTATTCTTGGGATCTCTTTTTTTTCATTTATAAATCAACCTTTCAGGGTTTGTTTTCTATTATTATGAAAAAGGGTGAGGTAGGCGAGTTGAGAATGTTTATTCTTGTAGCGCATACCTTGTACCTTGAAAGAGAGGAAAGATATTCGCAGATAAGCTTGCCCTCAGCCTCTCCCTCGGCGTGCCCAGGGTAAACAGCTATAAGAATTATAGCGTCTCTGTCCATAAGCTCTATTGCCGCTTCAATGGCGGGCAGAGTAGTCTCGCGCATAGTGGTAACACTTTTGTCGCTTCCCGGCAGATAGCCAAGGTTGAACATTCCCGCCTTTATGGGAACGTCAACGTATTTTTTTACGTTATGGTGAGAATCGAGAATGAGCGTATAATTGTTAGGGCAGCCCGCCTTTTGGAGATTTTCCGAGGTAGAGGCAAGGGCTTGCTCCTGAACGTCAAAGGCAAAAACGTGTCCGTATTCTCCCACGGTCTTTGAAAGAAACTCGGTGTCGTGTCCGTTGCCCATTGTGAAGTCAACGGCAACGTCTCCCTCTTTCAGGTGAGTAAGTATAAAATGCTTTTGCAGGTCAAGCAGGTCAATCATATTTATTCCTCGTTTTTTAGAAAATAATACCTTTTTAATATTTTTTAGCCTTTTTTTCGGGTGGGCGGTGCAGATCGGAGCGCAAGAACCGCATAGACCTCTCTACGGCGTCCTTTGAGTTATACCAGGGCTCCTCGTCATAGCGGTAGTCGAATTTTTTACAAAACCAGCTTACGTCCTCTTGAAGCTCGTCCATATATCCGTTAACTATATCGGCGCAGACCTTCTCAAATTCGGCAAACCGCTTTTTGTCAAGCCTGCCCGCGGCAACCGTGAGCAAACGGCGGTAATGGGGCAAACAGAAATAGGGCTGAGCCGTCAGCTTCGGGCGGAAGCTCTCATCGTTTTCCCAAAGAAGAACGGCGGTTTCTATCATATGACCGAAATTGAATTCGATACGGCGGCAAACGTAACAGCTATCCTCCAAGGCGGCAATACGCTTCATAGGGCGAGCGCCCGCAGGGGAAAAGAGCTTGCCGTCCTTTATCTCCTTTGAAAGCTCCGCAAGGTGGCTCTCTAAGGTCAGAGCCATTCCGAGACGGTTCTTGCGAGTGAACATCATATCGTAATGCGTTCGGCAAAAGCCCTCCTTGTTTGTTTTTATACGCACGTCGGGCTCCATCATTGAAGCGCCTAAAATAAGCTCCAGCTCATCGTCCTCAAGCTTATTATACAGGGCGCAAAAGGGACAACCGCAGGCGCGGTCGGCGGCGGAAGCCTCAAAGGCTTCGTTTACAGGTATCGTATATATCTGCTCCATAACAGAGACCCCCAAAAATTGTTTTTAGAAAGTGCGGAACGGTACTTGAAAAAACCTATCTCCGTATGATATAATTATAGCATAAAAGCGAGATTTTTTCAAGGCTTTTTTTGCCATAGAGCAGAATAAATGAAATCGGGAGATAACCTATGACAGATATAATTTGCGAGGAGCGTATAGGGGGGCTTTGCCGAGTGACGGTAAGGCCCGAAGATAATTTTGACGTGGGAAAGATATTTGACTGCGGTCAATGCTTCCGCTTTGACAAGGTGGAGAACAGCCCTCACGAGATCGAATATTCGGGCGTTGCCTTTGGCAGGGTCGTATCCTTTGCGCAGGACGGCGACACCCTTTACGTGTATAATTCCACCGCCGATGATTTTGAGAATATATGGCGGGCATATCTTGGACTTGACCTTGATTATTCCGAGGTTGACAGACGGCTTTTGTCTCTTTGCGACAGCGCCCCCTTTGCCGAGGCGGTAAAATACGGAAAGGGTATCCGAATACTCGCCCAAGAGCCTGTGGAAACGGTCATATCCTTTATAATCTCACAAAACAACAATATACCGAGAATAAAGCAGATAATCGAGCGGCTGTCGTCACAGCTTGGCGAAAGGATAGACGTACCCGAAGAAATGGAGCTACATTTATCGGGCAAGTCCTCTCTTTGTTCCTTCCCTACAGCAAAAGCCCTTAACTCTCTAGGGGTGGAGGGGCTTTTTGCGGCAAAGACAGGCTTCAGAGCTAAATACATATACGACGCAACCGAAAAGCTTATGCGCAAAGAGATAGACACGGCGCATCTTTTGGAGCTTGACAGCACCGCCCAGGGGCTTGAATATCTTTGCAAAATAAAGGGCGTCGGACCAAAGGTGGCTTCCTGTATTTTGCTTTTCGCCTGCAAGCGTTACGATGCCTTTCCCGTTGACGTGTGGATAAAAAAGGCAATGACGAGATATTTCCCCGAAAGAGATTTCACCCCCACTCTGTTCGGAGAATACGCGGGTATCGCCCAGCAGTATCTTTTCTATTACGAAAGATATCTTGGGGGAGAAAAGTAGAGCTTGCCTTTGGGTTAGTTTTATAGCGGTAGAGATGTGGCTGTAAAAATTCAGCTTACCTTGTCATTTTGAGCCAAGCAAACAATGAGCTTAAAAGTCATAACCACCGGCTAAGCCGGTGGCTTGCTCAGCCCTATAAGGGCATATTACTGGCGGGGCTGAAAGCCCACCGAAAAATCTAACACTCGCAACCCCGCACTACAGCCACAAATGCGGCGACAATCCTTAGCCTTCCCCAGCGGGGAAGGGGGACCACGGTAGTGGTGGATGAGGAGAGTGGATACAGACACACAAAAAGGTGTTCTCCTCATCCGTCACTCCTTACGTCGTGCCACCTTCCCCGCTGGGGAAGGCTACCGCTGCGGCGGGATAGCTCATCGGCAAAAGCCTCTACAGAACCACCTGCTTAGCAGGTGGTTTTCGTAAACCAACAAACGGCGAAGTGGTATATCCGCTTCGCCGTCGAAAAAGAATATCAGTACTGTCTGCCGAACACTACCATATGCTTTGCGGGCTTTCCGCAGCATACGCACCTGTCGGATATATGCTCCTCAACGAAAGGAATACAGCGAGACTTAACTCCGCCTGTCTCCTCCTTAAGCTTGTCCTCGCACTCGGACTCACCGCACCACATAGCCTTGATAAATCCGGGGCGGTTCTCGGCAATATCCAAGAACTCCTCGTGGTCGTGAGCTATGCTCATCTTCTCCGCGAGGTTCTTCTCTGCTCTCTCGTAAAGCTCGTTGTGAACAGCCGCAAGCGCCTTTTCTATTTCCTCTACTATGTTATCAAGGGATACAAAGGTCTTTTGTCTGCTTACGCGGCTGACAAGAACGCAGGAATTATTCTCTATGTCGCGAGGTCCTATCTCCAGACGGAGCGGTACACCCTTCATCTCATACTGGCTGAACTTCCAGCCCGTGGAGTTGTCGCTGTCGTCAAGCTTCACGCGGAATTTCTCGGAAAGAAGCTCGCGAAGCTCATTCGCCTTTTCAAGCACGCCCTCCTTATGCTGAGCCACAGGAATAATAGCCACCTGAATGGGAGCTACCTTTGGGGGAAGTATTAGACCGTTATCGTCTCCGTGGGTCATAATGATAGCGCCTATCATACGGGTAGATACACCCCAAGAGGTCTGATGAGGATACTGCACCTTGTTTTCTCTGTCGGTGTAGGTGATATCAAAGGCTCTCGCGAAGCCGTCACCGAAATAGTGAGAGGTTCCGCCCTGAAGAGCTACGCCGTTGTGCATCATAGGCTCTATGGTATAGGTCTCCATAGCTCCCGCAAACTTTTCCTTTTCGGTCTTTCTTCCCGTCACCGCAGGGATAGCGAGGGTCTCGCGGTAGAAATCCTCATAGCACTTAAGCATTCTGAGTGTCTCTTCCCTTGCCTCTGCCTCGTTTTCGTGCATGGTGTGACCCTCCTGCCACAAAAACTCCGAGGTACGCAGGAACGGACGTGTAGTCTTTTCCCATCTTACCACGTTACACCACTGATTGTAGAGCTTAGGCAGGTCGCGGTAGGAATGAATGATATTTTTATAGTGGTCACAGAAAAGAGTCTCCGATGTAGGTCTTACTATAAGACGCTCGGAAAGTCTGTTCTGTCCGCCTATGGTCACGATAGCGCACTCGGGGGCGAAGCCCTCAACGTGGTCTTTCTCCTTCTGCAGAAGGCTTTCGGGAATAAACATAGGCATATATACGTTTTCGTGTCCGAGTTTTTTAAATCTCGCGTCGAGATCGTGCTGGATATTTTCCCATATCGCGTATCCGTATGGGCGGATTATCATACAGCCCTTTACGCCCGAGTAATCAACAAGCTCGGCTTTTTTTACTACGTCTGTGTACCATTGAGCAAAATCGGTATCCATTGAGGTTATCTGCTCAACCATCTTTTTGTCGTTTGCCATTTTTTCACCTTTCTGATGATAAATAATTATATTCCCAATCATTATAAATCATAATTGAAAAAAAGTCAAGAGCCGACAAGGGATATTTTTAAAAGAATAGGAAAAAATATATCTAAATTCATATTTTGGGAGTATTTCAAATGAAAAACAGAGATAATAGCTGCCATATTCTCGGCGTGTCTCTTGATATACACACATCAAACACGGCGTGGGAAAGGATAGAAGATATCCTATCTGAAAGAAAAAACGCGAGAATTTTCACACCAAACGCCGAAATGATATACAAGGCAAGCCGAAGCCGTGAATATACAAGGCTTTTAAATTCCGCCGACCTATGTCTGCCCGACGGCATAGGCGTCAGGCTTGCTTCAAGACTGACCGCCAATCCCCTGCCCGAAAGGCTGACGGGGATAGACACGGCAGAGCAAATCCTACGCTATGCCGCGGAACACGGACTGTCGGTATATCTTCTCGGTGGCAAGCCCCGCATTGCGGAGCTTGCCAAGAAAAGGCTTGAAGAAAAAATTTCAGGCTTGAATATATGCGGAACGCACCACGGATATTTCGACCCCTACGGTGAGGAAAACAAAGAGATACTTGACGAGCTACAAGGGCTTCGCCCCGATATTCTCTTTGTCTGTCTCGGTTTTCCGAGACAGGAAGAATGGATATCCGAAAACACACCCTCGCTCCCCTTTTTGCGCCTATCTATGGGGCTTGGCGGAAGCCTTGACGTGTGGTCGGGCGAGGTAAAGCGCGCCCCTGCCCTATTTCAAAATACAGGGCTTGAATGGCTGTGGCGTACCGCCTGCGACCCTTGTCGGCTTCGACGTCTGCCTTTCCTTGCGGCATTTCTCTTCCAATCGACGCTCTGTTCCCTCAGCCCTGCAATGAAGCAGGTCAAAAAGGTGTTTTTTTAGTTTTAATTTATTTTGCGTCGTAGGGCATATATAGTTTACATTTGCAAACAAAACCTAAAAATTATACTGTAAAATTAAACCGGGGGCTGTCGCATTTAGCGCAGCCCCCATAACTGTTAATCCTTTATAAACTGAACAAACTCGTAATAATGGTCCTCGTCCATTACCAACATAAGATCGTCCCAATTAAGCTTCTTAGCAAGTATAACTCCCAAAAGGCTCTTAGCGTTTACCGCAAACTTTGTTCCGCTTTGCAGTATTATCTTTCCCTGGAGCTTCGTTGAGATAGAAACAAGCTTTCTAACATCTTCCATCGTGTCGATCTCAACTCTGTAAACGTACTTTTTATCGTTGACTATCATTTTTACTTATTCCTTTCCTCAATAAGGTTTTACCGATTTATTCCTCGGTATCCTTATTTTACAGTTTTAATATTGCTATACTGTGAACTCAATATTAAATGTTTGTAAAATTGCACAATTTCACTTTTAATCAAATGTGCAAAATATCCAATGTAAGCTGAGATAGACTATTTTTGAGACTTTTTCTTCCCTGTTCTTTTCCGAATATACATATATACAAGGTATCCCGTACCGCTGAGTACCCCCGTGATAATGAAAAACCACAATGCACTTACCCATTTCTGCTCGCCCATAGCGTCACCGCTTAGGGTAGACATGATTATAGACGGAAATCGGCTGACGGTAGTCAGAAGCACGTAAAGAGGTATGCTCATTTCGGTAAGACCTATTATATACGTCAGTAAATCCTTTGGTGTACCCGGAATAAGGAAAAGCAAAATAACAAGAACGTTTCTTTTTTCAGGGTCGCTGAGAACCGGCATTGAATCAAGCTTTTCTCTTGGATAAAAGGCTTCCACAAGCCGTCTGCCAAAGTGTCTTGTCAGAAGTATAGCTATAATGCTGCCAAGGGTTATCCCCGCAGTACAGAGCGCCGCTCCCCACCACGCCCCAAAGGCGTAGCCTGCCGCTACCTCTACCACCTCGCCGGGGATAAAGGCTATTATTACCTGTACAGTACAGATAGCCATCATAACCGCGGCGCTGATAACGGGATGCTTGTCTATAAGCTCTCTGAGAACGTTTCCGTTTTCATATTCGGCGCTGAGCTTATTTATAGCAATAATCCCCGCCACCGACAACGCGCACATAACAACCGAAACCACCGAAAGAACAAGTGCCGCCGTCTTTTTTGAATAGTGACCCCTGTCGGCAATCTCTTTATCGGCAAATATCCGTTTCACACGCTCTCGCCGCTTGCCCACTGCCATTGCTCTCCCCCCTATCCTTACTTCATTTAATATATGATACCACAAAATCCCAACCTTTGCAAAGGTTTTTAAAAAAATAAATAATATTTTTTCATATTCATCTCTTTTTCACACCATTTTGACAAAATTCATTATATTTTCACATTTCTATTGACAAAGCGTTAACCTTGTGATAAAATAATCTCGTAATCCGATGACGCTGTTGGAAGTATTTACGACCGACCGCTGAGGAGCTTTGGAGAAGCTTGCAGATGCAAGTGCCGAAGGTGCAAGACGCTCGCGCGTTGAATCTCTCAGGCAAAAGGACAAAGCTGTTGATGTATTTTATCTATATCAATACACTTGTCTTTTAGCCGCCGATTTTTCGGGGGCTTTATTATTTTCATTACTTTATTTCAGGAGGAATTCATATGGAATTCATCGCAAAGGTAGAGGGCTTTCTTTTACCCGTAGTTAATACGGTAAACGATTATATGTCCGACTACATTCTCTTTTTCTTACTTGTTGGTATAGGTCTTTTCTATACTATCCGCACACGCTTTGTTCAGGTTCGTTGCTTCGGCGAGGGAATGAAAAAGGTCTTTGGCGGTCTTTCCCTTAAAGGCGGAAAGCAAAAAGGCGGTCTTTCTTCTTTCCAAGCGTTGGCAACAGCCATTGCCGCTCAGGTAGGTACGGGTAACATCGTAGGCGCCTGCGGCGCAATACTTATAGGCGGTCCCGGCGCTATCTTCTGGATGTGGATAATCGCTTTCTTCGGAATGGCTACTATCTATTCCGAGGCGGTTATGGCTCAGCAGACCAAGGAAGAACAGGCTGACGGCTCGGTGCTCGGCGGACCTGTTTACTACATCAAAAAGGTATTCAAGGGAAGATTCGGAAAGCTTCTTGCAGGCTTCTTTGCAGTAGCTGTTATCCTCGCTCTCGGTTGTATGGGAGCTATGGTTCAGTCCAACTCTATCGCTTCGGCTATCAGCACCTCGGTAGGCTCTGTAACAAGCTCGGTTGACGGTTGGGTGGTATGCCTTATAGTAGGTATCATTCTGGCGGCTATCTGTGCGGTTATCTTTATCGGCGGCGTTCAGCGTATCGCATCGGTTGCCGAAAAGGTAGTTCCTATAATGGCTCTCGTATATCTCGTTATCGGCGTTGTAATCCTCTGCATAAACATCAAGGTAGTTCCCGCAACCTTTGGAATGATATTCAAGTATGCCTTTGTACCTAACGCGCTGCTCGGCGGTGCTATCGGCGCGGGCATTAAGGCGGCTATCTCTCAGGGTGTAAAGCGCGGTCTGTTCTCCAATGAAGCAGGTATGGGTTCAACACCTCACGCTCACGCTCAGGCAAAGGTAAAAACACCTCACGAGCAGGGCGTTGTAGCAATGATAGGCGTGTTTATAGATACCTTTGTAGTTCTTACAATAACCGCTCTCGTTGTTATCTCTACACTTTACGCATCTAATATTACCCCCATCAAGGCTGACTATTCTCAGGTATCCGACGACGATATCAAGGCTACTCTTGTTGAGCTTGAAAAGGACGGCTATTCTATTCCCAAGACCGACGAGGAGCTTGCGGCATTCAAGGCTGACGGCGAGGACGGCTTTAATCTTGGAGACACCAACGGCAACCTTACAAACAAGGTTCTTACCTCTCTTAAGGACAACGAAAAGTACACAGGCGAGGTTTACGGCAAGACCGATATGATGCAGACGTCTGTTGGCGCTGTATTCAAGAACAGAACCGTTGGTAATATTTTGATTGCGGTATGTCTTGCTTTCTTCGCATTTACCACCATAATCGGTTGGAACTTCTTCGGACGCCAGAACGTAGAATACCTTTTCAAGAAGAAGAGAAAGGTAGCTACCATTGTATACTCGGTAATTGCAATAGCCTTCGTATTTATCGGATGTATAGTAAGCTCCAACGACCTTGTATGGGGACTTACGGATATGTTCAACAACCTGATGGTCATCCCCAACGTACTCGCCCTTGCATTCCTCTCCAAGTTTGTTGTTGACGAGGTAAAGGCGGCTAAGGCACGTAAAAAGGCTCTTAAGGCTGAAAATAACAAGTAAGATAAGCAAACCCACAAAAAATAACGCCTCATTTGCTATTTGTAATGATAGCAAATGAGGCGTTTTCATTGACATAGTAGTCATATCTTACATTTTGTCTATTCGGGCAGCTTCATATCACCCGTTCTGACCCAACCGAATTTACGAAGCATCTCATTAAAGATAAAGGAAAGAAGCGCGGGTAAAACAAAGCATACAAGGGCAAGTCCTATCCACTGCAAAGCCCCGAGGTCACCCGTGTAGCCGTTTGTTGGGTCTATCCAACCGAGTATCATACCGATAGGTCCGAGAAGTCCGCAGGTACCCATACCCGAGTTTATTGCCTCGCCGTACATACGGAGCTTGAAAACACATACCGCAAGGGGTCCTGTGACGGCGGATGCGAGAGTGGGCGCTATCCATATCTGAGGGCGCTTTATGATATTCGGCATTTGAAGCATACTCGTTCCTATTCCCTGAGAAAGCACGCCGCCCCATTTATTCTCTCGGAAGCTGATGACAGCGAAGCCGACCATCTGCGCGCAACAGCCCGCAACAGCCGCCGCTCCCGCTATGGCGAGCCCCTCTGTACCGCCTGCCGCCGCGCTGCCCGTAAGAACAAGCCCCGCGCATATCGCCGCCGAGGATATGGGCAAGGTAAGGCATACACCCATTACCACCGAAACAGTAATGCCTGTAACGAAAGGCGCTTGAGTTGCCGCCCAGCCTATAAATTTACTAACGTATCCAACCAAAGTACCTATATGGGGCGCGAGGAATATTGAAAGCAGACCGCCTACAAGCAGTGTCACAAAGGGGGTAACTATAATGTCAACCTTAGTTTTCCTTGATACCAGCATACCTATCTCGGATGCGGCAATAGCGATAATAAACACCGCGATAGGTCCGCCCGCGCCTCCAAGAGCGTTTGCCGCATATCCAACGCCCGCCGAGGAAAATATGACCAAGGGATGAGCATCCAGCGAATAGGCGATAGCCGCCGCCATAACAGCCCCCGCCATTGCCTTGGCATATCCGCCTATATCGGACATTATTCCAAGGTAGGGTATCATTCCGATAGCATTGAAAATAGTTCCTATAAGCAAGGACGCAAACAAGCCCTGCGCCATAGCTCCCATCGCCTTTATGAAGTAGCGATGGAGATATTTTTTCGCCGTATCGTTAAATTTTGACTTTTTCATTTTTTACTCCTATGTAATTTAAAACCAAGGTAAAAGCTTAATAAGCTCGTACAGAACGGGTACTATGAGGGCGGGAAGAAGATTTCCCACTCTTATTTTTTTGGGGAACAGCAGATTAAGTCCAACCGCAAAGATGAGGACAGAGCCTACTCCCGACAGACTTGCGATAAGAGTATCGGAGAGATATGGGGCAATAAACGCCGCGCAAAGGGTGATAAGACCTTGATAAATTCCCAAAGGAAGCGCCGAAAATCCCGCGCCTATACCGTAGACCGAGGCAAAGACTATGACGATTATAAAGTCGAGTATTGATTTTATAAACAGTGTCTGCGCATTTCCCGAAAGTCCGTCCTCGAGTGAGCCGCATATTGCCATAGCCCCAACACAGACTACCAACGATGCGGTCACAAAGCCCTCAACAAACTTGCTGTCTCCCTTAGCCTTAAAAAGCCCTTTCAGCTTTTCTCCCAGCTTATCAAGGAGCATTTCAATATTTATAAGCTCTCCGAGAAGTCCTCCAAGTATGAGGGATATTACTATGAGCATAGTAGACCCCGATACAAGCTTTCCGTTCTCGGACACCGACATTATCATTTCAAGCGCTCCCGAAAGCCCAATAAACAGGGTCGCAAGTCCGCACGCTTGCATCATTATGTTTTGGAAGCGCTCCTTCATACCCTTTTTGAAAAGAATTCCTATAAGCGCGCCTAAAATTATGGCGATAACGTTTACCGCCGTTCCAAGTCCTCTCATTATCTTACTCCAATAAAAAAATTTACCTACATTATATCACTTTGTCGAGCTATTTGCAATAGCTCAGGGGCAAATATTTCCTCGGAAATATTCACAATAATCTTGCGGTAAATAAATGTACCGCTATATCTTGACTTTTTCGGTTATTTATTGTATAATAATATGTTGTATATTATAGATTTTACAAGGAGTTAGATTTATGGTAAAACTGACCTCACACGGTGTTTACCTCGTTGACGGAAAGGTATGCGACAGCGCTTCCCTTTCTCCCGCCGAGGCAAGAAAAAACACAATAGCTTATTCGATACTTAACGCTCACAACACGGCAAAGAGCGATGATGAGGGTATGAAGATACGCTTCGACGCGCTCGTTTCTCACGACATAACCTACGTGGGTATAATTCAGACAGCCCGCGCCAGCGCGCTTCGTGAATTTCCTATTCCCTACGCTATGACCAACTGCCACAATTCTCTGTGCGCGGTAGGCGGTACTATAAATTAGGACGACCACGTTTTCGGTCTGTCGGCGGCTAAAAAGTACGGCGGTATATACGTACCCGCCAACCAGAGCGTTATCCATTCCTATGCCCGCGAGGAGCTTACGGGATGTGGAAAAATGATACTTGGCTCAGACTCTCACACACGCTACGGCTCTCTCGGAACTATGGGTGTTGGCGAGGGCGGCCCCGAGCTTGTTAAACAGCTTCTCAAAAATACATATGATATCAAAGCCCCCGAGGTAGTCCTCGTTTACCTCACAGGCGCGCCCAAAAAGGGTATAGGACCTCACGACGTGGCTATCGCTCTCGTTGGCGCTACCTTTGCAAACGGCTTTGTAAAGAACAAGGTTCTTGAATTTGTAGGACCCGGCGTTAAAAACCTGCCCATTGATTTCCGTAACGGTATCGACGTTATGACCACCGAGACCACCTGCCTGTCCTCTATCTGGGAGACAGACGAGGTAACTAAGGGTCATTACGTGGCTCACGGCAGACCCGAGGAATACAAAGAGCTTCGCCCCGGTAACGTAGCGTACTATGATGCTATGATAGAAATTGACCTGTCCAAGATGGAATCTATGATAGCTCTTCCCTTCCACCCCTCTAACGCCTACACCATTCACGAATTTGTGGAGAACGCGGACGAGATTCTTGCAAAGGTTGAAGAAGAGGCTAAAAAGAAATTCGGAAAGTGCAACCTTGACCTGCGCTCCAAGGTAAAGGACGGCAAGGTATACGCCGACCAAGGAATAATCGCAGGCTGCTCGGGCGGTATGTTCGACAGCATTGACGAGGCATCGGCAATACTCAAGGAGCAAAGCACAGGCAACGGCTATTTCTCGCTGTCGGTTTATCCCACCAGCGTTCCCGTTTCCCTTGAGCTTACCAAAATAGGCGTTACCGCTGACCTTTTACAGTCGGGCGCGGTCATCAAGCCCTCTTTCTGCGGTCCTTGCTTCGGAGCAGGCGACGTTCCCGCCAACAACGGGCTCTCTCTCCGTCACACCACACGTAACTTCCCCAACCGCGAAGGCTCTAAGCCCGGTGAGGGACAGCTTTCGGGCGTAGCCCTGATGGACGCTCGAAGCATTGCGGCGACAGCACGCAACGGCGGTGTTATAACGGCGGCAACCGACGTTGACTACGACTACACACCTCACGAATATCATTTCGATAAATCGGTATACGGCAAGCGCGTTTACTATGGATACGGCAAGGCTGACCCCTCGGTTGACCTCATTCTCGGTCCTAACATAACCGACTGGCCTACTCAGTATGAGCTGTCTGACAATCTTCTTGTTAAGCTTGCGGCAGTTATCCGTGACCCCGTAACCACCACCGACGAGCTTATCCCCTCGGGCGAGACCTCGTCCTACCGCTCAAACCCCATAAGGCTTTCCGAGTTCGCTCTTTCTCGCCGCGTTCCCGAATATGTCGGACGCTCCAAGGCGGTTGCGGCTACCGAGGCAGACAGACGCGCTGACAAGCGCCCCGAGGAGCTTATGAGAGTTCTTTCGGCTGTGGGGAACGCAGACGAGCTTATAAACAACACTCAGTTCGGCTCTTGCGTATTCGCAAACAAGCCCGGTGACGGCTCAGCCCGCGAGCAGGCGGCTTCCTGCCAAAAGGTTCTCGGCGGATTTGCGAATATCTGCTACGAGTTCGCCACAAAGCGCTACCGCTCCAACTGTATCAACTGGGGTATACTTCCCTTTACTCTTCCCGAGGGCGCTGACTTCCCCTACTCCGAGGGCGACTACGTTTACGTAGGCGGCATCCGTCAGGCAATAATAGACGGCAAGGAGGAATTTGCCGCTAAGGTAGTAAGGGCTGACGGCTCTGTTTCGGATATTACCCTTTATGTCAAGGGACTTACCGAGGACGAAAAGGAGATAATTCTCTGCGGTTGCCTTATGAACTACTACAAGGAACAGAACAAGTAATTTAAAGGAGAACAGCTATGTCTCACCAAAAGCTTGGACTTGCAACAATGCGCTCTGAGGTCGATACCTTAGAGCAGATGAGAATAATGAAGAACGTTGGGTTTGAAGCCTTCTTTACAGGCTGGGAACGCGAAAGGACAGAGAAAATAGCCAACGAGGCGGCGCGCCTCGGACTTTTCCAGCAATCTATTCACTCTCCGTTCAGCGGAGACTATAAGGTCAGATTTCTCTGGGAAGGCGGAGAAGCAGGGGAATTTGTAACAAACGCCCTTATCGACTGCGTAAAGGATTGCGCTCGCTTCGATATCCCCGTTATGGTAATTCATCCGTTTATAGGGTTTAAAGACCACAATCCCACCGAAACGGGGCTTGACAACTACGCCCGCGTCATAGAGGCGGCTAACAAGCTTGGAGTTAAGCTGGGCTTCGAGAACGTAGAGGGAGAGGAATATCTGGCGGCAATTATGAAGCGCTTCTGGAACGAACCGTCCGTCGGCTTCTGTCTCGACACGGGTCACGAAATGTGCTATAACGAGCATAGAGATATGCTCGCGCTCTACGGCGAAAAGCTCTGCCACACTCATTTCAATGACAACTTAGGTGTTCGCGGAGACGAGATAACCTTTCTCGATGACCTGCATCTTATGCCCACCGACGGCATTGCCGATTGGCATAACATTATGGAGCGCATAAGAAAAACAGGCTATGACGGCATTCTTATGAGCGAGCTTTCCTATGCAAACAAACCCGGTAAGAACGGTATTGAGCATAAATATGCCGAGCTTACCATGGAAGAATTTATGGCAACGGCTTACGAAAAAATAAAAGCCGCAATTTCAATGTAAAAATCCCAGACGGGATAAAAATATTATTTTTCAAACTGTTCGGAGGTATTGAACTATGAAAAAAATCCAAATGAAAACGCCTCTCGTCGAAATGGACGGAGACGAAATGACAAGAATTCTGTGGCAGATGATAAAGGACGAGCTTCTCACTCCCTTTATTGACCTGAAAACAGAATACTATGACCTGGGTCTTGTTGAAAGAGAAAAAACAAAGGACCAGGTAACTATCGACAGCGCAAACGCAACTCTCAAATACGGAGTTGCCGTAAAGTGCGCTACCATCACACCCAACAAGCAGAGAGTTGAGGAGTATAACCTCACCGAGATGTGGAAAAGCCCCAACGGTACTATCCGCGCGATCCTCGACGGCACGGTTTTCCGCGCTCCTATACTTATCGACTCTATAAAGCCTGCTGTACGTAACTGGAAAAAGCCTATAACCATCGCCCGTCACGCATACGGAGATGTTTATAAGGCAACCGAGTACCGCGTTCCCGCAGAGGGCAAGGCAGAGCTTCTCTTCACCGCTAAGGACGGCACAGAGTTCAGAGAGACCATCTACGACTTTGAGTGCGGCGGAGTTCTTCAGGGGCAGTATAACAAGGACAGCTCTATCCGTTCCTTTGCTCACTCCTGCTTCCAGTACGCTCTTGACACAAAGCAGGATCTTTGGTTCGCTACTAAGGACACTATATCCAAAAAGTACGACCAGACCTTTAAGCTGACGTTCCAGGAAATATTCGATAACGAATACAAGGAAAAGTTCGACGAGGCGGGTATTACATATTTCTACACCCTTATCGACGATGCCGTTGCCCGCGTAATAAGAAGCGAGGGCGGATATATCTGGGCTTGTAAGAACTATGACGGCGACGTTATGTCGGATATGGTTTCCACAGCTTTCGGCTCTCTCGCTATGATGACCTCTGTGCTTGTATCTCCCGACGGAAAGTATGAGTATGAGGCGGCTCACGGCACCGTAACACGCCACTACTACCGCTACTTAAAGGGCGAGGATACCTCTACCAATCCTATGGCTACCATCTACGCTTGGTCGGGCGCGCTCCGCAAGAGAGGCGAGCTTGACGAGCTTTGCGATTTGGTCGATTTCGCAAATAAGCTTGAGGAAGCCTGCATTGATACCCTTAACGACGGAATTATGACCAAGGACCTTGTCGGTCTTGTAGGCGAGGGATATTCCGCAACCGCAGTCAACTCCATAGGCTTTATTAAGGCTATCCGCGAAAGACTCGAAAAGAAGCTTGCGTAACCGTATTTGCTCGAAGGTAATAATATGAAGCTTTTAAGCTCCGCGATCGCCATTTTGCTCGCGATGATATTCGCAATGGCGCTAAGCTCCTGCGATATTGAGGAAAACATTCAAAATTCCTTTGATGCGGATACTGCCCATTCAGAGGCAACAAAAGATGATGAAACAGTTTCTGAAAGCAGAGATACAGAGCAGGTAAATCACCCCGAGAACGATAGCTCTGGCTCAGAAACCGCCGAAGCAGAGACAAAACAGTCTGCCGCAAATGACAAGAATTGGACAATACCCGCATAAATAATAAACAAAATACCGTTTTTACAATCTCGAAACAGAAAGTAAAAACGGTATTTTTTGTATATTAAACATATGTAATCCTAATGCAGTGTTTTCTTTTGCTTACTTTTCTTTTTTAAAAGAATTCCACTCACCAATTAAACTTTACGTGACCTATTCCAGTGTTTTCTTTTGCTTACTTTTCTTTTTAAAAGAATTTCACTCACCAATCAAACTTTACGTGACCTATGCTAGTGTTTTCTTTTGCTTACTTTTCTTTTTTTAAAAACTCCACTCGCCAATAAAATTTTATGTATCACAAATGCAGTATTTTCTTTTGCTTACTTTTCTTTTTTTAAAAGAATTCCACTCATGAATAAAATTTTATGTATCACAAATGCAGTGTTTTCTTTTGCTTACTTTTCTTTTTTTAAAAGAATTCCACTCATCAATAAAATTTTATGTATCACAAATGCAGTGTTTTCTTTTGCTTACTTTTCTTTTTTAAAAGAAAAGTAAGAGAAAACGACTTCGGGAGGATTGAAAAAACGAGGTATCTTCCCTGTTTTCAAGCCTGTGCTTATTACTAATTTTTCATTGTGAACACCGCGAGTGTACTTAGGGAATATCCCCTGCCCGGGGGCAAATACGCCCCGACCGAAAAACTGCCACTGACCGCCGTGGGCGTGACCGCTAACAATAAGGTCAATATCTCTATCCTTTAAATATTTCTCATAGTATTCGGGGTGATGGCAAAGCAGAACCTTGGGCGCATCAATAGAACAAAAATCATCGAGCCACGAAAGCTCAGGCTCGCCACCCTCACAAATTATACCCGATAGAAGTCCGCCGAACGCTATTCCGTCACGTAAAACAAAGCTGTTTGCAAGTATCACAGCCCCGCTATCCTCAATATCCTTAATACACTTTTCAGAATATTCTCTTTTTTTAACAGTATTGTTCCAAGTCCTGCTCCAAGAACGAACTCCCCCGTCCTCGTGATTTCCCATAGAGTAAAACACAGGGGCAATTTCTGACGCGCCGCGCAAAAGGCGCAGACCGTTTTGGTATTTTTCACTGTCCGAACCGTCAAGCCGCTCAAAAATATCCCCGGGCATAAGTATATAATCGGGGCGCTCGTCTTTAAGCATATCAATAACCGCCGACGGCTCGCCGCCGTGGAGATCGGACACTATCGCAAAGCATAAGGGCTTTAAAAATCTTCCCCTATCAATTTTGTAAACCGTTTTTCTCATCTGTCACTCCTTTGAGAATTAGGTGTCCCACTACCGCCCCAAAAGGCGTATCAATACCTACTAATATATTTTATCATATTAAATCGATCCTGTCAACCGATACGCAATAAAGATTTTTTAGCTTTTCAATGTCGCACGGGCAAATTTTGCCAAATAATTTTTGGATATTTCCACCTCTCATTACAAATAATATCCTTGAAACAGAAAATGGTTTTCAAGGAGAAATAAATGAAAGCAACAGGAATTGTTAGAAGAATAGATGACCTTGGTAGAGTGGTTATACCAAAAGAAATAAGAAGAACTATGCGTATTCGCGAGGGCGACCCGCTTGAAATATATACAGACCGTGAGGGAGAGGTGATATTTAAAAAATATTCACCTATCGGAGAGCTTTCCGCATTTGCCGCCCAGTATGCGGAGACCCTTTATAAGACCTGCAATCTGTCCGTAATCATAACCGACAGAGACGCAGTAATAGCCTCAGCAGGCGTTTCCAAAAAGGAATATATGGAAAAGAAGCTCTCGGACGGATTGGAAAACGTTATTGAGGGCAGAGGAATGTATATATGGAGAGACGGAGGGGAAAAGTATTCGCCCATATTGGACGGAACCTCACATCACGTAAGTTGCGCAATGCCCATCATTAGCGAGGGCGACGTTGTAGGTTGCGTTGCATCCCTTAGCGATGAAAAAAATTCGGATGCCGCGGCATCCGAATTGGAATCAAAGCTTGTTATGACCGCCGCCAGCTTCCTTGGTAGACAGTTGGAAAATTAGAAAATGCCGAGCGCTCAAAAAGAACGCTCGGCTGTATTCATTTTAATAGTTCCAAGTCCTTTAACAGATCTTCTATGCCATCCCTTTTCGTCTTAGCAACATTTGAATTCGTCTTTAACAGGTCTATCGCGGCGCTTCCCCTACCCTCACATATTGTTTCGATCCATCTACGTATATGGTAGAACGGCAACAATATTTTGCGTTTTTTCAAGGTTGGATACTTTTTCACCATATTTTCATAGGGGAGAAAAATGAGATCCTTTGCATGCTGATTTTTTCCACCTTTTGTTATTTGGTTCCACGCAAGATTATTTTCTTTTGAGCCGTAAATTCCGTTATTAATAACGTGCGCCTGCATTCTCAAGGTTTGTTCGTTATGCTCTCCACCCGAAAACCATATGTCTGCCAGCTTTTCCGCAACCTTCGCAAACGTAAGCAAGCCTCCTTTTTGTAAAAGCGCTTCCCTCTTCTCTCGGTCAAATTCGCAACGGTGATTGAGAAGCCACAAATCCAAGTAGAACCTAACACCACAGCCACCATATTCAAAATGTTTTGCCATATGGGCGATATGATAAAAATAGAAAAGCTCTTCCAATATATTGTATCTATATGCATGTCCATTTATATTGTAAGAATATTCCCATATATTATCCAATATCTCTTTTGCTTTTACAGCACAATATTTCTCAACAGTACTATAATGAAGCTCCAAATGAACTCCGCTAGATGAAAACATAGAAATATCATGTTCTATCCTCTCACCTACTGAATATCCTAAAAATTCCGAAATAGCATCTCTCGCTTTTTCCAATGTCTCCTCGTAAACTAATATATCGATATCCGCGCTAGTTCTCATCCAAGGTTGTGGGTAATATTGTCTAATTACAGACCCTTTCAAAGGTATGTGTGGAATTTGTGTTTCCTCTAAAACTCGACAGATTTCAACAAGTTCATAATTCATCCGTTCATACCGAAACACTGCCAACATCTGTTGCTTTTTAAATTTATTCCCTATTTCATCTACTTTTAAAATACATTGCTTGGATAGTTCCGCCGACACAAGATGTGCTAAATCCTGTTGCTTTGATAAAATGTACAACCTATTCAATTCGTCATCAGAAATATTTCTGTCAATCACATACTCTCCGCCGCAAACTTGCGCCCTTATGGATCCCAACATAATATCTACTGTATTATTCATTTGCGAACTCCTTTAAGATTTTCAGAACTTTCTCCACACCATTTTATTGATCACACCTGTATAAGACTGAATAATCTTTACCACCTTTGCCGAAACATTTTCCGCTGCATATGCCGTAACACTTTCGGAAATTTCTCCATTCTTATGCATTTCAACAGCTAAGTCCACCGCCTGTAATACTTGTTCGGTTGAAATAGATCCGATTAAAAAAACGCCTTCATCCATTGCTTCGGGACGCTCCGTCGATGTACGTACTGACACAGCTGGAAACTTAAAATAAGCACTTTCCTCTGGAACAGTACCGCTATCAGATACAACACAAAAAGCATTCTGCTGTAGTTTATTATAATCAAAAAAACCCAACGGTTCACTTCTAATAACCTTGTGGTGAAAATTAAAACCACGTAATTCTATATATTTTTTTGATCGTGGATGGCATGAATAAAGAATGGGCATATCATACTTTTCTGCCATATCATTAATTGAGTTCATTAAACTAAAAAAGTTGTCTTCATTATCAATGTTTTCTTCTCGATGAGCGGATAAAAGTATATAATTGCTTTCTTTAAGCCCAATCCGCTCAAGTATATCACTGGAATCAATTCGATTGATATTTTTGCTAAGCACCTCTGCCATAGGAGACCCAACAACGAATGTATATTCTGGTCTCACCCCTGAATCTAGTATATATTTTCTAGCATGTTCTGAATAACAAAGGTTCACATCACTTGTAACATCGACTACTCTACGGATTACCTCCTCGGGTAAATTTTCGTCCTTGCATCGATTTCCCGCTTCCATATGAAATACTGGAATCTTTAAGCGTTTAGCCGAAACAACCGAAAGACACGAATTTGTATCTCCAAGAACTATTACGGCATCAGGGCTTACCTGCTGCATTAATTCATAGGATTTCGCTATAACATTTCCCATTGTTTGACCAAGGTTCTCTCCTACAACTCCCAAGTAATAATCAGGTGCCCTAAGACCCAGATCGTTAAAAAAAACTTCGTTTAGAGTATAATCGTAATTTTGCCCTGTATGAACGAGAATATGATCAAAATACTTATCACACATTTTTATAATTTCTGACATTTTAATAATCTCAGGACGGGTACCAATTATTGTCATTAATTTTAATCTACGCATTTTCAAATTCTCCATCAAATATCATAATGAGGATACATTTTTTTGTGTTTCTTGAGCCACTTTGACAGCTCATACACCATAATTTCATAATCCGGAATCAAATATCCAAAATCATATCTCGTACGTTTAAGCGATTTATCAGATACAACCCCCTCTATTGGATGTATTACAACTTTGTCGTTACAAAAATAATGATTAAACAACTGTAACAGGTCATATTTTGAAATAGAATGATCCGGAACCATATTGTACAAACCATGCACTTTTTCTTTTGCGGCCACTTCCATAGTTTTAGCTAACTGCAGTGTTGTCTGGCCTGTCCACATTGCCCCAGTATAACCATCAAGCTCTCCCACCTGTTGCAAAAACCAATTCATTAATCCAATTCCTCTAGGATTTATATCAGGACCAACGATAGAATTTCGCATCGTAATATTTCTATTATCTCTAATCTCACCGAGCGCTTTGGAACGATCATAAAAAGTTTCGCCATCGCAAATATCGCTTTCGGTATATTGGCCTCTTTTTCCGGAAAAAACACAATCGGTACTCATATGTATAACTTGTGTATCTGTATTTGCGGTTACATCTGCAAGAAAGTGCGGGAAATAAGCATTTAAAAAGCTCGAAAGTGCTTTATTATCATCCGCAAATTGATTCAAAATTCCTATGCAATTAATGACACTGTCATACTTTCCACTAGTTATCAAATCTCTTATCAAATCTACATTTCTTGCATCACCAGAAATTCCGTCTACATATATAGGCTGAGATTTATCAAATCCAAATACATCATGTCCCCTTTCTTTCATATATATTGATATCATATGACCAGCCATGCCATTGCAACCCAAAATCAAAAATTTCATTTATTCCCCTCCAAAGACTCGAGTTCCATACGTATATATTCAAGAGATAAAAGCTTATCTTTAACCTGCTCAACATTTAGCAATTCTGTATTATTTGAATTAAATTCAGTTAGAGTATTACGATCAATATCACCCTTTGTAAAATATTTATCATAGTTAAGTCCGCGCTTATCACTGGGTACTCGATAAAAATTTCCCATATCAATTGCGTTGGCGCATTCTTCATTTGTGAGGAGCGTTTCGTACATTTTTTCTCCGTGGCGTATTCCTATGACCTTTATATCGTTTTTATTTCCGCCAAAAAGCTCGCAAACAGCCTCCGCCTGGGTCTGAATGGTACAGGCAGGTGCTTTCTGCACAAGGATATCACCGCTTTCGCCATGCTCAAAAGCAAACAAAACAAGATCTACAGCCTCGTCAAGAGACATAATAAAGCGCGTCATTTTTCCATCTGTAATAGTGATTGGCTTACCATTCTTTATCTGTTCTATCCATAACGGAATAACCGATCCACGAGAGCACATAACATTCCCGTAACGGGTACAGCATATTTTTGTCTTTTCGAGAGATACCGTCCTCGACTTGGCAACTATGACCTTTTCCATCATTGCCTTGGAAGTACCCATAGCATTGACAGGGTACGCAGCCTTATCCGTAGAAAGACATACGATATTTTCAACTCCAGTTTCAATTGCGGCTGTTAGAACATTTTCCGTTCCCAAAACATTTGTTTTGACAGCTTCAATAGGAAAAAATTCACAAGATGGAACTTGCTTGAGAGCGGCAGCGTGGAATATGTAATCAACTCCGTGCATCGCATTGCGAACGGATTGAATATCACGTACATCACCTATATAGAATTTTATCTTCTCTGCCACATCTGGCATCTTTGCCTGAAATTCATGTCGCATATCATCCTGTTTTTTCTCGTCTCTAGAAAATATGCGTATCTCTCCAATGTTAGTTTGCAAAAAACGATTGAGCACTGCATTTCCGAATGACCCCGTGCCTCCGGTTATAAGTAATGTTTTATTTTCGAATAAGTTCATAGGTATTTTCTCCATTTTACGTAACTTATATATTTTATGGTATTAAATATTTTTAATTTTACAAATCTTTTTTCTGAACAATTGAATAACAATTTTTAAATTCAAAAAAATGATTATGGTAAGTATACACACAGACAGTAAATAACAATATCGAATTTGATAAAGAATAACTACAGCTTCTACAAATAACAACAGGATTGAAATAATATGCTTTATATTGTCCTTTTTAAAATTTATAATTCTTTTTGTGTGTATCAACCGAATACACCAAACGACAATATAACTAACAAGTGTCGCTATCGCCGCCCCATAAACATCCCAAATCGGTATTAAAAGAAAATTCAACACTATATTACATATTGCCGCAATCGATGTTGAAATGAAAGCCATATTCGTTTTTTTTGCAGATATATACACTGTACCGAGAAATGCAGATAGGCAATTAAAAAGGAATGCAAGCAGGAGAATTACCGAACATTTCCAAGCAATAAAAAAATCTTTTTGATATATAAATCCCGCAGCATATTTTGAAAGTAAAATTAATATTGATGTTGCGACACTTATTACTCCAAAAAATGTATTGTATATATTCGAAAACATTTTTTTTGATTCATCAGAACCAAAATCTTCGACTGCAGATATACTCCATGCACTCATGAAAATGGAACTCACAATGGATAAGGCCGACGGTATTTTATAAGATACAGAGTATATTCCCAACTGAACTGTGCTTGACATATATTGTAACATATACTTGTCGGAAGAATTGCTTATCCACCAACAAATTGAGTTCGGCATCATAGGAACAGAATATTTTATTAGCCGTTTGAACAGGGGCATTTCTATTTTATTTAGCGGCAACCAGTATTTCCACGCGCGAATGGATACTATTATTATGGCATTGGTTAATAATCCTGACAGTATATATGCAAAAAAATACCCTGGCAAACCAAACTTAAATACTATCAAGAATAAAATATTAAATGTCAACAAAAATATGGTGTTTACACATCCACAAACTGAATATAACTTTACTTTTTTACATCCCCTTATAAATTGCATCAAAAAAGTGTTTATGACATTAGATGCAAATAAAAGAACAAATAACAAATAATATTGATTTAAAATTGAAATAAAAATCGATACCGGATATAACAACAAAACGATTACAATAGACAATAAAACCATGTACATCCCAATCGAAAAAATTTGGTTTTGACTAGAATTTTCATCAAGAGCGAATCTGAAACACGCCTCAAATATATCTACAGTAACGATGGGCAATAATAGTGAAATCGTTGTCACTATAAAATCGTATGTACCATACTCTTCAGTTGTAAGAACATACGTATATAAGGGAAGCAATAAGTATGTAAGAATTTTAGAGGCAAATTGCCCTAAAAATATAAATGCTGTGTTTTTAAAAAGCGATTTATATGGTTTCATCGATTTTATGTATATTTTCCTTCAAATAATTGATTGAGTGCTCTTGATAATCAGATAAAATTCTATCAACTGCAAAATATGTTATGGGAGAATCGTCAACATTTTCAATATCATTTACTATGCGACTATTAAGATTTAAAAGATTCAACAGATTTTCCAATCTATCCTTACGACGTATTGGAAGGATAACATTAAAATCCTTTTTATACACAAGTGATAATGCCAAGCCATGAAAAGAATCTGTAATAATATACTCAGCATTTTTAATCAGACTAATAAATTCATTAGGTGAACTATCACCAAATACATTCATTTGCGGCACCACCGGGATACCAGAGCCTTGCAATGTAACAATTTTTAATTTCTTCTTTTTTGCGATTTTCCTTGCTACTTTTGTTAGCAAATTGGATTTCCCTAATCTAAAAACAAAAATATAATTACTATAGTTTTTATCTACACATTCACTAAGAATCTGATCGTACATATCATGAGTGATAAGCAAGGTAGGATCTAACACCACTGTTGAAGAAACTCCTTTGCTAATCAAAAAACTATTTAAACTATCTTCACGACATGATATATTCTCAAAACGCTCTAATTTTTTTATAAATTCATTAGTACCATATTTTTCAATAACCTTTATATCCCCTACACTTCCTGCATACGCAATAGAAGGAGATCCTTTACCATCGTTTCCAAAAAATAAATTCGAATATCCGTTGGTTATTTCGGGATTCCAAATCTGATCACTCCCACAAATCAATAAATCATAGTCCTCATTATTTCCACACAAATAATGTACTTTGAAATTTTCAAATCTTTTTGCCTTATATTCAAAGGAGTGTTTTTGGAACAACCAAAAACACGATAATCTAATAAAATGCTTAAATCTATTTTCCTTAATTGATTTCAATTTGATATATGAATTTTTCCAGTAACCAATAGAACTATACTTTTTCGAACATCCAAGAACAGTTACTTCATATCCCATTCTTTCAATAGCTTTTTTCAAAGCGTATGCTTGGAGCATAGCTCCATAACTCAGCGAATTACTAAATGTCGCTATACCTATTTTCATATTTTATCCCTCTTTTTTCTCGAAAGCGCTTGAAGCCCTGTAATACATAAAAACACTTGTATACAAAAGCCATATGAGTGAATTGGAAACAACGTAATACAAGATAGAAACTGGTAAATCAACAGACCCAGGACTTCCTCCATTTGAATATCGTATTTATTATCCGAAACGATATAACTCTTTATTCCTTTTATAAAAACCAATAGATAAAACAAGAAAAACAGAAGCATACCCGCAACACCAACTTCTGCTGTGAGTTGCAAAAAATCATTATGAACATTTTCTCCGTATGCCGCTGAATAAGCATCAATACCGACCCCAAAAGGATGGTTTTTTATAATTTCTATTGCTCTTTTAAATAAAACAGAACGACCTGACGATAGATCCGAATCTGTACTGCCAAAAAATCTCTGTATTACATTTTGTACCACCGGAACAAAATTATAGAGTAAATATAAGACCAGCAAAATAGCAATAACAAAAAAAACTAACTTTATGATATGATTTACAATATTCTTATTTCTTTTTTTCTCTTTCAAATAAAAGATAAAAATTATGGCAAAAAGCCCCCACAAAAGAGCTCCGCGTTTATTGGTCAAAAATAACGCGGCCACAGACAAGATAAAATATATCCAAGCCGATATTACTTTTTGTCGATTTCTGATTCTTGAAAAAGCAATGATGACAAGAGGTACAATTGTAAAAGCATTATTACCTGTTTGTCCCATGATACCAGAGTATCCGTTAAACAATACTTTCGCATTTATAGCAAACGACATAGCATCGTTAGTAATCAGTCGACTAAAAATACTTTGAAACAAGCCAAAATTCAAATAGCTCAATATTGTAATACACGCATTAACCAATGCAATTATCAACAATATATGTTCAAAACGTTTGACCCACTCCTTTGTTCTTAAAAAATAAATTTGAAGCAGTAAACATAAAATTAATACGATACAGTATTTTATCGAAGCCATTTTAGATACCGAATAAGACAACGAAAAGAAACAAATCAAAACATAAATATATAAGAGTATATTTTCCGAAGGAATTTGAAAGTTTTTATATATCCCAACTCCTGTCGTAAGATATAAAAACGCAATTGCAACAAACATCAATACAGTGTATGATGTAACAGAAATAAATCTAAAAGGTGCAATGAAAACAAAAAAGCATGCGCCAAATAACACTATTGTTTCAAATATTAAAACTCGTTTTTTTTCCATATCCAAATTGTTTATATCATTCATATTTTTATATCCAACATAACATTAAATTTTGTATTTTCCCATATAATTTTTCAACATAACATGTTTTCCATATTTATTTGAAGCTATATAGGCAATTTCTTCAGACTGGTATTCACTGCATATTTTCAATTCGACAGCCCGTTTCAACGATTCGATATTTCCGTAATCCACAAATTCACAGCACTCTCTCAAAGCAATCATCTCAGGTGCTCCTGCTTTAAAGCCTACAACTGGTGTTCCGCAACACAGTGACTCTGCTGTAACCATTGAAAAGGTTTCTTTTTTACTTGCAAGTACTGTCACGTCCGCCATCGAATACAAGCGTGCCAACAATTTTTGATCACAAATCTGCCCCAATAATATTACATTGGCAGGTATTGATAAATCCTTATCATATCTGCCCGCAACTACAATTTTTACATTCTCATTTTTCATCATTTCAGCAAGCTTTAATACATAATACCCACCTTTTATATGGTTAGGATCATTATTAAATGTTGGGGTTGCGTGAAATACAATTTTTTCATCTTTGATACCAAGCTCGGCCTTTAATTTCGATGTATCATAAGGTTTAAAGATTTCAGTGTCTAAACCATTCAAAACAACACAATGTTTTTTATCGGCTAATATCGGAGATTGCTTTGCACGTTCCATAAGCCACGGCGAGACTGATGTAATAATCAAATTATCATTAAAACCGTCGAATGCCATCTTCATTTTCATCCATGATTTTGAAGTTCTATCAAAGATCCACGACTTCGTTTCTTCTCTAAAACGAGGGCAATGACCGCAGCCTGCTATCCACTTTTCACATTCAAAGGCATGTCCACAATTTGCGGTATGCATAAACTCTGCGTGTAGCGTCAAAACTGTCTTAACATGATTTTTCTTTAACCATTCAATCAATCTGTATATATTTACAAAATATCCGTTGATACAATGCAAATGCACGACATCGGGCTTCTCCTTTTTTATAATTGATATAAGCCTGTTTGTTGAAAAAAAGCAACCGCCATACATAATTCCAGTGATTCTTGTATTCAAATTATTAATCTTAGAGTACATCTCTGCGCAGGTCTTACGCACATTCGATTCTCGAACTTTCTTACCTCGACCATAGCAAACTATAGATTCGACTCCCTGCTTTTGTAATTCAGCGTGAATATCGGCAACTATCTTGCCTGTACTACCGCTTTTATAGCAATTATTTACTTGCAGTACCTTCATTGATTTTCCTCATTAAATCATAAAAATATCTACTGGTCTTACTTGTATCATGGTATCTAAGCGCTGTTTTTAAGCCATTTTGGGCAACTCTCTTTAACGCATCGGCATCAGAAAACACCGATAACAGTTTAGATTTTAATTCACTTTTAGATGTAATGCATATAGCGCAATCATTTCTTATCAAATGTTTCATTGATGACACACTATCAGGTCCGTAGGCCATCATCGGTATACCGCTTCCAAGGCTATCCGCAATTTTAGTAGACACTGAACGCTTTACAGTATCAATGCTTTTTTCATCAAATGCCTCTGTATGAAGCAATATTTCGCATGAGCGAAATACTCGGTCAAACTCTGCTCCGCCTACAAATCCGCAAAAGTTTATCGATCTTATTCCTTCAAAAAGAGACAAGATTGACTGATCCTTTTCTCCGCTATATATATCCAGTCCGTAATCGGTACCGTATTCGGCGTTTATCTCATCTAAAGCTCGTCCAATATCCACCAAAGAATGATAGCGATTACATCTTATATTACCCATATAGGTAACGGTTTTGGGCAAATAACAGACGTGTATTTCTGATTCCACAGGATAATTTGAGCCCGTCATAATTGTAGTTGAAGGTAATCCAAATTTTTTAGAATAATACTCCTTTAGTTCATCACAAATAAGGACGAGATGCTTAGAATGCTTAATAAGCTTTTCTATCTTTATTTGAAGCATCAATATCTGCAACCTATTCAATATACCAAAAGGCTTTTTTACAAAGTAATAGTCATCGCATATATATGTTACTATCGGTATATTTCTGTATTTTGATATTTTAAGCGCTATATCATATAAAAATTTCGCAGTACCCGGAGCTACAAAAATACAAGTGGGCGCCTCTCTGTCAAGCCATTCTCGAAGCTCCGAATTAAACCAATGCGACATCTTCCACATAACATCTCGTGCTATCATACGAACAGAAGTTTTGTTTTTTTTGTTTCGATAAAGATGCTCATCATTTTCAGACGCGAACATCTGATGATTGCTAAGTTCAGGAGTAATCTCTTTACCATAAACCTTGAATCTATAATATGAGTTTAAAACATCTTTATCGGTTATGCGATAATATGAGTTACACTTATCAACATCGGGAATTGATGGGTAGATATATAGTTGACAAAGTTCCAAACTTCCAAAATCGTCAAACAACGACATCATAGTTTTTCCCATATTTTGATATGTTGACATCGGATTATGGGAAATAATCAATATCTTCGTAAAGTTCATTCTAAACATCGGTATCAATACTCTTATCCATACAGTTATAAAACACTTATTTATCCTTCATATTGCTTTTTATTTGTGTAGTTGATACACCAGCCGTATAAGGAAAAAATACCATTTCTGCTTTAATATTATTTTCCATAAATGCATTTTCAGTAGCAATAAATCTTTCGGACCCTTTCCAATCATCGCCTGAAAACAGAACATCAAATTTAAATTTGTTCCATGCCAAAACCTTATCTACAGTTTCCTCTATAGAAATTATTTCTACTCTGTCAACACATTTTAGTGCTGCAACTATCCGTGCTCGATCTTTCTCGATGATTACAGGATTCTTATTCTTATATTGTCTGACATAGTCATCCGAGCATACTCCAACAATTAAGTAATCGCATTGCTCCTTACACCGCTCAAACAAATTCAAATGACCTACATGAAACAAATCATAAACACCGCAGGTGTATCCAATTCTCATAGCTTATACCATCTTTCTACTACAAATTTTGTATCACATATTTAAGACTCTAAATAACTTTTATTCAAATTATACTCAATTGAATCGTGTAATGAAATTTGTTTTTCGGTAGGCGGTAATTTCATATAATCCCCATACATCGCCTTCAAGTATAAATCTGGTTTTTCAAGACCATATACCATCAAAGATTCAAATTGAACTAATGTTGGTTTTCCAAAATACTCACGAGGTACACATCCTCTTACACCGATCCCGCCCATTAAATTACAGACAAAATCCATTTCATCAAAATCGTAACGCCTACATATATCATCAATATTTTGGGCTAATTTATATCGATTTACAAATAAAGGGGAAATAATTCTGCCTAGAAAAACTGCTGCATTTTTTGAAAAGGATCTTCTTTTCAAAAACGGTCCGGTAATCATCAAATTCAGCACGTATTTTCTATAAAACACTTTATAATTTTTCTTAATATCTTCATCATTGTTTCCGATGCCATCAAGAGGAAATACATCTATATAAATTCCCCTTTTCATAGGATATCTCTGCTTTTCGATAAATGTAGTTTGCGTATCATATAATTTAGCAAATAGCTGATTATATTCTTTATTTTCCAATGATGGATATTCAAATATATATCTCCCCTCCTGTTTTTCACATACCATATTGCTCAACTTTTCATAATCGGATCGAGGCATACCGACATCAATATCGTCATCCCATGGTATAAATCCTTTATGACGCACTGCACCCAACATAGTTCCAGCTATTATATAATAACGTAGCCCATTTTTCTCGCACATATCGTGGAACCAAGATAGCATATCAACCAATTTACTCTGTAACTCTGTCATTTTAGATACATCCTCCTATTTTAATTATCAATTATTCTACACCTTTTCTTGCAAACTTTTTAAATACCCAACTTCTTATCTTGTTAGGGAGCAAAACCTGCACAACAAACCTTTTTGCTACATTAACGAAATATGTTGCAAAGCCTATGATATTATTGTCGAGCATATATTTTTGAAGTTTCGCTTCGCTTTGGAAATATCTCTTACCACCCCTACGTTGGTACATTTCTTTACCGACTCTCACATTAACAAGTGTATCCGATACATTGGCAAATTTCATATTTGCGAGCATCATACGTATCCACAAATAGTAGTCCTCGTCACAGTACCAATCTATATATCCGCCTACACTATCAACAGATTGCTTTTTGAAAATCACCGTAACTTGATTCATCGGACAACGTTTTTTCATGTATTGCTTTATATCAAAATCCGATTGCGGCACTTCACGCTTTGCAACTATATTGTTTGGAGTATCTATAAACTCAGTTATATTTCCGCCGACTATATCAAGTGTTGGATCGTTTTCAAATACAGAAAGCTGTATTTCAAAGCGCCTGGGTAGGCTTATATCGTCCGCATCCATCAACGCAACAAGCTCGTTAGTGCAAGCGTCAATACCGGCACATCTTGCGTTTCCGTGCCCTTGGTTTTCTTTAAAACGAATAACCTTAAAAATATCGTTAACTTCGTATTTCTTTATCACTGCGTCTAGTTCATCCGGAACTGGACCGTCTACAACAAGCACCACCTCAGATGGAGATACGGTTTGATTTAGTATACTCTCAACGGCTGTTTCGAACCATTCAGGATTATCTCCACCGTATACACACATTGAAACCGAAAAACAATTTATCTTACTCATAATACTCTCAACATTCAAAAATTTCAATAATTTTATATTGAATTACTCATCCTTTAGGTATCGCTTAAATATTTTTGTTTTCTTAACCATTCCGCATCGTTCAAACCCAGCTTTTTCAATTCCCTTGATTGACGATATGTTATCATCGCTTACGATCATATAAAACTCTGTGGTACCATTTCCATAAGATTCTGTAATTGCTTTTAAAACATACGGATATATACCGTTACCTCTATACTTCTCTTTTGTAACACACGGACCAATTTCAAAATCATACTTACCCATAAAATCAAATTTGTAGCATTTTGGAATCAAGTATGACGTGTGCATAATATCTCCGTCATCCGACACTACATAAACGATCTCTGCTCTACCGTTTGTCATAGCCCAAAAAATCAGCCTCACAATCATTATCTTAACAGTCAAGTGTTCATCAGAAATAGCAAGTTTCCATGGACATGGAACAAACTTCATAATTTTGAACCTTTCATTGTCGTCCCATGGTCCATACGATGTACTTTTTTTATGTTTATACAAGTAATACATAATTATTACTCTACACCTCTTCTGCGATATCGTGCATCAAAAGAATTCCGTTAATTTTGTGGATAATTGCTATGTTATCCAGTCTCCCTAGTATCCCCCTAAATTTGTACAACACCAAAATCACCGTTTTAAATTTAGGGTTATATGCCACATGTAATTTGCAATACGCTTTACGAAATCCAAAATATTTTTCTAAATAGTCTTGAAATGCAGTTTCATGCAAGACGTTACGTGATCCGTCGCATATGTACATATCACCCGCCAACAAATGATTAAAATCCTGAAGCACCTTATAAACTATAGCAGCGTTAATACCATATTTTTCATATGTTGGCACCGTTTTCAAAACATTAAAATTCAAAACAATATCTTGCATACTCAAAAAAGCGTACCCACACAATCGTCCGCTTTCTTTGCTAAAAGCACCGTATATGAAAGTGTCGTGTTGCTCCCATTGATTTACCTGAGACATAAACACTGCCTTGTCAACAATAGGGCGATATTTCTCTGGATATGCTGAAAATGCCTCTCTTTGAACATTAAGAATTTCATCGAAATACTCCGCAGGCTTTAATATACGTTGAACATCAAAATTCTTTTCGCCTCTTTTGATTTCGTAACGTCTTTTGGCTTTAACCTGGTCGATATCAAAAGGAGTATCCTTTATCACGTACCACCAATTGGTAATTTCTGCGCAATCCCAATCAGTTGTCCATCTTGCAAGTATAGGTGTTCCTCCTTGTATTTTATATATATTACCGTCGGATATGGGGGACATATTCGGTATTTCATGTGGCAAAACAGTAGGTATCGCTGCATGATTGTAGTATTTCCAACCAATTATTTCCATCATCACACCTTCATCAATTCCTTTGCCTCGATTTGTTTTTGGTCGTAAGTACCTCTATCGACCTTACCGTTCATAACAAGCCAATCACCAAGGTCTATATCGCTTGCAGTTCCATCTCGAACCGTATCTTCTCTTTTAAACACCTTTATCACAGTTTTTAATATTATTTTTACATCTGAAAAAAACGTGATTTCTTCCAAATATTTCAGATCATAGTCAAACTTTTTTTCCCATGTAATATTGTTACGCCCCTTTACCTGTGCTAAACCCGTTAATCCTGGACGAATGATATGTCGTATACGTTGCTTGTCTGTCATAAATACCATATCTCTTACAAGTTGCGGTCTCGGTCCTACGATAGACATATCACCAACCAATATGTTCAACAACTCAGGGAGTTCATCAAGAGAGGTTGACCGCAGAAAACGACCGTATTTATTAAGTCTTACGTCATCGGGAAGCAAATTCCCGTCTTTATCTTTTGCGTTTGACATAGTTCTAAATTTAATGAGCCGGAATATTTTCTCTTTTCCTGTTCTTTTATCGATCCTTCCGGGGCGAAGCTGTGTAAAAAATGGATTTCCTTTCATTGCGATTGCACCCACAACGATTAGAACAAGCAGTATAGGAGACAACACCATGAGGGCTGCCAACGATAATAAAAAGTCAAAAAATCTTTTAAAAAACTTAACGTACATATGTAAACCCTTTTTCCTGATTATTCAAAGCAGGATCTTACAATCTTGATTATGATATCCTGTTCCTCAACGGTCATTTTATTATCGCTGGGCAAGCAGAGTCCTCTGTTGAATATATCCGCTCCCACGTCTGTGCCGTCACCTGCGATATACGCGTTCGTTTTTGCTCTTCCATCTCCGTCTTTTGTTACAAATCCATGCATACGGTACATCGGCTGCATATGCATCGGCTTCCATATCGGTCTGCCCTCGGCGTTATATTCAGCCAATTTCGCCAATATTTCTGTAGGACAGGTCTTTCCATTTTCCTTAACATAGCATGCTTCGTTATCACTTCTAACCTGTTTACACATAGCGTCTTTATCGATTATAAGACACGAAAGCCAAAAATTCGGCTCCATAACATTTTCGTCATAGGGGTTCATACTTACAGGCAAATCAGCAAAACCTTGCTTGTATCTCATATAGATAGCCTTTTTCTGCGCTATGTGTTCATCAAGATAAGGCATTTGCCCTCTGACAACACCAGCAATAACATTGCTCATTCGATAGTTATAGCCCACTTCTTCGTGCTGATACCACGGAGCATTCTCTCTGCTTTGGGTGGACCACTTACGAGCCTTATTGGCAGCATCAAGGTCATCGGTCAACAGCATACCGCCCGATGAGCCTGTAATTATTTTGTTTCCATTAAAAGAAATTGCGTTATATTTTCCAAAAACACCCGTTTGAACACCTTTATATGTAGCGCCTAAAGACTCGGCAGCATCCTCTATAACTGTGGCGTTATACTTACGACATATAGACAACAACTCGTCCATTTTTGCGGGAACACCATACAAGTTTGCTATTACAACCACCTTTACGTCGGGATATATTTCAAACGCTTTTTCCAAAGCCACGGGATCCATATTCCACGTATCATACTCAGTATCTATAAATACAGGTTCTCCACCCTCATACACCACCGAATTAAGCGTAGCGGCAAACGTCATATCAGTACAGAACACTCTGTCACCTTTTTTAACACCGGCGAGTTTTACCGCAAGATGGAGCGCAGAGGTCCCACAGGAAAGCGCAACGGCGTACTTACACCCCACCTTTTCACAAACAAGTCTTTCAACTTCATTTATGTTCTTACCAACCGTAGACATCCAATTTGTCTCGTAAGCTTCAGTAACATATTTCAGTTCTTCCCCATGCATTGTCGGCGAAGACAAATATATTTTATTCTCGAAAGGTTTGATATTTTTCACAAAGACTCTCTCCTTTTTATGTTATCGGCAATACTCGCCATCATGCGCCACACTCCACTACATTATAATATTATATCACATCTCCGTAAAAATGTCAACCCAAAAAGGGAGTTATTATAAAGAAAAGAAATAGAAATAAAGTTAATTATTTTTCTGTGAGGTACTAGCCAATATTACCAATCGACTTATTTGTAACGTATATAATAAAGAAATATTATGTGTTGACAAAATTGGTGATGTATGCTATAATATCTTAAATTGGGATAGTGTGCAATACTGATATTTTTGTTTAGAACAAGAGGACATATAATGAACGATAAAGACTTAAATCCAAACGGTGAGGGTGCTGTTGTCAAGCTAAAAAGCAAAAGCCGTCAGTGGGTCATCGGAATATATGATTTAATAATCTACGCCGCTGTTACTGCTCTTTTGCTTATCATATATGACGGCAATATTCCCTTAAAGCCTCTCGAGGTGCTCTACCAGTTTCTGCTTGGCGGTTCATTTATTTTAGTATTCCGCCTTATTATGCGGGTCTACAAGCAGATATGGCGTTACGGCGGTATACAGTGCTACATACGTATGCTCATTTCTGACGGCATTGCTTTTGCGGTATACTTCTGCGTTGAAAAGCTTTTAGATATTCCGCTGAATATACGCCACGCTTCTTTTCCTCGAATACTCTCTATCAGCTGTATGACGCTCCTCGGGTCTCTCGCCATAAGAATGTTTTACAGATATGCCTACAAGTGCCATCACAGAGACTCCAAAATAGGTAAGCTGATGCGTCTTTCGCTTCGCGTTTTTGCAGGAAAGCACATACTTGAGGAAGAAAGCGGCTACAACCGCAAGATAAAGGTTGCTATTATAGGCGCGGGGCGTGTAGGCGTTGGGCTTGCCGAGGAGCTTTTGAACAACAAAAACTCATCCTATCATCCAGTTTGCTTTATTGACATAAGTTCTGAAAAGATAGGTCGGCAGATATTTGGCTTACGTGTCATTTCCGAAGAAAGGGCAACTAAGAACGCTCTGCGCGATTTAGAGATACAAGAGGTCATATTTGCTCTTCCCCGCGAGGGAGAGATTAAGAAAAAAGCTCTGTACGAGCACTATTCGGGTATGGGCTTTAAGGTAAAGGTATACGATTACCCCATAGTTCAGCAGGCGGGAAGCAAGAAGCGCCATCTCAGAGAGTTCGACATTGAGGAGCTTTTGTTCAGGAAGCCTCTTGACGTAACCAATTCCGCTACATCGGGCTTCTACAAAAACAAGGTGGTGCTTATTACGGGCGGCGGCGGAAGCATCGGAAGTGAGCTTTGCAGGCAGATAGCAGCTATGGAGCCTAAGCACCTCATTATAGTAGACGTATACGAAAACGGAGCCTATGACATTCAGCAGGAGTTGAAGATAGCGTACGGAAACAAGCTCAATCTGAACGTTGAAATACTATCGGTATGCAACAGACAGGCTCTTGAAAAGGTATTCGTTCTTTACAGACCGCAGATAGTTCTTCACGCGGCGGCGCACAAGCACGTTCCGCTTATGGAAAGAAACTGCTGCGAGGCTATAGAAAACAATATTTTCGGAACACTCAACACGGTAGAGCTTTCCGAAAAATACACCGTTGAGCGCTTTATGATGGTGTCCACCGACAAGGCGGTAAATCCCACAAACGTTATGGGTGCGACAAAACGTATGTGCGAGCTTATCGTTCAGTGTCACAGTGCAACGTCAAAAACCACTACGTATAGCGCTACGCGCTTTGGAAACGTTCTTGGCAGCGCGGGGTCGGTTATTCCTCTGTTTAAGAGGCAGATACTTAAGGGCGGTCCTATAACCATTACCGACAAGCGTATTATTCGATACTTTATGACAATTCCCGAGGCAAGTCAACTTGTGCTTCAATCGGCATCTATGGCGAAAAACGGCGAGCTGTTCGTGCTTGATATGGGCAAGCCCATAAAAATTCTTGACCTTGCGGAAAATATGATACGGTTAAGCGGATACGAGCCTTACACCGATATTGATATTATTGAAACGGGCTTGCGTCCCGGAGAAAAACTTTACGAAGAGCTTCTTGTAAAGACCGAGGAGCTTGACAAAACCGAAAACAGTCTCATATTCATTGAACGTGACGAGCCTATAAGTCTATCCGAGCTTAACGAAAAGCTTGCGATGCTAAGACGGGCGATAGAACTTGGTGACGATGAGGCGGCAAGAGAGACTCTGCGGGAAGCCGTTCCTACCTTTAAGACCCCCGAAGAGGTCAACGCCCACGCTATGAATACAGAAGAAATAAAAATGGCTGAAAAGGTTAATATAGGATAAAAAATTACATACAAAAGGCTACTTGATCTAACGCGCAATACATAAAAATACCGCTTTTACTATCTTGAAAAGGACAGTAAGAGCGGTATTTTATCATCGGCGGGAGCAAGCCCACGCCCTACGATCATATTACGATTACATCTATTTAAAACTTTCCTATTACACTACGGATAAGGTTTTCAGCATAGAAAGAAAATCCGTCATCGTTGGGGTGGAGATACTCATCTTGGAAAAGCTCGGGGCGAGGGGGCACTAAGGTAAGTCCGTCTATATGCTCGAAGCCGTTTCTTTCGGCGCATTCGATAAGTGTATCGCGACAGCCCTCAAAGCTTCCCATTGCCTTACCGTCCCGTTTTCCTCTCCATATGGGAGAGATATAAAACAGCTTCTTCCCCTTGTATTCCTCGGCAACTAGCGCCATATGGGCATCGGCGTGAGCGCGAAGCTCGTCATAGGTCTTAAAATGCCCGAAATCGTTTGTTCCGTAAGCCATAAACACCACGTCAGGGTCAAAATCTATTCTGTCAAAGCAATCCTCGTGGAAATATGCCCCACCTGTTCCCTGTATAACGCTTTCCGCGTTAAAGAAGCTTGACACGCGGTAGGCATAGGAATAGCTATCGTGAGATGACGCGTATCCCTGTGTAATAGAGTCGCCTATGAACAGTATTTTGCAATCAAAGCTATGAGGTTTTACGAAAGCTCCGTCGTCAAGCTCCACATATTCAATACCAGCAGGCTCTCCGTGGCTTGGGAACACTACGGTCACGCGGTACTCATCCTTTTTATTGCCCAAGGGGTCTGACAGCCCAAGGCTTATCACGTCGCCCTTAGCGGGCAGATACTGACGGAACATAAGTCCGTCCACAAGTATCTCATATTTCGTTCCGCTAAGTATTTTCACAGAAATATTTTGAGAGTCGGTATGAAAATCAAGTCTCACTCCTGTGGTTGCCGCCGCGTTTTTAGCAAGAGTGGCACTTTTTTCAGCCCAAGCAGCAAGCTGCTTTTTAGTGCATTTCGCGAAGAAAATTCCGCCGTCGCGCTCCTCGGTATCAACCGAGCCGACGGTTATCTTTTTTATCTGTTCATAGGTAAGCTTCATAATGTTCTCCTAAAATTTTTTCAATAAAATTATACCAAAGCTAATGGAAAATGTCAATAATATAGTAGAAAAAAGTGAACAGCCTTTAAAAACCTTTATTTTGACGGCGCAAGAAAATAGCGGTTGACAAAACGGCGAAATTTTGATATAATAGATAATAGGTTATTTTCTTTGTGTTTTCGTAAGGCGCGATTTTTTTCGGGCGGTAAGATGCCCGAACAATGACTTTAAACGGAGGAAAATAACAAATGGGAAAATATTTTGGCACAGACGGCTTCAGAGGCGAAGCCGGTGTCACACTGACCTCAGAGCATGCCTATAAAATAGGACGCTTTCTCGGCTGGTACTACGCAAAGGGCGGAAAGAAAAAGGTAAGAGCGGTTATCGGAAAGGATACACGGCGCTCAAGCTATATGTTTGAATATGCTATCGTGGCGGGTCTTACCGCTTCGGGGGCAGACACGTATATGCTTCACGTAACTACCACCCCCAGCGTGTCCTACGCAGTGGTCGGTGATGATTTTGACTGCGGAATTATGATATCCGCAAGCCATAATCCCTATACTGACAACGGAATAAAGCTGGTGAACGGTCACGGAGAGAAGATCGATGATGCCACCATTGAGCAGATTGAGCTATATCTTGACGGAAAGCTATCCGAGCTTGGCATTGAGGGAGATGATATTCCTTTTGCCACAGGCGCGGAGCTTGGTCAAATAGTAGACTATGCCGCAGGCAGAAACAGATACATCGGTTATCTTATCTCTCTGTCACGCTATTCGTTCAGGGACTTCCGCGTGGGTCTTGACTGCGCAAACGGAAGCGCTTGGATGATAGCGAAAAGCGTTTTCGACGCTCTTGGGGCAAAGACCTACACCATCGGAACAGAGCCTGACGGTCTGAACATCAACAGAGGCGTTGGCTCTACCCACATCGAGGTCCTTGCAGATTACGTAAAGGAGAATAAGCTTGACATTGGCTTTGCCTTTGACGGAGACGCCGACCGCTGTATCGCGGTAGACGAAAACGGAGAGGTGGTCAACGGCGACCATATTCTTTACATTCTCGGAAAGCTTCAGAAGTCCACGGGCGACCTTGTTGGAAATACCGTTGTTACTACCATTATGTCTAATCTCGGACTGTACCGCGCCCTTGACGAGGCAGGTATAAGATACGAGCAGACCACGGTAGGCGACCGTTACGTATATGAAAATATGCAAGCAAACGGTTACTGTATAGGCGGCGAGCAATCGGGGCATATTATATTATCGAAATATGCAACGACAGGAGACGGCATACTAACCGCGATCAAGGTCATGGAAGCAGTTATCAGCTCAAAATTACCTCTTTCCAAGCTGGCAGAGCCTGTAAAGATGTTGCCTCAGGTAACCAAAAACATCCGTGTCTCCGACAAGGCGGCGGTTCGCAACAATGCGGCTGTCAATGAGGCGGTAGAGGCGGTCAGAGAACGTCTCGGCGCTGACGGAAGAATACTTCTCAGAGAAAGCGGAACAGAGCCTGTTATTCGCGTAATGGTCGAAGCGACCACACGCGAGCTTTGCGAGAGCTATACGGGAGAGGTAGCGGACGTTATCTATGCAGAGGGTCTGGCGTAAGGGGGAAACTATGGAAAAGAAATTCAACGAGCTGACAGTAAAGGAGCTTTATAGCTACCCCGAGCATTCCATCGCCTCTCCCCTGCTCTTCAGCCGTACCTATCCTTGGGAAATACTTGACGGGCTTTCGGACTATATCCGTGAGCTTGGAAAGACACTGTCCGAGGAAGATTACGAAAAAAGAGAGGGAGACATCTACATTTCAAGATCCGCAAAGGTAGCCCCTACAGCGTATATCGGCGGTCCTTGCATTATCTGCGAGGGCGCTGAGATAAGACATTGCGCATATATCCGCGGTAGCGCCATTGTTGGCGCGGGCGCGGTAGTCGGCAACTCTGTGGAGCTTAAAAACTGCGTTTTGTTCGATGGAGTTCAGGTTCCCCACTTTAACTACGTGGGCGATTCTGTTCTCGGCTACAAGTCCCATATGGGAGCAGGCGCTGTAACGTCTAACGTAAAAAGCGACAAAACCCTTGTTTGCGTAAGCATTGACGGCGAGAGGGTCGAGACAGGTCGAAAGAAATTCGGAGCTATGCTCGGAGACTTTGTCGAGGTAGGCTGCAACAGCGTTCTTAATCCCGGAACGGTGATCGGCAGTAATTCAAACGTATACCCATTATCTTCGGTACGCGGTTACGTTCCGAAGAACAGCATTTACAAAGGGCGGGACAATATCGTAAATAAGCGTTAGTCACGCCGCAAGACGCGCCTTAGAAAGCACAAAAGTTAAAAATCTCCCAAAAATCAGGGTAATGATAGCGCCAGACCGTTCGCGGGACGTTTTACGGACGGTTGACGAGGAAAGAGGTTATCGAATTTTCGGCGGATGCCTCTTCGGTGTTATGGGACATCGTTAAAATAGGGTAAATATGTGGGTAACCGCAAAACAATCCCAAATATTCTCTTAAAACATATGACAGCAAGTAAATTCTCAAAATGTCGATTTTGCGAATGTCTTTTTGTTGCGCTCAAATTTAAAAAGAGAAAGGGAAATTTGCGCCGTTCTTTGGACGGCTTTTTGGTCACGCCCATTTTAACGGCGCAATATTACAGGTACAATTACAATGTGCGGAATAATCGGATACACGGGAAGCGGCAACGCCGTTCCCAAAATAACAAAGGGTCTATCTGTTCTTGAATACAGAGGCTACGACTCGGTAGGTCTTGCGGCGAGAACGGATAACGGAATAAAAACCGTAAAGTGCAAGGGGCGCATAGGCGCTCTTGAAGAAAAGCTCGATGCGTCTCCCATTGAGAACTGCAATACGGCTATCGGACACACACGCTGGGCAACACACGGCGGTCCCTCGGACACCAATGCCCATCCCCACAGAATAGGCAAGGTAGTTCTTGTTCACAACGGTATTATTGAAAATTACAGAGAGCTAAAGGCTGAAATGACAGAAGCGGGTGTAAGTTTTATCTCGGAAACCGACACAGAGGTAGCTGCGGCTGTCCTCAGCGCGGAATACGAGGCATCGGGTGACCCCGTGGGGGCTATCCGCTCGGCTACCGCGCGTATGACAGGTTCTTACGCTTTCGGGATACTTTTCGACGACAGGCAGGGTGAGGTCTTTGCCGTTCGTTCGGGAAGCCCACTTATTCTCGCCAAGGGAGCTGACGGCTATTACCTTGCCTCGGATATGACGGCTCTTCTTCCCTTTACTGCCGAGTATTATTGCTTGGAGGAGGGCGAGCTTGCCCATCTCACACCTAACACTACTACGGTATATAAGGCTGACAACAAGCCCCTCACTCCCGCTTGGAGTATAACAACTATGACCGCCGAGTCGGCTCAAAAGGGCGGATATCCTCACTTTATGCTAAAGGAGATATACGAACAGCCCGAGGCTGTTGTGAAATCGGTATCCCCCAGAATAAAAAAGGGCTTGCCCGACTTCTCAGCCGACGGTATCGACGAGGATTTTTGGAAAGCCGTAAAGAATATTCAGATAGTCGCCTGTGGCTCGGCAATGCACGCGGGGCTTGTGGGTATACGCTTGCTTGAGGATATCGCGAAAGTCCCCACCGTCTCCTGTATAGCGTCGGAGTACCGCTACCATCCGCCGCTCCCTGTTGACGGCACTCTTGTGGTAGTCATCTCACAGTCGGGAGAAACCGCCGACACCTTGGCGGCTCTGCGTTACGCAAAGGATGCGGGGCTTCCCACTCTGGCTATCGTTAACGCGGTAGAAACTACTATTGCCCGCGAGGCAGACAAACGTATCTACACCTATGCGGGACCCGAAATAGCCGTTGCCACCACAAAGGGCTACTGCACTCAGGTATCGGTTCTTTATATGATAGCGGCGGCAATAGCTAAGGCTAAGGGGCTAGTTGACGAAGCTACTCTTCGAAGCATCGTCAAGGGTATCTCCGAGGATGCGCCAAGGGCTATTTCTCATATGCTCGAAAAGACCGATATGCTAAAGGGGCTGTCCGAAAGGCTTGCAAAAAAGGAACACGTGTTCTTTATCGGCAGAGGCAGAGACTACGCTATGTCCGAGGAGGGCGCGCTGAAGCTTAAGGAAATATCCTATATCCACGCCGAGGCTTATGCCGCGGGAGAACTGAAGCACGGTACTATCTCCCTTATTGAGGAAGATACGCCCGTTATCGCAATATCAACCGAGGAAGCTCTGTACGACAAAACGGAAAGCAACGTGCGGGAGGTCAGAAGCCGCGGCGCATACGTTATACTTCTGTGCAGAGAAGATGCCAAAAATGCCGAAGCATCGGCAGATGCCGTTATACGCCTGCCCATAGAAAGCGCGGCGGCGACGCTGTTCGCTTCTCTTACAGCGGTTCAGGTCCTTGCCTACGAGGCGGCAGTGCTTCGCGGCTGTGACATCGACAGACCGAGAAACCTTGCAAAGTCGGTTACGGTGGAATGATAGTTAAAATTGGTTTATTGCTACTTTCTTTTAAAAAAGAAAGTAGCACAAAGAAAACATTGCAAATAGTGATTTAAAGGCTCGACCTTAGACAAATTAAGACTTGTAAGCTTTTCTAATGTAGAACCCTCTCGGATGGCTGCTACGCTACCGAGAGGGTTCGTTTTATTTATATAATAAAGTCATGACCACCAGCCGTGCTGGTGGCTTGCGATAGCCCCCTTGGGGCATTCCACACGCTGAGCCTATAGGCTCGTCGAATAATTTTCCACTTGCGAGGGTTGCCATGCCGCCGCAAATGCGGCTCTAACTATAAGCCTTCTCCAGCGGAGAAGGTGGCACGAGCTTGCGAGTGACGGATGAGGAGATCGCCGTTTGTGCAGT
>JAZOMG010000043.1:0-2702 GCA_045653705.1 Eubacteriales bacterium | reverse complement strand
AGGTAATCGCTCTTGACGATCAGATGGACGATATGTTTCTTGCGGTAAAGACCGATCTTATTGAGCTTATCAAAAAGGACGGCAGAAACGGCGACCAAGCTATTGAGCTTATGATGGTTGCGAAGTATCTCGAAAGAATCGGCGACCACGCTGTGAACGTTGCAGAGTGGACGAAATATAACGAAACGGGGGTACATCAAAAGTATTAATGGATGAAATTATCTATATAGTTGAAGACGATGAAGGTATAAGAGAATTATACGAAGGAGCTTTTGAAGGAGTATTCCTTACCAAAATGTTTGAGAACGGTAAGGACTTTTTCCACTCTTTTGAAAAGGCTCGTCCAAGCCTTATAATTCTTGATATTATGCTTCCCGATATGGACGGATATACGATTCTAACAAAGATCCGCGAGATTGACGAAAAAATCCCAGTTATTATTGTAAGTGCAAAGTCCGATGAAATAAGTGCTGTAAAAGGACTAAATAAGGGTGCTGACGATTATATGACCAAGCCATTCTCGGTGCTTGAGCTTATCGCACGTATCAAAACCAACATTCGCCGCGCGAACCTTTACGTTACCAATCAGAAGGGATTTGTAATTGACAACAACGTTTACAAGGTCTTTTATGAAGGGCACGATTTGGGACTCACCTTGAAGGAGTATAAGCTTCTCAAAATGCTGATTGCACGTGCAGGCGTTACCACCCCTCGTGAAGAGCTGTTCCGTGAGGTTTGGGGAGAAAGCTATATGGGCGAAACGAGAACGCTTGATATACATATTTCTCAGCTCCGCGACAAAATAACGGAATGTGGAGGCGGCGATGTGATCGTTACCGTGCGCGGTATCGGTTATCGCTTTGATACAAAATGAAAAAGAAGATATTCTACCGATTCTTTGCAGTTACTCTCGTTTCGGTTCTTTTGATGTTTGCTTTCGGTCTTGTTGCCGTTAACCTAAACACCAAGAATGTGGTAAATGAACGGTTGAAGGAAGAAACCGAGCTTGCGGCTGCTCTTATGAATGAAAAAAGCGATTTCTCTTTTTTCGGTCAATATAAGGACGATCCCGACCTTCGTATTACCGTTTTCGATATTGACGCTAACGTACTTTATGAAAGTGATACCACCGCCGAGCTTGAAAACCACGCCGACAGAGAGGAAATCATAAACGCCATAACCGGAAATCCAACTGCCGTTGAGAGATATTCCGATACCATCAAATGCGATATGACCTACTATGCGGTCAAAACAACGCTTTCTGACGGCACAGAGCTTATTCTTCGTCTTGCCGTAAGAAGCAGTCAAGTCACTTCTTACATAACCGCTCTCGTTCCGCTGCTCATTGTGGTACTTGTGGTATCCTTGGTCATTTCTTTTGTTCTTTCAAATATTCTCTCGCAGAGCGTATCTTCAAAGGTTACCGAAATCGGTGATAGCCTAAAAAGCTTGAACGGCGGAGAGTATGTTCCCATTAAAACCGATATGAGTGAGCCTGAGCTTTTTGCCGTACTCAATCAGATAAACGAGCTGAATTCAAACATTCATAGTCATATTCGTATTGCAGACGGTGAGAAAGTCAAGCTGACTACTGTGCTTGATAACGTATCGCAAAGCATTATTGCGCTTGATTCTACAAAGAGAATTGTATTTGCTAACAAGAGTGCGTTTTCATTGTTTAACGGTACGCATCGTGACATCGGAAGGGATTTGATCTTCTTAATTGAGAACCTTGAAATATACGAAAATATTTCAAGCCATTTGGGAGAGGATCACGCCTTTACCTGCTCTTATAACGGAATGGAGCTTTCCGTGGTCATCAGTAAGGCAACCGACGATGCGATTTCCGATGAGATTGCCGCAATCCTTATCGTAACGGATATTACACAAGAGAAGCTTATTCAGAAGCAAAAAAGCGATTTCTTTGCCAACGCTTCTCATGAGTTGAAAACACCTATTACGGTAATGCAGGGATTTGCCGAGGTTCTTATGAACAAGGACGGCATTGACGATGCTTCAAAGAAACAGCTCGGACGAATTTATAAAGAAAGCCTCAGACTCGGCTCTCTTATTTCGGATATGCTTATGCTTTCAAAAATTGAAAGCGGAGATGCACCGAAGAGAGTTCTTTCCGAGGTGGCTCTCGAAGATATTGCAAAAGAGGTTCTCGACGGACTTTCGGAAAAATCCCAAAGCAGAAATATCACCGCTACTATTGTTGGCTCGGCAAAGCTTACTGCCGATCAAACTATGATATTTGAGCTTGTTGAAAATCTTGTTTCAAATGCCATCAAGTATAACAAGGACGGTGGCTCGGTAACAATTTCGATTACCGACACAGATACAGGCGTTTGTCTGCAAGTCAAGGATACGGGCATTGGTGTTGAGAAGGAGCATTTACCTCGTCTTTGCGAGCGCTTCTATCGTGTCGATAAATCCCACTCCAAGCGTATCGGTGGAACAGGCCTTGGTCTTGCCATCGTTAAGCATATCTGCGCTATTTCCGGTGCGGAGCTTTCCATTGAAAGCGACTTCGGCATCGGCACGACCGTAACCGTTGTGTTTGGAAAATAATAATTTAGCGGCAAGGATTTTTATGTCCTTGCCGCTATGCTTTATTCAGTATCTTGTAGCGTTTCCATCGCCAACCTTAATCCAAGGCGAAAGGCATATTCGAAGATAGCTGCTTCGGTAAAGCTCAT
>JAZOMG010000042.1:0-32757 GCA_045653705.1 Eubacteriales bacterium | reverse complement strand
TCTCCGCCAATATCTGGGGCTTGGAGCTTAATTCGGGAATAAACCTCACACCCGTGTCTCTTCTTATGGCGCTGGCGGGCCTTATCTACGGCGATATGATAATGATAGTAAGCAATCAGATAAGACCTTACGAGGTAAACAGGGGCGAGACAGATGCCCTTGTGGATAAGTGGACGGCGAAGATAGGCGAGGGCTTTTCCAAGGGTCGCGGCTATTCGGTAGGCGCTATGAAGAAGAATCTTAAGGCTATTGCCGACGAGTTTGCCGCCATTGAGATAAAAAAGACCAAAAAGGTCAAGGTGGCGGTTATCGGAGAGCTGTTCCTCAAATATTCCGCGGCGGGCAACAACCATCTTGAGGAGTTCCTTGCCGAGCAGGATTGCGAGGTATACGTGCCAAGTATTCTCGGCTTTGGAATATACAAGACCAACGGCGCTCTTGAGGATCTGCGGCTTTACGGCGGAAGCAAGATAAAGCGGCTGATATTAGAGATAGCGATGAAATATATGTTCAAGATGGAGGATATCCTTATATCGGCTATCGAGGCAAATCCCGCATTCGTGCCGCCTGAGCGCGTAAACGACCTGAAGAAGCGCGCAGAGGGTGTTATAGGCATCGGGAACAGTATGGGCGAGGGCTGGTATCTTGCCGCTGAGATGCTTGAATTTGCCGACCACGGATATGAGAATATAGTTATCGTTCAGCCCTTTGGCTGTCTGCCCTGTCACGTAGCGGCAAAGGGAATGATAAATAAGGTAAGACGTCTCGACCCAAGGCTCAACGTGGTAGACATAGAATACGACCCCGGAGCTACTAAGGTAAATCAGGAGAACAGAATAAAGCTTATGCTGGTGGTCGCCAAGGAAAAGCTTTGAGATTTAAACCGAGACTTCAAAGGTAATTGAGTCATGGCCATTAGCTGTGCTGTTGGCTTGCAATAACCGCCTATCGCCACAGATGTGGCAACTATTCATAGCCTTCCCCAGCGGGGAGCATACTCCGCTTCGCTTCGTGTAAAGTTTGCTAAGCAAACATTAGGGGACCACGAAGTGGTGGATGAGGAGAGCAAGACGTATATACGCAAGGAGCGCTCTCCTCATCCGACTTCGCTACGCTCAGCCACCTTCCCCGCTGGGGAAGGCTTTTTGTTAGTTTTTCCACTCTCATATTTGGAAAGACTACTTGTTTCATCCATTTGCTCGGATACATAATCTCAGCATAGCTAAAGCTTTTGAAACTATCAGCACTGCGAATATAATAAAGAAGGGGCTGTTGCATTCAAGTAATATTGCATAAAAAGCCTCCCCTGTGTAAGGGGAGGTGGCTCGCGAAGCGAGACGGAGGGGTTGTAAAATATAAAAAATATGTCAAAAACAATCCCTCACCGCCTTCGGCGGAGCTCCCTTTACACAAGGGAGCCTTTCTCATTTCCAAGATTTGTGCAATATATCCTTAGTGCAACAGTCCGCTTCTTTATAAAATATTATTATGAATTATCCGAAAAAAGCCTCTGTCCAAGGTTTATAACCTTAATTCTGCTTTTTTGGGCGTACTCCACCGTATACGCGCTTCCGCCCCTCGATTCGGTGCAATACGCAACGCAGTAATCGCTGTTATCAACCATATAGCGGTTTCGCTGGTGCATACAGTAGGGCGTGTAATTTTCATTAAGCACCGTCACCTTGTCGGCGTTCTCGTATATATATCTGTAATTTTGCTTGTCCGCCTCACTCCACTTGCTGTCCTGCCCTCGGCAGGGAACACACAGCTCAAGTCGGATGTGGGGGTATTTTTCTTTTTTGTCAAGAACAGTCAGCGCCGCCAGCGTATCAAAGCCCAATGCGCCCCCTGCCAGAAATCGGTCAACTCCCGAGCGGATAAGTATATCCAGAACTCGGTCAAGCTCACGGTAAATAGCTTCCATATGCTCCACGGGGATTTGTCTGTGTCCTGTAAAGCAACAGCTAAATCTCAAATCTTCCATATCCGCTCCTTTCGTACACCTATATTATAATCTTTTTTCGGAAAAAAGTCAATAAATTTTCTTTTCTCATATTTTTATCTTTGTCATAATACGGCGCGTCCGCATATAAAATTATAATAGGAAAATCGAATGTTAACGAAGGAGCAGAATTTATGAATATTAAAAAGCTTATTTCAGGTATTTCGGGCGCAGTATTGCTGTCGTCGGCGCTTATTTTTCCCCTTAGTCTTAATGTGGCGGCGGCTGAAAGCGCCCCCGTTTCCGTAGGCCTTTACGTTCTTGCGGAGCAAAGCGATATGGCAATGGCAGGACTTTCGGGTAACGGGGTCAGCTTTGACAGAGACGATTTTATGAGAGCTATGAATCTTTCAAGAATAGACAGCGTTACGGTCACCAAAGCGCCGCCTATGACCGACGGCGAGCTGAGGCTTGGAAATACAGTGGTTACAAGCGGACTTACCATAGGCGGCTCCAGCCTGTCGGAGCTTGTGTATATCCCGAGCGGAGCGGATATAAAGAATTCATCCTTCAGATTCAGCGTTAATGGCTCGCCCGTAGATATGGAATGTAATCTTTATATTCTGGATAGCTTCAATCAGTGCCCCACCCTCAGCTCGGCATCTAATAATTATCTGAACGTAAGCACTCACCGTAACGTGACCCTTTACGGCACGCTTCCTTGCTATGACCCCGAGGGTGACGAGACGGTAATTGAGATAGTGTCCTATCCCAAATCGGGCTCTCTTATTCTTACCGATAAAAACACGGGAGAGTATGCCTATACCCCTGCCGGCGGCTATTCGGGCAAGGATGAGTTTACATACGTGGCAAGAGACAAATACGGCAATTACAGCGCGTCCGCTACCGTGACGCTGACCGTGTCAAAGCCCAAGACCTCGGTAGCCTACGCCGATATGGTAGGAAATCGGGGCTATAACGCCGCCCTTACTATGACCGAAGAGGGAATTATGAGCGGTACACAGACAGGCGGCAGTATTTATTTTGATCCCGACAAGACCGTTTCAAGACAGGACTTTGTGGTTATGGCTATGAATTCTCTGGGAATGAGAGAGATGACCGACGTTGACAAGACGGTCTTTGCCGATGACAGCAGTATTTCGGATGCGGCAAGGGATTACGTGGGAGCGGCCTACGAGCTTGGATATATAAAGGGCGAGCTTGACGGAGTGGGTGCGCTTTGCTTCTATCCCGAAAGGGCAATAACCCGCGCCGAGGCGGCGTGTATTCTCGCCAATATGATAAACGCCCCCACACCTACCGTAACGCCAAGCTTTTCCGATGCCTCTGAAATTCCCGCTTGGGCTGCGCCCAGTATCTATTCTCTTAATTATATGGGTATTCTCACCGCCAGCGGCGGAAGCATATCACCTATGGAGAAGCTGACCCGTGTAGATACTGCGGAAATACTCACCGCCCTTATAAATTCGAGAAAAGGATAATTAAATGCGAAAAGGCTCGGTGATGACATATTAGATATTGAGACGGTCAAGAAAAGTAAGATGTATAATTATAATAAAAATACCGCTTCTACTTTTGCAAGGTAGTAGAAGCGGTATTTTTGTTGATGTTGGGGGAGTTAAATAACTCGGTCCCATTCTACATCAATTATTCAGCAGTATAGTTATCGAAATATCCCTGAATGAGGACGATAGGCGTACCCTTGTCGCCTGAGCCTGATGTCAGGTCGCAAAGAGAGCCGATAAGGTCGGTGAGACGTCTGGGGGTCGTTCCCTCGGATGCCATCTGACCGAACAGGTCGCTGTCCTTTGCCTTGATCTTGTCCTTTATAGCCTCGCGAAGCTCTTCGCCCTTGAGGTCGGCAAAATCGTTGTCCGCAAGATACTTCAGCTTCAGCTCGTTGGGTGTTCCCTCAAGTCCCTTGGTGTATGCGGGCGATACAACGGGGTCTGCAAGCTCCCATATCTTTCCAACGGGGTCCTTGAACGCGCCGTCGCCGTATACCATAACCTCTATATTCTTGCCCGTAGCGTCAAAGAGCTTTTTCTGAATAGCGTCAACAACAGGCTGACATTCGCGGGGGAACAGCTTTACCTGATCTTCTGTTGCCTTGTTAGAGCCAAGCAGACCGTAGTTTTCATTGTAACCGCTTCCGTTTACGGGGGCGTTCAGTATCTCGTCAAGTCCAAATACCTTCTCAGCTCCTGCCGCGCGGAGTATTCTCTTGGTGCGCGCTCTTGTGTGTATGTCACAGCAGATAACGTTCTTCGTATAGTTAAGGATAGCCTTGGGGTTGTTAGCGAAAACTATCTCGCAATCCGCGCCGCAGCCTCTGATAAGCTCCTCGTAGTAAGCGACGTAATCCATACCTGTGAAGATATGCTTCTCGTAGCCGAAAAGCTCACGGTATTTTTCAAGAGTCAGCACGTCGGAGTAGGGATTAACGCCCTTTTCGTCAACAAGGTCAAGGCTGATAAGATGGTTGCCGACCTCGTCAGAGGGGTAGTTGAGCATAAGAACTATCTTTTTAGCTCCCTTTGCTATACCGCGCAGACAGATAGCGAAGCGGTTACGTGAGAATATGGGGAATATGACGCCCACAGTCTCGCCGCCGAGCTTTGCGCGAACGTCGTTTCCTATATCGTCAACCGTAGCATAGTTGCCTTGCGCTCTTGCCACAATAGCCTCTGTCATAGCGACAACGTCTCTGTCGCGAAGCTCAAAGCCATCGGACTTAGCTGCTTCAAGCACGCAATCGGTAACGATATCAACAATATTATCACCGCTCTTTATTATAGGCGCTCTCACGCCGCGGGATACGGTTCCTATCATACGACTCATAAAAGTTATTCTCCTTAATGTAAAGCAAAAATTTGTTACACGGAATAGGTTTAAATTAAACCATACAACACAGTATTATATCACAAAAAATGCTTTTTTTCAATAGATTTTCTCAATTTTTTTGAAAAACAGTGCACGAGGCTTACAACAGGGTGGATATAAGCTCCTCATAGCTCTTGGAAGACAGGTATGCGGGGGGGATGTCAAATACCGTTTTACAGCCAACAGAGCCCTCGCGGGAAAGTCTGCCCACAGCTCTTGCGTAGGCAACGATGACAGAGGCGGTAAATTCGGGATTAGAATCGAGCTTCAAGCTGTATTCGATAACGTGGTTATGCTCAAGCTCCTTGCCTGTCTTACCCGTTCTTATAACGAAGCCCCCGTGGGGAATACCGCTGTGGTGGCGCTTCAGTTCCTCAGCCGAAATAAAATGCACCGTGGTGTCGTAATCGGCAAAGTAGTTGGGCATTTCCTTTATTTCCTTCTCAATGCGGGCAAGGTCCGCGCCCTCATTGGCTACCACAAAGCATTCTCTTGTGTGCTTCTGTCTTGCGGTGAGCTTGGGGCATACGCCGCTTCTTACGGCTTCAAGAGCCTCTTCCACGGGTATAGTATACTGTTTAGCGTCAGCCACACCTTCGATTCTGCGTATAGCGTCCGAGTGACCTTGGCTTACACCCTTACCCCAAAAGGTGTAGTCCTCGCCGTCGGGGAGAATAGCCCCCGCGTAAAGACGGTTAAGGGAGAACATACCGGGGTCCCAGCCTACCGATATCATAGCGGTGTTACCGCCCGCTTTTGCCGCCGCGTCCACGTTGGCAAAATGCTCGGGGATTCGTGCGTGGGTGTCAAAGCTGTCAACCACCGAGAATTTTTTCGCAAGCTCGGGTGTCTGCTCGGGCAGGTCGGTGGCGCTGCCGCCGCAAAGTATCATAACGTCTATTTTTCCTATATATTCGTCAACCCGGCTTACGTGGCAGACCTCTGCTCCCTCGGTGGATATTTTAAGTGTCTTTGGGTCTCTGCGTGTAAATACCGCCACAAGAGACATATCCTTATTCTGCTTTATAGCGTTTTCAATTCCTCTTCCGAGATTTCCGTAGCCGTAAATGCCGATTCTAATGCTCATAATTGCCGCCTTTCGGGTTTGTTTAGTACGGAAACATTATATCACATATTTTTTTTCATTTCAAGATATACGGAAAAACTTTCCGCTGAAAAAGTAAAAATTAAGCTATAAATATTTCCGAGGAACATTGAAAAAATTTTGTTTATATGTTATAATTAACAGACAAAAGAAATTTTAAGGGGGAGAATATGAAGCAGGTATACGTTTTACTCGCAAAAACCAAAACCGTGACGTCGAGAATAGTGCATACCTTTACTCACGGCACGTATACTCACGCGTCTTTGGCGCTTACTCCCGAAACGGATAAATTCTACAGCTATGCCCGCCGCAGACTCTACAATTTTCTTATAGGCGGTGTAATGGTTGAGGATATCCATACCTTTGTCTTTGCCCGTTTTCCCGAATGTAACTGCGCTCTTTTTGAAATAGACGTCAGCGACGAGGATTATGAGCGTATAAAGGCGCAGGTGGATTTCTGTATGGATAATTATGACAGAGCGAAATACAGCTTTTTAAGCGCGCCTCTTATGCGTCTCGGTATAGTATGGCGCAGGGAGCTGAAATTTACCTGCTCCCAGTTTGTGGCGGTCTGCCTGTCGAGAGCAGAGGGGATAACCCTGCCTAAAGACCCATATCTTATGTTGCCCCACGATTTCCCAAACATACAGGGAATACGTAAAATATATGACGGGAAAATAAAAGACTGCAACTTTGAAAATGCGGAATGCAGAATGAAGAATGCGGAATGAATATTTGAGAAAAAGAGAGCCTCTCGGTGGAGTAAGTGAATTTTTGCTTACTCTGCCGAGAGGATTTTTATTGGGATAATTATATTTGAAGGGGAATATTACTTTAAGATAAGATACTGAAAAGTCAAAGGAGGTTCGTCCGTTCAGGATGACAGCTTGATTGATTGTATGATAGCCACGAACTTAAGTTCGTGGCTTTTGCCGACAGGCAAAAGGAATGACATACTAAGCAAATTTTTACAGACACCTTTCAATGAACGGTAAATGGCTCAGCACCAAAAATTATCGCAAACTACCTCACCCTTTGTACGGCGAAGCCGCAACGCAGACAAAGGGGCTCTTTGATGCAACGGGTCTCGAAGGAGCGGCGCAAAGACAGGGCGCGGGGCTGCTCAAGAATATCCGAAAGGCGTTTCTCAAAAATATTGCCGAGAGCTATAACGCCGTCTGCATCGAGACAGCAGGGAACAACAGTGCCGTCACACAGCACGCCCACTTGGTCTCTCAGTCCGTAACAGGAATGGCAGTCGGATAGCACCGCCGCATCCTCGTCGGGCCAATCGAATTTGTCACCGTATTCAAGGAATACCCTGTCCAAGAGGCGATAGCCCTTTCGCACATCTTGCCACGGCGCACGAAAATACTCTTTCATTTTTGACAGAATGTAGCCGTTTTGCGTGTCCTCTCCCCCTACGTTCCACAGACGCATTACGGAGATGACCGACTGCTCCGAGGCGGCTCGGCAGAAATCGAAGCAAGCACCAAGATATTCGTCAATGGTCATATCAAGGCAGTTGGATTCGTATGCGTGAAGCGAAATACTTACCTTGTGGAGCGCGGGAGAGGAAAGCAGAATATCCCCCTTTTCGCGCAGAAGCGTGCCGTTGGTAGTTATGATCACCCTAAAGCCGAGACCGTGGGCAATATTGAGAAATTCACCGAGGAGAGGGTGGAGCAGAGGCTCGCCCATAAGGTGAAAATAAAGATATTCGGTATGGCCGCGAAGCTCTCGCGCGGCGGCGGTAAATTCCTCTTTTGTCATATACCCGATAGGACGGCGAGTGCCGTGGCAAAAGGTACAGGCAAGATTACATTCGTTGGTTATTTCAAGATAAGCCTTTTTCAGCATTTTCTTTCCTTTCGGCGCATTCTGCGTTCCATTTGGCGAAATATTCAAGCTCCTTCGCGCTAATTCCGCGAAGCTTTTTCTTTTTGGGGCTTCCCCATATATCAAAGTGTGACGGACCTATCCACTCACAGCCACAGGTGTCCTCAAATACTCCCGCAAGCACCGAAAGACAAGCGCGGTGGGGCTTTGGAAAGATTATTTTCATAGGGCGCTTGATGAGAGCGAAGATAAGCTTGGGATAGTGTGCGGTTATGTTTGTAAAGGTTATGCCGGGGTGGGTAAGAGCAAAGCCTACACAGGGCTCATTTTTAAATTGCTCGGCAAGACAGAACATAAGGTATCTTTTGGAATTTCCGTAAACAAGAGATGCCTTTTTTCTTGTGGAAAAATCAATGTCCGACGGGTCGGAGCTTGAATATCTGTGGGCGATGCTTCCCACTATCACCACACGGCCCTGACGTTCTCTGAGGGTGGGCAAAAGCTCGGAGATAAGTACGTAAGGCGACACGAAATTTATTTGAAACACGTTGTCAAATCCGCTGTCGCATATTTTTCTCGGAATACTGTATGCCCCCGCGTTGCTGATAAATATATCTATGGGAAGTCCTTTAAGCTTCTCTGCCGCAGCGCTGACCGAGGCGGGCTCGTCAAGGCATAGATTGATACATTCCACCGAAATGTTGCCGTGAGATGCCAAAAGCTCGCGGCGGTGGGCTTGTGAGCGCTCTTCGTTTCGGTCGAGAAGCACAAGACCGGCGCCAAGGTCGGCAAGATATTTGCAAAGCTCTCTGCCAAGTCCCCCCGTAGAGCCGCCTATCGCTATGGTCTTCCCCCGCAGTGAGTGGGTATTTTCTTTCAGATAGCGGTCTGTTTTCATAGTAGCTTCCTTTTGTCTTATTTCAAAAACTATTATAACATCAATTTCGATTTTTTTCAATGCTTTTTTGTAAAAGGGGAGCAGAGCGCAATTTTGTGGCTGACACCTATCATTATAGCCCCCGAAAAAACATATATTTTAAGGAATGAATTTACGGGGTGGAGCTATGAAAACTGTTGAGAGAACCGAGGAGCGGAGAAAATACGCGGGACTTACCGAGGAAGAGGCGAGAGCCTCGGCTGAAAAAAACGGAAGAAATATAATGAGCAAGCAGAAGAAAAAGGGCATTATAGCTCACTTTTTTTCAAATCTTAACGACCCTGTTATAAGAATTTTGCTTATTGCCCTGGGGGTCAATCTGTTTTTCGTTTTCTGGGGCGGAGATATACTTGAGACCGTGGGAATAGGCATATCGGTGTTTCTTGCTACTCTCATATCCACACTTTCGGAGAGAGGAAGCGAGGCGGCGTTTGACAGACTTTCGGAGGAATGCGGCAAAGCCGACGTAAGGGTCATACGTGACGGACAGATACGCTCTCTGCCTGTGTCAGATGTGGTGGTGGGCGATATAGTCCTTGTGGGAGCGGGCGAGGGAATACCCGCCGACGGCTACGTTATAGACGGCTCTTTAAGGGTAGACCAATCGGCAATGACAGGAGAGAGCCGCGAGGTGGAAAAATTCCCCTCGGCTATATCGGGTAAAGGACCTAACGAAAAAAACACCGCCCTGAGGGGGTGTTCCGTGCTTTCGGGAGAAGCGGCGCTTCGCATATTCGCCGTGGGAGACAGCACCTTTCTCGGACAGATATCCAAGGAGGTGCAGGAGGACACCCGCGAAAGTCCCCTTAAGGTGCGGCTTTCGGTGCTGGCAAAGCAGATAAGCCGCCTCGGCTATATTGCGGCGGTCTTGGTGGCGCTTGCATATCTTTTCAATAATTTCGTCATTGGAAGCGGGGGGAATCTTGAGCTGATAATGATGAAGCTTCGGGATATGCCCTACCTTTTTGAAAAGCTCTTACACGCCTTTATGCTTGGACTTACGGTTATCGTGGTGGCAGTTCCCGAGGGGCTTCCTATGATGATAGCCGTAGTGCTGTCGGCAAATATCAAGAGAATGATAAAGGATAACGTTCTTGTCAGAAAGCCTGTGGGAATAGAGGCGGCGGGAAGCATGAATATCCTTTTTACCGACAAAACGGGCACCCTGACAGAGGGGAAAATGGGCGTGGGGGCTATACTTTCGGCAAGGGGCGAGGAATACGGCTCGTTTTCGGAGCTAAAGAGGGGGTCGGATAAGCTGTCGGAGCTTTACGCCCTGTCCTGCGTATATAACAGCGAAGCGAAAATGACCGAGGGCGGCGCCGTTGGCGGAAACGCCACCGACAGGGCGCTTACGGCATCGGTGAAAAAAGGCGTATGCCCAAGGGGCGCGCGGGTAACTGAAAGAATACGCTTTGACAGCTCAAATAAATATTCGGCTGTAAAGCTTTCGGGGGCGTCAGCGGCGGTGCTTGTAAAGGGCGCGCCCGAAAGGCTTTTGCCCTATATACGCTATGCCTATTCCGAGAGAGGGGAAAGATACCCGTTTGCAAAAACCTCTTATTCCTTTCTCAAAAAAATAAATTCTATGACCGCCTCGGGGGGACGGGTGATATTTTTAGCCGAGGGCGACCGAATGCCCGGGGGCGGAGACTTCGGGGAGCTTACCTTTATCTGCGCCGTCCTGCTGACAGATAAGATAAGAAGCGAGGCAAAGCAGTCGGTGTCCGAGCTTCAGGGAGCGGGCATACAGGTGGTAATGATAACGGGAGACAGCAAGGAGACCGCCGCCGCTATCGCTCGGTCAACGGGAATACTCAACTCAGAGCAGACCGCCGTGCTATCGGGAGAGGAGCTGTCGGCAATGGACGATAGGGCGGTAAAGGGAATACTTCCGCGGCTTGCGGCGGTGGCAAGGGCATTGCCCTCGGATAAGAGCCGACTCGTCCGAATAGCCCAAAGCGAGGAGCTTGTGGTGGGAATGACGGGCGACGGAATAAACGACGCTCCCGCTCTGAAGCTTGCCGACATCGGCTTTGCAATGGGGTCGGGTACTCACGTGGCAAAGGAAGCGGGAGATATAATAATACTTGACAACAATCTATCGTCTATCGCCAAGGCGGTGCTTTACGGCAGAAATATTTTTAAGAGCATACGTAAATTTATAACCTTACAGCTTACAATGAACTTTTGCGCCGTGGGGGTTTCTATGATAGGACCTTTTGTGGGAGTGGAAGCCCCCGTTACCGTGGTGCAGATGCTCTGGATAAACATTATTATGGACACTCTCGGCGGTCTTGCCTTTGCGGGGGAAGCCCCTCTGCCGTCTTGTATGCGGGAACGCCCGAAAAGGCGTGACGAGCCTATACTGAACAGGTATATGATAAATCAGATAGTGATACTGGGCGGCTTTACGGTGGCTCTTTGTATGGCGTTTCTTCTCTCTCCCGATATATCCGTTCGCTTCAGAAGCGCACGGGGCGGGCTATGCCACCTAACGGCGTTTTTTGCTCTTTTCATTTTTACTTCGGTATTTAACTGCTTTAATACGAGAACCGACCGCTTAAAGCTCTTTGCGGGTATATCTAAAAATAAGATATTTATTTTTATAATGGCTCTTATCTGCGCCGTTCAGCTTCTTTTCGTATATCTTGGGGGAAGCGTGCTGAGAACTATGCCGCTTCTTGCCGAGGAGCTGGGCTTTACCCTTCTGCTCTCCCTGTCGGTCTTCCCCGTAGAGCTTCTCCGTAAGCTTCTGTGGCGGCTTCGGGGAAAGAAAGAGGGATTTTGATAAATATTTAAAAATTTTGTACTCGGTGTGACTTTTTCGCATACTCCGTTGACAAACGTGAAAAAAAATACTATAATATTTGTAATAACTGTTTGTTTTAGCTTAACGGAGGAAATTATATTGAAGTTGAAGAAAATATTTATATGCGTCCTTGCCCTTTTGCTTGCCCTGTGCGCATTTACCGCGTGTAAGGATAAAGAGGGGGCGGGGGATACCGAGGAGACCGCCGCGAAATTTTATACCGTCACCTTTGTGTCGGCGGGCGGTACCGAAATAGAGCCAAAGCTCGTAAAAGAGGGAACTACCGTAAACGAGCCCGAAGCTCCCGAAAAAGAGGGATGGATATTTATGGGCTGGTATAACGGAAAGCTTCAGTGGAGCTTTTCCGAAAAGGTATACGAGGATATGACCCTTACGGCTAAGTGGAGCAACCCCGAAAACCTATACGAGCACACACCCGCATCTGACGGAAAGACTACTGTTATAACAGGTCTTAAGCAAAGAGAGGGCGAGCTGAGACTGCCCTCGGAGATGGGGGGATATAAGGTAACGGCAATAGGCGACGGTGTATTTTCAGGACTTTCATCCGAGGAAATCTACCGCATTATTCTGCCCGAGAGTATAACCGTTATCGGAAACGAAGCCTTCAAGGGCTGCGCGGATATAAGCATAACGGTTGAGGGCAAGCTGACACAGGTGGGAGAAAAGGCGTTCCTGGGCTGTACTGGTCTTACCGAGATAGCCTTTGCCGAGGGTATCGAGAGCATATCCGCCGAGGCGTTTACCTCATCGGGGCTTAAGGTGGTGAGTCTGCCGGAAAGCGTAAAGGTAGTTGACGAAAACGCCTTTGACGATTGCGCCTCCCTTGAAGCAATATTTATGTATGACAGTATAGAGGCGATAAACGACAGCGCGTTTTTCGGCGCGCCTATCGTTGCGGTGTATTTTCACGGCAGCGAAGCGAATATAGACGCTTTGCTTGACGGCAAGATTTTTTCAAGAAATGAAAGCCTTTTAGAAGCGAGAATGTATATCTATTCCGAGACCGAGCCAACCGCCGATACCGCCTATGACGGATATTGGTACTTTGACGGTAACGGCAAAATCAGACTGTGGAAATAAGCTTTAGCTTGTTTGGAGGATTGTTTTGAGTAAAAAATGCAAGAATGAATGTAAAAAGACCTCTATCGGCGGTCAGGCGCTCATAGAGGGTATAATGATGAGAGGTCCGAAGATGACGGCAATGGCTGTTCGTGACCCCAAGGGCAAGATGATACTTGAAAAGTGGAGAACGCAGGAAAAGCCCGCCCCCAAGGTGGCAAAGCTACCTGTTATCCGCGGAGTGTACGCCTTTATCTCGTCAATGATAACGGGCTATAAGAGCCTTATGCGCTCAGCTGAGATATCGGGGCTTGAAGCCGCTGAGGAAGAGCTGAGACGGGAAAAGGAAGCTAAAAAGGCGGCTAAGAGGGCAAAAAAAGCGGCTAAGAAGCAGAGTGTGAGCGCAGAAGCCGAACCCCCTGCCGAGCCCGTGGTAGCCGAAGCTCCCGCCGAGGCTGCTGACGGCGAAGCTCCTGTGGAAAATATCGCTAAGGAAGAAAAACCCCACAGCGAAAAAAATAAAGGCGGCAAAAAAGACAAAAAGGAAAGCTCGTCCTTGACAACAGGTGTTATGCTTATAGCGTCGGTGCTGGGCGTTGCTCTGTCGGTGGGTCTGTTTATAGCCCTGCCCGTGCTGGTTTACGGCTGGTGCAGTCCTCTGCTTCCCGAAAGCATAACGGGCAACGATATTCTCAACTCCTTTGTAAAATCGGTGTTTGAGGGCGTTCTCCGAATTGTAGTCCTTGTGGCGTATATGCTGCTTGTCAGCCTTATGAAAGACATTCGCCGTACCTTTAAATACCACGGCGCGGAGCATAAGACCATATTCTGCTACGAGCATGGAAACAAGCTGACGGTCGAGAACGTGCGTAAAGAGAGACGCTTTCACCCCAGATGCGGAACGTCGTTCCTTATCCTTATGCTTATCGTGGGAATTTTCGTTTCGTTCTTTATCGACCCCGTCTTTTTGATAGTAACCAAAAATCCCGAGCTGTTGGAAACCACAAAATACGTAATTATCCGCGTAGGCGTAAAGCTGTTGCTTACTCCCTTTATTATGGGACTTGGCTATGAGCTTATAAAATTTGCGGGTAAACACGATAATATTATTACAAAAATAATATCCGCTCCGGGCGTATGGCTTCAGCACGTTACCGTTCTCGAGCCCGATGACGATATGATAGAGTGCGCCATAGCCGCTTTCGTAGAGGTTATGCCCGAGGAAGAAAGGGAAATGTATGTTGAAAAAGCTGATAAGGAAATTAACGCTGAAGATAATGAAGAAGCTGGCGCTGATAGCGGCGCTGTATCTGCTCAAGCTGATGCTGAAGAAGCTTGTGCGGAAGATACTGCGGAAAATGCTTCTTCTGAGATGACCGCCGACAGCTCGGAGAATTTATAAAGGGGCTCCCTCAATTAAAATAGCCAATCAATACACAAAACACCGCTTCTACTGTCTTTTTGGATTGAAAAAGCGGTGTTTTTATCTGTACGGCATCTATTAATTTTCGTAAAATTAACGCGAAAAACCGCCGTCTTTCCTTGACATAGAGGTGCAAATATGATATAATAAAGTTTGGAATTATTTTTTTGGAGGCAACCTTGAATAACGAAATGATACTTCGCTCAGGCGCTAAGATAAAGCAGGTAGGAAGCGCCGAGGCTAATGAGAAAAAATATCTGACAAGACATACACTTTCCAAAATGCACCTTATGCCCTCGGGCGACCCCGTGGCTTACGATATAGCTCCCGACGGAAGCGTTATATACTATTTCGCTCCCGACAGAGTTGTGGAAGCTCCCCCCGAAACCTGGTATTTTCCCAACTCCCGAAAGGACACTATGACACTTGACAGCGGCTCGGTCATTGAGAGAATGAGCGTCAAGAACGCCGCCGCCCACGGCTACTATACAGCCGACAGGCTTTTGCGTATGCACTATGAGGTAATAGAAGAGCCTGTGGCGTATACCTTGAAATCGGACAAGAGCGTTCTCTATTTTTACGATAAAAAGACGGCTAAGCGTCTGCCCCTCAATTGCGTGAAATGCGGTAAGGATATACGCTATAAAAAGAAGCTCTGCCGCGCCTGCTATGAAAAGGAAATGGAAGTGCGCCGCCGCGAGGGAGACGAGCATAGGGGCGCGTTCTATAATATGGACCGCAAAAAGGTGCTGTTTTTTGACCTTGAGCTGACAGGCTTTTACGACCACGACGAGATACTTTCCATAACCGTGGTTGACGCTACGGGCGAGCTTATAATGGATACCCTTGTGAAGCCCGTAAAGAAAAAGAAGTGGAAGAATACCGAAAAGATACACGGGATCACCCCCGAAATGGTAGAGGATGCTCCCACCCTTGCCGATATCACTCCTAAAATAAAGGAGATATTCGGCGAGGCTGAAAATATTATAGCTTACGGTGTTTCTACCGATTACAGCCATATTAAATACATATACGACACGGCAGAGGAAAGGGAAGCGCTATACAGAAAAATACGCTGCTGCGCCAATGAGTTCGTGCGCTATGCCTCTGAGCATCGCCCCGACGTTGTCCACGCATCTCTCACCGACGCTATGAGCTGCTTTGAGATAGAATGGGACGGAATTGCCCATACCTCGGCGGCAGATACCGTGGCTTGTATGAAGGTCTGGGAAGTGCTTTTCCCCAATTATTACTGTAATTGAGTCAGAGGAAATATGATTAAAGAGATTTTACTTTGTAAATACGGAGAGATAGTGCTGAAAGGCGCTAACCGCAAATATTTTGAGGATATGCTCTGCCGTGAGATGAAAAAAAGGGCTAAAGCCTACGGCAATTTTAATATATACCGCGCGCAAAGCACCATATATATAGAGCCTGCCGACGAGAGCGCTGACCTTGACGGAATGTTCACAGCCGCTTCAAAGGTGTTCGGTATCGTTGCCATAGCAAGAGCCGCCGTTTGTGAAAAGGATATGACAGCCATAGCCGATACGGTCAGAAGCTATATTCCCTCTTTCCTTGAGGGTAAGAGAACCTTTAAGGTTGAGGCGAAGCGGTCGGATAAGACCTTCTCACTTGACTCTATGGAGATATCCCGAGAGATAGGCGGGGTCGTGCTTGAAGCTTGTCCGAGAATAAAGGTGGACGTTCATCACCCCGATATAGTGGTAAAGGTGGAGATACGTGAGTTCGGCGCTTACGTTTCGGCAGGACAGTTCAAGGGAGCGGGCGGTATGCCCGTAGGTACTAACGGCAAAGGACTTCTGCTTTTGTCCGGTGGAATTGACTCCCCTGTGGCGGGCTATATGATGGCGAAACGGGGCGTGCGCCTTGACGCTATCCATTTTGAGTCCTTCCCCTATACCAGCGAGCGCGCCAGAGAAAAGGTGCTGGAGCTTGCTTCCATAGTTGCCGAGTATTCGGGAGATATTTTCGTTCACGTCGTGTCTCTCACCCACATACAGGAAGAGCTTGTAAAGGCGTGTGACGAGGATTATTTTACGCTTCTGCTCCGCAGATATATGATGACCATTGCCGAGAGAGTGGCAAGGGAAAAGGAATGCCTGGCGCTCATTACAGGCGAGAGCCTCGGACAGGTGGCGTCGCAAACGATTCAGGCGCTTGGCGTTACCGACAACGCGGTGAATATGCCCGTGTTCCGTCCCTGTATCGGTATGGATAAAGAGGAGATAATATCTATCGCCCGTAAGATAGGAACCTTTGAAACTTCGATACAGCCCTATGAGGATTGCTGTACCGTCTTTACTCCCAAGCACCCACGCACCAAGCCCGAGCTTGAAAAGGTGCTTAAAGAGGAAAATAAGCTTGACTTTTCCGCCCTCGTGGACGAGGCCATGCAGTCTCTCTATACCGTCCATATCAAAGCAGAATATTAAACGATTTTATCTCACATTGTAGGGACGATTTGTAAATCGCCCGAAATGTGATGAATGGTAAGTAATATGGAAAACAAATTCCCCTGTAGAAAAAGACTGAGGTTACAGAATTTTGATTACAGTACACCGGGCGCATATTTTATAACGATATGTACTCATAACAGAAAATGTACGTTATCTCACATTGTAGGGGCGATTCACGAATCGCCCGAAACGGAATTGACGGAATACGGAAAAATCGTCGATGATACCATATATAATATTCCCGAATATTGTAAGGTAGCAGTAGACAAATACGTTATTATGCCAAATCATATACATCTAATAATTGTGATTGCTGATGATGAGCAATTGCGGGCGATTCGTGAATCGCCCCTACGGGGTAGATCTATTGTTTCCAAAACGATTGGATATATTAAAATGAACGTATCAAAGGAGATACGTAACCAACACGGTAATGTAACAGTATGGCAACGAGGATATTACGACCATGTTATTCGCGATCAACACGATTATGAAAAAATTTCTGAATACATTTATGAAAATCCGATGCGTTGGCATTATGATAAGTTGTATGCGGATGAATAATGGTATGGGATTCCTTAAGCGTTTGTAAAATATATGAAAAATAAAAGCAGCTTCATTCAGCGTGTTTTATCACGTTCGAGTGAAGCTGTTTTTTTATTTAATTTTTAAATGATGTCTGGGGGCGTTCTTTGTATTCGTCGCAATGAGCAGAACCACAGCATTTTCTATCGTGCAGACGGCAAAAGCCGTCTTTTTTCTTTAAATGATAAAAATGAATACATCTCGTCTTGTTTCTGCGTTCATCGGTTTTATGTAAGTATTCCTTATGCCAAGGCGTGTCCTTTATTCCGTAACCCATATTAATCTTCCTCAATAACTATAAAATGTTTTAGGCAATCTGGAAGCGCAAACGACATTTGTTCATGTTTCTGTAGCATATTGGGAAAATCAAGTATCCGAACAATGTTAAAATTAAGTCAATAATTATCAAATTGCAATTTTCTCCTTTAAGCTTTGATTATCATTATGTTCTATACGATTTATTGAGCCAATAATTATTCTATTTTCTCAATCTTGTATACTACCGTATCCTTACTGACCTCAATATAATCGTCATAAATACGTAAGAGACTCATGGGTGAATCGTGCTCGGAAAAAATATCTCCCGGCTTTAATTCACTGGCAAGAATAGCTTTGTACTTTTTAATAGCGTTGTTAGAATGACTGCGCATTTATATTACCCACCTTTTTTTCTCATTTTTCATTTTTCAACATCAAGATAAAAGTCTTTTCCAAATACTTTTTTATAGGATATCCAAATTCTTGCAGATATTTTATATTATGTCCTACGGTCTTTCTATCGTAAATAATTACATATTGCCGTTTGGCTGACAGGATAGCTATCGGACGATTAGATTTTTATTATATTGAGGACGTATAAAATTATAGTCTTTTTCGCCGACGTATGGTTTCTCACTTTTAACCTTCTTAAAAGTCCTTCTATTTGTACTATACCATTTTCATATGATCAAACCTTTCCCACAGAGCATAGTTTGTGAAAAATAATTTTTAAAGAGTACTTTATGAATAAATTATACTCTATATATCGACAATTGTCAATAGTAAGAGCATAATTTATAATGGATATGAAAAATCCGTTATAACAGAGGGGATAAGTATGATTTCCTATGAGCCGCTATATAGAACAATGAAAGAGAAGGGTATAACAACGTATCATTTGATACAAAAATACGGCGTTAGCAGAAGTCTTTTGGATAGATTGAAACATAACAAGCCAATAAGTACGGTTACGCTAAACGATTTATGCACATATTTGGATTGTAGAGTTGAGGATATTTTAGTATATATCAAAGAAAAATAAAATTTTTAAACTTTTTTTCAAAAAACTATTGCAATTTAAAAAGAAGTGTGGTATAATACTAAAGCTGTCAAGCAGACGGCCCGTTGGTCAAGCGGCTAAGACGCTAGCCTCTCACGCTGGAAACATGGGTTCGATTCCCGTACGGGTCACCAAAAAATAAAGCACCGAACATCGTTCGGTGCTTTATTTTTTTGACGCCGTGTCGTTAATCGGCACGGCGTATGCAGAGCATACGCATGGGTTCGAGAATCTGACGAAAGCCGATGGGAGCTTGCTCACGAGAGGCTCGGCAGATTCCGCCGACGGAGCGAAGTGAAGGGCGGATTCCCGTACGGGTCACCAAAAAACAGAGCACCGAACATCGTTCGGTGCTCTGTTTTTTGACCTGTCAAAAGAACGCAGTTGTTTTTTATATACGGCTTTCGAGATAACCGCAAACATCGCCCACGGTCTCGAATTTCACGAACTCTGTAAATTTGAAGCCGAATGCGTCCTCAAGCTCCATCGACATCATCATAAGAGCCAGGGAGTCAAAGCCGAGGTCGTCAATAAGCCTTGTGTCCTCGGTCACCGTTGCCATATCAACGTCGGGCAGTACCTTAGAAAGTATTTCCTTTAATCTGTCAAGCATTTCTGTTCTCTCTTTCAATTTTTTTAATATAGGAACGTCTCCGCTTATGCTGCCGCGCCGTAAAGTATTTCCATTGAGCTATGACGGGGGTATTGGTTTCAAGATTGAGATTTGTCTCGCACTTCTTCACCTTGCCCTCTTCGAGGACGTTCAGCATATAGTCGAGTATTACGGCGTTTAGCCCCGCATTCTGATATTCGGGTCGGATAGCCACAAGCCCCAGGTCTATGACCTTTGGCGCTCTTACCGCGCGCAGAAGCTTGCAAAGAGCAACAGGCGTCAGCCTGCCGCCGCTTTTTTTCAGCGCATCGCCTATACTGGGAAAACAAAGCCCGAAGCCCACCACACGCTCGTCCTTATCGCAGATAAACACAAGATACTCGTTATTCAGAATGAGCATAAACTGAGAAATAAGCTCGTCCTGCGCTTCCTTGGTTATGGGTACAGTTCCGTATAGGTGACGGTAGCATTCCTCAAGACAGTCGAAAAATCCATCTCTGTACTTGTTTATGTATTCCTTTTTAGGAAGCCTTGTATCGGCTATGTGCAGTTTATTCAGCTCCAAGGAGCGGGCTGCAACACGGCTGAGCATAGTGTTTCTCTTTTCGGGCATACTCAGCTCAAATTCAAGCCAATCGGCATCCTTTGCAAGCCCCGCCGCCTCAACGAGTGCGCCGTAGTATTCGTAGTTGTACTGCTCCTCGAAGGTGGAGTTTTCGTCAAATCCCTCAACGAGAAGTCCCTCCCGGTCAAGGTCGCTGTACCCGAGAGGGCCGCACAGCTCGGTCATACCCTGCTCAGCTCCCCAAGCCTCAACGGCGGCAAAAAGCGCCCCCGACACCTCGGTGTCGTCAATAGAGTCAAATCGGGTAAACCTGACCTGCCCACAGCCGTGAAGCTCGTTGTACTGCTTTTGAATAATGCCCTGTATTCTTCCAACCGTCTTGCCGTCTCGCTCGGCAAGAAAAAATACCGAAGAGAAAACGTCGGAGTTACCTCCCGACAAAAGGAGCTTTTTTTCATCCGAATAAAGGGGTGGAACGAAATACTCACAGCCGCGGTAGAGGCGGAGAGGAAATTCTATAAATTCACGTATATCACGAGAGCCTTTAACCTGTCGGATATTTACCATTTGTCAATCCTCAAGGGGCTCATCCTCGCGGCGCAAAAAGGCAAGACCGTAGCCCGCAAGCCAGGGGCCGTTGTGCGCTCCGCTGACAGGAGACATAATTACCGCCTCGTGGTTAGTCGCTACGCCGTATTTGCCCTCTATTTCCTTAAGTGTCTCAATAAGAGATGGACCTGTGTAGATATGCCACAGCAAATAGTCCTCGGGAGCGCGGTCGCCTATTTTTTCCATAAGGAGCTGACAGGTGCGCGCCAGCGCCTTTTTCTGTGTGCGAACGCTCTCAAGGGCGACTATCTCGCCCGCCTCGGAGAAATGAACCACAGGGCATATACCAAGCATCTGACCCATAAACGCCTTACCACCCTTAAGTCTGCCGTTGTATATAAGGTAGTCAAGCTTGCCGTCAACACCCATAAAGACCTGATGCTTCATCATCCACCTGATCTCCTTAAGTATGTCGTCGCTTGACATACCCTTGTTTGCGAACTCCTGTGCCTTGATAGCCAGAAGTCCCTCGCCAAAGCAGGTGATCTTGGTGTCGATGACCGTTATTTTTATCTTGCCCTCGAACTCCTTAGCTATAAGGCAGAGCTTGTCATAAGTACCGCCGCATCCCGAGGAAATGGCGAACACCATAGCCTCGTCATAGCCCTCGTCTATCGCCTTTTGGTAGTGAGCGCGTATCTCCTCTGTTTCGGGCATTCCCGTATAGGGGAGGTGATTTTTGGGGTCTTCTATCGTCTCGAGCTGACGGTAGAAGTCAACGGGGTCAAGCCCGATTCCCTCAAGATATTCGTTTCCGTTAAAGAAGACATGTATGCGGATTATATCGATGCCGAGATTTCTGTAACGCTCGGGCGCGTATTCGATACAGCCCGTAGATGTACACATAATTTTAATTTTAGCCATTTTAAATTCCCCCATTTATATTTTATTTTTTTCTTTATCAAAAACCGCTCGGTTTTCTGCCATATTAAGTAACATTCCCGCCGTGCTTACCACAGCATCAGCTCCTGCCGAGCCGCGTATCTTGATGACAGGCTTCTCACAGCCGAGAATGATGCCGCCCCCGAGAGAGCTGAAATTATATACGCTCATAAGGTGTCCGAAGAGCTTCATTATCTCTTCGCTTCCCGTCCGCTTTGCGTATTTTGCGATATCGGTCATCATACGCATAGCCATTCCCTCGGAGACCTTTAGGACCTGATTGCCCGCAAAGCCGTCGCAAACGAGAACGTCACAGCTGCCCGACAGGGCATTGTTGCCTTCGATGTTTCCGACGAAATTTATGCCCTCCGCATCGGCAAGGAGGACGTGCGCTTCCTTTACAAGCTTATTTCCCTTGGTAGGCTCCGCGCCGTTTGAGAGCAATCCCACTCTTGGAGCTTCTATGCCGTACATATCCCGCATAAGCGCCGAGCCGAGACGTGCAAAGTGAAGAAGCATTGAGGGGGAGCAGTCTATGGTTGCGCCTGTGTCAACGAGACAGGTAAACGAGCCGTCGGATGCGGGGAGCACTGCCGCAAGGCAGGGGCGCACGCGCTCCTTGCCCGAAAGGTATCGGAGAGCGCCCGCTATTAGAGCGCCTGTGTTTCCCGCGGTTATCATACCGAACAGCTCCTCTCTTTCCGAAAGGGCGGAAAGAGAGCGCATCATTGATGACTCTGTCTTTTTAAATACAGCTTCTGCGGGATTGTCGTAGTTTGTGACCTCATCGGCGCAGCTCAGTATTTCGACTCTGTCGGCGGGCATATTAAGGCTCGCTATCATAGAGGAAAGATATTCTCCGTCTCCCGCTAAAAGTACATGAAGCTTTGGATTTTTTTCAAGGGCTAAAGCAGCGCCCTTTACTATCTCGTCCGCGCCCTTGTCGGCGCCCCTTGTGTCTATGGCTATTTTGAAAAACCTACTCATAATGCCCTCTTATTCAATTGCCAGCATATAGTCGTATACCTCTTGACCGCCCTCGTAAACGGTAAGCTCGCAGTCGGGGTATTCTTCCTTTAAGCGGTCAACAAGCGCGTTCTTTCCGTCCTCGGTGGCATCCTTACCCGTAAACAGGGTTATTATCTCGCACAGGTCGGTATCGGAGCTTTCAAGGGCGGACATAGCCGCATCCTCTGCGGTAGCTGCCACCGCGTTTATCTCACCCTCGGTTATGGCGATGTAGTCGCCCATTTTTATATCTCTGCCGCCAATTGATACGTCGCGGACAGCGCGGGTTATCTCACAGCCTATAACGCCCTCAGCCGCCATTTTAGCGCTCTTTGTCAGGGCGTCTATATCCTTGATGCCGGGGGTAATGACCGAAAGGGCGCTGTATCCCTGCATAAGGCTCTTTGTTTCAACGATGTGAATTTTCGCCTTGTCGTATATCTCGGCAGCCTGACGGGCGGCAAGAATTACGTTTTTATTGTTGGGAAGTACGATGATATGCTCTGTGTCGCAGGACTCAAAGGCTTCTATAAATTCCTCGATAGAGGGGTTTGAGGTCTGTCCGCCCGCAATGATGCGGTCAGCTCCCATATCTACGAAGAGTGCGCTCATTCCGTCACCCGACGCAACGGCGAGAACAGAGAATTTTTTGTTGGTCTTAGGCTTTTTCGTAGGCGCGCCCGAGTGACCGAGAGACATATTTTCAACCTTGACGGTAAGAAATTCTCCGTAGGTCTGCGCCGCCGAAAAGACGCTTCCGGGAGTAAAGGTATGAACGTGCACCTTTACGATATCCCCCTGTTTGTATGCCACTATGCTTTGTCCGCCAAGGGCTTCAAGCTTTGAAATAAGCTTTGAAATATCGAAGCTGTCGGGATCGCACTTTGCGGTGGTAAGGCGCAGGAGAAATTCGGTGCAATAGCCGAATTCAAGCACAGAGTCGCGGGTGAACAGCTCAATGTCTACGTCGTTATTCTCTCTGGGTATTTCGTGGTTGTAGGGCGTTTCGGGTGCTTTGCCGAGCAGAGTTCTGTACATTCCCTCTGCGATATAAAGATATCCTGCCGCTCCCGAGTCTACAACGTCTGACTCGGCGAGGACGGGAAGAAGCTCCTTAGTTCTTGCAAGAGAGCGTTTGCCTTCCTCAATATGGAGACGGAAAAAGTCCTCGGGTGTGGAAGTGCTTTCTATATTTTCCGCGGCAAAATCCGCGCTTTCTCTGAATACTGTGAGTATAGTTCCCTCGGTGGGGTTTTGTACCGCCGCGTAGGAGCGAGCGATACCCGCCTGATAAGCCTTTGCAAGTTGACAGGCATTTACAGTGTCATATTCGGCAAGTCCTTCGCTGATTCCCGCAAATATCTGAGAGAGAATAACTCCCGAGTTTCCTCTTGCCGACAGCAGAACGCCCTTTGCAAATTCGGCGCAAGCTTTGGATATGCTTTCGGTGTCGGTGGCGGCTGCCGCGGTAACACCGCCGTCTATGGTTCTCAGCATATTAGTTCCCGTATCTCCGTCAGCAACGGGGAATACGTTAAGGTCGTTTACCTCGTTTTTGTGGGTGGCAAGAAGCGCCGCGCCCCCCTCAAGCATTTTGGAGTACAGTCTGCCGTCTATGGTCTGTGTGCTCATACTGAATACCTCTCAATAAAAGTTATTTCATAATATGCGGTTTTTCACCGCCCTATACTTTGATTAATACTATCCCATTTTCGACAAAATTCTATCATATCAATATAAACTGAATCTAAACACTTACTTTTCTTTTTGGAAAGAAAAGTAAGCAAAAGAAAACTGAGAATTATCTCTTAATCTTTATTGTTTAGTCAAAAAATGTAGGCAAAGAAAACTAACTATTGATATATAAATGGACAGTCGCGGACGCCTGTCCCTACATAATATAAGAAAAAATCCCCGGTCGAGGACGCCTGCCTCTACAAGTGAGCTTGATAAACCCCGTAGGGCGGGGGCTTGTCTCCCGCCGAAAATAACTGATAATGCCCTTGCAATGGCGGGGCTGTTGCACTAAGGAGATATTGCACAAATCTCGGAAATGAGAAAGGCTCCCTTGTGTAAAGGGAGCTCCGCCGAAGGCGGTGAGGGATTGTTTTTAACATACTTTTATATTTTACAACCCCTCCGTCTCGCTTCGCGATCCACCTCCCCTTACACAGGGGAGGCTTTTTGTGCAATATTACTTGAATGCAACAGCCCCTATTTATGGTTTTTATTTCATTGCTACGGGGCTGTTTTCTTTACAACACCGCATATAAAGATAAGGTACTTTGTTCGTTGTATCACATATCATATCCCGTTTTTTTATACACATACCTCTTTCCGTCCTTTCTTCTGTCAAGCAGACCGAGGGAGCAGAAGAGATTAAGAGCAGAATATAATTCTCTGCCTTTCCTTTTTATGGCGGCAGAATACTCTGCGGCGGTAAAGGGGTGAGGGGTATCGGGCAAAAGCTGTCTGAAGCTTTCTAGGTCCGACAGCTCAAACTCAAGAGCCAGACCTGTGGGAAAAAGCTCGCTGACGTAACGCCCCGACTTGCGGTAGCGAACGGCTTCGGAATATCTGTATTCATCCGCATCGATAAGCAGTACCCTTATTGTCAGCCGCTTATTGGGCAACAGCTCCCGAATGTGGTAAAGCGGGGGAAGCGCATCCCATGGATTTCCGTGAATCGAGGACATTCGCTGTCTTATAAGCTCGCCGCTGTCACCGTCTACACGGAAAATAATTTTATTTCTTATAATGGGATATACTACCGTAACGGGATACTGGGTTTTTTCAAGGTAAAACCGAAGCTTTGGCAGAAGTCTGTCCATATTTCCCGTTTGTATCTCGGTTATCCGACCGTTCTCAAAAATATCCGCTACGTATCTTCTCAAAGGAATTTCGTAGGTGCTTTCGTTTTCCGAAATATAGCTTTTTAATATTCTGTGAAGCCGCTTTTCATTGTAGGTGCCTATACCCTCACCCCTTTGGGAGTGGGGTGTATAGGCATCCTTTTTGCACAGCTCCGAAAAACGCTCTGTATCGGTCATGTTGAGATACCCGCGAACTGGTTACTGTAAAGCTTGAAGTATTCGCCCTCTTGCGCCAGAAGCTCCTCGTGATTTCCCGCCTCGGCAACCCGTCCGCCCTTGATGACTACTATCTTATCCGCATCGCGGATAGTGGACAGACGGTGAGCGATTATGAGAGAGGTGCGGTTCTTCATAAGAGCCACCATAGCCTGTTGAATGTGCATTTCGGTTCTTGTGTCAACAGATGAGGTAGCCTCGTCCAGAATAAGTATTTTTGGGTCGGCGAGAACGGCGCGGGCGATAGACAGAAGCTGTCTCTGTCCTTGGGAGAGGTTAGAGCCACCCTCTGACAGCACGGTGTCATAGCCCTCGGGCAGACGTTCAATAAATCTGTCTGCCTTGGCAAGCCTTGCCGCCTGTATCATTTCCTCGTCGGTAGCGTCGGCTCTGCCGTATTTTATATTGTTGCGTATAGTGTCCGAGAAAAGAACCGTGTCCTGTAAAACTATGGCGATAGAATGGCGAAGCTTTTCCTTTGGAATATCGGTGACGTCAACGCCGTCAATAGTTATTTTACCGCCGTCCACCTCATAGAAGCGGGTGAGAAGATTGACAATGGTAGTCTTTCCCGAGCCCGTAGCGCCTACTATGGCAATCTTCTGTCCGGGCTTTACCCAAAGGTCAAGACCGCGAAGAACAGGCTCGCCCTCTTCATAGGAAAAGTCAATATTGTCAAAACGGATATTACCCTCTATTTCCGATATATTGATATCTACCGCGCCCTCGTCAATCTCATCGGCGCTGTCCATTATCTCGAATATACGCTCAGCACCCGCAAGGGCTGTAAGGATAGACGCGTATTGGTTGGCTATCTCATTGACGGGTCGGGTGAATTTCTTTGAATACTGAAGCATAGCCTGGATGTTACCGATAGAGAGCTTCTTCATAAAGGGCTGAGGGAAGAGAACGAAAAATCCGCCGAACGCCGCTATAAGAACGTATTGAAGATTTCCGAGGAAGTTCATACAAGGACCCATAACAGAGCCCCAGACCTTTGCGCTGATACTGCAACGACGGAGATTTTCGGAGACCTCCTCGAAATCCTTTATCGCCTTGTCCTCCTTGCCGTATGCCACTACGGTCTTGTAGGACGTCACCATTTCCTCTACCTGTCCGTTGATACCGCCAAGAAGCTTTTGCTGACGGATAAAATATTTACGCATAAACTTTGCCAGATTAGTGGAGACGGCAATTGTTACAGGGATAGTCAGACAGGCAATAAGAGCCATAGCCCAGCCGTAGTATATCATCATAGAGAATGCGCCCACAAGGGTCAGCGCGCTTGAAATAAGGGATGCGATAGATTGGGAAATAGCGTTTGAGACGTTTTCAACGTCGTTGGTCATACGGGACATAATGTCGCCGTGCTTGTGAGTGTCGGTGTACTTTATGGGAAGCCGCGATATCTTCTTGAACAGCTCATTGCGAAGTGTAAATACGGTATTTTGGGAAAGCCTTGCGGCGATAAGACCCTGTAATAGAGCCATAACCGAGCTTATGGCGAACATAATTCCCATTACCGACAGATATCCCACCATAGCCTCAAAGTCAACGCTTATTTTTCCTGTTGCTTCATCGGCTGTAATGGTGTCTATGGCAAGTCCCTGAAAGGCAGGGCCTGCAAGGTCGGTCACCGTAACGATGACCATAATGAAAATTAGAAGAATAATAAGGAGCTTGCTTTTGCCTATGTATTTCAGCAGCCTTGCAAGGGTCTTTCCCGCGTTTTTGGGCTTTTCGGCTGTGGCGCGTGAGCCCATAGGTCCGCCTCCTCTGCCACCGGGTCCGCCCATAGGATGGAGAGGCGGAAGATTTGCGCCCCGTGTAGGTCTTTCATTTCGTCCGTTCATTAAAGCTCACCCCCATTCTTCATCTGGGAGCTGTAAATGTCCCGATAGGTCTCGCTTGTCTCCATAAGAATATGGTGGGGAGCGCAGGCGGTGATAACGCCGTTTTCGATAACGGCTATCCTGTCAGCGCCTTTGACGCTGGCAATTCTCTGAGCTATCATAATAACCGTCGTGTCACTCATTTTTTCGTGAAGAGCGGCTTGCAGCTTTGCCTCTGTGGCAAGGTCAAGAGCTGAGGTGGAATCGTCGAGAATAAGTATTTCGGGTCTGCGTACAAGGGCTCGGGCTATGGACATTCTTTGCTTCTGACCGCCCGAAAGGGAAGCGCCCTTTTCGGCTATGTAGCTGTTATATCCGTCGGTAAAGCCCGAAACGAACTCCTCTGCCTGCGCCGTTCTGGCGGCGTCTGACACCTGCTCGTGGGTAGCCTCGGCGTTGCCAACGAGTATATTTTCCTCGACAGTTCCCGAAAACAGCTCGCTTTTTTGCATAACAAAGGACATTTTTTTACGTAAAGCCGACAGCTCGTAATCCTTGACGTTTACGCCGTCCACAAAAACCTCACCCTCGGTAGCATCGTAAAATCTTGGGATAAGACTTACAAGAGAGGTCTTTCCCGAGCCTGTCGCACCGATTATAGCAAAGGTCTCGCCCTTTTTTATATCAATATTTATGTCGGTGAGAACAGGGTGCTTCAGAGCGGAGGGATAGCGAAAGCTTACGTTTCTGAAGGATACGGCAATATCACTTTCAGCCTCGGTAACACTTCCCGAAAGAATGACAGGCTCTGTGTCCATGACCTCGTTTATACGCTTTACCGAAGCCAGCGCGCGGGAGATAGACTGGGAAAGCATAGTGACCATCATTATGGACATAAGCACCTGAGTTACGTAGGTGATAGCCGCCATTATCTTGCCCGCCGTCATTTCCGTGCCGCCTACGTTGACTATTTTCCAACCGCCAATATAGATAATGGCAATGACCGCCGCGTTCATTACCACGGTAAGAACAGGGTGCATAACAGACATTATGGATAAGACCTTTACGTTTATGCCCCGCAGCTCGCCGTTTGCGTTTTTGAAGCGTTCCGCTTCATAATCCTCGCGCACGTATGCCTTGATGACCCGCGCGCCCGTTACGTTTTCCTGTACTACGGAATTGACACGGTCAAGCTTTTTCTGTACAGTGCCGTATATGGGAATAGCCTTGCCGAGAACGCATATGAGCATCACCGCCATTATGGGCAGAGAGCAGAGAAGTACCGCCGTAAAGGACAGATCAAGGGTGAAAAGCATAATTATTCCGCCAATAAAAAACATAGGCGAGCGAACGAGCATACGCAAGAACATTTCGGTAAACTCTATTACCATAGAGATGTCGTTTGTCATACGTGTGACAAGAGAGCCTGTGGTGAATTTGTCGGTCTGCTCGATAGACAGAGACATAACGCGTCGGTACGCGTCTGCGCGTAGGTCGTGCCCCATGCTTTGAGAAGCCTTGGACGCGGTGTAAGCGCAAAGCACGCCAAAGCAACCGCCTACAAGAACGATAAGCAACATAAGAATGCCAAAGGTTATAATTACCTGCATTCCCGAATAAGGCGGCGCACCGAAAAGAAGCTTCATAACAAAGCTTCCCACAGGGGAGGACGAAACGTCGCCCCCCGCGATAATTCCGCAGTCAACGATAATAGACATAAGCTGAGGCAGACAGAGGTCGGCGCCAACCTCGCCTATCATAAGCAGGGGAGAGATTATGGCGAGAAATGCGTAGGGACGCAGATATTTAAATATTCGCTTCATTTCGGTCCTCCCTTCTGTCGTTTTTGTATTTGGGTAAAAGATTGTCGCGTATTTTTGGAAGAAGAGCCATAAGCTTGGAGATCTCTTCATCGTCAAGCCCCGACAGAGCTATGGCGTCAAGCTCCTTTATTTTCAGTATATTTTGGTTGTCAAGCTCTCTGCCCTTTGGGGTAAGATAAACATATACGGCGCGCCTGTCGCGCAGGTCGCTTTTTCTTTCCACAAGCCCCTCGGATTCCATTCTTTTCAGAATAACGCTTACGGTGGGTGGACGTAGATGGGTCGTATTGACCAACTCAAGCTGGTTTATCCCATCGTTTACCGCAAGAGTAGACAGCACAAGATGAGCGCCCTGCTGAGACATAACGCCGTCGCTTGTGTCGGTCTCTCTCATATGGGCGCGGAAAAGCCTAGATATTTCATTGCAAAGCTTTACCGGGGTGTCGTTCAGCTCCTTGCGTGTGGGCATCGGAGCAGGCGGACATAGGTTTTTTTCCATAGCCTTTAAATGCCTTTCAAATTTAATTAGTTAGATAACTAATTAATATTATATCATAAAAAAATAAAAAGTCAATAGGCTGTATAAAATAGTTAAGGAAAAACAAATCGAAAGAATAAAATATTGCCTTTTTGCGTGAATATTGCTTTGCATTTTATTTTGTCAACTGCATAACATAATTATGCGGCAAAAAACCGCACTACCAAGGAAAAGGAAAAATAAAAGATGGCTAAAAAAATTTTGAAAAGCATCTCTATCCTTTCACTTATCGCAATACTCCTTGTTTTCTGTTCGATCAATGCCCTCGGAGCGCAGACCCCATCGGACGGAGCAACGGCGGCGGGCTATGCTTTTGGTAAAATAAGCTTTTCGGGTAAAGGTCTGAGCCAAACAACGGCAAGCGCGGGTAGCTCGAGGCTTGATACAGAGACCCTTAAAAATATGAAACTTTACGTTGGCGGAATGCCCTTTGGAGTGAAGTTTCTGACAGCAGGCGTGCTGATAGTGGGCTTTAACGACAACGCTCTTGAAGGCGGAAAAAATCCCGCGAGGGCGGCAGGACTTCGGCGCAACGATATGATACTTTCGGTAGACGGACGGGAGATTATCGGAGCGGCGGAGCTGAATGAGATAATAGCGTGTGGAAAAGGAAAGCCCCTGACAGTAAAATATTCCAGAGAGGGAAAGGAATATACAACAGTCCTCACTCCTATTTTTTCCGAAAGCGAGGGTCGCTACTCTACGGGCGCATACGTCAGAGATAGCGGAGCGGGAATAGGTACGGTTACCTTTATTATTCCCGAAACAAGAGCCTTTGGGGGACTCGGACACGGAATATGCGACAGCGAGACAGGCAGACTTATACCGATGCAAAGAGGCTCTGTGGTGGGAGTTAAGATAAACGGTATCGTGAAAGGTCTTTCGGGCTCGCCCGGCGAGGTAAAGGGATATTTCAACTCAGGCAAAACGGGAACACTGCTGGGTAATACCGACTGCGGAGTGTACGGCGTATTTGCCGAGCTTCCGAAGAATATTCAGGGAGAGCCCGTCTCTCTCGGGCTTCGGGATAGCGTAAAAGCGGGCAAAGCGTACGTTTATACTATGCTTGACGGAGACAGGGTAGAGAAGTATGAGATCGAGATAGGCGACGTTCAAAGAGACGCCACGGGAAATAAATGCTATACCGTAAAGGTTACGGACAAAGCACTTATTGACAAAACAGGCGGAATTATCCAAGGAATGTCGGGCTCGCCTATCGTGCAGGACGGCAAGCTCATCGGAGCTGTGACCCACGTGCTTATAAACGACCCAACAACAGGCTACGGAATATTCATCGAAAATATGCTGAACCAAATGGGAGATCTGGCGGGATAATTATTCCTGAAAATCATAAAAAACAGGCAGTACCCGTTTTGGGTATTGCCTGTTGCAATTGATTGCTTACTATTAGTTTTCGACATATACGGCATATATATTAATATCGTCTGCTGTCATCGTAAAAGTATATTCTTTATCCTGACTTAGCAAGGTAAAACCATCTGTGTACCAACCGTAGAAAGTATATTCTCCTACTTCATTTGATGTTACGGTTACCGATGAGCCAACAGAGACCTTTTGTGAATTATAAATAGGAGAAATATAAATAGAGGGGCTTGAAAATTCCCAAACGCTGAATTTACTTGGAGTAGGGCCGTATCCCCATTTTGCAGTCGTTGTCAATAGATAATAGGAATATTTTGCAACTATTGTTACATCCTCTTTTTCCGTTGTGTAGGTGTATTCAAGATCTGTTTCTACGCAAGCGCCATTTATATACCAACCTACAAAATTATATCCGTCGTTTACGGTCGCTGTAAGTGTAACGGTTTTTCCAGTTGACAATTTAGTATTTGAATGCTGGGTATATGTTCCGGCATTGAATCCTGCTTCGCTTGTGCCACTTGCGTTGACAGCATAGCCTATGGTTGATAACTGATAACAACTATATCTTACCTCGATTTCGGCGTTTTCTTTCTCCATCGTATAGGTATAGTTGAGGTTTCTTGAGATACAGACCCCATCAATATACCAGCCTTCAAAATTATAGCCGTCATTTACTGTCGCGGTCAGCTCTACCGTTTTACCCTCGGATACTTTTTTGTTATTCAATCTAGTGAATGAGCCTGCCGATCCGCCGGTGTTTGTTGAAGAGGCTGTGGTAATGGTATATGATCTGAATATTGCCGCTATCGTAACGCTCTTATCCTGCATAGTGTAAGTACAGTCGGCTTTATCACTTAATAATACCATATTGGTCTGCTCATAATATCCGGATCCAACCTTTTCGAGAATATACCATCCCTCAAAATTATATCCTTCGTTTACTGTTGCTGTAAGCGTTACTGTGTCGCCGACTTGGTATTCCTTTGATTTGAGCATAGTGTAGCTTCCCGCCAGTCCGTACTCGTCGGTGTCGTTGGCTGTTGTTGTTACCGTATTGACGATCGGTGTAGCCGATTCATCGCCGTAGTTGGTCGTATTGTCGTAGTTAGTCGTATCGTCATAATAATCACTGGCGTCAAACAGTCCTCCGAGCAATAAACCGCATGAGCATAAGGTTGACATTAGAACGAAAATAACTGATGAAACTAAGATTTTCAATATTAATGTTTTTTTCATTTTTACTCCTTTTTAAAGACGAAAGTCTATTTATAGCCCAATTGTATCATATATAGCCCATATTGTCAAGAGGTTTGGGCTATAATTAGTCCAAAGAATTGAAAAAGAAATATAAGGAGGATAATTATGAATACTTATACCGCAGTAAAAAATAGACTTTTGCAATTACTTGGGGAACGGAAAATGTCGATCCACGGGCTGGCAATGGAATCCGCAGTTGCTCCATCATCCATAAAAAATATTCTGTACGGAAAAAGGCAAAATCCGGGAGTAGTAACAATAAAAATGCTGTGCGATGGGTTTGGAATAACCATAGCCGAATTTTTTGATACCGAGGAATTTAAACAACTGGAGCAGGAAATTAAATAAAGGTAGAAATGAGATGGGGAAACATTACAGTCAAGCGAATAACCTCAAAAAATTGAAGAACAAAAATAAAAGAAAATAATTTTCAAAAACCCCTTGAAAAAAGAAAAGAAGTGTGATATAATATTTGGGTGGAATACAGGGGTATAGCTCAGCTGGTAGAGTACCGGTCTCCAAAACCGTGGGTCGCGGGTTCGAATCCTCCTGCCCCTGCCATAACCGAAGCCAAACGGCTTCGGTTTTTCTTTTGTATATATAGAACCACCGGCTGTGCCGGTGTGGATAAAAAAGCTTTAGCTATGCGTAGAAAAAATACCTCCTTTGATGTATAATAAAGTTGGTCTGCCAACCAAAACAATAAAAACATCAAAGGAGGATCAAGTCGTGA
>JAZOMG010000041.1:0-61691 GCA_045653705.1 Eubacteriales bacterium | reverse complement strand
TCAGCCATTTCATTCCATCCGCGAAGCGGCTTCAACGTAAGCTCTGTAACAGGCGCGGTTACCGATATTTTTTCGAGAGCCGTTACGGGCTCGTCCTTTTTGGTTTTCTCGGCAATTACGGCTTCAGTCTCCTGCTTAGGCGCGGCTGTCTTATACGCACCCGATGCTATGGCGTTCTCAAGCTTTGATATTCGTGAAAGCAAGGCATCGGGGGAGCAGCTGTCAAGTGTTGTATCGCACATTTTAACAAGCGCCATTTCCGCCACAGTACGCTTGGCGCTTCCCGCTTTCTGCATAGCGTAAAGGGTATCGTCAAGTATTCTGCAATGGTAAAGCAGAGTTTCTCTTGTGAAAAGGTCGGCGGTCTTTTTTAATCTTTCCGCCTCGTGCTCCGTAAGGTCAAGATACCTTTCCGCTTGCGAGGTGGTTTTTAACACAAGCATATCGCGGTAATAGGAGATAAGCTCCTGCCAGAACACGGCTATATCTCTCGACGAACGGACTACCGAATCTATGGTTGAAAATATAGCATCAAAGTTAAGCCTTGCAATAGCCTTTACTGTCTGCTCTATATTATCTCTGCCACCCGAGCCGACAGTTTCGTCTACGATCTCTGCGGTTATTTTATTTCTTGTTCCCGCGCAAAGCTCCAAAAGGCTTATAGCATCTCTCATACCGCCCTGGGCAAGCTTTGCGATTATTCTAAGCGCGTCTGCGTCATATTCGATACCCTCGGCATCGGATATGTGGGCAAGCCTGTCGGTAAGCGCCTGTGTACTGATACGGCGGAAATCGAATCGCTGACAGCGTGAAACAATTGTTGATGGAAGCTTGTGAAGCTCTGTTGTAGCCAAAATAAACACAACGTGAGACGGCGGCTCTTCAAGGGTCTTAAGCAGCGCGTTAAAGGCGCTTCCGCTGAGCATATGGACCTCGTCTACGATGTATACTCTATATTTAAGAGCTGACGGTGTATAAACGACCTCGTCTCTGATATCGCGTATATTATCAACGCCGTTGTTGGATGCCGCGTCCATTTCAAGAACGTCGGTCGCCGTTCCCGCATCGATAGACATACAGGAAGCGCAACGGTTACAGGGGCTTCCGTTTATGGGAGACTCACAGTTCACCGCCTTTGCAAGTATCTTTGCGCAGGTAGTCTTTCCCGTTCCCCTCGAGCCGCAGAACAGATAGGCATGAGAAAATTTATTATTCTCCGTCTCATATTTTAATATAGATGTGATATGCTCCTGCCCACACACCTCGTCAAAGGTCTGCGGACGCCATTTCCTGTATAACGCTTGGTGCATAATTCCTCCGTAACAAAAAGCAGACTGCAAAATAAGACCATACACCTTTAAATCGAATTTCACCTTTACGTGATATCCGTACCCCCTGCTCGGAGCAGGCTGCCTCGCGGCACATCAAGCCAACTGCTTAATGCTGCTTGGTTCCCCACCTGACATGGTTCACAGCGCTTAATTGCGCAAGACCCGCTCTTCAACGCAGCAGGCGCGGCTCAAGCCGTATCAGATCCATCCTCAAAAAAGGAATGAACCCCTGCTGTAGCGGATTTCAGGTACAGGGCACCGCTAATTCCCCGGCTGGTATGGCCTTATTTCACAGTCTGCATTCAGTGTCCTTTACAGACTTACCGATATATTATAACAGATTTTCGTCTCTTTTTCAATAGCATTTATAAATTTTTATTTAAAATTTATTCAAGCATATATTTTGTATCCACAGCGTGCTGTATGGCAAACAAGGCTTTTAAGAACACGACGATAAACACAGCCGCAAAAATAACATTTATAAATCCTATAAAGTTTAACTTAGAGACAAGTATATCATAGCAGATATCCGAAGCTATATACAGCCCTGCCGCCACAAGGGAGTAAATGAGATTTTTTTTCAATTCCCTGTGTATCTCACCTATCATTCTCTCCTCACTCTCGCCCACACGTTCCATACCTACAACGTATCCTGTGTGCAGAGATACGGTTTTACACAGAGCGCGATACAGGACATAGAGAACGGCAAACAGGCATAGCCCCTTTATAATATTCACGGTAACTATGGAAATATACAAGGCTCTTGCCGCATCGCTCTTTATAATTGCTCCGAGGTAATATCTTGAAAAGAAATTATATTCGAGAATAGCGGAAGCTATTGAAAAGACAGTATACGCCAAGGTGGGCAGAATAAAGCCTTTAGTTTTTAAGCCGATATATTTTTTCACAAAGAAGAACGCCACAATGAACATTGCCGCCGCAAGGAAATCGGGAATAAGATTTTGGTCGTCCAATCTGAAATCAACAGTAAGGCATGCCGCAACTGTAAGCAGAAGTATGACTGTGGAAAAATTACGGCGCACAAACAAGCCCTGTCTCGGCAAAATGTCTTTTTCATACTTTTCAGACAAAGCGTCAATAAACGCCGTATCCCTTGCAATTGCTCTGAAATACACCAAAAGGTTTATAAGCCATATAATCCCGAAGATAAATACGGGTATAAACGCCATGGCGCGCATAAGTCCGATATAATTATACAGGTTTACAAATCCGCCACCGTTTTCATCGTAGCTTGCGTTAGTAAGGTCGGCAAGCTCGGGAAGTACTGTAAGCACAGCCTTTGCGATAACAAACGCCACCGTAAGTGCGCGCATTCTGTCGGCTTTACTCTTTCTTTCGTTTTTGCCGAAAATAGCCTTACATGGGTACAGATATCCAACCTGTGTCAATCCGTCAAATAGCTTGACGTATGCGGGAATAAGGAATATAAATTCAAGAACCGCAAACACAAAGGTCCACAAAAGCAGAGACGAATTTCTTTCACTTGGAACAGACATTCCAAATACCCAGAACACAGCCAACCATTTTCCCGCATCGATAAGTATCATTTTCTTAAATGCCTTATGGGCTTCGCCTACTCTGTCGTGTATATCCGAAAGTCTGCCGATCCCCGCGCATAACAGTATGTATCCTATAAAATCGGGCAACGGGTCTATTACCGTAAGGTTAGGATTAAAAAGAAACAAAAGTGCAAGGGTAAGGTGACCTATACCAATTATCTTCATTTTTTTCATTTCTTTCTTCTCCCCTTTCTTTTATCCTCTCTTTTTTGACGTTTTTCCTGTCTGTAAAGAGCATCGGCTTCCCTTGCCTTTTGGCTCTTTCTTTCAAATTCGTCTCTGAATTTATTGACAAAGGCGAATTTAGACGGCTTTCGCTCCATTTCGAGGTCATCCTCGTCACAGATAGTCGCGTAGCAATTGAACAGCAAGAAAAGATTTAACCCTATCCATACAAAATAAAGTATCCATGTTATCACGGCAAATTCCGACTGCGCCGACTGTATACCGCTAAAAGGCAAAAAGCTTATAACGTACATAAGGTAGTACGCGCAAACAAATATGTAATTTCTTATTGCGGCTACAGTTATCTTTTTTGCCTCGGTCTCCTTGGATATTTTGAGAATACCCCACAAAAGAAACGAATTAAAAACAAAGGATACTCCCTGCTCCGTATACCCTATAACAGTTTTTGCAAGATCCGAAAACAGCTTATCGGGGGTTATCAAATTACTGTACAGAAAGCCGTCAATATTGATCGCAAGCAGTACTGCCGACATAGCAGTCATTAAAACGGCGCCTACCAAGGTAAGGTTAAAGGCTTTATTATATTTTCCGAGCTTGACGGCGGCGCAAAGCAATAAAGCGCAGCCGCCTACTCTTATAAGTGTTCCGAACAATCCAAAGATTGGGCTGTTTATCATAGTTAAAAAATAACCGATAAAAAGCAATCCAAATCCCATTTTTACTCCTTATGCGTCTGAGCCGTTATTACCCGGCGCTCCGCAGCATTTTTTATATTTCTTTCCCGAGCCGCAAGGACAGAGGTCGTTTCTTCCCACGCTCGCCTCGGCTTTCTTAACCACCGAAACCTTTTTAGGCTTGCTTGTGTCGCTTCCCTCAAAGCCCTCAGTCAGCGGCTTCGCAAGCTGTACTCTCTTGACCTCGGGCGTTTGAATGGTGACAGAAAGTATCATTCTCGTAGTTCTGTCACGGATATCGTCAACCATAGCGTCAAACATATCCGCACCCTGTATGCGGTATTCGTTCACAGGGTCACGCTGAGCGTAAGATTGAAGCCTTATACTGTCCTTAAGGTCTTCCATAGCGTCAATATGCTCCATCCAATTGCGGTCAACGTTCTGTAAAAGCACCGCTCTCTCTATCTCGCGGAAGCGTTCCTCACCGATGGTTTCTGCTTTTTCTTCATATAGCTTCATAGCTCTGTCGCAGAGCTCTTGGCGAACGTCGAATGCCTTTATGCGTTTAAGCTCGGCTTCACTGTACTTGAAATCATCAGGTGTGGTAAGCAATCCCTTATACATCTCACGCAGACCGTTAAAATCCCAAAGTGATGTATCATCACCGTGGAGATAGGTTTCTACGTTACTGCTTACGGTTGCTTCTATCATCTTCTTGATAGTCTCGCTTATATCCTCTCCGTTAAGAACGTCGCTTCTCTGCTTGTAGATAACGTTTCTCTGCTGATTCATAACGTCATCATAGGTAAGAACGTACTTACGGCGTTTAAAGTTCTGATCCTCTATCTTCTTCTGTGCGGACTCAATGGTGTTTGAAAGTATCTTTGCATCGATAGGCGTATCGTCGGGCAAGCCCATACGCTCAACGATGCCCACAAGTCTTTCAGAGCCGAACAGGCGCATAAGGTCATCCTGCAAGGAAAGATAAAATCTTGATTCACCCGGGTCTCCCTGACGTCCCGAACGTCCTCTGAGCTGGTTGTCGATACGTCTGCTCTCGTGACGCTCCGTACCGAGAATAAACAAACCGCCCGCCGCCCTGACGGCATCTGCCTCGGGCGCTATTTCTGCCTTAAACTTCTCATAAAGCTCTCCAAATACTCTGCGCGCCTCGCGTACGTTTTCATCATCAATATCGGCAGTTCCCGTCGCCATGGCGATAAGCTCCTCGTCTATCTCCATTTTGCGCATTTCCTTTTTAGCCATATACTCGGGATTTCCGCCAAGCATGATGTCCGTTCCTCTTCCCGCCATATTGGTGGAAATAGTAACAGCGCCAAGCTTACCCGCCTGAGCAACTATTTCAGCTTCCTTATCGTGATATTTAGCGTTAAGAACGGTATGCTTTATGCCCTCGCGCTTTAGCCTGCGGGACAGCTCCTCGGATTTATCGATAGAAACAGTACCCACAAGCACAGGCTGTCCCTTTTGGTGACATTCAACAATCTGACGAACAACAGCCGAATATTTAGCGTCAACCGATTTATAAACGGAGTCATCGTGATCCTTACGTATCATCGGTTTATTGGTGGGAATTTCCACAACGTCAAGTCCGTATATCTCACGGAACTCGTTTTCCTCGGTAAGCGCCGTACCTGTCATACCCGACAGCTTTGAGTACATTCTGAAGTAATTCTGGAAGGTGATAGTTGCAAGTGTCTTATTTTCTTTTTCTATCTTTACGCCTTCTTTAGCTTCAATAGCCTGATGCAAGCCGTTTGAATAGCGTCTGCCGGGCATAAGACGGCCTGTGAAGGCATCAACTATCATAACGCCCTGCTCGTTTACAACGTAATCAACGTCAAGCTTCATAACGCCGTGGGCGCGTATAGCCTGATTGATATGGTGAGATATCTCGGAGTTTGCCGCATCGGAAAGGTTTTCAATACCGAAAAATTCCTCTGCCTTTTTAGCTCCGTTGGGGGTGAGTATAGCGTTATTTGCCTTTTCGTCAACAATGTAGTCAGCCTCTATATCATCATAGCTTTCCTTAGTATCCATTTCCTTGATGACGTATTTTCTCAGCTTCCTTGCAAAGGCATCGGATCTGTCGTACATATCGGTGGATTTTTCGCCCGCGCCCGATATGATAAGAGGAGTTCTCGCCTCGTCAATAAGAATAGAGTCCACCTCGTCAACGATAGCGAAGTTATGTCCTCTCTGTACCATTCTCTCCTTGTAAACCACCATATTGTCACGGAGATAGTCAAAGCCGAACTCATTGTTAGTTCCGTAGGTTATATCCGCATTGTACGCCGCCTTTTTCTGATCGGGGGTAAGTCCGTGAACAACAAGACCCGTCGAAAGTCCCATAAATTCATATACTCTTCCCATCTCTTCACTGTCGCGGCGCGCAAGATAGTCGTTGACCGTAACAACGTGAACGCCTTTGCCGCCAAGGGCGTTAAGATAGGCAGGCATAGTGGCAACAAGCGTTTTACCCTCACCTGTTTTCATTTCCGCAATTCTTCCCTGATGCAGAATTATACCGCCTATTATCTGAACGCGGAAAGGACGTTTGCCGAGTATACGGTAATCTGCCTCTCGGATAGCGGCATATGCGTCTGCCATAATATCCTCAAGAGTCTCTCCGTCCGCCAAGCGTTCGCGAAGAAGCGCTGTTGTTCCCGCCAGCTCCTCATTTGACATTGCCTCATATTTCGGCGCTAAGGATTCGATGTAATCAACGTATTTTTTCAGCTTTGAGAGCTGTCTGTCACTATAAGTTCCGAATATTTTATTTATAAGTCCCATTATAGAACCCCCACAATATAATTTATCACTTTATTATACATCATTTTAAGCTTTTTTTCAAGCACTTTAACGCAATAGGCGATTTTTTCTTTGTAAACTTTTTTACACGTACTTGAAAACCGAATGTAAATATAATATAATATTTAGTATAGACATCAAAAAGGACGAAAAACAATGAAAAGAATAAATATAGTACTTCACGAGCCCGAGATACCGCAGAATACAGGAAACATAGCGAGAACCTGCGCCGCGACAGGCGCGTCGCTTCACATAATCAGACCTATGGGTTTTGAAATAGACGACAAAAAGCTAAAGCGCGCGGGGCTTGATTATTGGGACAAGCTTGATATAACCTACTATGACAGCTTTGAGGACTTTACCGCAAAAAATCCCGAGGCAAAAACAAAAACCTATTATTTTACCACGAAAGCTCCAAGAGCTTATACCGAGGTAACTCCCTATCCCGACGGAGTATTTATTATGTTCGGCAAAGAGACAAAGGGGCTACCCGAGGAAATACTGTATAACAATAAAGAATATTGTGTCAGAATTCCTATGAGAGATACTATACGCTCTCTCAACCTTTCCAATTCGGTAGCTATCGCCGTTTTTGAAATACTCCGAGGCTGGGATTTTGACGGGCTTCGTGAGGACGGACAGCTTACAAAATACGAATGGTGATTTTTGAGGTCATATGGAAAACAAAAGAGTTTTAGTAGCTATGAGCGGCGGTGTTGACAGCACGGTTTGCGCCTATCTCATAAAAAGCGCGGGATATGAGACAGAGGGCATCACAATGAAGCTGTGGTCGGATAGCGAAAGAGTAACCGACTGCAATTGCCCCACTCCCGACAGAAACTGTCTTGACGCCAAAGCTGCCTGTGAAACGCTTGATATCCCCCACCGCTGCGTTGCGTTTGGCGACAGCTTCAGAAAAAACGTAGTTGACAGATTCATATCCGACTATATAAACGGCAAGACGCCCAACCCCTGTGTTGAATGTAATAAGCGCATAAAATTCGGGGCTTTAATGGAGCTTGCTTTATCCTGTGGCTTTGACCGTTTGGCGACAGGTCATTACGCGAGAATAGAAAAACAGGGTGATGAATACGTTTTAATGAGAGCCGCCGATGAAAAGAAAGACCAATCCTACTTTCTTTGGTCAATAAAAAAGGAATATCTACCCCGTATTTTGTTTCCATTGGGTGGATACACAAAAGAGGAGATACGCGCTATCGCAGAGGAACAGAGCTTTGAGTGCGCTCACCGAAGCGACAGCCAGGATATTTGCTTTATTCCCAACGGAGAATATGCCTCATTTATTTGCAGTCAAACAAATTCCACCTTTCCCGAGGGTGATTTTATTTCCACCGACGGAAAAACACTCGGCAAACACAGTGGCATAATAAATTACACGGTAGGTCAGCGAAAGGGGCTAGGAATAGCCCTTGGCAGACCGATATTCGTTGGGGCTAAGGATGCTGACGCAAATACGGTGACCCTTTGTGAGGACAGCGAGCTTTATTCAAAAACACTTACCGCAAGCTCGGTAAATATTCTAAAGGATAATATACCATTACAAAACAGCGTAAGGCTTTCCGCAAAAATAAGATATAGGCACTCCCCCGCTCCCGCATCCGTAAAGCTAATTGAAAACAACAAGCTTTTAGTTGAATTTGATGAGCCTCAAAGGGCTATCACCTCGGGGCAATCTGTTGTTCTGTACGACGGTGATACAGTTGTAGGCGGCGGAATTATTGACTAAAAAACAGCCTGTAAAAAATTACAGGCTGTTTTTTTACAGTTTTTAGGAAAATATCTTGAATATACCGCTTATTTATGATATAATTATTGTGTATGAAAATTAGAAATACAGGAGAAAAAGTAAATGACTAAGATTATTGAATTTTTGTTAGTTGGCTTAGTTGGCAAATATATGGGCGGCTGGGGGCAAACTACTCAGGTGGTCGTATACGCCCTGTCGGCTCTCGGCGTTATTGCAGCGGCTTATCTTTTGGGAAGCTTAAACTTCGCGATCATTATTTCCGCTAAGCAATACAAGCAGGATATACGCAACTATGGCAGTAATAACGCGGGTATGACAAATATGATGCGTACTTACGGAAGAAAGGCGGCTGCTCTGACACTTATCGGTGACGCGCTAAAGGCGGTAGTTTCCTGCTCTATCGGTTATCTTGTTCTCGGTCAGATGGGCGCTTATATGGCAGGTCTTTTCTGCATCGTGGGACACATCTTCCCGATATATTACAAATTCAAGGGTGGCAAAGGTGTCGTTACCGCGGGAATAACCATTCTTATGTGTAATCCCATTGCCTTTTTGATCGTTATCACCATCTTCTTGATAATCGTTATATTTACAAGATATATTTCCCTCGGATCTGTTATGTCGGTGCTTCTTTATCCTCTTATCCTCGACAGAGTTGATAAGCTTTTGCCTGTATGGGGCGTTTATGAGAACACCGAGGGCAGCGTGGGGGGAGTGTTTGCGGTAATTATAGCTGTTCTTATCACCTACAAGCATTGGCAAAATATCGTACGGCTTTTCAACGGCACAGAAAGCAAGTTCTCGTTTAAAAAGAGTGTAAAAAAAGCCGAGGATGAAAATGACGCAAGTGCGGCTGAGAGTAAAGAAAAATAAGTTTTGCTAAGGAATTACGTTATATGTCATTAAATACGGAAAATCAAGCTATACTCGAGACGGCGCATATTATACTGCTTACCGCAAAAAAGAAAAAGCTTCGCAAGGCGGTATTCTCAAAGCCTGCCGATAAAGCTCTGCAAAAAACGGTATTAACTCTGCGTGACACCTCAAAGAAGCTTTTTTTACAGGTTGAATTTTTCAAAAAAGACAACAAGGTAACACATAAAAATCTTTCCCTTGATAACGATTGCACCGATGAGCTTATTTCATTAGCCGAGGGATATTCACAGATAAATATACTTACTGCCGATGGAGATTGCGAATACCGCCGCTCCTCGTCGGGAAAGGCTGTACTGCTTGGTAAAGACAAGCTTCTGAGAAGAATGGAATACAGCTCGGAAAGTGTTGCGACTATAAGCTCCAATAACCGAGAAAAAAAGTATATTCTCGACGGGACAGAGCCTTTTTTGAAATATCTTGACGTTTCCGACGAAAACGGACGGGTATACGACAGAAAGCAGCCCAAGTTCCGACAGATAAACCGATTTTTAGAGCTTGTACGCGACGTAGAGGACAAGCTTCCAAAGGATAAAATACGCATTTGCGACCTATGCTGCGGAAAAAGCTATCTTTCCTTTGCCGTATATCACTATTTCGCTAATATTAAGGGGTATGAGGTATCGATGAGCGGTGTTGACCTCAAGCCCGACGTAATAGAGCGTTGCAACAAAACCGCTTCCGAGCTTGGATTTTCGGGGCTTGAATTTATTTGCGGTGATATTAACGACTACACACCGAGCATACTTCCCCACTTGGTTATTTCCCTACACGCCTGTGATATCGCGACCGACCTCGTTTTAACAAAGGCGGCAGAATGGAATACAGGGGTTATTCTTTCTACCCCCTGCTGTCATCACGAGCTTAATCACAATATAAGCTCTCCCGAGCTTTCCTTTATCACAGACTACTCCATGCTTCGCCAAAAGCTTTGCGATGCGGCTACCGATGCTCTAAGGCTTTGCCGACTTGAAGCGCAGGGATACGCCACCGCGGCTATCGAGCTTATTGACCCCGACGAAACGCCAAAGAATATTATGCTCAGAGCCGTAAAAAAGAAGGGCTTTGACCCAAAATCCAAGACGGCGGCAGAGGCGTATGACCGATATATTAAGGCAAAAGAATTTTTATGCGGAAAGAGCTTTGATAAGGAGCTTCATTTTTAATCCATATTTTATATTCAGGAGATACAAATGACCTTTCACAACGCGCAAAAATATATTTTAAATTCACCTGATGAGCTTCCAAACGCTATACAGGGGGATAATTTACGCAAGCTGTGGACGATACTCGGCAATCCCCAGCGAAATATAAAATATCTTCGTTTGGCGGGAAGCAACGGAAAAACGGTATGTGCGGAAATGCTTATGTCAGCATATAAGAATTCCAATTTTACGGTAGGCTGTCTAACCGCTACCCTCAGAAGCGATATAAGAAAGAATATATTGATAAACGGCGAGCCGCTGTCTTTTGACAAAATGGCGGAATACGTAGAAAAGGTTTACCGCATTGCCTATGGGCTCAACAAGGAAACGCAAGGAAACAGCAACGGCGGTTTTACCTTAACTAAGCAGGATATATTACTGACCGTAGCTTTGCTTGCCTTTAAGGAGCAAGGCTGTCATTTCTGCATTATAGAAAGCGACCACAAGCACGCCGATCCAACGGTATTTTTACACCCGCCCTTTGCGGTTGCCATATGCGGAGCAATTCCCTGCAACAGCAAAGATGACGTTCAAATGATACGCTCTTATATCTGCCACGGTATTCAGGAAATAGTCAGCGCGCCACAGGATCAGGATGCGTACAAAATGATATCCGACACCTGCGCCGCTGTGAATTGCCGACTTACCATTCCCGCAAAATCCCAGCTTGAGATAAAAAAGATGTCTCTTAGCGGAAGCGAGTTTTCATACAAGGGCAAGGAATACAAAATAGGTCTGTGCGGAAAATTCCAGATAAGCAATTCCATATTCGTGCTTGAACTGCTTGACAGACTTGCAAAAAAAGGCTATCATTTATCGGAAGAGCAGATATACAGCGGACTAAAAAACACAAAAATCCCCGCAAAATTTGAAGTTCTTTCGATTATGCCAACGATCATTGCCGACAGCACTCATTCCGAGGTTGCTATTGCTACCGTTTGTGAATCTATGTCCGATTTTCGTAATTTGATAGGCTCAAAAGTTCGCCTTTGCCTACCCGAGGGCGTGCTCGTAGATAAATATTTAAAGGTTCTTACAGAGCAAAATTATGAGATAAGCAAGATTTTTTTGGCTGTTAAGGATGCGGAAACAGCTATACACCGTGATGAGGTGATTTACTGCAAAAAAAACAAGGAGCTTGTAAAAAGTATTCTCGAAAATATTGAACAGGATGAAATACTCCTGATCTCAGGTCCATCTGCGTTCACCTTAGACGTAAGATATGAGCTGTTAGCTCATATGGGCTTTTAATAAATTCAAGGGGCTGCTTCATTTAGTGCAGAACAAAAATACACGAAAATAAATAGTGAAAAAAATACCGCTTTGTTATCAAAAATGATAGTAAAGCGGTGTTTTTGGGTAGAATTTGTGTATTTTTTAGCCGCGTTTTGGCTCTCTGTCGTACACATGTACGCCGTCGAGAGCCAAATCACGACTCTGCATCTAAATGAGGCAGCCCCTTTTTTTACATTATTATTCCCCTATAAGCTCGGATACAGTAACAAATTCATAACCTTCGGCTAACAGCTTGGGAATAAATATTTTCAAAGCGTCACAGGTAGTATTCAAGCCCGAAACGTAATCGTGCATAAGGATTATATCTCCGCCTCTCATTTGCTTCATAACTGTCGCGGATATTTTTTCCGAGGGGTTGTGTGACCAATCCAAGGTATCAATACTCCAAAGCACCACGCTGTAACCCATAGTTTCCGACAGAGTTAACAGACTTTGCGGAACTCTCCCCTCAGGGGGACGGAACAGAGTGGGGCGTTTCCCTGTTTTATCATACAGCACGTCCTCGCATTTCTTTATCTGGTTATAAAGCTCATCCTCGCTCATCTTATCTATTCTCACGTGAGAATAGGTATGGTTTGCTATCTCACAGCCCGAGGCGACTATTTTATCAAGAGCTTCGGGATAGTTCTCCGCGTTTACGCCTATAACGAAAAAGGTAGCCGTTACCCCAAAATCATCTAATATTTCCAATATTTTCTCGGTATATCTCGGATGAGGTCCGTCATCAAAGGTCAGAGCGACACGCTTTTGATTTTGAGAGTTTTTACAGTATACGTGTCTACGGTTATCGGTTGCCCATACGATTTGCGTCAACAGGCAGCATGCTATTATTACGGTAACAAAAAATACAATACCCTTTTTCATTGCGCCGTCAGTTCGTCAAGCGTACCAAATCGGTAGCCGTCAGCTTTTAAGGCTTTTATTACGTCCGACATTATTTCGGCATTTGTAGCAGAGGTTGGATGCAACAGTATGACAGCGCCGTTGTGGATGTTATCAAATATCTTCGCCTTAGCACTCTCTGCCGAGGGTTGCTTTTGATTATCCCAATCGGCATAAGCGAAGCTCCAAAACACGGTTTTATAACCAAGCGATTTGGCAAGCTCTAAGGAGCGCTCATCAAATTTACCCTCGGGGGGTCTGTAATAATTTGAAAGCTTCTTCCCTGTTGCTTCCTCATACAAGGTATCAAGGGCTTTTAGCTCTGCGGAAAAATCCTCTATACTGTCTATTTTCGTCATATCCCTGTGGCTTGCCGTATGGTTTGCTACAATATGCCCCTCATCTGCCATTCTGCGGACAAGCTGAGGCTCTTTTTTAATAAGATTTCCGAGTATAAAGAAAGCCCCCGTTACTTCCTCTTCTTTCATCACGTTCAGTATTTTTTCAATATTTCCGTTTTCATAACCTGCGTCGAAGGTAAGATATACCACCTTTTCTTCGGAGCTGTCGGAGTGTTTTTTATCAACGTAGTATCCGTCATACTTTTCTATAAAAGACATATTTGTGTCAACTCTCGGTTGCCTGTGTTCTTTGTTTCTCACACAGTACCAGCTAAACACCTCATCCGACACCGCAAATACTTGATTGCTAAGGATAAGCGCCGCGCATATGACGGATACGGTAAGCAAAATTATTTTTTTCATATATTCACCCCCAAAATTTATTATTTTTCAAATCCCGATTTTTAACCTGTGTAAATAATTCATACTTTTCAAAAAAAAATAAAATTTCAAAATGAAAAAGCGCCCCAAAAGCTAAACTGCTCTTGTGGCGCTTTTTTATTAGATTATAGATTATGCCCAGCTCATTGTGGTAGGCTTTTCTTCCTCGATAACTATATCCTTAAGGAAATTAACTGCCTTGCGAAGTCCCTCGTCTATGGACATTACGCTATCCTCGTGCTCGATAGACAGAACCTTATCGTATCCGCAGAGACGGAGATTGGAAACAAGGTCTCTCCAGTAGCTTTCGTTATTACCGTAGCCAACGGTACGGAATACCCAAGCTCTCTCAAGCTCAAGACCGTAGTGCTTTGTATCAAGCACGCCGTTCTTTGCGGTGTTGTATTTATCGATCTTCGTATCCTTTGCGTGGACATGGTAGATAGCTCCCTTAAGCTCGCGAATAGCGGCAACGGGGTCCATTCCCTGCCAGATAAGGTGAGAGGGGTCGAAGTTTGCGCCGATAACGTCGCCAACAGCGGCGCGAAGCTTAAGCAGTGTTTCGGGATTGTATACACAAAATCCGGGGTGCATCTCGAAAGCAACTCTTACGTTGTGAGCCTTTGCAAAAGCTCCCGCTTCCTGCCAATAAGGAATTACCTTTTCGTTCCACTGCCAATCAAGGTTAGCAAGAAAATCCTCGGGCCAAGGGCAGGTTACCCAGTTCGGGTACTTTGCTCCCTCGTGGTCGCCGGGGCAGCCGGAGAACGTAATTACGGTATCAACACCCAATTTTTCGGCAAGGATAACCGCATTTCTGAAATCCTTGTCATACTGCTCTGCAATTGCCTTGTCGGGATGCAGAGGATTTCCGTGAGCCGCAAGAGCGCATATCTCTACGTCATACTTCTTAAAGGTAGCCACAAACTCGTCGAATTTCTTACCGTCGGCAAGAAGCTCCTCGGGGTTGCAGTGAGCCTTTCCGGGATAGCCGCCCGCGCCTATCTCAACAGTGTGAACGCCGAGACCTGTGAGTATGTTCAATGTCTCGTCAAGGGATTTTGCTCCGTACAGATTTGCAAGTACGCTAAGTTTCATAATTTTTGTCCTTTCTTACGTTAAATATATATTTTTAATTAAAATTCCTGTTCCATTAAGCGTTTGTTAAATTCCTCCGCAGTATTATAGCCAAGCTTCTTTTGTCTGTTATTCATTGCGGCAATTTCAAGAATAATAGCAAGGTTTCGTCCGGGATGGACGGGGATGGTGAGAGACGGAATATCGATTCCGAGTATATTCATATACTCCTCTTCCAGACCAAATCTATCGTAAAGCTTTTCTGAATTCCAATGCTCAAGATTTATTACCATATCTATCCGCTCGGTAGCCTTAACAGCACCCATACCGAATATTCTACGAACGTCAACGATACCTATACCGCGAAGCTCGATATAATAGCGTATAAGCTCGGGGGCAGTTCCCACAAGCGTTTTTGCCGACACTCTTTTTATTTCAACGGCATCATCGGCTATTAGTCTGTGACCTCTCTTTACAAGCTCGATAGCCGTCTCGCTCTTACCGATTCCGCTCTCACCAAGTATCAGCATACCCTCACCGTAGACCTCGACAAGAACGCCGTGGCGTGTTATTCTCGGCGCAAGACTTGTATTAAGAGAAGCTATAAGCGCCGCCGTAAACGAGCTTGTACGTTCATTAGTGCGCAAAAGCGGAACGCCATATTCCTTTGCATGGACAGTCAATTCATCAAAAACGGTCAGTCGGCTGGTGACTACGACAGCCACAGGCTTCATTTTAAAGAATTTTTCAAGCCTTATACTTCTCTGTGTGGCTGAAAGCTCGGAAAGATACTTATGCTCGGCTTTTCCGATAACCTGAATACGGAAAGGCTCGAAAACCTCTACGAATCCCGTAAGAGCAAGACCGGGGCGGCTGACCTCGGGGCTTTTTATCTCTATGGCTTCGTATTCCTCGGGAACGAATACCTTTTCAAGCTGAAATTCCTCAACAATACTGCTAAGGGGTATACTATACTTTGATTGCATAGGCTCTCTCCTTTATTTATTACCCCTTAATTATAACATATTTTCCCGTAAAATGGAAGATATTTTTAAAAATTTTTCGTTCTTATTTTCACAATAATGCTTTTATTCACAGTATTGTCATAAAATTATTGTATAATTATTATGTATATTTGTGTTTTCACGTTAAAAGCTAAAAGTAATAAGGATATGAGATATGAAAAAAAATCAACCGCTTTTTAAATTAATTTCACTTCTTTTGATTGTTATTATGGCGATACCCTTGTTTTCTTCCTGCGCCCAAAATAAAACGGTGGTAGGAACTGTAAACGGACAGCCTGTGTACTACGATGAGCTGTACTTTTTGGTGTCTAACTATAAGGGCTCTGTTGAAGAAAAAACAGAGGGAGATGTTGCTCTTATGAGACAGGAGCTTGACCGTCTTGTAAAGGAAAACATTGTAAAAAACTACGCTATACTTGCCCTGTGCGAGGAATACGGCTTGAAATACAGCGATATTGAGAGCAAAATAGACGGCGAGCTTGAACGCTATATTACCGAGGAATTTAACGGAGAAAAGTCAGCATTCAGAAAAAGCTGTAAGGAATTCGGGCTTTCCGAGCGTTACGTGCGCTACACCCTCGGTCTTGACCTTCTTTATGAGCAGCTCCCTGCCAAGTACGTGGAAAGTGGAGATGTGTATACCAAGGATGATGACATACTCAATTACATAAAAGAGAATTTTATACGCGTAAATCATTTGGTGCTGTTTAACGACAGCGAGGACGAGCGTCAGGCTAACGCCGATAAAATGGCTGAGGCAAAGCGGCTTCTTGACGGCGGAGAAAAGCTTGAGGCTCTTATTGGCAGAGGTTATTCCGAGGATTTCAATCCAAGCAGTAACGGCTACTATATTACCAAAGGCACAATGATCGAGGAATATGAAGCCGCCGCTTTCGCTCTGAAAAAGGGAGAGCACAGCGATATTATCTCGGCGTACAGCGAAAACAATTCAGGTGAATACGTTTCCTGTTATTATATCATCAAGCGCTTTGAAATGAGCGACGAATATTTAAACACTAATTTTTCGTCTCTCAAAAACGATTACTACAACAGCGTAATAAACACAGACCTTGAGGAAATAGAAAAGACCTTAGAATTTGTCCCCAACAAAAAATATGAAAAGCTTGACCTAGCGAAGCTTTCGGGCGCGGTTAACGTAACTGCCGTAATTATTGTATCGGTTATAGTAGCGGTGCTTGTGGGAGCTAGTGTAACAGTAATAATCATTAAGAGCAAGTACAAGAAGAAAAACGTATCCTACAAGAACAAACCCGTAAGGAGAAAATGATGAATGGACGAGTCCGTCATAAAAAATACAGGCGCAGAGCCTATAGGCGGCATAATATAGGAATTATCGCTTTGATATCAGCTGTGGCGCTGATCGCTATCCTTGGAATGTTTTTGATTATCGGAAATTATCTTCACGATAAAAGCGAGGGGCAAAAAAACGGCAATATCAATGATACGGATACAACCGAAAATATAACTCCTCAAACCGATAAAAGACCCACAAGGGCTATCAAGGGTCAGCCTGTGTTGCTTGAAACTCAGGACAGCGATACCCTTTCGGACAGGCTTGACGTGATTGTATCCAAGGGTATCTATGACGTAAGTGTTCCGCTTAACACCAAGGACGGTAGGCTCCTTTACAACTCACCCACGGCAAAAAAAATAGGTGTGCCCACGGATAACGCAAGGATCCTCATAGAAGATGCTTCTGCCTATGCAAAGGAGCGTAATATGTATCTTTGCGGAGTATACTATATAAACGCTTTTTCCGAGGATGACCCTCTGCTGCGTTCGGTGGAGCTGTCAAAAGCAACCGCCGTTATTGCCGAAGTGCTTAATGCGGGAATTGATGAGGTAGTTATAGTCGCTCCGCAAATGACCGAGGCGCACGCCAATGAGGCTATACGGCTTGTAGAAAGCATAAAAAGCCTTACTGACAGCGGTGCTGTGGGCTTGGCTGTTCCCGAAAGTATTTTTGCTCTTGAGGACAACGTAAGGCGCTCCGAGCTTATAGCTACACTTAATGAGAGCATTGATTTTTTGGCAATAGACACCTCAACGCTGGACAGTAAAGCAGAGCTTATAGGCGATAAAATCGCAAAAGAAAAGCTTTATCTTCATATGTACAAAATGAGAGTACTTCTTCCCTACTCCGCAAATGAGGACACACAAAAGACCTTTATTACAGCGATTGAGGAAAACGGAATAGAAAACTGGCAAATAACTATGTATTAAAAAAGCGGTTGCTTCAATGTTACGAAGCAACCGCTTTTTATATCATCCCCTCAGCAATCCGGTCGTTCCAAGGCACTTTAGCTTTGCATAGATTATTTATCCGAGGGAAGCGAGGCGTTCCATTAGCCTTCCCCAGCGGGGAAGGTGGCAGCCGCTTGTCGGCTGACGGATGAGGAGATCATTTTTTGTACAGACAAAAATGTCGCTCTCCTCATACACCACTCCGTGGTTCCCCTTCTCCGCTGGAGAAGGCATATAGTTAGAGCCGTATTTGCGATGGTGGAACAAGTTTTGCAGGTGGCGGATATCACGACCAGCCTAGGCAAGAGAGAATAATCCGAACCCGGTCTAAAGCCTGAATTTTCAGCGCTTTATGGCACTTGGCTCACTTGCAAAGTCCACACTTGGCATCATTCGCCAAGCACCAAAATCATCAGAAAATTAAGGCTTGAGAGTCTACGAGTTTTGAGAGAGCAAATATTTAGGATAGGCAAGATAAATTTTTGAAGCAATATGCGGATATTGCAAAAAAATTTACCGAAGCATATACAAATAGTTGCCTCTCAAAACCGAGTTCGGATTTATTCTCTCTTGCCTAGGCAAGAGAGAATAAAATGCCCAAGGGACTATTGCAAGCTACCAACACGGTTGGCGGTCATGACTTTATTCTTCTTTTCTAACCATTTATAATAATCAAAATGCTGTCTGCACAGGCGGTTAAACTGATATTCGGTATTTGTTACACCGCAATACACACCGTTTTCCAAGATATTATTGAAAAACGGAAGCAACGGCGATGTTTCGGGCAATATCTGCGTTCCAACGTCACGCCACACGTATTGAGCATCTGTTACGTACACCTGTATCGGAAAGCTTCTTTCTACCGATATCATTCCTATATAAGATATATTATCCTCTCCGCACATTCCGTCAATACAAACTCCGCCAAGCGCCCTATCGTATGCCACGGGAATATGGCGGTCGCAATATTCTGTGGGCTTATTTTGTTCGGTAAAATATCCGTACTCTGCTCTGCTTCCCCTTGCGTCCCGTCTGCACGCTTCTGTCATAAGCTTTCCCGAATCGGCGCAATATTCATACTCTTTTAGAGTATCCGAATATTCAAATTCCTTTTTGTTTGTCAAAAGCTCCTTTTTTTCGTGAATATCCCTCATTACGTCATCCCAAATATCCAAACAGATATTTGCGCCGCTCAACGCCTTTGGATATTCATAACCGAACCAAACGCCGCCGATATAATACGGAGTATAGCCGATATACCACCTATCGTAATTGTTTTGAGTAGTTCCCGTCTTTCCCGCGCAGGCGATATCCGAGGTCAGCGTTAAGGTCTTTGCTGTTCCCTCTTTTACCACGTTTTCAAGCATTTTGCTCATTATATCGGCGGTTTCCTCGGAGATCACCGCCTGACCGTCATATCTGTTTTCAAGCAAAATACTTCCGTAGCTATCCGTGACCTTGTAGTAAGAACGCGGAGCGCTGTATATACCTTTATTTCCAAACACAGAATAGGCGGCAGTCATCTCCCTAACGGTTACCCCGTAATTAAGCTGTCCAAGGGCTAACGCCGCTATATCTTTATCGGTAATATACGTGCCGTTTTGGTCTGTACCCGCTTCAATAATGCTTTTAAGCCCTACCTTGTTATAAAGAAAATCAAAGGAATTCTCAAGCCCCACGTCATCAAGCGCCTTTACTGTTACGGTGTTTATCGAGTGCTTTATAGCGTAATTTATATTCGTCAGTCCTCTGTATACTCCATTTGCGTTTTTAGGCCAAGCTACGGGCTGAACTATAGCTCCCCTGTTGGGGTCAAGATTATAGCTTCCGAAATTCACGGGAACGTCATCGTATACGCTCGCCCAATTTATTATACCGCTCTCAAGAGCGGGGGCGTATACCGATAAGGGCTTTATTACCGACCCCGGGGGGCGAAGCGTCTGTGTGGCAAAGTTCTGTATTCGGTTAGCCTTTTTCTCTCCCACAGCCCCCGCAACACCGAGAATATCCCCATTATAGGGGTCTATTATTATCATTGAGGATTGAGGCGCTTCGGTGGGCTGCCCCGAATAGAAATTCGACGTTCTTACGTAATACTTCTCAAGTATCTTTTGGATTTCAGGATCCATTGCCGTATATATCTTCAAGCCCCCCGCGTACACGGCAAGACTTGCCATTGCTCTGCTGTACCCCTTTTGCTCTATAAGGTCGTTTATAATATCCTCAACAACCATATCGGCATACCACGAATTTATTTCATCCGAGCTGTATTTTTCATTTACGTTTAAGACTACGTCAGCGCCTTTGTTCTGAATATACTCGTCATAGCTGATATATCCCTGTTCGTACATCTGCCCAAGTATTATATCCTTTCGGCGCTTGTTATTTTCGGGATTTCTTATTGGATCATAGTAGGATGGGCTGTTGGTAATAGCCGCAATACAGGCACATTCATTTAAAGTAAGCTCTGATACATTCTTTGAAAAATATCGGTCGGATGCCGTGGCAACACCGTAGCACCCTTGAGAAAGATTGATAATATTGAGATACAAGCCGAGTATCTCCCGCTTATCCATTTTGGTTTCAAGGTCAAGAGCCCAGAATATTTCCTGTATCTTACGCTGTAAGGTAAATTCGTCCTCATCGGTAATATTTTTTATCAGCTGTTGAGTTATAGTAGAGCCGCCGTAGCTGTCGCTGAACCTCAAAAAATAGTTAAGTCCTGCCGACAGCGTTCTTTTCCAATCTACGCCTTTGTGCTTGTAAAAGCGTTTATCCTCAATGCTGACAAAGGCGTTTTTCAGATTCTCGGGTATTTCGTCGTACTCGGCAAAAATACACCGATATCCGCCGTATAATATCTCGCCCTCAAGCTTCTTGGCTTCAAGCTCGCCTGTTTCCGCGTTTTTCTCATAATAGTATATTGCGCTATCCGTTCCGCTTCCCAAAACGGTAAACAGACTCTCGTCAATACTCCGCTCAACCTTTTTGTCAATATATACGGCTAAAGCGCCGCCTATTGCCAATGAAAGGGTTAAAACAAATATCATAATAATACACAGCACCCTCAAAACAGCCTTAAAAATTCGGCTTTTTTCCAAACTATCGCCCCCTTTTATCTCTTATGACTATGTTTTATTATTCCAAAAAACGGAATATATAATCACAAAAAAGGAGATAATAACAAAAAAGCGATGAGGATTATTATGAGAAGCAAAAAAATATATATTACAACGGCAATTATATCTCTTATTTTCTTGATTTTAATATCCGTAACGGCAATAGCCCTTACTTTATCTCTAAAAAAAGCCGACGGCACCGCCCCAAGCGCTCCCCCCGATGAGGTATTTATATACGTTACAGAAACAGAATCAGACACCGCAGAGAAAGACGAATTTATGCGTGTGGTAAAGGAGTACGAGGGACAAATAGGTATATTTGACAGTAATAACCGACTGCAACGAGTACTTGATACCTATGTAAAGACCCTCCCAATAGCCGACAGAGAGCAGCTACGGGAGGGTATTACGGTAAAAAGCGAAAAGGAGTTATATTCAATTATTGAGGCGTACTCCGACTAGCCTATTTAGCAACTACGTTTTCCTTACCTAAAATATTCTTTAGCTCCGAGAGAACGTATGCCGTGGCATCAATTCCGGCACCGTACGGCTTATAGCTTGACGTTGAACTGTCGTAAAAAATAACGCCAACGCCCCCCTCAAATATATCAACAATATTTTTAGCCTTTAAATATACCTCACAGCTCATATCGGGTACTCTCAAAAATACCTTTGATATGGGCTTTTTGCTATCCTTGACAACCGCGGGGGCGGAAGCTTCTTTTGCTTCCTTAGGCTTAACTTGCGTTTGAGATATAGCGCTGAAGCTACTGTTTTCGATAAGCTCAGTGACATCGTTTACGATTATTTTCAGGTCCTCGTCATCTCTGACGGAAACGTTACCCTGAATATACAGCGGCGCTTCAATTCGCAAGCTGTGGGATATTTTGGCAAGCTGAGACGGAAAAACGATACACTCTATCTCTCCGTATCTGTCCTCGAGGGTAAAGAAAGCCATTCTGTCACCCTTTTTTGTTATCTTAGGGGTTAGTGACGATACGATTCCCGCCACAGAAACAGCCGATCTATCAGCCATATCCTCTGCCGCGTTTATCTCGGCAACAGAGCTTGCTCCAAGATATTCAACGTGCTTTTGATAGCTGTCAATAAGATGACCCGAGAAATACATACCCGAGCATTCCTTTTCCAGAAGCAGCTTTTCTCTCAGTGAAAAATCACGAACGTCGGGATAATCATATTTTGGGGCGGTGTCGGCTACTGAGGCTGTCATAGAAAACATATCAAGCTGTCCTGCCACGTTGTTTCTGTCCTTTTGCTGTATCTTGTCTATAAGCACCTCATATGCGGACAAAAGCTGTGAGCGGTAAATCCCCATCTTATCAAAGGCTCCCGATTTTATAAGCGCCTCGACCATTCGTTTGTTAAGGTCATATTGAGACATCCTGTTTATAAAATCCTCAAAGTCGGTAAATTTCGAGGTGCGACGTTCCCGTATGATAGCCTCAATAAATTGCTTACCTACGTTTTTCAATGCTAAAAGACCGAAAACGATATTTCCGTCCATCGGATGGAAATAGATATGGCTTTCATTGATATCGGGGGGAAGCACCTTAATTCCGTATCTTGCGCACTCCGAAATATACTCGGCAAGCTTTGTAAGGTTTCCAAGCACCGAGGTCATCAGCGCCGCCATGTATTCGCAAGGATAATGCTGCTTAAGATACGCCGTTCTGTATGAGATAACGGCGTATGCCGCCGCGTGACTCTTATTAAAGGCATAGTTTGCAAAGGTAGACATATCGTCAAAGAGCTTGACAGCAGTTGTCTCGTCAATGCCCTTTATTGCCGCTCCCTCAAGAAAGCTAGCTCCCCCAGCCATAAGAACGTTGCCTTTTTTCTTCGACATAGCGCGGCGCACAACGTCTGCGTGTCCGTAGGTATATCCCGCAATTACACGGAAGATGCTCATTACCTGCTCCTGATAGACCGTACATCCGTAGGTTGAGCTTAATATCGGCTTTAGGAGAGGATGGGCATAGGTTATTTTATGGGGATTGTGTCTTGCCTCAATGTACTGAGGAATTGAATCCATGGGTCCCGGACGGTAAAGGGCGATAGCGGCTATAATATCGTCAAAGCTATCAGGTCTTAGCTCGGTAAGCATCTGTCGCATTCCAACAGATTCCAATTGGAAAAGACCCAACGTTGAGCCCTTTGATATCATTTTATAGGTATCCGCATCGTCAAGGGGTATCTTTTCAATATCAAAATCAGGATGTGTCTCCTTAATGGTGGCACAAGCGTCATTGATTATAGTCAGATATCTCAGCGCAAGAAAATCGAATTTCAGCAGACCGAGCTCGGCTATGGTATCCATATCGAACTGTGTGACGATGGCGTCATTACTTACGGCAAGCGGCATGTAATGGGAAATAGGCAGGTCAGTTACAACGATGCCCGCCGCGTGTACCGTAATATTTCTAGGCATACCCTCTATTTCAATGGCAGTATCCACAAGCTTTTTTACCTTTTCGGAAGCATTATACTGCTCTTTGAGGTCTGCTCTTTTCAAGGCGTCCTTAAGGGTAACTCCGTGCTCCTGAGGAACAGACTTTGCCACAGCGTCCACCTCGGCGTAGGGCATTCCGAGGGCTCGTCCTACGTCTCTTATTGCCGCTCTTGCCGCTAAAGTACCAAAGGCTATTATTTGCGACACGCGATCAGCGCCGTATTTGTCATACATATACTCTATAACCTCATCTCTTCGGTTATAGCAAAAATCGATATCAATATCGGGCATACTGACCCGCTCGGGATTTAAAAATCTTTCAAAGAGCAAATCGAACCTTATAGGGTCGATATCTGTTATTCCCGTCAAAAAAGCTACAAGGCTTCCCGCCCCCGAGCCTCGCCCGGGTCCTACGGGTATTCCCTTTGCTCTTGCAAAGCCTACGTAATCCTGAACTATGAGAAAATAATCCGAATAGCCCATATTTTCAATAACGCTCAGCTCATAGTCTATTCGCTCGGCGTATTCAGCTTCTCTGCCGTCGGGGATATTTAACGTGCCGTCCTTAATACGGCGCTCATACCCTTTTTCCGTAAGCTCACGCAAAAATTCTCCCGATGATCTTCCCGTTGGGGTTGGAAAGGTGGGTAGCTTTGGCTTATCAAATTCAAACTCAAAGTTACATCTTTCGGCTATACGCAGGGTGTTTTCCATAGCATCCTTGTAATCGCCGAACAACAACCGCATTTCGGTATCTGTTTTATAATAAAACTCGTCTGTTTCAAACCCGATAGGGCGACCGTCGGTTATCTGCGTATTGGTCTGCACGCACATAAGGATCGCCTGTGTTTCAGCATCGCGCCTACGCAAATAGTGGCAGTCATTTGTAGCCACCATAGGCAAATTACACTCCTTCGCAAGCCGACAAAGCTCGGGAAGAACGCTCTTTTGTTCTGCTAAGCCGTGGTCTTGAAGCTCAATGTAAAAATTATCCTCACCGAATATATCGGACAGCTCTCTCGCATATTTTACCGCTTCCGAATATTCGCCCCTCAATATAAGAGAGGGTATTTTGCCCGCAAGACAGCCCGACAGACAAATAAGCCCCTCGGAATATTTTCTTAAAAGCTCGGTGTCTACCCTCGGCTTAGAATAAAAGCCCTCGGTATAGCCCTTTGAAACCATAGCTATTAGATTTTTATAGCCAATATCATTTTTACAAAGCAAAACAAGATGGTTATATTTTCCGTCTACCGCTCCGCTATGCTTGTCAAATCTTGAGCCTGTGGCAACGTAGACCTCACAGCCTATTATAGGCTTTATCCCCGCTTTTTTGCAGGCGCGGTAAAAAGCCACCGCTCCGTACATAGCGCCGTGGTCGGTAATGGCAACCGCCGTATGCCCACACTCGAGAGCGCGCTGTGGAATCTCCGATATTCTGCACGCGCCGTCAAGCAAGCTGTATTCACTGTGTAAATGAAGATGGACAAACTCTGCCATAGGTCTCCCCTGTTTTAATTCTTGTTTTCTCTATCCTTATTTTTTATAGCTCTGCTGTCATCGCGCCGTATTACCGTAAACATAACGCCGCCTAAGCATATTGCCAACAGTACGATAGAAAATACTATCCAATATATCACATTATCCGATGCGCCGCTATCCTCTGTATGGGACTGATTTCTTATATTAAGCCGCTCGGCAGTGATAAGGTCGTTCAGTTGAGCATCGTCAAATTCTCCGCTGTAGCCTATAACGTCATAAAGGCGAAGCGAGTATTCATCATAGCTTCCCGATATACCGCGCGTGCTTATTTTTATGTAGCTGGCTTTATTTGTAGCATTGTACTCGCTCATATCAAGCCATAGGTCGGTTTGCTGTCCCGAGCTTACAACGTAGCTCTTGGTAATAGATTTTCCATCAGTTCCTACTGTAACGGTTATCTCATATACCGCCCCTGCGTTTTCCTCGCTGTCGATTATCTCGGCAACGAGCTTCAAGGCGGGGGTATAAATAAAGTTTTCGTCAAATTCATAGAGACAGAACAGATCCGAATGCGCAGCTCCCAAGGCTCTGCTGACGCTCTGGCGAAGAACACGCTTTCCCTCTGTTCCGTAATCGGTTCTAACGCCCTTGCTGTACGCTCCGCCAAACCAATCCTTTACTCCGCCCGTTGAGAAGTCAAAGTAAGAAAAGCTACCTTTCCACTCATAATTCCATATATTTTCACTGCTTGACGAATACACGGTTCTTAGGGCAAATCCGTTTTCAGAATATCCGCTTACAAGCTTACCCCAGTTATCTACACCAAAATATTTCAAAAGCCGTTTGCTTTCGTCAATACTGTGATTGGTATCAATATTTGTCAGTATACCGCGGACACTTTCCATAATTCCGCTTGCTGATTTGGGAAGCGAAACAACAAAGGAATTGACCCCGTCCTTTCCCATAAGGCTGTAATAGCTGTACGCATAGGCGCACTCTAACATATTTCCGAACATATTGTCGGGTACTGACCAATAATATATACAGCCCCGAGGCGCGCTTCTGTATTTTCCCTTAAGGCTATTAATATACGCTTCAAACAAAGCGAAATTATTTATACCTATGAAATCATTCTCCAAGGTCGCCTCATATCTTATACCATCCTCATACTCCTCATCGGCTTGTATGGGGGACTTGTCGCTTTCTATCATTATACTGCAATCAAAGTTGCCTATAAAGAAGCTGTCAAGAGTGGAAAATATCTCTCCGAGAAGCTCCGACGACGCGTATCCGCCCATAGATGGGGCGGCAGGCGCGCTATACGAATTATAATCACTGATTGGAATAACTATATCTATTTGGGAATTTTCAAGTCTTGCGGAATTTGCCACTACTGTCAGATAAAGCGCATACTTATCCGCATATTCCGCAACCGACTGACCGCCGTTATAATTATATATTTCCCTGTCAATTTGCTTTCCGACAATTAAACCGCTTATTTTTCCGTCTCTGTAATCATCATACCGAGATACAAGAAATTTGATATACGTGCTTATTTCGGATACGGTATCGAAATTGTACGTATCGGGCATAAGATACGCTATGTCAGAGGTTTCTCCGCTGTCGGTAGACACAGGTAAAAGAAGCTGTAAATATACCTGTGCGCCCGTAGCGGAATACGTGCGTATCTTCATATCAAGCTCATCGATATAGGCTTTATCAAAGTATACGTGGGTATCCTCGTGAGGATAAATATATCCGTTTCGGCTTTCATTTATCAGCCTGTCATAATAAACGGGTATAACAGCGCTTCCAAAGCCCATATCACCGCTTATTGACAATTCAGCCGTATTTGTTGGAGTAATGCCTTTAAATGCTTTTTTACCGTCATCGTGGATATAGGTGGACGGTACGTTTATGTACTGTGGCTCGGATGCGATTATTCTTTCGTTTTCGGGCGAGCACAGTATAACGGCATACTTATAAAACCTTTCAGCCGCCGAGGTCACCGAAAATGCCATTTCAAATCTTGCGGCAATATCCATGCTCGCCGCTATATCGGGCTCTTCCGCGAGCATAGCCTGCTCAACCGTTTGATTGGGAGCAATTCTCAATATCTCTATTTTATATTTTCCGTAAGAAACGAGAATATTATAGTTCACGTTTCCGCGTATCTCAATTTTTTTTGCGTCGTCGCTATAATTACATAAAAAGTTGACCGCATTGGCTTCCAAGTGTTCATACGCTTCATTATCCACAGCTCCGCTTTGGGCGGTATCGGCAAAGACAACTACGCCAAATATGTGTATAAGCATAAACAGTGATATAAAAAACGCAACGGCTCTTTTCATATGCGATCTCCTTTCAAAAAATATACATATACATTATACCACATTTTAAAGGATTTTTAAATAGTATTTTAAAAATAAAATCGGGAGCAAGCCTAATTTTGCTTTTACTCCCGATTTCCGTTATTTAACAAATTCAAGATTGCCGTCTGTTCCCATAGAGCCTATCTTTGCAAGAGATTCTATCCGTATCCCCTCTGCGCGAAGTCTGCTTCCGCCGCCTTGATATGCTTTTTCAATAACAATTCCAACGCCAACGACCTGAGCGCCTGCCTGATTGCAAATATCAACCAAGGCTTCAAGCGCCGCGCCCTTAGCAAGGAAATCGTCAATTATAAGTATTCTATCATTGGCGGTGAGATGCTCCTTTGCAACCATAACGTCGTAAGTTCTTCCGTGAGTATAGGAAAAGACCTGTGACATGTACACGTCTCCGCTTATATTTTTTGATGCGGATTTTTTTGCAAATACAACGGGAACTACGGGGTCAAAGTTCAATGCCGTAACACAGGCAACTCCGATTCCCGATGCCTCGATGGTCAATATCTTATTTACACCGTTATCTTTATAAAGAGAATAAAATTCTCTGCCGATCTCATTTAAAAATTCAACGTCGATTCGGTGATTAAGAAAGCTATCCACCTTTAAAATATCTCCGTTGTATATCTTGCCTTCTTTTATTATTTTCTGCTCTAAAGCTACCATATTTATGTAACGAACCTTTCGACAATCTTTTAACTAAAGGGCTGTCCCATTCAGTTTAATGTCCACCGAATGAGACAGCTCGTTTTATTTACTCTTCAAGCCCTATTAAAGACCGCGCTTGATATAATGAGTGTGGAGAATCTCGTGAGCCTTATGGCTGTTGGGCGCTCCAAGGTACTCATCGTAAAGCTTCTTAACCGCAGAGTTCTCGTGAGACTTGCGGAGATCGCTGTTCTTATCGTCGTTGTAAAGAACAGCCGCTCTTACAGCTCTGAGGTCTGTTGTCATTCTTACGCTTGCGGGCTGAATGGGCTGACCGCCGCCGTTTACGCAACCACCGGGACAAGCCATGATCTCAATGAACTGAACGTCAAGCTCTCCTGCCTTAACCGCATCAAGAACCTTCTTTGCATTTGCAGTTCCCGAAGCAACAGCAACGTTAAGATTTATATCGCCAAGCTTGTAGGACGCTACCTTAACGCCCTCAACGCCTCTTACCTCGTTAAACTCGAACTTCTCAAGGGGCTTGCCCTCGATAACCTCAGCCGCGGTACGGAGAGCCGCTTCCATAACGCCGCCCGTAGCTCCGAATATTGCGCCTGCGCTGCTTCCTACCGAGAAAGGATCGTCAAAGGCTTCATCAGCCAAGGACTTAAAGTCGATACCCGCTTTAGCTATCATTCTGCCAAGCTCTCTCGTGGTCACAGCAATATCAACGTCGGGTACTCCCGCAGCCGACTGACCCGGTCTGCCAACCTCAAACTTCTTAGCGGTACAAGGAATTGCAGATACAAATACTATATCCTTAGGATCCCAGCCCATCTTTTCTGCGTAGTAGGTCTTTGCCATAGCTCCGAACATCTGCTGAGGCGACTTGCAGGTAGAAAGGTTCTCCGTAAACTCAGGATAATAATGCTCACAGTACTTTATCCATCCGGGTGAGCAGGATGTTATCATAGGAAGCGCGCCGCCGTTATTAACTCTTCCAAGGAACTCGGTAGCTTCTTCCATAATGGTAAGGTCTGCCGTAAGGTTCATATCGTAAACACCGTCAAAGCCAAGACGCTTAAGGGCGGCTACCATCTTACCCTCGCAATCTGTACCGGGCTCATAGCCGAAGCATTCGCCTATCTGAGCGCGAACAGAGGGCGCGGTGCAGATGAGCACGTGCTTGTTAGGATCGGCGATAGCATCGAGTATATCATCAGTATCGTCTCTCCCATAGAGAGCGCCAACGGGACACGCAACGATACACTGACCGCAGTTTATACAGCTTGTCTCGGAAAGAGCCTTTTCAAAGATAGAGCCGATGTGAGTATCAAAGCCTCTGTCATTCGCTCCTATAACACCGATTCCCTGCATATTCTTACAAGCTGCTACGCAACGGCGGCAAAGAATACACTTGTTGTTGTCACGGATTATAGGTGTGGACTTATCGATCTTGTACTCGTTCTTTACACCCTTGAACTTCGTCTCGTCAACACCGTACTCAAGGCAGAGCTTGTGAAGCTCGCTGGTGGTGCTGCGTACGCAGGAAAGGCACTTGCGGTCGTGATTGGAGAGCAACAGCTCAAGGTTGGTCTTTCTCGATTTGTTGATTCTGGGTGTGTTGGTAAGTACTACCATTCCCTCTGTTACAGGGTATACGCAAGCGGTTACAAGACGGAAGGGTCTGCCGCCCTCGGAAACCTCAACAAGGCAGAGACGGCACGCGCCTATCTCATTGATATCCTTGAGGTAACAAAGAGTGGGAATTTCTATATTTGCAGCTCTTGCCGCTTCAAGCACGGTAGAGCCCTTAGGAACAGCATAATCTACGCCGTTAATTTTAATATTGATCGTTTCCATATTTGCCGTTCTCCTTTCTTAGTCCTTATAAATTGCGTGGGGTTTACATTTTTCCATACAAGCTCCGCACTTAACGCACTTCTTGGGGTCAATAGCAAAGGATGCCAGCTTATGACCGGGAGCGATATAGTCGGTTCTTGTAATAGCGTCTGCGGGGCAGTTCTTTGCGCACATTCCGCATCCGATACACTTATCTTTGTCAATCTTGAACTGAAGCAGGCTCTTACATACTCCCGCAGGGCACTTCTTATCAACGATATGAGCTACGTACTCGTCTCTGAAATAACGAAGTGTGGAAAGAACGGGGTTAGGAGCTGTCTGTCCAAGTCCGCAAAGCGATGCGCTCTTGATGTAATTTGCAAGCTCCTCAAGTCTGTCAAGATCCTCAAGCTCGCCGTTACCCGCGATTATCTTATCGAGAATTTCAAGAAGTCTCTTTGTTCCTACTCGACAAGGAGTACATTTACCGCAGGATTCATCAACGGTAAAGTCAAGGAAGAAGCGTGCAAGGTCAACCATACAGGTGTTCTCATCCATAACGATAAGTCCGCCCGAGCCCATCATTGAACCGATAGCGATAAGGTTATCGTAGTCAATGGGGGTATCGATAAGGGATGCGGGAATACATCCGCCCGAGGGTCCGCCTGTCTGGGCAGCCTTGAACTTCTTACCGCCGGGAATACCGCCGCCTATCTCCTCGATGACCTCGCGGAGAGTTGTTCCCATAGGAACCTCAACAAGTCCTGTGTTAACTATCTTACCGCCGAGAGCAAATACCTTTGTTCCCTTGGACTTCTCTGTTCCCATAGAAGCAAACCATTCGGGACCGTTAAGGATTATCTGGCAGATATTTGCGTAGGTCTCTACGTTGTTAAGTATTGTGGGCTGTCCGAAAAGACCCTTTACCGCAGGGAAAGGAGGACGGGGACGAGGCTCGCCTCTGTTACCCTCAATAGATGTCATAAGTGCCGTTTCCTCACCGCAGACGAACGCGCCCGCGCCGAAGCGAAGCTGAATATCAAAGTTAAAGCCTGTGCCGAAAATGTCCTTACCAAGCAAGCCGTACTCACGTGCCTGAGCAATAGCGACCTCAAGACGGTGAATAGCTATGGGGTACTCAGCTCTGACGTAAATATATCCCTCGTCAGCGCCGATAGCATAACCCGCTATCGCCATAGCCTCGATTACAGTATGGGGGTCACCCTCAAGAATGGAACGGTCCATAAACGCGCCGGGGTCGCCCTCATCGGCGTTACAAGCAACGTATTTCTTTACGTTTCCGCGGTTGCCAGATGCAAACTTCCACTTAAGTCCCGTGGGGAATCCACCGCCGCCTCTTCCGCGAAGTCCGGAATCGAGTATGGTCTGAATAACCTCATCGGGGGTCATCTCGGTAAGAACCTTACCAAGGGCTCTGTATCCGTCCATTGCTATGTATTCGTCAATAACCTCAGGGTTAATAACGCCGCAGTTACGAAGAGCAACTCTCTTCTGCTTCTTGTAGAAGGATGTTTCGGACAGAGAGGTAGCGTGCTTTGTATCCTCGGATTTAGTCTCGTGGTATACAAGTCTGTCAACAGGGCGTCCCTTTAAGAGATGCTCCTCAACTATCTCGTGAACGTCCTCAACCTTTACGTTGCTGTAGAACGTTCCCTCGGGGTAAACTATCATAATAGGTCCCAGCGCGCAAAGTCCGAAGCAGCCTGTTCCGACTACCTTTACCTCTTCGTCAAGACCCATCGCAGCGATCTCTTTGTTCATAGCTTCCATTATCTTAACGCTTCCGGAAGACGTACAACCCGTACCGCCGCAAATCAAAACGTGTGATCTATACATATCTAATTCCTTTCTCTGTTAAAATCAGTTTTTGTAAGCGCCGATGGTATATTCGGTTACTACCGCTCCGCCCTTGAGATGCTTTTGGACGATCTCGGCAGCCTTTGCCGCGTCAAGCTTTACGTACGTAACCTTTTCTTTGCCGTCCTCGTATATCTCAACAACAGGCTCATATTGGCATATACCTATACATCCTGTCTGAGTAACGGTAATCTTATCTCCAAGACCCTCTTTGTTAACTCCGTCAACAAAAGCGTTAAGAACAGGTCTTGCGCCTGCGGCGATTCCGCAGGTTGCCATACCTACAACAACTCTTGTAGAAGCCGCGCCCTCACGGATAACGACCTTACTCTGCATTCTTTCTCTGATAGCAGCAAGCTCAGCTAATGATTTCATAACTTAACTCCTTAGTAATATTTTAATATCTTAGTTTTGTGAATACTGTTCTTTCAAATATTCCGATATCCAGCTCTGTACCTCGGGCTCAGCCAAGGATATATCGCCAAGCACCGCCCGAAGCTCCGACGTTTTTAAGGATACGCTCCTTTGAGGAGCTATATCGTAAAACTCAAAATCAATATCGGGGCTGCCCGCAATTAGCACGCAAATGGTGGAAACTATATCTCCCATTGGCATACAGTCTATGCTTTTCGTATCAAAGCTTGCTATAAGCTCTGTTCCGCTTTTCCCCACTTCGGTAGAGGAAGAAATGGTCAGCTCGCCTCCCGTCTGCTCTGCCGCAAGCTTTAAAAGCGGCAGACCCAAGCCAACCCTTCGGGTAGTTCTCGTGGTATAAAACGGGTCTGTAACGTGCTCCAAGGTATCCTTATCTATACCGCATCCGTTATCGACTATCTTCAGCGTAAGCATTCCGTCGCTGTCGGTATTTAAGGATATCATTATTTCCGAAGCCCCTGCCCTTACAGAGTTTTTGGCGATATCAAGAATATTAAGAGAGATCTCTTTCATACCGATTACTTGTATTTCTCAAGTATCTGTTCCATATCAGAGGGTACGAGTCTGCCGTATACCTCATTGTTTATCGTGAGAACGGGAGCAAGTCCGCATGCTCCGATACATCTTGTTGCTTCAAGAGAATACTTACCGTCAGGAGTCGTAGAGCCCGAGGGCAAGCCGAGTATCTGTGTTATCTTGTCAAGTATTTCGCCGCTTCCCTTTACGTAGCAAGCAGTTCCAAGGCAGACCGCTATAGCAACCTCTCCCTTGGGATTAAGCACGAACTGAGAGTAGAATGTGCTTACTCCGTATACCTCTTCCATCGAGATACCCATCTTAAGCGCTACCATACGCTGAACTTCATAAGGGAGATATCCGTAGATATCCTGAGCCTTCTGGAGAACAGGCATAAGGGCGCCCGGTGTACCGCGGTACTGCTCTATAACAGCGTCGAGCTGTTCTTCCTGAGCCTTTGTACCACGAAACATTACTGTGGTCAAATTCTTTTTCATTTTGAAAAAAATCCTCCGTTTTTTTATTTTAATTATTAATAAATAATTTCAAGTTTTTTGAGATGCTCAAAGACTCGCTGTCTGACAAGCGCAGAGCTATATGGCTCATCGTCGATAAGCAAGAAATGCTCCGCCTCGTTGATATCCCACAAATGGTGGGCGTCCGAGCAAACAAGTATACTTTCATCCGTAATAAAATCGAACCTTTTTTTATACGGCTCAATATTATCGGGGCTGTTAAATTCAAAGCACCCAAAGCCATATTCCGCGGGGATATCTCCGAGTATGGCGACGATACCGTTAGAGTCTCTATCAATGTGAGCGGGGCGCGCGTATCCGCCGTATGCTCTGACAAGAGCGATAGCATCGCCTATCCACAGGTCGGTTGCCGAAATAAGCAGCTTATCCACCGAGCCTGTCTCCTCGTCATCTCCATTCAGTATTAACTGATTTCCGAATATTTCGGGACGGTTTTGTATATTAGTCAGATGCTTTTCTATCTCCAGGTCAAACGCCATTGCCCCCTCAAGGGTGGGAAATAAACAAACAATATGTATATCCTCGGCAGTTGACAGCTCCATTCCCGCAATAGGTATTATTCCCTGTCTGCGACAGGCTTCAAAAAATGCGGGACAGTTTTTACAGGAATTGTGGTCGGTAAGCGCTAAAATATTCAAGCCCTTAAGCGCCGCCATTCCCGCAATATTATTAGGTGTCATATCATCGTCCGCGCAGGGCGACAGACAGGAGTGGATATGTAGGTCGTAATAGTACCGTGTCATAGCACAGCGGCAACGTCTGTGCAGACCTCAAAGGTGGTATTGGGCGAGCTGAGTATATTTATACCCTGTTGTTTGGCACGCTCCACCACCCCATCATCGGGAGAAACGTTTTCGGAAAGTATAATGCAAGCAGGGTCGGCAAGGCAGGCAACCGCAACTATATTTACGTTTGACATAATAGTCACCCACGCCGCGTCCTCTTCAAGCTTTCCCATGACCCAGCTAAGAAGATCTCCCGCGTATCCGCCGTTAATACTTCTTTCAGGACGGGGCATACACAGCACCTCGTATCCAAATTCTTTGGCAAACTGTTCAACGGTCATACATCGTATCTCCTTCCCAAGCGGTTATTTTTTTAAATCAATGTTTTTCTTCAAGGTGATGAGACAGTCGCTCTTATTTGCCGCGCCCTTAATTATATCCTCTGCCAGCGCGTGACAGTTAGGGGCACCGCAAGAGCCGCAATCAAGATGCGGGAGCGATTTGTATATTCCCTCTATCTCAACCATTTTTGATATTGCCGCAGACCTATCCTCGGCTAATACGTCTGATACGTCGTTTTCAAGGTCGGCGTTCCAAAAAATATCATCGGGTATAGCAACGTCCTCGGCTATACGGTTTCTGGAAATTGGCAGATATTTTCTGAGCGACCTCAATCGAGCTTTGGCAATAAAGGGATTTTCCACGTTAAGCGTTCCGCCCACGCAGCCGCCTACACAGGCATTGAGCTCTACGAACTCAAGATTACACATAGTGCCGTTCTCTATTTCGTCAAGCACCTTTATGCAGTTTTCGATACCGTCAGCCGCCAAGTATCTATCCGAAAGAAGCGACGTCGCCTCTCCGCCCGAGCCTGCCCAGTTCAAGCCGATAATTCCTGTTTTGGATAGGGGCAAGGGATTGGTTATTTCTTTTTTCTTAGCTCTCAGCTTAAAGTAAAAATCGTTTACCGAAACAGCACCTGTTACGGCACTCTTTTTTACTCCCAAAGGATTTTTAACGTAGCTGACCTTTGCGGGACAGGGAGATATAAACAAAACGCATATATCGCTGTCCTTAAGATCGGGATTTTTTATCATCGCTTCCCTACGCGCAAGCAGAGCCGCATATTCTATTGGGGGAAGCAGGGGTAAGAGATTATCCTTAAGGTAAGGAAATCTAAGCGTAATAAGCCTTACGATAGCGGGACACGCCGAGCTTATTACAGGTCTCGGAAGTCCCTCTTTTTTCATATATCTTCTTGTGTATTCCGTAACTATCTCAGCCGCCCGAGACACCTCAAACACAGCGTCAAAGCCACATTCTATAAGGGCTGTGAGAATATAGTCAACGTCGTCCAGATCATCGAACTGCCCGTATAGCGCGGGTGCGGGGAGAGCTATTTTATATTTGTAGTCCGAAAAGTCCTCGAATTTATCATATGTAGCCTTTTTTGCCTGATAGGGGCACATCCGTATACATTCGCCGCAATCTATACATCTTTCCTCGATAATACGGGCGTGACCGTCACGCACACGGATTGCTTCCGTAGGACATCTTTTTATGCAATTCGTACATCCCTTACATTTTGAAAGGTCAAGTGTGACCGAATGCTTGTATTTCGACATTGCATCCCCTTTCCGAGGCGGATATCAAACATTTACCGTCATATATACGGTAGTTCCCTTTCCTACCTCTGATTCTATTCTCATATCATCGGTATATCTCTTCATATTCGGAAGTCCCATACCCGCTCCAAAGCCAAGGGAGCGTATGTTGTCGGGAGCCGTTGAATATCCCTCCTGCATAGCAAGATTGATATCAGATATACCCGGTCCGTTGTCAGCAAGAATGATTTCTATTCGGTCAACGTATACGTTGACGTCGGCTGTTCCGCCGTTAGCGTGAATGACCATGTTTATCTCGCCCTCATACATAGCCACAGACACCCGTCTTATGGTCTCGGAAGAAAAGCCCATTTCACGAAGAAGCTTTTTGATCCTTACCGAAGCTTCTCCCGCAGAGGTGAAATTATCACCGTCGATATCAAAATGAAAATTGACCTTATCCATCACGACACCGTATCCCCTCCCGCAAGACCGTTAGCATACAGCTTGCCGCAAGCAACGTACATTCTCTCGGTGGTAGCCATAACGACAATACCGCACTCGTCGGCTAATTCAACCACTTCCTTTGGCGGCATCTTACCGCGAACAAATACTATACATCTCATATCCATCATCTCTGCGGTTCTCACCACTTGAGGATTGCAAAGTCCCGTAAGCAATACAGCCTGATCCTTGACAAAGGCAAGAACGTCGCTCATCATATCGCATCCGCAGGCTGACTTAACAGTACCGTCAAGCAGGGCTTCTCCACAAAGAATTTTAGCATTAAGAAGTTCGGCAATTTGTTGAATTTTCATCTGTCGCTCCCTTTGAGTCCTAATTTTTCGCTGATTAAATACGCAGGTATTCACTATACCCTATATTATACAACATTTTTTGCAAATTGTCTATATTATTTTTTAAGAAATAATTTTTTTATTCAATTTGTACAATTATCACTTGGCATCATACCAATTATGACCAATATGAGCGTCAACCGACATAGGCACGGAAAAGTCCACGGCGCTTTCCATACATTCAACGAGGATCTGTAGAGCCTTTTGGGCATCGTTTTTGTGAGCTTCCACTATCAGCTCATCGTGAACCTGCATAATAAGCCGCGCATCTATTCCGCTTTCCTTAAGCCTATCCGCGGTATTTATCATCGCCACCTTGATTATATCAGCCGCAGTTCCCTGTATGGGGCTGTTCATTGCCACCCTTTCGCCAAAATGCTGTAAATTTTTATTTGACGAAGCAAGCTCGGGGATATATCTCCGTCTGCCGAAAGCGGTAGTTACGTAGCCGTTAGCTTTAGCTTCCGCCTTGACAGCATCAAGATATTCCCGTATTTTAGGAAATTTATCAAAATAGCTTTGTATATATTCCTTTGCCGCCCCGCGGGATATTCCGAGGTCCTCGGAAAGTGAAAATTCTCCGATTCCGTACATTATTCCGAAGTTTACCGCCTTAGCCCTCTTTCTCAACTCCACGTTTACAGCATCGAGAGGCACAGAGAAAACCCGTGAAGCTGTCATAGCGTGAATATCCTCTCCCGACAGAAAAGACGATATCATATCATCATCTCCCGATATATGAGCAAGCAAGCGAAGCTCTATTTGCGAATAGTCGGCATCTATCAGCACGTAGTCACTGCTTTCGGCAACAAAATATTTTCTGAACCGTCTGCCAAGCTCTGTTCTTACGGGAATATTCTGTAAATTCGGCTCGGACGAGGAAAGTCTGCCCGTAGCCGTTCCCGTTTGATTTAACATACAGTGGATCCGTCCGTCATCACCTGCCGCCTTAACAAGCCCCTCGGCATAGGTCGCCCTTAGCTTTGCCACCTGCCTGTAATCGAGAATATCTTCAATTATAGGGTGCTTTGTCAAAAGCTTTTGCAGAGTTTCCGCATCTGTTGAATAGCCCGTTTTGGTTTTCTTTGACTTGGGCAAACCCATTTTTTCAAAGAGCACCTCGCCAAGCTGCTTGGGCGAGCCTATATTAAACTCCTCCCCCGCATAGCTGTATATCCTCTGCTTTAAGTCCTCCTCAGCCATAGCAAGCTCCTCGCCGTATTTTACAATACCGTCCTTGTCTATTTTGAAGCCCGCAAGCTCCATATCGGCAAGTACAAAGGAAAGAGGCATTTCTATGGAATATAAAAGCTCCGAAAAGCCCTTTTGCTCTATTTCATCGGCTAATGCTTTATAAAGCGGCATAATTGCAACTGCCACATTGCTCTCAGCAGATAAGGGCGTGTTCATATATCTGACAAAAAGCTCGGACAGCGTGTAATTTCCTCTTCCCGAATCGAGAACGTAGGCAGCAAGCATACAGTCAAAGGCGCAGGACGACAGCTTGATACCGTTCTTCAAAAGCTCCTTGTATAAGGTCTTTGAATCGTAGCACACGATTTTCTTTTTGTTCAGCATATCCGCCACCGAGCTGCCCATATTCGCCCTATCACAGGTGAACAGGCCCTCGCCGTCAAAGGCATATAGCTTTTCGCTGTCCAAATGAATGCAGACGCAATCTCCCAAAAGCGCCTCTGCGCTATCGACCTCTTTTATCTCGACAGCAATATCCGAGACCTTTTCGGTACTTCCAACAGCCTTGCTGTCGGGAACGTCCTCCAACCCGAATTTCTTTATAAGGGCGGTAAATTCCAACTTTAAAAACAAATTTCTGAGCTTGGGCGCGTCAACGCCCTTGTATTCATAGCTTGTCTTGTCAAGATCAATAGGAACTTCTCTGCATATGAGAGCTAATTTTTGAGAAAGATACGCCATTTCCTTTCCGTCGGCAAGCTTTTTCTTTACTCCGTCCGACAGCTTGGTGCCCTCATATTCCTCATATAGCCGTGTAAGCGAGCCGAAATCCGAAATGAGCTTTAGCGCGGTCTTTTCACCGATTCCCGCAACTCCGGGGATATTATCGGATGAGTCTCCCATAAGTGCCTTAACGTCCACAAAGCTTTCGGGGGCAACACCGTACATATTTTTGAATTCTTCTCTGTCAACGGTTAAGGTTTCCTTGGTCTTTGCCAACAGCACAGATACCTTATCGTGAATAAGCTGTAAGGAATCCCTGTCTCCCGTAAGCACGTATACAAAAATATCCTCACGGCTCATTTTGTCGGCAAGGGTACCAAGTATATCGTCCGCCTCATATCCCTCGCAGGTAACAACAGTAAAGCCCATATCCGCCATACATTCCTTGGCAATTGGCAGCTGAACAGCAAGCTCCTCGGGCATTCCCTTTCTGTTAGCCTTATATCCGTCGTACATCTTATGTCTGAACGTAGGCGCTTTGAGGTCGAAAGCAACGGCGCAATAATCGGGCTTCAGCGTATCGATATGCTTTGACAGTATATTAACCATACCGTAAATAGCATTGGTATACAGCCCCTCGCTGTTGGTAAGAAGTCTTATTCCGTAAAAGGCGCGATTAAGAATACTGTTGCCGTCTACGACTAACATTTTTTTCATAGCATTTCTCCGTCCAAGGTATTTTTTAAATCATCTATATTTTATAAGTATATCTCATATTATATAGTATACCACTTCGGGCACCTTTTTGTCAAGAATTAGTTGCCTTTAGCGAGTATAAATAAAAAAACAAGACGCTACAAATGCGTAGCGTCCTGTTCTTTCATTTTTCGATTCAATCGTCGTAGCCGTTTCCGTCAGCAGGCTCGAAATCTTCCTTGCTCGCTCCGCAAAGAGGGCAGGTCCAATCCTCGCTTACGTCCTCGAAATCGGTTTCGGGCTCAATTCCGTTGTCGGGGTCGCCCTTTATGGGATTATAAACATATCCGCAAAGCTCACATATGTATTTCATCATATCCTCCATATTAAAAAAAGAATTATTTATTAATCGCAAACAATATAATAATACGGCAAGAGCGTATTGTCAAGCATAATTTTTCCAATCCGATGTTTTTTGTAAAAAAATACAATTTTTTTATATAATTCGCTCTGTGCGCCGTACAATATACCACAATACAAAACGTATAATCTGCAAAGCGAAAGGATAATATGAACAGACTTAAAAAATTTATTTTCAACGGGCTGCTTATAACCGCCGTATCTCTTGTTATAAGAGCGGTATCCGTAAGCTTTAACGTATACCTGTCAAATAAGATCGGAGCTGTGGCTATGGGTGTTTTCACTCTTGTCTCCACAGTCTACGGCTTCGCCCTGACAGTCGCCACCTCGGGAATAGGTCTGGCGGCTACAAGACATATTGCGGAGGCGGTTGGTGAGGACAGCGGTAAGGGTATCCCTGCGGGTAAGAGCCGCGCTGTAAGATGTATCGTGGGAAAATGCGTTACCTACGCTCTTATTTTCAGCGTAAGCTCGGGGCTTGTTTTATATTTCTTTGCTCCATACATAGGAAATACCCTGCTGCGTGACGGGAGAACAGTATCATCCTTAAAGGTGCTTGCGCTGTCACTTCCCCCCATTGCCCTTTCTTCGATATTCAGCGGATACTTTACAGCCGTTAGGAGAGTATATAAAAACGCAATCGTTCAGGTTCTCGGTCAAGGAATAAAAATATTCGGATGTGTGGGGCTTATCGCGCTCATCGGAGCTACCGACGTTGAAAGTGCCTGCCTTTCAATAGTTATCGGCGGCACGGCGTCGGAATTACTTTCCTTTGCCGTTCAGTACGTATTTTACGTATTGGAAAAATGCTTTGAAAAGAATACCAAGGTAACCGCCCACACCTCAAACAGTATATGGCGAAAAATACTTCGCACCGCCCTTCCCGTGGCATTCAGCGCCTACGTTCGTTCGGGACTTATTACCATTGAGCATATGCTCATACCTTGGGGACTGCAACGCAGCGGAAGCTCAAGAGACAAATCCCTTGCAGCCTACGGAACTGTTCACAGTATGGTCTTTCCCCTTGTGCTTTTCCCATCTGCCCTGTCAGGTTCCTTTGCGGGGCTTCTTGTTCCCGAGGTTGCCGAATCGCAAGCATCGGGAGACGACAAACGTATAATCCGTATTATCAACAAGGTATTTCATTCTGTTCTCATTTTCTCCATAGGTACGGCGGGAATCATGATGTGCTTTTCCTATGAACTTGGAAATACTGTTTATCCCAACGCGGGAGCGGGAAAGTATATACTAATGGTTGCTCCCTTGATACCCGTTATGTACATAGACACCTCGGTAGACGGCATACTGAAAGGGCTTGGCGAACAGGTCTACTGTATGGGTGTCAATATCGTAGACGCCCTTTTGTCGGTAATACTCGTATGGATACTGCTCCCGAATATGGGCATTACGGGCTATATACTTACAGTATATTTCACCGAAACAGTAAACGCCACTTTGAGTATTACAAGATTGCTTACGGTAACAAAGGTAAGACCAAAGGTAGGAAATTGGATAGTAAAGCCCTTAGTCGCCATAATAGTTGCCTGTGCAACCGTAAGGCTTGTGGCGGGGTATTTTTCGGGAGCTATCGTTGGGGCATACACCCTTACGTTTTATATTTGTTTAACAGCAGGTATATATCTTTTGCTACTGTTTTTTATGGGTGGATTGCGCAACGCAAATAAAAAATAAGGCTGTGTCCAATCTAACACAGCCTTATTTTTACCCTATATACGTAAATCTTTTATAAATCTTTCCGTCTCGCTCTACGGTATCGTTCCACATAGACAGGGGGCGCGTCCACAGACCGCCGTCGCCGTAAAGGGCGCGATAAACTACCATAGGCTCCAAGGTCTCGGAATGCTTCGCCACTCCTATCACCTCATATTCCCCGCCCTTGAAATGTCTCCATTTTCCAAGCCTTACTTCGTTTTCCATAGTCAACTCACCTCACGGTAGCATAGCCTTTGCGGTATTCACGATATGCTGACAGTCAACGCCTGCGGCATTGTATACACTCTGTCCTACCTCTCTTTTATCCACAAAGCTGTCGTCAACGGCGATTATCTCATAGACGACCCCTTTAAGCATACCCTTTCTCTCCATAGCATCCGATAGGTTCATACCCATACCGCCGCTCCGTATTTCTTCTTCAAGGAAAATAATCGCCTTTATACCCTTGGGCAAAAGCCTTGCCACATTTTCGGCGCACTCTCCGTAGGGCTTCAGCATTTCAAGCAGAATTATGCCTACACCTATTCCCTCTTTCGCAAGCTCGTCCTTAGCATCCATTGCTTCAAGAACTATCCTGCCGTGGGTGATTATTACAAGGTCGGGGGTGTCTTCAAAATCTCTTACCGCCGACGGGGTGTTATATTCTCCGCTACTGTAAAAGCTATTGACAACTCTTTCATTTTCACAGCCGCTTGGGTATCTTACGGCAGATGGCAATCCGCTTTTGTAAGCGGCGGTCATAGCCACACTCAAAGCGCCAAGGGTTGCGGGTGTATAGATACGCATATTCGGTATCTGAGACAGGAACGCAACGTCAAAAATTCCGTGGTGTGTAGCGCCATCGCCGCTGTTCAGCCCCGCTCTGTCAACGCATATGACACAGGGAAGCTTTTGCAGGGCAATATCGTGTATGATGTTGTCATATCCCCTCTGCAAAAAGGTTGAGTATATGGCGGCATAAGGCTTCATACCGTTAGCCGCGAGACCTGCCGAAAAAGTCAGGGCATGCTCCTCGGCAATACCAACGTCAAAGAAGCGCTGGGGATATTTTTCTCTGAAGCTCACAAGTCCCGTTCCGTCACACATTGCGGCGGTTATGGCGCATACAGTATTATCTTTCTCGGCAAGCTCGCAGAGTATATCTCCCATTTCGGAAGAAAAGCTTTTACCGCCCACGCTTGCCGTACAGGGCTGCATTCCGTGATAGAATTCGGGGGAACGCTCGGCAGGCTCGAAGCCCTTTCCTTTCTTGGTTTTGAGATGGACCACAACACTCTCGCCAAGCTTCTTAGCTTCATTCAAAAGATTTTCAACAGCGGCGTAATCGTTTCCGTCGATAGGGCCCATATATGTAAGCCCCATGCTCTCAAAATAATTTGAGCCGTACAGTACGTTTTTTAAGGATTTCTTGACGCCAAGTACAAACTTGAACAAATATTTACCCACAAGGGGTATTTTTTTCAAAAAAGCTCCCGTGGCTTTTTTTGTCTTGAAATATCCCGATTTTGTGCGAAGCCTTGCAAGATTTTTCGCAAACCGTCCTATATTTTTTGAAATCGACATCTCGTTCTCATTCATAACGATTATCAAATTCAAATCCTTACGGCAATTATTGAGCGCCTCGTGTATCATACCGCCCGTATAGGCTCCGTCGCCCACAACTGCTATTGTATACGCGTCGCTTCCCGAAAGCTTGTCCGACATAGCAAAGCCAAGCGCCGCGGATATTGACGTAGAGCTGTGTCCCGCTCCGAAGCAATCGTATTCACTCTCGCTCCTGTTTGTAAAGCCGCTGATGCCACCCGACGTGCGCAGGCTATCCATGCGGTCATATCTTCCCGTGAGCATTTTATGAACGTAGCTTTGATGACCTACGTCAAATATAAGATGGTCGTTGGGAATATCAAAAACTCGGTGTATTGCCATAGTAAGCTCTACAACGCCCAGGTTTGAAGCAAGATGTCCGGCGTTATTTGCTGTAATACGTACAAGCTCAGCCCGTATCTCCTCGGCAAGCTCAGGCATATTTTCATCGGAAAGCGCTTTTATATCGGCAGGCGAATTTATACGGTTAAGGTATTTAATTGAATGATTTTCTGCTTTTTTATCAGATACGTTCATTCCATAAACCTCTTAATTCAATGTTATCTCTTAGTATTATACCACAAAGTCTCGGATATTGAAATAGATTTTCAGAAAAAAGTTGCTTTTCATAAAAATTCGGCTATCGCCATTTGCGATAGCCGAAATAATAATTAGCAATTAGCCTCAAAGGTGGCTTTCATAACCGCAAGCTTCTTTTCAGCCTGCTCCTTATCGGGGGCAACAACGCTGAAATAGAATTTGCACTTAGGCTCTGTTCCGCTGGGGCGTACCGCTACCCAGCTTCCGTCCGCAAGCAGGAAGCGGAGAACGTTAGAGGATGGGAAGCCCTTATCCGCCATAGCCTTTGACATATAGTCCTCCATTTCAACAACAGCTACGTCTCCCGCAGCTTTAGGCGGATCATTACGCAGGTCGTTAAGGAGCGCCGCCATTCTGTCAGCGCCGTCTATACCCTTGAACGCGAAGTTATCGAGAGCGTCAAGGAAGAAACCATGCTTGGCATATATATCCGCAAGAACGTCAAGCAGCGTTTTTCCAACCGTGTTATAATAAGCCGCCGCCTCGCAAAGCATCAGTGATGCCTGAACAGCATCTTTATCACGAACGCAATCGGAAATAAGACAGCCGTAACTCTCCTCATATCCGAACACAAAGACCTTATCTCCCGTGGTTTCGTGGCGGTAAACCTTTTCACCGATATACTTAAAGCCTGTCAGTGTCTTTTCAACCTCTACGCCGTATTTTTTACAAACTCTGTCGCCAAGGTCTGAGGTAACGACTGTATTGAACATAACTCCGTTTTCGGGGAGAGTTCCCTTTTCTGCTCTTTGGGAGAGAATATATTCAAGAAGAACAGCCGCGCTCTGGTTGCCTGTCATTCTGACGTACTTGCCGTTCTTTCTTACGGCAACACCCAGTCTGTCACAGTCGGGGTCGGTAGTAATAACTATATCGGCGTTGCTCCTCTCGGCATATTTGAATGCCATCTCATACGCCGCATCGGTTTCAGGGTTAGGGTTGGGAGTATTTACAAACTCGGTATTTGGAAAGCACTGCTCCTCTACGGGGATCACGTTGTATCCAAGTCTCTCAAGAACGGTTCTTACAGGTACGTTGCCTGTTCCGTGCTGAGGGGAATAAACTATTTTAACACCGCTCTTATCAATATCTGGATTGAGGGAAATAGCCATAACAGCCTCGTAATATTTCTCGTCTATATCCCTACCGAGAGTTACGATAAGCTCGCCCGCCTCGGCTTCGGTCATTGCTTTTACAGACAGGGGGTCATCAATTTTCGCGATCTCGGCAATAACCTCATCGTTGATCTCCGAGACCAACTGACAGCCACGCTCGTCATAGAGCTTATAGCCGTTATATTCGGGGGGATTGTGAGAAGCTGTTATAACAACGCCGCCGAAAGCGCCAAGCGCTCTTACAGCAAAGGACAGCTCAGGCGTTGGACGAAGGCTGTCAAAAAGATACGCCTTAATTCCGTTAGCCGCGAGAACTCCCGCAGTTTCTTTAGAAAATTCGACGCTGAAGCGGCGGTTATCGTGAGCAATTACAACGCCTCTATCCATAGCCGCTCTGCCGCATTTCTTTATATATTCAGCATACCCTTGTGTAGTTTTACGAACAATATATTTGTTTATGCGGTTAGTACCTGCGCCGATAACACCTCGAAGTCCGCCTGTTCCGAAAGAAATATCCGAAAAAAATCTTTCCTTTATCTCCTTGTCATCGTCTTTGATGCTCAAAAGCTCATCTCTTGTATCCGAATCGATAAATTCGCTTTTACACCATTTTTCATACTTCTCATAAGCACTCATAAACAAACACCTCTGCAACTGGAAAAATTAGAATTATATTATACATCATTTTCTTTTTAATTTCAATACTTTTTCTAAAAAAATATTAAATTTTTATTCAATTATTTTTGATTTTTATCAGATTTTTCTGCATAATTTTTCATTTTTCATTCAAGGCTAAAAATTAACAATGTCGATTGACAAAATAAAGGGTCTGTGATATAATAATAAAGATATATTCTTAAGCATTCACTGAAAGGATGACACATTATGTGCGCACAGTTGATTTCTACACAGCCCTATAAAGGAACGAGAGATTTTTACCCCGAGGATATGCGCCTGCGCAATTGGTTTTTCGGTAAAATAAGAGAAACCCTCGAAAACTCCGCCTTTGACGAATACAACGGACCTATGCTCGAATCTCTCGAGCTTTACGCCGCTAAAAGCGGAGAGGAGATTGCAAATAAGCAGACCTACAACTTTGTTGACAGAGGCAACCGAAGCGTTGCAATACGCCCCGAAATGACGCCTACCGTTGCCCGTATGGTCGCGGCAAAAATGAGCGAGCTCAGCTTCCCTTTGCGTTGGTTCTCTATACCCAATATGTACCGATACGAGGCTACTCAGCGCGGACGCTTGCGCGAGTTCTGGCAGCTCAACGTAGATATTTTCGGTTGCGACACATATGAAGCCGACCTCGAAACTATTGTCAGCGCTATCCGCATAATGAAAGCATTTGGCGCAGACGAAACGATGTTTACAGTCCGCATCAACAACCGCCGCTTCTTCAACGACGTTATAGCGGCAATTTCGGGAAGTGACGCAGAAACAAGCAAAAAGGTTTCAAAGGTCATAGACCATAAAAACAAAGTACCGAGAGAGGTATATGAAAAGGAATTACACACCCTCGGTCTCGATGACGGACAGATAGCTAAGATAGACGAGCTTTACACTATGTCGGTTTCCGATGCTACGGCAATCTGCCCCGATTCCGTAGGCGCCACAGAGCTTCGTCAGCTTTTTGATGCCCTCGAGAAGCTCGGACTTTCCAAATACTGTCTTTTTGACTTTGGAATAATCCGTGGCTTGGACTATTATACGGGAACCGTATTCGAGGTATTTGACAACGCTCCCGAAAACAACCGCGCTATGTTCGGCGGCGGTAGATACGATAACCTTGTAGGACTTTTCGTAAAGAACGCAAAAATATCGGGCGTGGGCTACGGAATGGGAGACGTTACCCTTGAAAACTTCCTTGTTACCCACAGACTTGTTCCCGAAGAATTTACTTCTGACGTTAAGGTGCTTGTAACAAAGTTCGATGACGTTCCCTATGAGGAGTATCTCCTTATCACCGATACGCTTCGCGATAAAGGAATTACCGCTTCGGTTTATCTCGGCTCTAAGAAGTTTGGAAAGCAGATAGACTATGCCGTAAAGAATAACTATACCCACGTTATCATAATGGGCGGCACAGAGCTTGAAGCCAAGCAGGTAAAGGTTAAGGATTTGCGCTCAAGAGAAGAACATACAGTTGACAGAGCCACGCTTACCGATTTTTTCAACGTATAACTAAGTATATGAAAGGCGTAAGAAAATTATGATATATATGTTTCTTGCCACGGGCTTTGAAGAGGTAGAGGCACTCTGCCCTTTGGATATTATGCGCCGCGCAGGTCTCTCGGTTACAACTGTGGGTATAGGCGGAAATGAAATAACGGGCGCTCACGGCATAACCGTTAAAACGGATATTACCGATAGCGAATTTGACGGTCAGGATATAGATATGGTATTTCTCCCGGGCGGTATGCCGGGTACGCTGAATCTTGCTCGGAGCAAGGCTGTTAACACGGCAATAGACGACGCTCACAGAAATAATAAATATATCGCCGCAATCTGCGCCGCCCCCTCTATACTTGGAGACAAAGGGCTGCTCGTGGGTAAAGAAGCCATATGCTACCCGGGATTTGAGGACAGGCTTACAGGCGCTACGCTTTCATCAAAGCGTGTGGTGCGAGACGGCAAAATAATCACCGCCGCGGGAATGGGCGTTGCTACCGAATTCGGACTGACAATAGTAGAACTGTTCTGCGGTAAGTCGGTGGCAGATAATCTTTCAAAAGCTATAATCTATGGTTAAGTACAAGGTACAGCCTACCAAAAAATCGGGATTGCGCAAGCATTTTTTGGCAATCAGAAAAAATCTGTCACACGAAAGCCGTATCTTGTTTGATTCCGCGTTATTCTCCAATACGGTGGCACTTCCCCAATTTAAAAGTGCAAAAATCCTGCTTTGCTATTATCCAATAAAGGGAGAGCCTAATATCATTCCCCTTATTAAATACGCTCAAGGCATAGGAAAGCAGATCGCCTTTCCCATATCCCACGAAAGCGAAAGACATCTTAGTTTTCACGCTATCTCGGATCTGTCAGAGCTTAACCACGGAACCTACGGTATTCCCGAGCCGCCCGAAAATGCTCCCGAGATAACCGATTTTAACGGTGCCTTTTGTCTTGTTCCCGCTTTGGCATTTTCAAAAAACGGTCAACGCTTAGGCTATGGGGGCGGATATTACGACAGATTTTTGTCAGACTTCAGCGGTGTCTCGGCAGGTCTTTGCTATAGCCAATTTTTTGTAGACAAGCTTCCCGCAGAGGAACACGATATCCCCCTTGATATTATCATATCCGAGAAAGGAGTATTCTTTCCACATGGATAAAAAAAGCTCGAATAAAAAGACCTCGGCAAAGTCTTCTGGAGAGACATCTCCCATAAAAACCGTTGAGGGCATATATACTAGGCTTAAAAATACGACCTTTGTCTTACATCCTACAGTATTGGTTTTTGCCACGTACGTTCTTCTGCTTTTGACAAAAATCATTGATATAACGCTTATAAACCGAGAAAATGAATATTTCAGCGTTGTAATTTTACAGATGATGATATTTATTCTCCCGGGCGCTATATGGTGTAAGTTCAGCGGTGAAAAATATATGTCGGGGCTAAGGATAAGAATGATACGCGCGGATTCCCTTCCCATCATCATATCCGCGGCATTACTTATAGCCTCGGGGAGCTTATTGATAGGAGTTCTCTTTGGCGGTCTTGAAAGTCTTTCAAATAACTTTTCACTTTACGATACCTTTATATCAAAGGATCAAGGCACTATCCCCAACAAAATATATCTTGTAATGGCATATGCGGTTTTGCCCGCCATTTGCGAGGAATTTATTTTCAGAGGTATTCTGTGCCACGAATATGAAAAGGGCGGCGTCCTGAGAGCGGTAATAGTAAGCTCTGTATTCTTCGCGTTGCTTCATTTCAATCTGCAAAATCTACCTATGTATCTTTTATCGGGCATTATCTTAGCAATGACGCTATACGCCACACGCTCCATATTCGGCTCTGTTCTTGCCCATTTTCTTTATAATATTTTCGGTCTTTTCGGGCAACCCTATATGAGTAACCTTTACAGAATAACAAACAGCCCAAAGCTCTTCATATTCATCGTTGCCGCAGTATGTATAGCCTCGGCAACCGTATTTTGCGGAGAAGCCGCAAGACTGTACCGCTCATATCTTTACAGGGCATATTCGTCGGATTACAGAAAGCCCGTTATTAAAAGCGCCTCTGCCATTCGCCGTTCCTATGTTGATATCGTCCGTCAGCCCTCGGCTATCGCCTGCTTTGCCGTATACATATTAGCCTTGATAATTTCCTGGCTATAATTTGATATACGGAAAGAGGTAAAAATGGATACAACGCCTACCGAAAAAAATATATTATACCGATTCGCCTTTTCAAAAATAGCCGTAACAGTTCTCATTGCGCTTTTGTGCGCCTGTTGTATAATTTCGGTAGCAAACGACCTGTTTGCCTTTGTAAAGCCCTCTAACAGCTTGAATTTGGATATCTCAGAGCCCATATCCTCAGGTGAGCTGTCAAGACTTCTTCAAAACGAGGGGATCATTGAGAACTCCTTTGCTTTTTGGATTTACGCAAGGCTGAAAAATGCTGAGGACAGCTTACAGGATTTTCGCGGTACCGCCAAGCTAAGCTCGGATATGGGCTATCGCGATATTTTAAATCAATTTAAATAATTTAAAATTTAATGAATAAAAAGCTCCTTTTTGTGGAATGATGTATCAAATCATTTTTAAAGGAGCTTTTTATTATGCAGAGATCAACAACTATAATTGCCATACTGTGCTGTCTTTTTCTTTTTTTAGGCCTGATGCCCGTACACGGAGAAAGCGAGATATATAACAGCGTGCTTCGGTTGCACGTGCTTGCAAATTCGGATAGCGAAGAGGACCAAGCGCTAAAGCTTAAGGTGCGGGATGCTATACTTGCAAAAAGTGAAGAGCTGTTCTCTTCTAAGCTGAGCCGAGACGAAGCAATAGAAGCGGTAAATCAGAATATGGAGCTTTTGCAGGCAGAAGCCCAGCGCGTTATAGAGGAAGAGGGATACTCTTATCCCGTGTCGGTAGAACTTGGAGAAGAGGTATATCCCACAAAGAATTATGAGAGCTTTTGCTTTCCGTCGGGTAGCTATTTGTCATTAAGAATAGTGATAGGCAACGGAGAGGGACAAAATTGGTGGTGTGTTCTCTTCCCGCCTATGTGCCTGTCTGCCGCAAGTAAGACCGAGCCCGAGGACGCATTTATTTCAGTCGGACTTAACAAAGACCAATACGGAATTATAACCGAAACCAAAAATCCTACCTACAACGTAAGATTTAAGGTATTAGAGGTAATAGAGGAAGCTATAAGGTAAAAAAGGGGCTGTCACAAACGCAAATTTGTGACAGCCCCTTTTGTAGGGGATAGGCAGATTTGGGCAAGAAACGTCGTTATTCGAGGCGTAAGGCGTACAAAGGTACGTCAAGCCTCGAAAACGGCGGTAGAAAAAGTCCGATAAAAATTGAAATCCGTAGGGATTTCTACCTTACAACTGTCTCATTTACATTTTTGATGCGTTGAGATATTTTTTTATTATTTTACGGACTTTTTCGGTCTTGCCAAATATGACAGCCCCGTTTATTAATTTCACATCATTTTTCGTCTACAACGTAGGGAGAATAAGATACGTCAGCGTTGTCATAGCCTCTGTCTACGTATTTATATTCCTTCGGATTTGACGGGAGAATGAGCAGAACTACCATACACAAAAGCATAATTATAGGTCCTATGCCAAGTGCGGTACCGATTATAGCCGACATCTCACCGCCTATAGCGGACGATACGATTATATTCAGTGTCAAAACCAAAACAAGGTCTAAAAGCACCCATACAGATGTAAGTATTTTAAAGGTAAGTATTGCCCCTCTGTTTGAGCTGTTGAAAAAGATATTCGATAAAAACAAATAAAGCAACAGCCCCGCAAACAGTAAAACTATCATTGTAATTGCATTTATAAAACCGTAAAGAACTCGCAGATCCAATCTTGCGTATCCGAAAGCTATAAGATAGAACAACTCATCCGAAAGCTCAGCTTCGTCAATCCTACCCTTTATTACGTCGCTTGCAATACTTTTGACCGACGCATACGTTGAAGCTCTTGACATGCCTCTGTACTGGCTTAGCTCTTGATTTCCCACCTCATAAAGGTCGGACGGAGTTACGTGAACGGTCGTCTCGTAATTTCCTGTTCTTTCGTTGTATACGTCAATGCCCAAGCAGGGTAAAAACGCGGATATGACCACAAGAAGCGTAATAGCCACGCATACGATATTCTTTACCTTGGTCTTATTTATAAACCTCTTTGACGGCTTATTAAGGCTCAGTGCCTTTTGCAGGCATACAAGACCGCCGCCAAATATGGCAATAAGCAGTGTAGCTATTCCGCCGAGAGACAGCCCTACGCCATCGTTTGAATACTGAGACAGCGCGTTTCCCGTACCGAACTGACCCATAAGTAAAAAGCAAAAAACAAGAATGGGAAGCAAACAGCATACCGCGCAAAGGAAAGGCGCCGATGGCATACGCGACCCTTTTTTGTTTTTCCTCGTTGCAATAATAGCTAAAACAAGGTCAATAACGGAAAGCACCAGCAATATTACGCATAAAGCGAGATACCCTATGGATATAAGGGCTGTAAGAATAACAGTTACTCTTACGGGAGTATTTCTCTTCATAAGCGTAAGGGCAAGCCCTTTTTCAAAAGCCGCCTCGTCGGATATTTCGTTTTCTATCTCGGCATATAGCTTCGTGTCGCGAAGCGCCGAGTTGTTGAGGAAGAAAAACGACCTTACCGAAAGCTCTACAGTTTCGGCACAGCTATAATCCACGTTGTAAACCGTACCGTCATTAATTTTAGCCTTTGAATGGGCAAAGGGCGCAAACCACAGGGCAAATAGCGTCACCGCTATCAAAAGCACCGATATAGCAGAGACCAGCCGCCGGGAAAGAAATCTCGAAATATGCTCGGTCAGCCTGTTTCTAACCCTTACTATTTTTATATCATCGGTAAACGAGGTAAAACCGTATTTCACGGATTCTTCCTTTTTTACAGCTTCACCCGTTTCCGCCTTGGGCTCATTTGCCTCATTTGATGTTTCTTTCTTACTTTCGGCTTGCTTTTCTTCCTTGCCGTCTTTCTTTTCCGATATTTCAGCCGTTGGTGCAACAGCTTGCGGCTGTTCGCTCTCGGCGCTCTGCTTTGCACCGCAAAGGCTGCAAAAACGAGCATCAGCCGAAAGCTCCGCACCGCATATCGGGCAAGCCTTTTTGTTTGTTTTTTCCGACATATTCGGATCCTTTCTAAATAAAAAGTCCTTTATAGGGGCTGTCGCATTTAAATGCTGAAGCTATGATGACAGCCCCCTGTGTCCTAATTCTCGGTTATTTCAAGTTTTCCCGTTCTGATCGTAATCCTATAGTTTTGGGTAATATCATTACCGCCCTTGTCGAGTATCTTCAACGTATCCTCATTAACATAATTGTACGACCATCCAACAATAGTTTGTATTCCAATAACTTCAATTTCCAACCTATGTCCAAGCTCCTTAAGAATCGAACCCTGAGAAATGTAATAGCTATCAAATTCCAAGGGCTTTTCATCATCGACCTTTTCGGCACTTCCCGTTGTTATTGTAATGCTTCTCTGTTTTACCGACATAACGGTATAGTCATCTACCTCACCGCTATAGTCGCTACCGAGACGGAAGTCGGTTACAAGCAGATAATACTCAGCCGTTACGTCATTGCCGTCAGCATCTCTTACAATATAACTGAAATACTTAGATGGATCCATATTTACTCTTTGCGCTGTAATATCCGACATATTGTAATCCGTAGCGTCTGTCAAAGAAAAGTTTATGGCAACTATTTCCAAGGAAAGCCCATTTGGCATATCAAGAATATAATAGTCTTTCCCCGCCACGATTTTACTATTCGTAATGTACTTATGCTCTGTTCCGTCATAGTCAAATATCCTCTGAGGCAAGAATATTTTAATTGTACTTCCTACAACACGCAAAGTACCGGGCTCTCTTACGATGTTGAATTGAGGAGTAAAGTCGGTACCGTCAGGCGCTTTGAGTATAAAGTCGGTTACGTATACCTCGCATTCTCCGATTTTGGTCTGCGCAGCACTGTAGAATATTTCACAGGTAAAGCCCTGATCCAACAGCTTTTGGAGAACGGGGTCAAATTCAACGCCATTCGGTATCAACGGTGTTCCGTCGTATTCCTTAACAGCTGATTTGGGGATAAGAACGATAGTCTCCTTGCCCTCGGGATTTTCCGTGTCACCGGGGTTTTCTCCCTCTCCGCCGTTTTCTCCGCCGTTTTCTCCACCGTTTTCTCCACCGTTTCCACCGTTTCCGTCGCCGCCGTCGCTGCCGTCGGATGCGCCTGTTACCTCAACCTTTATCCAACCAAGTCCTTCAATATACACCTCGACCCACGCGTGGGCATCCAGTCTCGTAACAATAGTTTCGGTATTTGGTGTGGCAACATCAGCAACGTATCCGATGGTATAGCGTGCGGGCAGACCTAACGCGCGGTAAAGCATTGTAGCCGCGCTTGCGTAATGCTGGCAGATACCCTCTTTGTACTTGGAGAGGAAAGCTACAACTATATTGCTTTCACCGTTGAGGGCGGGATCGTACTTCATATTGTACTTTGCCGCATTCTGAATGTACGCAGCTACCTTTTCAATCACCTGTGGGTCATCAAGGCTGAAGCCCTGCTCATCGATGATAGACTGCATATAGCTCTTTGTTTCGTCATCTATATCAAGATAATTTTCACATACAAAGCTATAATATTCTGTCTCAAATTCTCTCAAAGCATCGGGAACAGTCATACCGTTCTCATACTCCCAGTTAAAGAAGTACAGTGTGTACTCATTCATAGCGTCACCTATAATTTCGGTGTCGCTCATTTGAATATCCCCAAGCTCTGCGCTTGTGTAGTAAGGCACAACGTACTCGCCTGTGTAAGAGATTATCTTGACAGTTGATCTATAGGGTCCGAATTTTTCAAGAGCGAATGACGTCAGATAATAAGCTGACATTCCGTCATCCATAAGCAAGGTATATTCGTCCGCCTGCTCCCAGCCTGCTCCAATATACGAGCCAAAGCTGAGTACCTTAAGATATATGCGACCTGTTGTATCTGAAACTACCGCAAAGGACGGTGGAATATCTCCGTCTCCGTCGCTGTCTCCGCTGTCACCGCCGCCCTGTATCTTTCCGTCTCGGTCAAGTCCGTTGGGGGGGCGTTGAGTGTCATCTTTTATTGTAAGAGTTCCCTCTCTGAACGTAATCGAATAATTTAAGGTTACGGGGTTGCCGCTTGCATCGTAAATCTCAACACTCATTTGGTAATAGGTGTTAGGCGTTGAGCCAACCTCGGTTATCTCGCCTGTGAAATCGGCGGTTACAGTATGACCTGTTACCAGCTTGTTGGGACTGTTCTTGTCTGTTTTCAAGCTATGCGCCGTAAGAGGTGTGCCATCGTATTTCTTCTGCGCGCTGGCGGATATAAGGATTATCTCTCTCGGCGTTACAGTTAAGTCTCCGTGAGCGGAAAAGTCTATTTTATAGTTATCCGTCACATCCTCATTTCCGTCAAATATCTTAACAGACTTTTGGTCATAGGTATTCTTTTGTGTTCCGACATTGGTGATCGTACCTGTGAAATCGGCAGTTATTTTGTGTTCTTCTACAATATCGTATGGACTGTCGGCGCTTAATTCAAAATTATGATTTTCAAGCGCCTCTCCGTCATATACCTTTTCCTCGGATACTGAACCGATGATTATATGCCGTTGCGTTACCTCAAGCACGCCGTATTTCTCTATACGGATATCATAGTTTTCGGTAACAGGCTCGTCTCCGTCATAAAGCTCGAATACAAGCTTATTCTTACAGCTTCCAAAGTTTTGTATCGACGAAGAGCTTTCCTTGTTGATATAAACCGTATGGAAATAAACGAAATCGTTTTTGCCTATAATGTCATAATCATATAGGGCATGGATATCGCCGTCATATACCCAGCTGTCTCCATAGGTTTCTATCTCGACTATTCTCTTATCTACGTATACAAGACCTTTGACCCAGGTTATATCGTAGTTTTCCGTTACGTCTGCTTCTTCACCGTAAGCATTTGTATCGATTATTATGTATTTTGTTATCTCGTTAGGCTTTCCGCTGTCCGAAACATACTTGTAAGGCGTTCCCTCAAGAGCTTCAATTATATGTCCGCTTAAAATATCATACTCGCCGTCTATGGGCGTAGTATTCAAGAACATATGGCTCTCTCCGTCATAGGTAAAGGTCTCGGACTGCGTTTGTACCGTTATCGGTCTTGGCAGTATAGTTACCCAACCTGTATCGGGGGTTATATCATAGTTGGCTGTCACGTCAACCATCTCTCCGCCAACCGTCTTATAGATTATATAATCCACGTAATTGGGTAAGCCTGGGGTAACGTTTTTAAAGGTAGGCGCGGATATGATGTAAAAATCGTGACCGCCGATAAGACCGTATTCCTTTATATGACTTGGAGAAACCGTAAGAGTATCGTTGTAAAACTCTTCCGCATCGTATATCTTTTCGGTACCCTCTGTTTTAACGGTAATAGGTCTTGGGTTTATCGTAACAGTACCGTATTCATAGGATATAATGTAGTTATCGGTTATGCTGTCGTCATCAGGGTCAGCTTCGGAATATATCCTTATTTTTACAATATTGCTTCCGCTGTCGGCTACGTTTACGAAGGGAGTTTCATAAATTACCTCAAACATATGTCCTTCGCAAAGTCCGTATTCACCCCTAAAGCTCAGTGTATGAGGATTAAGATTCGTATCATTATACGTAAATACTCCGCTTGGCGTATTTACCGTAATAGGTCTGTGTAATACTTCCAGTGTTCCTACTCTGATCTCGATAATATCGTAATTCTCATTTATCTCTTCGTTTTCGATTATAACGTCTCCGATATACGTGTTAGTAGACCAACCCGCATTAGTTTGCGTTCCCGTTATCCGACCTATTATGCTGTGTCCGTCTACTAAGGGGTAAGGAGAATCCTTCGGTACTACCCAGCCCATAGTCAAGGGCTTGGCATTGTATATCTTATCACCGCTTCCCGTGGCAATAATTACAGGGCGCTTGATAACCTCAAGTGTACCGAAGATAAAGCTGATATCATAGTTATCCTTTGATATCTCGTTTCCGTCGGCATCGCGAATTACAAATTTTGTAAATTCATTGTCGCAACTACCCACATACCTTATGGAGCTGCTTTCGGTTATGTCAAGCCAATGTCCCTCGGCAAAGTCAGCGTCATAAGCTGTCTTATAGTTTATATTGGTATGCTGAGTATCATCGTAAACGATACCAAAGGAGTTTTCCGTAAACACCTCAACAGTACGCTTCTTGACGGTAACATCTCCGTCAACGTAGGTAATGTCATAGTTTGCGGTAACATCCTTTTTAGAGCTGTCGCGAATGATGACCTTCAATACGTTTTCATAATCACCCGCGTCAGTAAAGTAGGTTTTCTCTACGATTTCAGTATAGTGCTTCGATGCGGGATATATTCCCTCTCCACCCAACGTGATGCTGTCGGCAAACTGCTCAAAGCCGTTGTATACAAGGCTATTTGCACCGATACAGGATTGAGCGGTAACGGTAATAGAACGCTTGGAAAGGCTGAGTGTACCGAAATCACGGCTTATTTCATAGTTATCCGTCACGTCTCCGTCAATACCGATAATTCTGAAATCGACCGCATTTTCAACACTGCCAACGTCGGTAATACTTGCAAATCCGCGAACAGAAAAGCTGTCGCCGTCTGCCAGCTCGCCTACCGATATATCATATATCTCTTTAGACTGAGGACAGCCCGTATAGGTATTATCGTAATCCGCGGTAGAAACAGTTATAGCTAACTTATTGACGGTAAGTGTTCCCCACTGCCCGTTTACGTCATAGTTATTCGTAACGTTGTTTCCGCTTCCGTCATAGATAGCAAAAGAAGGCTTGTTTTCAAAAGCTCCCGCATTCTTGACCTGTGTCCAACCGTTGGGTATTACACTATGACCGCTTACAAGTCCTTCGGCTGTAAATACCTCGTTGCTGTGGTACGCTCCGTCATACGTATAGCTGTCGCTTCCCGTAGAAAGAGTGGCTGGACGGGGCGTAACCCTCAGTTCACCGAATTTTACCTTAATGTCGTAAAAATGAGTAATATCCTTTCCGTCAGCCCGAAGCACGGCAAAATCAGCTTCGTTATCGACCTTGCCCTCGTTTGTTACATAGCTGTCGTAAGATACGCTTATGCGGTCACCGTCAGCAAGTGAGCTTGCCGTTATGGCATATTCGTTTTTTGTAAGCGCTGAGCCGTCGTAAACCTTGGTTTCGCTGAGAGTCTCGACAGTAATCGGTCTTTTAGCCGTTGCTATCGTTGCCTGCTCGGTGCTTATCTGATATCTTGACGTAACGTCGTTGCCGTTCTCATCGGTGATTACGATAGATTCACACTCTGCCTCGGCAAGAGTTCTTTCATCGTTATACTTAAAGGAAATATTCGATACGGTATCACCCTCAACGAGCACAGTTTCATCTATCTTGGGATTCTCTCCGTATATAACGATATTTTCGGCTATTTTCACGCAGATAGGTCGCTGATGTATACTGAAGCGCGCTTCATCGCCGTATCTGTAGCCAATAGTAGCCTTTGCAACCGCTCTTACCTTATACTCTCCGGGCTCTTTGGGGAAATCCCTCGTCCAGTCGTCGGCATCTGCTCGGCTATATTCATAATCAACCTTACCAAGGAAAGCGGTAGCGCTGTATTGCAGCTCGTCGCCATAGGCAATCTCGGTAGGATAGCCCTCAGCGCCCACCGTCACTATTCCCTTGGTGGCAAGCAAGGTAACCACCGCCGCCATAAGCACTACCGCAGACACGATTATCTTCGGCATATGCTTTATAAGCGTTCGGAAGAACCTTGCCACCTTTTGCATTTTTAAATCATAATTATCGTATTGCACAATAACCGCCTTTTATTTTTAATAAAGGAAATTTTGTTTTTGAAAAATATTTTTATCCTATTGATGGCATAGTTACAGTAAGAGTTCCCTTTAGCTTCTCTACGTTGTAGCAATTAGTAACGTCTTTATTATCAACGCTATAAATAGTTACCTCAACGTTGTTATTTGACTCACCAATGATAGTCTGAGAACCTGTGAAGCTGTATTCTATTCGGTCACCGTTTACCAAAGAGCCCTCAACTACGAACGCGCTATGGCAGGTAAGGGGCGTTCCGTCATAAGCCTTGCTGTCCGAGCCTGCCTGAACGCATATATCTCTTGGAGTGATCTGGAGAGTTCCGCAATTCTTTACGATATAGAACTCATCGGTAACAATATTGCCGTCTTTATCTCTTACAACCACATTAAATTGATTGTCTCGGCTTCCCGCGTATGTAATTGATACAGTTGGCTCTACGGTAACGCTGTAGCCCTCGGGAAGTTTTCCACCCGTACGGTTTATATCATCAAGCAAACCGACAAGAGGAGTTCCGTCGTATACCTTTGAATCGCTTAAGCTTTGATAGGTAAGCTTTTCTCGGTATACCTGCAACGTACCTGTATTTTCCTTTATTGTGAAATTATCCTTTCCCAATCCGGTTTCACTGTTGTAGACCTCAATTCTGCTGGGGTCGTAAATTATAAGACTTTCGATGCTTGTTTTAGTTATCCCGGGCTCCTTACGTGTTCCGGAAATTACCACTTTATAGGAATAACCCATTTTTGTCAACTCATCAAATCCGGATATTACCTGATTTGCAGAGAATATCTTGCCGTTACCCGAATATTTATACCTTGTGGTTTGGGGAGTAAGCGTAAGCTTCATCGGTCCACCGCCGTTTCCGCCGTTTCCGCCGCCACCGTTGCCAGAGCCATCGCTTCCCGTAACCTCAACGTACATCCAACCGATGCCCTGAATATATACCTCAACCCAGGCGTGAGCTCTACCGCCAACTATGATTCTTTCCTCTCCCGCTTTGACTGTATCCATAACACCCTCGGTATATCTTGCGGGGATTCCAAGAGTACGGAACAGAAGTGTCGCCGCAGACGCGTAGTGTCGGCATACTCCCTGCTTGGAAACTGTAAGGAAGTCAACCACCATATTTTCGGCATCGTCTAATCCTGTTTCCTCGTTGTATTTTGCGTTATATTTCGCGGCATTCTGTATATATGCGGCTACTTGATTTATAATGTTAACGTTGTTTTTATCAAATCCGTTAGCCTTGATTATTTCCAGCATAACAGCTTTGGTCTCGGGGTCAACGTACATATAATTTTGCCGTACGTAATTATAATAATCGTCCTCGTAGGCTTGTTGCTCCGTACGAAGCGCAAGACCTGCGTATTTTCCGCTGTATGAGTAATAATCCAACGTATATTTAGCTGTCATATCACGGCTTATATTGGCATCATTCTGCGTTAATACCGCATAGCTATCAGGAGATGCGTAGTAAGGTAGGGCAAATGTTCCCATAACAGGGTCTATAGTCATTGTAGCCTTGCTTGCACCGCTGTTACCAATAGCGTAAGATGTAAGATAATACGCGGATTTATTGCCCTGTATCAGCCCAACATATTCGTCAGCCTTATTCCATCCGTCCTTGCCGTTATAATCACCGTAGCTCCAAAGCTTAAGGTAAACGGTGTCGTCTATACTGCTCGTTACAATAAACAAGGGGGTTTGGTCTTCAAGGTTCGCGCCTCCGCCAAGCTGTCCGCTCATATCCATCGCGCCGCCGCTCGGAGCGTTGGGGTCGGTAACCTTTAGCGTTCCGCTTTCAACCGTAACGTCATAGCAATGAGAAACGTCCTCGCCTGCCGAGTTGGTTATTCCCCAAGAAGACACATTGTTGTCCACAGAGCCGATCTCGGTTATCTTACCGATTACGGTGGTATCAAGCTTATCACCCTTAACGATTGCGTCTCCGTCACCACCTTCGGTAATAACTCCACCGTTTTCAAGGGGAGTTCCGTCATATTTCTTGCTATCGTCCTCTGCTTTGATGGTAATAGGGCGCTTCGTGACCTCTAACGTTCCGTACTCGCACGTGATATCATACATATCGGTAACGTCATTATCGAATTCATCAAATATTCTTACCGTAAATTCGTTATCTATCTTCCCTGTCTCGGTAATAGACGAGGTCATCTGTATAACCTCTCGGTGTCCCTCAAGCAGCTCTCCCTCGGTTCTCGACCACTTATTGCTTGTAAGGGGCGTGCCGTCATATATCTTTGAAGCTCCGCCCGAGGAGTAGTTGAGCTTAGGCGTTATCTCTTCCTCGCTCTCTACTACCGTCAAAAGACCCGACACCTTGGTTATATTAAAATTGTTTGTTATCTCTTTATAGCTTTTATCGTATATCCTGTAATAGGATATGAGGTTTTCTGACGAGCCTACGGCTATCTGTGAGCCAATTACCTGATATTCAACGGTATAGTCCTCTGCTATATGGGCAGGCGAAACCGTGGCCACAGGAGCAACAAGAGCCTCGCCGTCATAAGCCTTTTGAGCCGAGGCGGCAGTTACGGTAATGTCGATGGGCAAAACCTTAAGCTCTCCGAACTCCTTTTTTATATCGTATTTTTCGGTCACATCGGTATCATTAATATCGGTAACCTTAACCTCAAAGGTATTATCCTTTATTCCCGCATCGGTTATCGTTCCCGTAACCTTTACTTTTGCCGAATGCCCCTCGAGAAGCGTGCCCGATTTTATTTGCCAGTTTCCGTTAGTCAAGGGCGTGCCGTCATAGGTCTTGCTATCGGGCGCAGACGCAAACACTATCTCCACGGGAGCCATGGGCGCCTGTGTTACCTTAAGAGTTCCCTCTTTATAGGTTATTTCAAAGTTTTCCGTAACGTCATAGCTTCCGTCGGACGTATATATTTTGCAATCGGCAATGGTATTATAGGATTCTCCCACCTCGGTCTGCGTGCCTATAATAATTACCTCAAACATAAAGCCGCTGTATTCGTAATGAGCAGGATCAATTGTATATCCGCTGTCCGTAAGAGGCGTTTTGTCATATACCTTTTGAGCGCTGTTACTTATAATCGTTATCTCTGCGGGAATGACCGTAAGCTTTCCGTTTACCTTTAGGATATCGTAGCTTGACGTCACGTCGTTTCCGTTTTCATCAAGAATAGATACATCAAAGGTATTCTCCGCTGTTCCCACCGCTACGCGAGAGCCTGTAACGTTCACGTTTACGGTGTGTCCCGAAACGATATTACCTGACACAAGCTCCCAGTTATCGTTTTTAAGCGCTGTTCCGTCAAATTCCTTATAATCGCCGTCTGTCTTAATGACAACCGTATTCTCGTCGTAAACTATAAGCTTACCGTCTTCGGCGTTGACGTTATAGTTTCTCGTCACATCCACGCCAAGCACAACGGTAATAGTCACGCACTTTATTTCGTTTTTAGCTTCTCCTATCTTGGTAATGCTTCCCTCTATCACAACGTCCAACGTATGGGTTGAAACAAGGGATAAAGCAGAATCAAGGGTATATTTATCCGACTCAAGTGGCGTGCCGTCATAAATCTTCATTGCGCTGTCGGCAACAATGCCTATATCTCTTGATTTTACATTAAGTACACCCGGTTTATATACTATATTATAGTCCTCGGTAACGTCAACTCCGTTGGCATCAAGCACCCTCGCGCTTATGTGATTTTCGCTCATACCCACGTTGGTCTGCGCGCCGCTTACGTTTACAGTAAGGCTATGACCGTCCTTAAGCTCGCCCTCATTCAATTGCCAGCCCTTATCGGTTACAGTCTGACCGTTGTAAATAACGGTAGTGCTTGCGGATGACAGTACCAGCTTCTTCTGCCCTATGTCAAAAACGTCCGCATATACCATTACCAGCATAACAGCGATAACCATAATCACCGCCGCCACCATTGAGCATATTATATTAATCAGTGCGGTTCTCTTCATAATTCAATCTTCTTTGCCCTTTATTTTTTAGCCTGCTTACGCGTTTCTTTCAAGTCTGTGGATATGCTCCTTGCAAAGGGTCATCTTATCGTTTCCGAACAGCTCGTTGATATAAGCTATAAGTCCCTCTGCCGCATTCCTCAGATATATGGGGTTCTGTGTCTCAAGCTTGCGG
>JAZOMG010000040.1:0-112496 GCA_045653705.1 Eubacteriales bacterium | reverse complement strand
GGAATAGGTGTCCACGTATTAGCGGGAGCTGCCGTTGCCGTAAGAGCGTTAAAATTCTCAATATTGTTCACGTAAACGTCGATATTAAGGTTTATTATCTTACCGTTAAAATCGTTGGTTTGCGCCTCGTTTACGAACGCCGTCCAGTCGTCAAGTTCATCGATGTTCAGCGTAGTTTCGCCTGCCGCCAGACCCTCTGCAAAGGTCTTACCGTCATTTGAGTTGCCTGTTTTGTTTGTTTCTGCCGCGAAGCCTGTAAACGTAAGGGTCGCCGCAGTTGAAAGCACCATGCACAAGGCTAAAACAATTGATAAAATTTTCCTACTCATCGTGTTTGTCCTCTCTTTCAATTTTGTTTTATTTTTTCGGCTTGCGCCGTTTTTACAGATTATCTTATTTCACCCTCAGATCGGCGAAATGGGGGGTATGGTCGGATGCGAAGCGCATAGGCGCGTGCAACAGATTTCTCTGCCATACCACATCTACAAGCTCGCTCGTTACCACAATGTTATCTATGGGCAACGCTTCCTTTCCCGTTGTTCCCTCTACTCCCACGTTGGTGTCCTTTGTGAGTATATAAGAGGTCTTTAGCGAGGGAATGTCCTCAAAGGTTTTATTATACGCTTCGCCGTATCGGGTATCGTTAAAGTCGCCCGTTACCGCTATGGGCGTATTGGGATGCGCCGCCATTGTCGCCTTTAGCTTTGCGTTCAGTTCTGCCGCTATCTCGTTTCTGTAGCCGGGATATTTCACGGGGTCGCCGCAGTAATGGAGATTAAAGAGTATAAACTCCTCACCCGAGTTATCTGTACGGCTAAAGCGAGCATATACAAAGCACCAAGCAGTAAGATGCACCGTGCCCGTACCCTTTTCCTCTATCTTCCACTCTTCACTGTTGTAAAGTATGGGGATAAATTCCGACCGCGCCGAATCGTCTCCGCTGAAGTTTACGTACTCGTACTGACTGTCAACGTACTTTTTTATAAGAGCTCTGCTTCCCTCTTTATGCTCCTGAAAGCCTACGAAATCGGGCTTATAGAGATTTACCGTTTCGGCAACCAGCTGCATACGGTGCTCGCCGTCCCGCTGTTCGGTATCCCATTCAAGAACAAGGCTGTTATAGGTCATTACTCTTATATCGTCATTCGCCGCCTTATTGAGGGCGTATACCTTTTCGTCCACCTTGCCGCTGATGTCGGTATCTTCTACCTTATCCATATAAAGAGCGTTGAATTTCTCAATTACGGTATCGAGGACGAGCATACTGCCAAGCCCGATATAAACGCTGTCGCCCTGCTTCTTTATTGACCAATCGAGTTGACCCGCGGTAGTGTTTGTCCCTCTTGCGGTGTTACCTATAACTATCTCGTGAGCATTTGCCGCCGCATCGTCGGTGACTATCTCAAGGCTTGCGCCAAGATTTGTCTTTACGTCTGCCACAAGCTTTTCGGCAAGATACCTTTCAACGCCTGTTTTGCTATCCTTGGGGATGACAAACCTGAACTCGGAAAGCTTCTCGCCCATAATAAGGGCATTCTTTATGGTGACCGCTACGCTCTTTACAAATAGGATCGTCGAGGGAATGGTACATTTTATCTTACCGTTTTCATCCTTGGTAGTCATTCCCGTGGTCATTGCCGCCGCCAGCTCCTCAACACAGAGCTTTGCGTCCTCGCCCGATTCTCCGCATATATACAGGTTGCCGTCCTTCCAAACTATTCCGCGCGCGCTTTCCTCAGTGTTCATCAGCTCGGAATAGGATACGCCCACGTATATCTTTCCCGCCTCTTCGGGGGTGGGGTCGAAGCGGCGCACATTAAAGGTAACCGCCGTTTTACTGAGCAGAGATGCCTGCAGCTGGTCTGCCGCGGCGTTGAAATCGTTGCCCATACTGACTATGAGAAACCGAGGCTCGCCGCCCTTTACAAGGTCGATATATTCAATTTTTTCTTCTGTATCCGCCCCGCTGTCGCTCTCCGAGCTATCCTCGTTGGCGTTAGGCTTATTCATAACACAACCGCTAAGCAGTAGCACGAGAGCAAGCAGAAGCGCAAATAGACTTTTTAATTTCATAGCTTACAATCAACCGTAAACGTCTTCGATACTCTGCATTATGGTATTGAGAGAGCCTGCCTCTTGAGCGAGCGTGGTATGACGTTCGCCGTATAAAGTCAGGTAGTTTTGCTCTCCTCTCATTGCCAATCTCCAGATTATTATAGTCTTTTCATCAAAGGGGTCTGTGATAACACGACCGCCGTCGATAACGATACCGTCTCTTATCTTATAGAGCATATCGTAATCCTCCTTTGTATTCTGTCTGCCTGCAAGGACAGTATCAAAATACTTGGGAGTTACCTCTCTGTAGCTCTCGGACGCCAGAACGTCAAGAACTGTGCAAAGATCCTCATAGCCTTCGGCGTTACGGAAAACGCCCCACATAGCCGCTCCAAAGGTACATGTCGTAAGATATCCTATATCCGCCTGATTTTCGTCGTACATAGGTACGGGAATTACACCCTTTTCAAAGCTGGTATCCTGATTAAGATAAGACATAAAGTGGTTAAAGAAGAGCGCATCTCCGTTGTTCCAAGCGCCCTCGGGAAGACCTGCTCTTGCTCCCTCTCCCGCAGTGTCGGGGCATACAGCCGCAGACGAGGAAAGGAATGTGGTTATCTTTGTACAGAGAGCCTCTGCCTTCGCGGAATTCATATCCTCGGATATAATTATGGATCCGTCCGCGGCGGTATCAAGAAGCTTAAGTCCGCTTCCCGAATAGAACGCGTCTGTTCCGACCGCATAGGATACGTAACCGAAAACGTCTCCGTCGTCCTTGGTGCTGTTCTCGTTTTCATCCGAGGGAACGAGCTTGGCGAGAGTTGTCATAACGTCAAGTGTCCACTTGTTATCGTTGACCAAAGCATAAATGCTTTCGTAGCCGTAGTTATCCTTTATGTATTTATTAACGCCGCCGTCCTCCATAAGCTTCTTATTGGTCATAAACACGTAAGAACCGCCAAGAACGCCGTAGGCGATATCGCCCGAGCAGAAATACATCTTGTTCATAACGGTACAGCTGTCTATCATTTCCTTATTCCACCAAGGCTTTTCAAGCTCAAGTGTGGTGGACTTATTAAGGTCGGCGAGCAGTCCGTTCATCATCATGGAGCTTGCCGAAAGGCTGTAAACGCCTACCAGGTCTACCTCGTTAGAACCAGAAAGCTCGATAGCTCTCGCCGTGAAGTCTCCGCGTGTATCATATTCACAGGCTACGTCTACCCACTTCAAGGTACAGTTAAGACGCTTGCCAACCGTTATATTTCTTACGAATATAGCGGATTTCACAGGTGTTCCCGTGTCAGCGGCATCAACGTGAAATTCCACAGAGCCAGCAACGTCTCCCTCTTTTTCAAAAGAGTTACCGCACATAATACGGATAGTTCTCTTGTTCAGGTCTACGCCGTCATGTCCGTCCTTTACGTAGCCCTTTTCGTCGGTTTCCCAACCCGAGGTTTCTATACCCTCGATGTCATTCGTGTTCTGCACGTCGTTGCTTGCCGAGCCCGCAGGATCTTCGGGCGTATCGGTGCCACAGGCTGCCAAAACACCGAGAAGCATTACTGCCGAAATAAGCAGCGCCGCAAGTCTTGCAAATTTGTTCATATTCTTTTCCTCCGTTTGTAATTTTGGGCGCACTTCGCCCGTTCAGCTCTATTTTAGCAAAAACCGCCCCATATGGCAACGAATAAAATTCTCTTATATGCAAAAAAGTCTCTCTTTTGCATTTTCACAAAAAACTCTCTTTTTTTGCAAAAATATTGTAAAAAAATGATATAATCCATTGACCTAATCGTTACTTTGTGTTATAATATCACACAACACTACTATGCCCGAAAATTCGCACTGCAAAAAAGGGGTGGAAAATAATGTATGGAAAATATCTGTGCAATTACATACTGACCTATAAGCACAATCAACCGAATACAGCTCCTTGGCACGGCGAGCTTTGTGAGGTCAGAGGGGAAAACCAAAAAAGATCCGATGAGGACTATTACTGCCAATACGTTGGCTACAGAAATTTCAATAACCCCATGCACAATCTTTTTTATTTGGGCTACGATATAGCTTACCCACAGCTATATATCCCCAACCGCACCAAATCCGCCATTGTTTTTAACTGCGTTCTAAAGGGAAAGGGCGTATTTAACGGAACGACCGTTACGGCAGGAAACTGTTACTATTCCCGTCCCAATCAGCTTCACAGTATGTACGCCGACAAGGATGAGCCCTGGGTGAGCATATGGTTCTCTATTGACGGAATAGTTGGAAAGCAGACCTGCGATATGCTTGACAAAACAACTACCAATCAAATACTTCCTATAAACAAACCCGAGGCGCTTAAGGCTCTTACCGATTTTTATCTTTATGAGCTGGGCGAGGTCAATCTAACGGACGACTTCGTTATGTGCGTTTTCAATCAGCTTCTGACCTTTGTAAAGCCCGATAACGCAAAAATTGTAGAACAGGATTCGGTATCTCCCCATCTCCACCCCATCATAAATCAGTCGCTATTATATATTGAAGACAATATACAGACAGTAACGGTTAAAAGTCTTGCCGCTCAAGCTCACCTTGAGGTAAAATATTTTACAAAGATATTTACGGCTATAATGGGCGTATCCCCTCAACAGTATATACTTAAGCTAAAAATGAACGCCGCGGCTCACACACTGGCAACCACCGATACGTCCATAGAAAAAATTTCCGAGATGCTTGGCTATCAGCACCGAAACGGACTTTCCGTAGCATTCAGAAACGCTTACGGTATGTCGCTTAGCGAATACCGAAATAAATATAAAAAATAAAAGGAGTTTTTTATGAAAAAAGTAAAGCTTGTACTTATAGGCGCGGGAGACCGCGGCACTACTTACGTTACGCTTGGCGCGGAATCCTGTCCCGAAATGGAGATAGTAGCGGTTGCCGACCCCGACCCCGTCAGACGGAACTATATCAGAGACAAATTCGGTCTGCCCGAGAGCGCGTGCTATGAGTGGGGAGAGGACCTGCTGAAGCTCCCCAAAATGGCTGACGCGGCAATAATCGCCACCCAAGACCAAAAGCATTATCATCTGGCTATGGCGGCAATTGAAAAGGGCTATCATCTGCTCCTTGAAAAGCCCGCCGCGCCTACGCCGGGGGAGTGCTTTGACATCGAAAATGCGGCTAACGCCAAGGGCGTTCACGTGGTTGTCTGCCACGTCCTCAGATTTACTCCTTTCTTCCGCCTTTTGAAAAACACCATAGATAGCGGACGTATAGGAAAGGTCATTAATATGGTTCACGTGGAGTGCGTAGGAAACGTACACCAAAGCCACAGCTACGTTCGCGGTAACTGGCGAAGCACAAAGGAAAGCTCTCCTATGATACTCGCCAAGAGCTGTCACGATATAGATATAATCCAATGGCTTCTTGATGAGGAGTGTACGAGAGTACAGAGCTTTGGTTCTCTGACCTACTTCCGTAAAGAGAATATGCCCGAGGGAGCTCCCGAATATTGCTATCAGGGTTGTCCCGCCGAGCCCGAATGTCCTTACAGCGCGCTGAAAATATATAAGCAACGCAATTTCCCGCCCTTTGTGGGAACAGCTACTAAAAAGCACGATCCGACAGATGAGGATATATGGAAGGCTATCACCGAAACAAATTACGGTAAGTGTGTATTCCAAAGCGACAATGACGTAGTTGACCATCAGGTGGTAAATCTTGAATATACATCGGGAGCTACCGTTTCCTTTACAATGAGTGCGTTTTCCAAGGGTGGACGCAAGGTGCGCATTATGGGTACTAAGGGTGAGATAAACGCCGAAATGAACTCTGACCATATTACGCTTTTTGATTTCAACACGAGAAAAACCGAAAAGATAATGATTGCCGATGCTATCCAAGATGAGGAGATATCGGGCGGTCACGGCGGCGGTGACAGAGGTATAATTCGCTCTTTCTGTCAAATGCTTACGGGAACGTATACGGGCAATTCCATAACCGACATTACAACCTCTATAAACAACCACTTAGCAACCTTTGCCGCTGAGGAATCCCGCCTTACGGGCAACGTTATTGCCCTTGACGAATATAAGGAAGGTCTTAGCAAATAATAGCCATAAGGGCTGTCTCTTTTAGCGCAGCCCCAAGCGTACAAAAAATAAAAAAGTCGCTTTTGCTATCAAAAATCGATAGTAAAAGCGGCTTTTTTTAGAAAATTTTATTTTTTGTGTGTTTTATTACAATTATACATTAACGAATTATAGGTAGATCCGAGACAAAATACGCGTTTGTATACGCTTCTCTGCCCTTTTCATCTGTAACGCTGAATCTGACGTAATCCCCCACATCTCCGCTTACGTCAAAGCAAGCCTTGTTTATCTTCGTTCCCTCTGTCTCGGCGGTAGACACGCGATACTGTCTTTTAGCGGTAGTCATAACTATTCTATCCGCGTCGGATGTTTCAATATATATCTTGTTATCCTCAAAATAAAGCTCGTTTATTTGGGGTCCCTCGGAAGCATAAAAATGACCGTTAAGGAGCGCCTTAGCTATGTCCTCATATTCAAGCCTTTCGGCTTTTATCATAGTAAACCCGCCAAAGGAATCGAAACGCGGATGCCCCATAGGATACTTATTGTGGTTGTCATCGGTTGCTATACAGTATATCTTTTCTCCCTCTCGGAGCATCTGGTCGTAAATATTTCCGTTTCTGTCGTCATATCCCTCGGTAACGCATCCGTAATTCACTATCTCCATAGCGTGCATTCCGTGATAGTTACAGTATTCATTCATAGTCTCCAGCGACCATACGGGATGATTATAGGTAACGAAAAATCCGTCCTCCGCGCCCTGTCTCATAATGTCGGATATAAATTCGGGAGAATACTCACGACACAGATAGTCTCTGCTTTCATCGAGACAGGCAATATCCATATTTTTATCCATATTTCTGCTCTTATAAAATATCTTCTGGAGCTTTCTGTCCTTGTTCAAGGAAACAAAGCAAATATGGCAGACCTTTGAGGATCTTCCCTCTACCTTTCCTTGGGAAAAATCCAGCTCATATCCGTTAAGGGGGAGAAAGCTCTCATCCGCAAGCTCGTTGTGCGTAATAAAAGCGGCGTGGTCTGTATAGGCTACGATAGAATAGCCCTGAGCCTTGTAATTCTCCTTGATTTGTTCCGGGGTCCATCTTCCGTCAGAGACTGTCGAATGACAGTGAAGATTTGCCTTGTAAAAGTTTCCGTTTTGGGGTAATAAATATGTTTTCATTTTTTCTCCTTTGATATACTTTAGTTTTTCACTTTTCACTATTATCTTTTGATTCAATAAATCTTTTATCCAATGAGCTTCGCGTCCGCAATGCTCACGGAACGCGGGATCGGACTTCTCGCCGAGCTTACCCGTTCGTCCAAGAAATCGTTCAAGGCAAGGCGCAGGCGTAGTTACCTACGTCATGCCGCTTTCGAGGAGCAACGCAGTATTGGGCGATTTATTGGATGAACATACAATCGCCAAAGGAAAAAAATCTATATTCTTTCTCTACGGCTATACGGTAGGCTTCCATTATTTTTTCTCTGTTGTAAAGAGCTGAAACAAGCATAAGCAATGTGCTTTCGGGCAGGTGGAAATTTGTTATAAGGGCGTCAACCGCCTTGAATTTATATCCCGGATAGATAAATATTCCCGTATCTCCGCACATAGCGGGGATATGTCCGCTATCGTCCGCTACGCTCTCTACGGTTCTGCAAGAGGTAGTTCCCACACATATGACGCGACCGCCTCTTGCCCGTCTCTCATTTATAATATCCGCGCTTTCCTTGGATACGCTAAAATATTCGGTGTGCATTATATGCTCGTCTATGCGGTCAGCCTTAACGGGTCTGAACGTGCCAAGCCCTACGTGAAGCATTACAGGGGCTATTGCTACGCCCTTATCCTTTATTTTCTGTAAAAGCTCGGGTGTAAAGTGAAGCCCCGCTGTGGGCGCCGCAGCCGAGCCCTCTTCTCTTGCGTAGACCGTCTGATATCTGGAATTATCTCCAAGCTGTTCGGTTATATAGGGCGGCAGAGGCATCATACCCACCACCGACAGAATGTCGTATATGTTGGCGTATTTTTCCTTGTCGTATGTAAACTTGATTATTCGGTTTCCCTCTTCTACAATATCGATGACCTCTCCTCGGAGTATTCCGCCCCCAAAAAGAGACACAGAGCCTATCTTTGCCCTCTTTCCGGGCTTCACGAGGGTCTCCCACGTGTCAAGGTCACGCTGACGGAGCAACAGCAATTCAAGAGCGGCTTCCTCTCTTCCCTCTACGTGTCCGAATATTCTTGCGGGAATGACCTTAGAATCATTGATAACAAGCACGTCGTTAGGTCTGAGGTAATCTATGATATCATAAAAATGCTTATGCTCCACGCTTCCCGTTTTCCTGTCGAGAACCATGAGCCGTGAATGGTCTCGCTCTGCCACAGGGTGCTGAGCGATAAGCCTTTCGGGCAGGTCATAGTAAAAATCCGAGGTCTTAAGGTCGGTGGGTCTTTTTTCGTTAATGATTGCCATTATTTTCTTTAACTCCGTAAAACAAAATTTAATAAAAAATCAAAAAAGTTATTGACATAATCGACTTTATATGCTATGATTATGTCAAGGATACATATAATTATGATAGAGGCGCGCTGTATCACTGCCTTATACCGAGGTTTCCGAGCCGTTGGAGGTGTGACGTGAGGTTATAGCGCCGAGGGCATACGTCTGCGGCGGGCGTGTGTACCGGTCTGCTTGGCGAACAGCTTGCAGACTGTCATCACTTTTGATGGAGAGCTATCTGTTATTGCTTTATTATCGGCATGCGTTTTCCCTATGCCTATATTATAGTACAATTACAGCTGGTTTTCAACCGGTTTTTTTATTTTTATATGGAAATCTTCAATATTTTACCTATCAGGAAAGGATTTTTATTATGAGCAAGCAAAAACCAAGCATTTTTACAGGCGCGGCAACCGCCATTATCACCCCTTTTTCAAACGGAGCTGTGGATTATAACAGCTTTGGCAAGATCATCGAGGACCAGATAGCGGGCGGTATCGACGCTATCGTTGTAGCGGGTACAACGGGAGAAGCGGCTACCCTTACCCACGAGGAGCACTGCGAGTGCGTTAAATACGTTGTTGAAAAGGTAGAAGGCAGAGTTCCCGTTATCGCGGGTACAGGCTCAAACGATACGGCTTACGGAATAGAGCTTTCCCAGTATGCCTGTGAGGTGGGAGCTGACGCCCTTTTGCTTGTAACTCCCTACTACAACAAGGCAACACCCAAGGGACTTATAAAGAGCTTCCTTGAAACAGCCGAAAAGACTGACAAGCCAATTATACTCTACAACGTGCCCTCGAGAACAGGCTGTAACATTCCCCTTTCGGTATACAAGGAGCTTGCTAAGCACGAGCGCATCGTTGCAGTAAAAGAGGCATCGGGCAATATCAGCGCCATCGCCGAGCTTATTGACGAGTGCGGCGACAGCTTTGATATCTATTCGGGCAACGATGACCAGATAGTTCCTATAATGTCTCTTGGCGGCAAGGGCGTTATCTCTGTGCTGTCTAACATACTCCCCAGCGAGACCCACGAAATGACAAGGCTTTGCCTTGACGGAGACTTCAAGTCTGCCGCAGAACTTCAGCTCAAATACTTAAAGCTTATAAACACCCTCTTCTGCGAAGTAAACCCCGTTCCCGTAAAGACCGCCGCCGCTCTCCTCGGCTGGTGCTCAGATGAAATGAGACTTCCCCTTTGCGAAATGGATGACGCTAACAAAGCGAAGCTTGTCAACGCAATGAAAGCTCACGGTCTGCTTTAATGGGAAGCTGCCGTAAAAAAGAAAGGATAAGTAAAATGGTCAATATCATTCTCAGCGGTTGCGGCGGAAGAATGGGGCAGGCTATCGTAAAGGCTGCCGAAGCCGACGGCGACTGCCGCATTTTGGCGGGTATAGACATAAACGCCGATTCCATTGCCCCCGCCTGTAAATTTCCCGTGTATCAATCTATAACCGACGCTCCCGAGGGCGCGGACGTTATAATCGATTTTTCCCACCACACAGCGCTCCCCGCCCTGCTTGACTATGCTAGGGAAAAGTCTACCCCTATCGTAGTAGCCACAACGGGTCACACAGAGGGAGAAAAAGCCGAGATGCTCTCGGCGGCAGAGCGTGTCGCGGTATTCTTTTCGGGAAATATGTCTATCGGCATAAATCTGCTCATAGAGCTTTGCAAGAACGCGGCGGCTACCCTTGGCGAGAGCTTTGACGTGGAGATAATCGAAAAACACCACAACCAGAAGCTTGACGCTCCCAGCGGAACGGCGATAATGATAGCGGACGCGATAAAAGAGGAGCGAACCGAGACAGAATACGTCTACGACCGCCACTCGGTACGCAAGGCTCGCGATACCTCTGAGATAGGCATTCATTCGGTTCGCGGCGGAACTATCGTAGGCGAGCATGAGGTGATTTTTGCGGGTAACAATGAAACTATCTCTCTGACCCACACAGCAACCTCTCGGGAAATATTCGCAAACGGCGCGCTTCGCGCGGCAAAATATCTGGCAAATAAGCCCGCGGGACTTTACAATATGTCCGACCTTATTAACGGAAGATAAAAAACTTTATTATATAAATAAATGCGCTGTCGCCAATGCAAACTTGCGACAGCGCATTTATTGTTAGTATTATAACGGATACTGAAATAGTGCGGTGGCGTAAGCGCATTTTTGCTTACGCAAAAGCTACGAGCTTACGCTCGTGCGTCCGCACTATTTCTACATTAGAAGGAATTTAAACAACACAATGGGCGAGCCGTAAAATCCTTTTTTGCAAAATTGTCTTTTTGCTACTTTCTTTTTTAAAAGAAAGTAGCAAAAAAACCCGTTCCCAACTAACTCTTATTTCACCGTTCCATACCCGCCCGCGTATTTGCTGACGTCGGACGCGACAACGAACACTTTATTATCGCAAAGGGCGCGAATTTCCTTTAACACCCTTGTGGCTTCACGGCGAGGCAGGACGATAAATATCATATTCATTTTATCGGTAGAGCCCTGTCCGTCAAAAACAGTATATCCCCTGTCACGCTCCTGCAGATATTCCACTATCTTTTCGGTGCTCTCATCGTTGGCGATAAGCTGTAGGTTTGACGTACCCAGGGCAATTTTGTTTTCAATGGTGGAACCAAGGAAAAGTCCCGTGGCGTAGCCTACGCAGTAAAAGAGCAAAAGCAGAAGATTGTCACCGAGCGTGCTTATAATGGTAGACACCACAAGTCCCCATATAGCGCACTCTAAAAAGCCAAGTCCTGCCGCCTTTAGGCGCTGACCCTTTACCATCATACAGGTCTTTAAGGACTGTATAGTTATCTCTACTATCTTAGCGGCGCATACAAGAAAGCATACCGCTATGGGTGGAAGTATATTTAAAAATTCCGACATTTTTTATCTCCTTTATCAAATAAGCTTTCTAACAATCGGTCAACCGTTGGGTATACATCCCCGCCGAGAGAACGCAAATACTCCTCAGATTGGTGTCCTCGGCTTATAAGCGCGCAATCGGCGCCCATAGCCCTCGCCACATGTAAGTCATGGTCGGTATCACCGATAAGCAAGGCGCTGTCCTCAGGGTGTCTCTGCCGCCAAGCAAGAGCGATCCCCTCTTTTGAGGCGGCGTGTATATCCTCGCGCCCTAAAATCTCCTCAAAGCGGTCTATAAGCCCAAGCTCTTTAAGCTGACCCCGAAGCATATCCGCCTCGGTAGCCGAAAGAATAGTCTGGGGTATTCCTCTTTTCTCAAAAAAGTCTATCGCGCCATAAACGTCCTCAAACACGGGGGCGTTTTTTACGTTTATCATATACTGCTCCACCCAAAGAGGGGCTATGACCTCGTAAGGCTCCCGCTCAAAATCAAAGCCCAGCCTTTCGTAATAGCTCCTTATGGGAAACCCGAACACCCGTCTATAATGCTCCTTGCTTTCTATTATCGGAAGCCCTCTTTCCGAAAGCAGCGTATTGACCGACAGTATTCCCGTCTCCACGTCGTCAAGAATCGTTCCGTTAAAATCCCAAATTATACGGTCGTATATCATTACTTCACCTAAATATATCGCCACCGACAGTTGAGATCGGTGGCGACATACATTATATTTTTTTACTTGATTATCTTGTTTTCCTTAAGCCATGCTGTGTAGCAGCAGTAGAGCGAATGGCAACGGTCCTCTTTTCCGCTGACCGTTCCGTTCTTTTCGTGAGCAGTCTCACCAAGCTGACAGCCAAGGTGCGCCTTTACGTCTGCCGATTGGTCTATCTTCGTCTTTGCCGTTATGATAAAGGCTTCAAGCTCCTCGGCTGAGCAAGCATCGTAGTCATCTAAGATTCCCGCAGACAGCGTGCGTATTGCCTTAAGGCCCTCAACGTCTGTCTCAAATCCGTTTGAGTTAAGGGCGAAGCCAAGACTAAGAGAGGTCTTTGCCTCTTGGTTCTGAATGATACCGTGAGACTTAAGGGTTGCGGACTCGCCTACAAGAGGATAAGCAATAAAGGTATTACCCGTCTTGTTTACGTCCATCATATAGTTCTTTTCGCCTATCTCAAAACGCTCAACAGCCATAATGTCCTCGCCGTTTTCATCATCAACACCTGTATCTACAAGCTGATAATGCTCACCCTCTATTCCGTAAAGAATAAGGTTACGGAAATCTGCGTCTGTGTTGAGCAGGGTAAGTATCTTCATAGATCTACCCACGTTAGCGGTGTAAGAGCATACAGCGAACATATCAGAGTAAAGCTCTTCCTCGGTAAGTCTGGGACAGCCAACGGGAATAAGCTCGTAATCCTCGCCGTAGGTCTCAACAAGCTCCTTACCGCCTGTTACGTATCCAACTGCGAATTTCTTTCCCTCAACAGGAGTGCGGGACGTATATTTCTCGTATGACTTGATAGTTCTCAGGTCATTGAGGAACTGCTCGTTCTCAAAGAGATTTTCAAGCTTTGCGTACTTATTAGCATCAAGATAGTCGTCGCCGTTATTGAAATAACCGCCGAGAACCGAGAAGGTATCCGCAAGCGCGCCGTTCTCGTCAACGCCCCAGTACTGAAGATTGCTCATATTTTCTAGGAGCTCACCGGATGTGTAGGGAGTGTAGAGCGGATAATAGTTGGGAGCAAGCTCCTCGCTCTGCGCTACGAACTGGATAAAGTCACTAACGTCATCGCAAGTGAGAGACGTATACTCGGAATATGTGGTAGAGCCTGTCTCGCTTCTTCTGTACGCCGCTTCAAGAGCTACCTTGTTAAGCAACAGGTACGTATACTCACCTATGGGCTTACTTGTAGGAACCGCGTATGTACCCTTGCTCAGAGTTTTTATACCCGAAAGGTATGCCTCGGGAATATATTTGGTAAGGTCCTTTGACGAGCTGTTAATTTCGTCGTCAAGTCTTGTAAGCATTTCGCCGGATTTATACTTGTCAAAATTCTCCTTGCCGCCCATATAGAAGATATCTACCTGATATCCCGTAATGGTAGGATACTTTATCTCAACGATACCGTATTCGTTAACAAGGGTCTCGTCCTCTCCCGATTCTGCTTCCTGCTTAGAGGAGATAAGCGTGCCGTTAGCCTTGCGCTCTGCTCTCTCAGCAAATGCCGCGTCAAGCTTTGCGTAGTACTCCTCTTCGGTGTAGTAGTAAAGCTTAAGTCTGGTCTTGAATTTAGTTTCGGTTATCTTGTTAACAGCTTCCTCTATCATAGCCACGGTGTCGCTGTCTACGGGCTTCTCGCTCATAAGATACATAGCGAGAGTAACGGCGGCCTGAGAAGCCTCATCGGCAATATCGTCCATTGCCTCCTGGTCATCCTTTTCGCCACACGCCGTAAGACATACGCCGAGAAGCATTACTAAGCTCAAAAATAAGCAAATGAGTTTTTTACTCATAGTGGTTCCCCCTCTGAAAAGCTTTTGTTACATAGTTATAACATTTTAGATACTATAATATTTTACACTTTTTTCTTTAAATTGTCAAGTGAATTTTTTGTGTCGTAAAACGCGCTTTAAAAATTTTTTGCCCTTTGTTTTAAAAAGGATTTGAAAAAGACAGCGTTTTATACAATTTTAAGCATTTAATTTCTCTGTATTACACATTCAAATCATTACATTTACCAAACCGCCACATCGGTTTTTGGGCAATGTTACGATTTTAATCCAAAAATCCGCGGAGATGTCTTGCGCGGCTGGGGTGTCTCAGCTTACGGAGAGCCTTTGCCTCTATCTGTCTTATTCTCTCACGGGTAATGTCAAACTCCTTACCCACCTCTTCAAGGGTTCTTGTACGTCCGTCGTAAAGACCGAAGCGAAGCTTTATAACGTGCTCCTCACGGGGAGTGAGCGTGTGCAGCTCCTTTTCTATAACTTCGCGGAGAATGGTGGATGCCGCCGCATCCGAGGGCGCGGGAGTATCCTCATCGGGAATAAAGTCGCCAAGGTGGCTGTCCTCTTCCTCACCGATAGGAGTTTCCAAGGAAACGGGATCCTGAGCTATCTTCATTATCTCCCTTACCTTTTCGGGGCTCATTCCCATCTTTTCGCCTATCTCGTCAGCTGTTGCCTCACGTCCAAGCTCTTGAAGCATCTGCCTTGAATACTTGGAAACGCGGTGAATGGTCTCTACCATATGGACGGGAATACGGATAGTTCTCGCCTGATCTGCAATAGCTCTCGTTATCGCCTGTCTTATCCACCACGTAGCGTAGGTAGAGAATTTATAGCCCTTGCTGTAATCAAATTTATCCACAGCCTTCATAAGTCCCAGATTTCCCTCTTGAATGAGGTCAAGGAAAAACATCCCCTTACCAACGTATCTCTTAGCGATACTTACAACGAGACGGAGATTGGCATTTACAAGCTCGTCCTTAGCCTGCTTCGTTATCTCCTCATCGGTACAGGTGGTCATTATCTCGGCAAGCTCTCTTTCTCTGTCGGCGGTAAGCAGCGGAACTCTGCCTATCTCCTTAAGATACATACGGACGGGGTCATCGATAGCAAGACCCTCTTGCTCCAGTATGCGCTCCATGTTTTCGCTTGTACCGAATGCCTCTACCTCGGATTCTATCTCGTTAAGCTCGGCGTCCGCAAGCTCGTCGGGCAAAGCTATGCCATTGTTTTCAAGGGTATCGTAAAGCTTGTCAAGGCTATCGATATTAAAATCCATCTCCTCAACGGCTTCCTCAAGGTCGTCGTTAGAGAGCTTTCCCTGCTTTCCCTTTTCAATTAGCGATTCAAAGTCTATTGTCTTTTCCTGCTTAATTTCCTGTTCTGTCATCTTCTTTTTCCTTCCAAATCTATGTATTCTTTTTTTCTTTTGCCTGTCTGTGCATTGCCTGCATAGCTCGCAGGTCGGCAAAGGGGTCGTTGCTTTCGGCTTTTTTTGAGCTTTCCTTTTTTAGAGCCGCAACAGCCGCCGCGAATACCTCGCGGTCGTTTCTCGCAAGCCCCCTGCGTTCAAGCTCTATTTTCTCTATTCTGCCAAGCTCGTCCATATTAAAGCTTTCCCCAAGCATTGCCTTTGAAAAGCCTCGCTCGGACAGCTCCAGCGAGCAAAGCGCCTCATATACCCTACGCCCAAAGGACGTAACGAAATCGTCTGCCGTAAGCTCCGCTTTTCCGCTTGCCGCATCAGCTCTGTATTCGTCGAATATGAGCATAAGCCCGAGTATCGTCTCCTCCGCTCTGCTTGCCCGTATATTCTTCGCCGCGTCTGTGTTTATTCTGTCACCGAAGCCCCGCAAAGACATCTGCGCGTCCTGAGATTGCTTATTCAACCTCTCCCGCGCTCTCTTTCTTCTGAAATGCTCAACGTCACTGCTCATAGCGTCGGCGGAGACTCGCAATATATCCGATGCTTTTTTTATGGCTATATCCCGCTCTACCTGTGAGGTCATATCGGCTATCATTCCGCAGACCGCCGCCGATGCCTTAATGACTTCATCGGACAGAGACAGGTCGTACTGCGAGAGCATATTTCCAAGCTTAAAATCAAAGCCCGAAACGCCGCCGTCAAGAACTGGCCTGAAAGCGTCAGCGCCGAATTTCTTTATATACTCGTCGGGGTCTTTAGCTCCCTCTAATTTCAGCACGCGGACATCCACGCCTACCTCACCGAGAAGCCGTATTGCCTTGTTGGCGGCGGTCTGTCCCGCATTGTCGGAGTCGTAGCAGATAACCACCTGCTTTGTATATTTGGCAAATATTCTCGCCTGCTCCGAGGTTATAGCCGTGCCGAGGGTAGCCACCGCATTTTCAAAGCCCGCGGCGTGCAGGGCGATAACGTCCATATATCCCTCGCAGAGTATCATTCGCTCCGCGCAGTTCTTTTTCGCGAAATTCAAGGCGAAAAGATGCTTGCTCTTTTTAAATGCGGGAGTATCCGAGGTGTTCAAGTACTTCGGCTTTGAATCGTCAAGCACTCGCCCGCCAAAGGCTACTACGTTACCGGTAGTATCTATTATTGGGAATATGACCCTGTTTCTGAAATAGTCGTAGGGTCGTCCGCTGTTCTTACCTATTCCGCAAAGAAAGCCCGCAGAAAGCTCCTCATCGGTGTATCCCAGCTTTTTCATATGATTGGTAAGCGCCCAGCCGTCATCGGCAGGGGAACAGCCTATACCGAAATGGCGTATTGTCGCCATACTGAGCAGCCGCTCCTCGGTAAGATAGTGCATAGCCTCTTTTCCCCTCTTAGGGTCGGCAAGACACTCTCTGAAAAACCGTGCCGCCGCAAGATTCATTTCATACACACGGTTTCTCGGCACTCCCTTTTGCTCTGTGGGGTCATTATCGTGCGGAATAGTTATTCCCGCCCGCGCCGCAAGAAATTCAAGGGCGTCTACGTAATCGAGATTTTCTTCTCGCATTATAAAGCTTATAACGTCTCCGCCCGCGCCGCAACCGAAGCAATAAAAGCTTTTTGTTGCGGGGAAAACCGTAAATGACGGTGATTTCTCATTATGAAATGGGCACAGTCCGTTCATATTAGAGCCAGCCCGCTTCAGCGTTACGTAGCTCCCTATTACCTGCTCTATATCGTTGCGGTAAACTATCTCATCTATAATATCTCTTGAGATCATATCTGCGGTCCTTTCCATACCTTAGGTATATAAAGTCCCGAGTAGACCTCAATAGCGTATCTGTCGGTCATTCCCGAAATAAAATCGCAAACGCATCTCTCCACGCCCTCGCTCTCGCAATTACCTCTGTAAAGGGCGGGCATTTTTTCGGGATGTCTTACGTAATATTCAAACAGGCGTATGAGCATCTCCTGCGCTTTACTCTCCTCGGATTTCGCCACGGGATTTCTGTAAACTCGCTCAAAAAGAAACTCACGAAGTCCGTCAGCCGCCGTTTGTATCTGCTCCTCCATTTTTATGTAAGGCTTATCGGCGCTTTCGCGGATTATGGAATTTACCATAGTGTTTATTCTTTCGGAATGGGCGTTTCCGAGTATTTTGCGGATTCCCTCGGGAATATCCTCGGGCTCAAGAATCCCCGCCCTGCAAGCATCGTCTATATCGTGATTGATATAGGCTATGCGGTCGGCGTACTTAACTATAACGCCCTCAAGTGTAGACGCCATATTTTTACCCGTATGGTTAACGATACCGTCGCGGACCTCCCAGGTAAGGTTCATTCCCTGTCCGCCGTTTTCAAGACGCTCCACCACACGCAGACTTTGTCTGTAATGGGTAAAGGCGGGGTCAAAGCATTTCTGCATAGCGTATTCTCCCGCGTGTCCGAAGGGCGTATGCCCTATGTCGTGACCCAAGGCAGCCGCCTCGGTCAAGTCCTCGTTAAGTCTTAGCGCCCTAGCGATAATTCGGGCGATCTGGGTAACCTCAAGTGTGTGGGTCATTCGGGTGCGGTAGTGGTCGCCCGTAGGGGCAAGAAATACCTGGGTTTTATACATCAGTCTGCGAAAGGATTGAGAATGAAGTATTCTGTCTCTGTCACGCTGAAAATCAGTGCGCACGTCACAGGCTTTTTGGGGCTTTTCCCTGCCCTTAGTCTCCGAGGTCAGGCAAGCGTATTTTGAAAGGGTCTGCTTTTCCCCCTCTAAAAACAGCTCTCTTATGCTCTTATTGTCTTCCATTTTCTCTCCTTTCCCTAAAATCTATTTTACAAATACACGCTTATAAAAATAATATACGCAGAAAATTTTAAAATTCCTTTTTTTTGTGACATTTTTTGCGTAAATTTAATTTTTTATTCATTTTTTGCGAATTTATATGGGTATTTAAGGCAGTGACCACCGTCTGTTCTTATAAGATCGTACTTTTTGCCTTGATTTACTCAATTTCGCAAACGAACGCTTCGCGTTCTACACCTCATCGGTCTTGCGTTCACTCGACAGCTCTTCCCGCGGAACACGCCCCTTGTGTCGGCGTTGCCGACATTTTCCCCGACACAGGAAAATCCACCTCAACGGGGGCCTTCCATAAAGCAGGTTTTACCTACCGCAACCTTGTAGGGCGGTGGCTTGCTGCCGCCGTTGTAAACGATATAAATTTAATAATACGGCGGGAGATAAACCCCCGCCCTACGACAAAAGGAGTACGAACGATTTGTTCGTACTCCTTTTCACACACCTTGCCTGCAAGGTATAGTGTGTTACACCTATAAGGTGTACTGTCGGGTGGTAATAAGCCTCCCTTGTGTAAAGGGAGGTGGCTCGCGTAAGCGAGACGGAGGGATTGTAAAAGCAAAATTTCATCGTAAAACAACCCCTCAGCCACCTCCGGTGACAGCCCCCTTTACACAAGAGAGCCTTTGGTTTGTGCACCTCAAAAGCCCATCTACTTTTCCTGACAAGCACTGCTTTTGTGTCCACAAAAGCAAAGCCCCGCCGAGGCGGGGCAAGAATAACTTATTTAGCATACTGATTCAATCTTTCAATGATTGAAACAAAATGAGAATCTTGACGGACACAATCATATCGTTTATTTTGCAATCTGTCAAGCATATAGTAGCAATTGGTGTGTTCTGTAAGTTCGTGAAAATCTTTGTTGGGTTCAGGGTAAATTAACTTATCGGTAAGAATTGATGTGTAAAATTTACCGTGATCATTGATATATGCTTTATCGTATTCAATTGCATGATAGCACATTTTTTCAAGAGATGCAAGTGTTTCGTCCTTTTTACCCTGAGATATCTGATATGTGGAAATTAACCAATAATTTCGGGAGAGGCGAACATGATAAAACATAAGGTTATCCCCGTATATCATTTTATAAAGATGATTGGAAATAGTAAGCATTTCAATTTTTCTATCCCATGTGGACGGATCATTGGGGAGTTCATCCGTGAGCGGATAGTTTGAAATAGCAGTACCTAAGCAATCGGTCAATTTGTCGATTTCATCTTGAATATATAATTCCGTATTGTCATCACCAATCCCCGATGATTTTGCAAATTCACGGCAGTACTTCATAGGTGTGAGCAGATTTACTGCTTGCATAGCCTTCTCAACCTGCTTGGTGTCGCCGTAAATATTGATCAAAACATTGATTGCATCATATCTGGTATCTTCATCTTTACATTCAGCCACCACGGAAGAGCAAAGATTTTCGATTTCCTTTATAAGGTCGTTATTCTTTGTATCGCACCACAAATGATACAGACAAACAGCGAGATTTTCTTTGATCTCATAATCTGCGGGGTAGCGTGAAATCGCATTTCTTGCGAAAGTTATCCGTTCTTCAATCGTACCCACTTCTGCAAGACGAGAGATTTCTTTTTTGATATTTGCAATTTCTTCTTCTCTTTGAGAGAGCTTATATCCCAAGAGTTCATCTGTACTGATGGAAAAGAAATCAGCAAGCGCCGGAAGAAGTTCAATATCGGGATAACCACCTTCCGCTTCCCAACGAGATATAGCTTGAGGTGTCACCCCTATAGCCGTGGCAAGAACGTCTTGTGTAATATTATTTTCTGCGCGAAGTTTTTTGATGATCGTACCTATTTTAATGTTCATATCGTACCTCCAAAAATGAATTTTGTAAGCTTACGATTTTATTATAACATATTTTTTGGGGTTTTCAATTATCAATTCGTTGTTAAACAGATAAAGCAGTACTTTACATTCATTAATGTAAAATACTGCTTTATCGCAGGTACGCCAAGGGGAAGCCTTTTTATTAGTTTCGATTTGTTATTTTAGCCTTCCCCGCTGGGGAAGGCTAGCGCTGCGGCGGGATTACTCATCGGCAAAAAAACTCTTGGAAACCAACAAAACTCGCCCTCTTGCTTTTGATTACAAGAGGGCGGTATGTTTGTACTGCCGATTATTTTACGAACTCATCGTAGATCGCGTGAAGCGCCTTATCAAAGTCGCGCTCCTCAACGCCTACGATAATGGATATTTCGCTGGAGCCTTGGTCTATCATACGGATATTTACTCCCGCATTCGATATAGCGTCGAATACTCTCGCCGCAGTTCCCTTAGCCTTTACCATAGCGCGTCCGACAATAGCGATAAGCGCAAGATCATCCTCAACAGTTACGCTATCGGGTCTTACCGCGCGGCGGATAGTGGACACCAGCTTGTCGCGTCTGCCCTCTATGGCAGCGGTAGAAATAACAATACTCATATTGTCGATACCCGAGGGAAGATGCTCAAAGGATATCTCATTGTCCTCAAGGATCTCAAGGACCTTTCTTACAAAGCCTATCTCGGAATTCATCATATCCTTTTCGATGGTAATTACCGAGAAGCCTTTTTTGCCCGCTACGCCTGTAATGACCTTTTCTGTGTCAAAATCCTTGGTTTCGGCAACTATCATAGTTCCGTCGTCGCGGGGCGCGTTGGTGTTACGGATATTTATCGGTATCTTTGCGTATCTTACAGGGAATATAGCATCCTCGTGAAGCACCGTAGCTCCCATATAGGAAAGCTCACGAAGCTCGCGGTAGGTAATGGTTTCAATTGCGCAAGGTTCTTCGATTATTCTGGGGTCAGCCATCATAAAGCCCGACACGTCGGTCCAGTTCTCGTAAAGGTCAGCCCCTGCCGCTCTCGCTACGATAGAGCCCGTAATATCCGAGCCGCCTCTTGAAAAGGTCTTTATAGTTCCGTTGGGCATTACGCCGTAAAAGCCCGGAATAACCGCTCTTTCGTACTGTGTAAGCTCCTCGGCAAGCACCTTGTTTGTCTTTTCCTCGTCAAAGCTTCCGTTGTCCTTAAAGAATATAACGTTCTCGGCATCGATAAAGGAATATCCGAGATATTTGGAAAGTATAAGACCGTTAATATACTCTCCGCGGCTTGCCGCATAGTCACGGCCTGCGCTGTGAAGCATTGCGTTTTTAACGTATTCAAGCTCTCCGCTTATATCGAAATCCAAGCCAAGGTCGGCAATAATTCCGTTGTAGCGCGCCTTTACCTGCTCGTAAAGCTCATCTATGCTCTCGTGATTGCGTATTTTTTCATAACAGCCGTAGAGCATATCGGTGACCTTTATATCGTCCTTAAATCTCTTTCCGGGTGCAGACGGCACAACGTATCTTCTTGCGGGGTCTGCCTTTATGATAGCCGCTACCTGTCTGAAATGCTCGGCATCCGCCAAGGAGCTTCCGCCGAATTTAACTACTTTAACCTGCATTGCAAAAACCTCTCTGTCTTTATCAATTATGTTTGGTATATATTATATTAAATAATATTTGATTTGTCAACCTATTTTTTAAAATTACTTTTGTGTCTCCTCCGAAAGATATCTGCTTGCCTGTGTGGTAAACAGCTCGTAATATCTTCCCTTTTTAGCCATAAGCTCCTTATGTGTGCCCTCTTCCACCAGCTCGCCGTATTCAAGCACTACTATCTTTGAGGCTACTGTGGCGCTTGACAGCCTGTGGGATACGAAAATGGTGGTCTTATCACGTCTGAGCTGGTCGAACTGATTGAATATCTCCTGTTCAGCCATAGGGTCAAGAGATGCCGTGGGCTCATCGAGAATAAGCACGTCAGAGCGGCTGTAAAAGGCTCTCGCTATGGACAGCTTCTGCCACTGACCTATGGAAAGCTCTATGCCGTTAGGCTCAAAGTAGCGCATAAGGGGCGTGCCATAGCCGTCGGGCAGACGTTCAATAAAGTCCTCCGCACCCGCATCGGCTGCCGCCTTAAGTATCTCTTCCTTGCTATGCTCTCGGTGGATATCTCCGAATTTTATGTTGTCCTCTACGTTAAAGGCATACTTTCCGAAATCCTGAAAGATTATTCCGAACATAGCGTAGAGCTCTGCCGTATCGTATTCTCTTATGTCTCTGCCGTCAAGGAGTATCCTACCCTCTGTGGGGTCGTAAAGTCTTGTGAGCAGCTTTATAAAGGTGGTCTTTCCCGCGCCGTTAAGACCTACAAGCACCACGGTCTCACCCGGTCGGAATTTAACGCTTACGTTCTTAATTACGTACTTGTCAGTACCCGGATAGGCAAAGCTCACGTTCTCGAACTCGATGGTATGGGGGCATTCCCTTGTCACCCGCAAAGGCTCGGCAACGCTGGGCACGACAGTAGGCTTCTCTTTCATAAAGGCTATAAGATTATCTATAAACAGCGTTCCCTCATATACCTGCGCCGAAACGCCTATGAGAGCCGAAACCGTTGTGGCGATAGATGTCAACGCTCCCGTATAGAGAGAATAGTCGCCTATCTGTATTTCACTGTTAAATACCTTAAAGGCTATAAACGCAAAGAAACCGCAGTTAACGACAGAAGCCAAGACCGTAAGACCTATCTGCCACATATTTTCTCTGACTATAAGCCTGCGAAGTCCCTTGTAGTAGCGGGCAAATACGCTGTCAAACTCATTTTTAAAAGTATCCGCAAGGTCGTACATTCGTATTTCCTTGACAAGATTTTTGTCTACCATTATGTCCGAATAGTAGTTCATCTGTCTGCGGTCCTTGGAGCGGCGGCGCATATAGTCAAAGGTCTTGCGCCTGTACGTAAAGTTTACCACCGCTGTGGGTATGGATATCACTATCATAACTGGGGCTATCCACCACATATTGGGCGCTGTCACAAGGACTATAACGTAGCTCACAAGGCTTATGAATTTAGAAACCGCATCAAAGGTGGAGGACATGACCGTTATAGGTCTTATACCCGCCTCACGGTTTGCGTTTTCGAGCTTTTCGTAAAATTCGGGGCGGTCAAAGGAAGCCAGGTCAAGCTCCTTTGCCTTTTCCATTATCTGCAATCTTACCTGTCTTACTACTTTTTCTCCCGCTATTCTCGTAACCGCCGTATTTACTCTGCCTATTACGTTGTTGAGTATCTTATAGACAAAGAAAAATATAAGTAGAATTACTACCATAGAGCCCCAAAAGGGTATGGTAAGAGCCTGTCCCGAAGCCGATGCCACAGCCTGCTCCGCTATTACCCCTTGCAGCTCATTGAGTATCTCCTTGGATATAAGAGAGCCCACAACAGGCAAAATACCGTTAAGCGCCGATATAACCACCATTACTATGAGTATCCACGGCCCTGTTTTCCAGACCATTCCGACTATATATCCAAATCTCGAGACAAAGCCCGATATAAGCTCCCACAGATATCTCGGTATATCCTTAATTCCTTTTGGGGGCTTTGGCTTGTTTTTATATGGGTCGTTGCCCAAAGGCGGCATCGCCCGTCCCATTCCGCTGTTCATATCAACCCATATTCTCGGGAAGCTTCTTGCCGCCCATTACGTGAAAATGAATATGCTTTACGGTCTGGCAGGCATCCTCTCCGCAGTTGGATATCACGCGGTAGCCATTGGTGAGCCCCGCCAGCTTTGCCACCTTAGGTATCGTCTCAAACACCCTTGCTATATATTGGCTGTTATTGCCGTCCACGTCATCTGCCGAAGCAATATGCGTTTTGGGTATAACAAGCACGTGTACGGGGGCTTGGGGATTTATGTCGTGAAAGGCAAGGCACCATTCGTCCTCGTATACCTTATTGGAGGGAATCGCGCCCTCAATTATTTTACAGAACAGGCAATCCATCTTGATTTTTTCTCCTTTTTATGTTAAAATACATATACATAGATTATAATATCACAAAATTGCGAAAAAGTCAAGGAGTGTATATGAAAATTGACATAAAAACAGACCTTTGGCAATATCTTTCTTCTACCGACAAGACGGTAGTTATGTACGGAATGGGTAACGGCGCCGATAAAATACTTAATATATGCGAAAAATACGGCATCTCGGTATCGGATTTCTTTGCCAGCGACGGATTTGTGCGCGGTCACAGCTTTCACGGAAAGACCGTGCTTTCCTATTCGGCAATAAAGGAGAAATACGGAGCTGATAACATCATCGTTCTGCTCTCATTCGCAAGCTCACTACCCGACGTTCTTGCCCTTTTTGACAGGGTGGACAGCGAGTGCGAGATGTACGCCCCCGACGTGCCCGTTTGCGGCGACACACTTTTCAATATGGATTTTTTCAATGCCCACAAGGAAGAGCTTGAAAGAGTATGGGATATGCTTGCCGACAGCGTATCAAAGGATATATTTGAAAAGGTCATATGCTACAAGCTGAGCGGAAAGATATCCTATCTCCGTGAAGCAGTAACCGACAGAAACGAGACCTTTTCGCTGCTGGGAGAAATAAGCGCCGCCGCCGACCTTGGGGCATACAACGGCGACACAGCTCGAGAGCTTATCGACCGATATCCCCACATTAAAAAAATATACGCCCTCGAGCCCGACAGGCGTAATTTCAAGAAGCTTTCCGAGTATGCCCAGGGGATATCCGCCACGGTCATACACGCCGTAAACGCCGCGGCGTGGTCGGAAACCGCCACCCTGACCTTTGCGGACAGCGGAAGCAGAAATTCGGGAGCCTTTGCAAAGGGCAAGCAGGTCGAGGTGTCGGCAACTTCCCTTGACAGCGTTCTTTCGGGAAAGCCTGTGGATTATATCAAATACGACGTTGAGGGAGCGGAAAGACAAGCAATTATCGGCTCTGCCGAGACTATTCTCAACCATAAGCCAAGGCTTCTCGTATCGCTGTACCACCGAAGCGAGGACATTTTCGCCCTACCCCTGCAAATACACGAGCTTTGCCCCGACTATAAATTATACCTGCGCCGTGAGCCTTACGTTCCCGCGTGGGATTTGAATTTGATTTGCGTTTAACGCCCAACATAAAAAGATACCGCCTTTGCTATCCTAAAAGACAGTAAAAACGGTATCCTTTTTATATAAGTGGGCTATTTTAATCGTTCCGCCCCTTTGTTATTTACTTTGTACGTCTTCTTCTGGGAACGTAGGTTCCGTCAGCCTCAGCCTCGGCTCTTGCCTTTGCCGCCGCCTCGGATTCCGCCTTTACTTTCGCCGCGGCTTCTCTTTCCGCTCTTGCGATAGTCTCTGCCTCTTCCTTAGCTTTTGCCGCCGCTTCCGCTTCTGCCTGAGCCTTTGCAGCCGCCTCTCTTTCTGCCGCCGCTACAGCCTCAGCCTCCGCTTTAGCCTTTTCCGCGGCTTCCTTTTCTGCCGCCGCAGCCGCCTCTGCTTCCGCTTTAGCTCTTGCCGCTTCCTCGGCTTCCGCCTTCGCTTTCTCAGCGGCTTCAAGCTCTGCCGCCTTTGCCGCCTCGGCTTCCTCTCTTGCGCGAGCCGCTTCCTCAGCCTCAGCCTTTGCCTTTTCTGCCGCTTCTATATCTGCCTGTCTTGCCGCTTCGGCCTCTTCCTTTGCCTTTGCAATAGCTTCAGCCTCTGCCTGCGCTTTCGCTTCTTCCTCTGCTATTCTTGCCGCTTCCGCCTCTGCTTCAGCCTTTGCAAGAGCTTCAGCTTCTGCTTGCGCTTTCGCTTCTTCCTCTGCTATTCTTGCCGCTTCGGCTTCCTCTCTTGCCTTAGCCGCCGCTTCTGCCTCAGCCTTAGCCTTCTCCGCGGCTTCAAGCTCAGTCGCCCTTGCCGCCTCTGCCTCTTCTCTTGCCTTTGCAGCGGCTTCCGCCTCTGCCTTTGCCTTTTCTGCCGCCTCAAGGTCTGCCGCGGCAGCAGCCTCGGCTTCTTCCTTTGCCTTTGCGGCAGCCTCTGCCTTTGCGGCTAACTCTGCCTCGTATGCCTCGCGCTTAGCCTGCTTTGCGGCTTTCTTTGCGGCTTTTTTCTCTTTTCTTGCCGCCTTGCGACGAGCCTTTCTCTCTTTCTTAGCCGCCAGATTGTTGTCCTTGTAGAACACAAGAATTGCGGCAATAGCGAGAACGGCAACAACGGTTATGATAATACCGCCAAATTCACCGATAAAGTTATCGAGTATAGAGGACTTTGCTAATATCTCGTCTACCTTTGCGGCAACCTCTTCCTTGGCAACCTTACCCGAGTATATCTGAAAGGTCTTTTGATATATAGCGAACTTTGCCGAATTCATATTGACGATGTTCATTACCCACAGAGCTATCTGTCCGCCCAGCAGGAAGTCAAAAATAAAGGTAAACGCCTTAAGTGTTTCGGTAGCAAAGCTGTTAGTCTTTGCGCGAGCGTCGTCGGTTATCTTCCAGATGACGAGCATCATGGCAAGAATAAATACAGTTACCGCAAAAAACAGCACTGTTCCCATAAGTATCAAATTTCCGGTCAATTGCATAGTTTTCTCCTTAAGCTAAGATATGTATTCAAGTATATTTCTTCATACTCTTTATTATGATACAACATTTTTTCGTAAAATTCAACACGTTTTTTCATTTTTGTTGAAAATTATCAAACAGTTAGTCAGAATACACAAACCGAAACACCGATTATTTTCAAAAAAGTAAGCCTTTTTGTAAACAATATCAAAATTCTATTGACAAGCATTTTCCATTGGTATATCATAATAGTATATATCTTAAGGATAGGTAGATTATGAATTTTAAAAAATTATTGGCTGTTTGCCTGACGGTCGTTACGGTTGCGAGCGCTCTTTCGCTCACCGCTCTCGGCGCGCAGAGCAATACGGAAGCCACTCTCCCAACAGCTTACAGCTCAAAGGATCTGGGATATATCACGTCGGTAAAAAATCAAGGTACATACGGCTTGTGCTGGGCATTTTCGGCTGTTGCCTGCGCGGAAGCCGACGCCATAAAGAATCACGGCGCCAATGCGTCCGAGATAAATCTGTCGGAATGGCATCTTGCATACTTCGCCTATCACGGAGACCGAGTAGGCACTAACGACAGCGTCTATCTTGACAGCTCCGTTCCCTACTACAAAATAGGCGGCTTTGATATGCTTTCCCTTGTAACGCTGTCCAACGGCATAGGCTTTGCCGATGAATCGGTAGCCCCCTATGATACGGAGCCACCCGAATACGGCGTTGAAATATCCCTTGACAAAATGTACGAAAGTGAGTACAAAATAGACAATATATTCTTCTATGACATAAAAGCCGAGCCCGACAAAATAAAGGACGCGATCATGGAGTACGGCGCGGTGTCGGCAAGCTATTACGGAGACACAGCTTATCTTAACACATCGACCGCGGCTCAATACTGTGAGGGAAATTACAATGCCGACCACTCAATCACAATAGTCGGTTGGGATGACGGATATAGCAAAAATAATTTTAAAAAGAACATATTTGACAGAACGATACCGTCGAATAACGGTGCGTGGCTTGTGAAAAACAGCTGGGGAACCGATTTCGGAGACGGCGGATATTTCTGGCTGTCCTACGAGGATGCCACCCTTACAGGCGGCACCGTCTTTGACGTTTCGCCTGCGGATAATTACAATACGATTTATCAGCATGACGGCGGCGTGTCTATGCTTTCCTTAGATAACAGCCTTGACACCGCTATAGCCAACGCCTTTGTCGCAAAAAAGGAGCACGAGCTTTTAGAGGCGGTAGGCATAAACGCTTCTACCGATAAGGACACCGCTCTCTACCGACTTGATATTTACATAAATCCCCCCTCTATCGATGACTGCGTGTTAGGCGAGCCCGTATACACCCAAACGGGAAGCCTGAGAGATGGATATAATACCGTAATTCTTGACAGAGGCTTGGAGCTTGAGCAGGGTGATATATTTATCGTATCAGTGTCTGCCGATGCGGAAATAATGGTGGACGGAGATGCCGAGGTAGATATGGGAAGCGGCATAATCTACCGCTCCCTCTCAACCGTAGGCAACAATGAAACCTTTTACCGCGGGGAAAGCGGCAAATGGTACGATACAAGCGACTGGGAAGAGACCTGGAACGCTCGCATAAAGGCATACACCTCAGAGCTCTTTAAGGATACACCCTATCTTGAAGCCACACCTACTATTTCGCCTATGGTCTATGGGCAATCCCTTGAAGAAGCAAGTATAATAGGCGGCACTGTAAAAGCTACCGAGGGCGGTGAGACCCTTTCGGGCACGTGGAGCTTTTCCAACCCAAAGCTTGTACCTAAAAACGGCGATGAGGTTAAAATAGTTTTCACCCCCGATGAGTCCCTGAGCTATGCAAAGCTAAGACTTACCGTAAAAGCCATTGTAAGCTCGGTAACACCCACAGCCACGATTTCCTTTGATAAGGAGCGCTACTCCTCGGGAGATCGGGTAAAAGTAAGCGTCAAGCTCTGCCACCCCGAAAAGGAAGATACGGTAATTGAGGAGGGATATTCTCTCTACTATTCAATAGGCGGCAGTGAAAAAATACAGATCTTCAATAACACCTTTGAATTGCCAAATGACACAACAGGCGCAGTCAGGATATATCTCGAATATCAAGGCGAGGACGGCAGTTATACGCCTCTGTCCACAGAAGTCGAATTTACGGTAGAACACGACAGCTTCGACATATCGAATATAGGCGGCTTCGACGTTTTTTCGGATATCAGCATATCCGCAAGTCTTAAGTATCTCGTTATAGGCGGCGTTATAATAGCGACAATCGCGGCTGTGGTATTAATACCCGTACTCTGTGTAGCAGGTATTGTGACAGCAGTGATTGCCATAGTAGCCAAGCACAAAAAAGTAAAAAGAGAAAATTCCGAGGATTAAATAAAAAGGTTCTGCCTTAAGCCCTTAAAAGCTTTTTGGCAGAACCTTTTTTATGTATTTTTATTATTTTTTACGCGGCTCTATTATCCAATCGGTTACAAAGTAGAAGGTAGCCGCCAAAAGCGCCGCCATTACGACAGACAGCAAGCCGCCGCCCAAGCCGTTCAACAAAGTCGGAATAACAGGCGAGCCGAACGATATGTGTAAGAACAGGCTTCCAAGAACCGAGATCAATGCGTAGATCACAGAGCCTAATCCCGACAAAAGTCTGCTTGCCGCAAACGCACCGGGGGTAAGCCACGCAAGCAGCTTCATCTTTCCGCTATCCTCGGCATTACGCTCCTTATTACAGTTGACAAAGATAACAACAGCAAGCAATACCCAGCCAAGCAAGGTCAAGAGCGTCGCAAGAAGTCCGTCCAATCTTACGTTGTTAATAAAGCTCAACAGCACCGACGCAAGATCATATCCCGTAAGCAAATTCAAAATATTCATTACCAGAACATAGACGAAGTGTAGGATAGAAAAGCCGCTGATGACTATCTGCGCTATAGGGATGATAGCCAACAGCTTGCCGTGAAGCCTTGCTATAAGCATAATACCTAATACCGCAAAGAGAAGCGCGCCGATAAGGCTAAGGACAAATCCGGCTAAATTAACGCCTACGTTAAGCCAAAAGGCAGGCATATTAGAGATCGAGTAAAAAATCACCTCAAAGAACTCCCCAATATCCAAATCTCCTAAAAGACCGGACCCGCCGAAATGCAGAACAAGAATAGCTCTGCCCGTAGTAAACACGTATCTCAACAAGTTTAAAAGCGTAGATATGCCCGATACGATGCCCATAACTATACAAAGTATTCCGCCTATGGGAAATTTATATCTCGTTTTTGTTACACTCTGTTCGTTATTCATTTTTACCCCCATAAATCAAGTAGTGTGTATATTTTATCACACTCGAGAGAATTTGTAAATATTTTTTTGTAAAAAAGTGAGAGTAGGAGGTAATGAAGCGGTAATAACGCAAATAAATGAAATAGTGCGGTGGCGCAAGCGCATTTTTGCTTACGCAAAACCTACGAGCTTACGCTCGTGCGTCCGCACTATTTCTACATCAAAAAAACCGTAAAATTATAGCTAAACAATAGTCAAGCTACAAACATCTTTATTTGCAATATTTTCTTTGCGCTACTTTCTTTTTTAAAAGAAAGTAGCTAAAAACCATCACAAACTAACCTTAACCCTTAAAACTTAAAATCCAAATTTGCGAGAGTAGGATGGAGCTTATCCTTTTCGCTGAGCTTTATCTCCATATCCTCGGTTATAGGCCAATCAATGGCAAGCTCGGGGCAATCATACGCAAGACCGCCCTCGTCACCCGGCGCGTAAAGCCTTGTGCATTTGTAGACAAAGGTAGCGTTCTCGGAAAGCACCAAAAATCCGTGGGCAAAGCCCTCGGGAACGTAAAACTGCTTCTTGTTCTCTGCCGACAGACGAACTCCGTACCACTTTCCGTAGGTCTCGCTGTCACCTCTGAGGTCAACGGCAACGTCATACACCTCGCCCTCAATGACTCTTACAAGCTTTCCCTGAGGACAGGTCTTTTGGAAATGAAGTCCGCGAAGCACGCCGCGGGTGGAACGGGATTCGTTGTCCTGTACGAAGTCAACGTCAATTCCCGCCGCCGCAAATTCTTCCTTTTGGTAGGTCTCCATAAAATATCCGCGGCTGTCGCCAAATACGGTTGGAGTTATAACAAACAGATCCTTAATATATGTCTGTTCAAAATTAAACTTTCCCATTTAAGCCTTTGTCTCCTCTGCTTTCAGCTCACCGAGAAAACGGCTAAGCGCATCCTGCCACGGGGGCAAACGCAAAAATCCCTTTTCGTCGAGCTTTGATTTATCCATTCGGCTGTTCTCGGGTCGCTTTATCTTGTAGCTAAAGAAATCCGAGCCTACGGGGTTGACCTTAATATCTATACCCGCCTGATTGAATATCTCACAGGCGAAGTCATACCAAGAGCAAAAGCCCTCGTTGGTGGCGTGGTAAACGCCGTACTTATCGGTAACTATCATATCAGCAAGCAAAACCGACAGGTCCACAGTATACGTAGGCGAGCCTATCTGATCGTCAACTGCGTTTATCTCGCTGTTGGTCTTTGCGATACGAAGCATAGTCTTTATAAAGTTGTTTCCGTGAAGTCCAAACACCCAGGAGATGCGGACGATGAAATACTCGTCAAGAAGCTCTCTCACCGCAACCTCACCCTCATACTTGGTCTTGCCGTAAACGCTGAGGGGCGCCGCCTGGCTATCAACCGAAAAGGGGGTATCCCCCTCTCCGCCAAAAATATAATCGGTGCTTATATAAAGCATTTTTACACCGTGAGCCTTGCAGCTCTTTGCGATATTCCGAGTTCCAACCGAGTTTACAAGTCTGCAAGTCTCGGTATCGTCCTCTGCCTTATCGGTAGCCGTATAAGCCGCGCAGTGTATTACAGCCTCGGGGGAATTTTCTGAAATAAAACGCTCTACGGCATCGCCGTCGGTAATATCCATATTGTGAATATCGGCTTCAATGACCGAATGTCCTCTTGTCGAAAGCTCACGGCAAAGGTCAACCCCAAGCTGACCTCTCGCTCCCGTTACAAGGATCCTCATTTGCCACCAAGCCTTCCGCCGCCCTCGTAAAGGCGCTTGTAGTCGTTCATATATTCTCCGCTGAGAATATTCTCCCACCACTCTCTGTTATCGAGATACCACTGAACAGTAGAGCGTATTCCCTCTTCAAACTTAGTTTCGGGAAGCCAACCAAGCTCTGTGTGTATCTTTGTGGGGTCAATAGCGTATCTGCGGTCGTGACCGGGACGGTCGGTAACGTAGGTGATAAGGCTCTCGGGCTTGCCGAGAACAGCCAAGACCGTCTTTACAACGTCAAGATTTGTGCGCTCGTTATGACCGCCTACGTTATATACCTCGCCTATTCTTCCCTTTCTCAGTACAAGGTCGATAGCCGAGCAATGGTCGCGAACGTAAAGCCAGTCGCGAACGTTCTCGCCCGTTCCGTATACGGGAAGAGGCTCGTCAGCCAAGGCTCTCGTTATCATAAGCGGTATGAGCTTTTCGGGGAAATGGTAGGGCCCGTAGTTATTGGAGCAACGGGTGATAGTCACAGGAAGTCCAAAGGTACGGGCATACGCCAACACCAAAAGGTCAGCCGACGCCTTAGACGCGCTGTAAGGGCTTGAGGTGTGGATAGCCGTTTCTTCGGTAAAGAAAAGGTCGGGACGGTCAAGAGGCAGGTCTCCATAGACCTCGTCGGTAGATACCTGATGGTATCTCGCCACAGAAAACTCACGGCACGCATCCATGAGAACCTGAGTTCCGAGGACGTTACTGCGCAAGAACAGCTCGGGGTCCTCAAGACTGCGGTCAACGTGGCTCTCTGCCGCAAAGTTAACCACCGCATCAAATTTTTCCTCGGCAAAAAGATTGCGTACAAAGGCTCTGTCAGCTATATTTCCGTGAACGAAACGGAAATTCTTATCGTCCGCAAGGGGCTTTAGCGTAGACAGGTTTCCCGCATAGGTCAACGCATCGAGACAAACGATTCTGTCCTGGGGATGCGTCTCTCTCTCGTAATATACAAAATTGCTTCCAATAAAGCCTGCTCCGCCTGTTACAAGTATATTCATAATCTTTCCTTTACTGTTTATTTATGTATATGTCAATAATGATATTTACCCTCGGCAACACGGTGCAGGTGCTTGCCGTACGAGGAATTCTCATATTTATCGGCGGATGCAAGGAGCTGCTCCTTTGTTATCCACTTATTGTTATAGGCTATCTCCTCGGGGGCGGATATCTCTATGCCCTGACGCTTCTGCACCATACGTACGAAGTTGCAGGCATCCCAAAGGCTCTCAACCGTTCCCGTATCCATCCAGGCAAAGCCTCTGCCAAGCACCTGAGCGTCAAGCAGACCCTTTTCGAGATATATCTGGTTGAGGGTGGTTATCTCAAGCTCTCCGCGAGCAGAGGGCTTGACCTGCTTTGCGTATTTTACAACGTCCTTGTTGTAGAAGTAAAGTCCTGTCACGCAGTAGTGGGACTTAGGATGCTCGGGCTTTTCCTCAAGAGAGAGGACCTCATCGTTAGGACCGAGCTCCATAATTCCAAAGCGCTCGGGGTCGTTTACGTAGTATCCGAAAACGGTAGCCCGTCCGTTAGCCGCGTTTTCCGCGGCGGCGCGAAGTCTTCTGCGGAAGCCGCTTCCGTAGAAGATGTTATCTCCGAGCACGAGAGCGCAGGGCTCGTCCCCTATAAATTCCTCTCCGAGAATAAACGCTTGAGCAAGTCCGTCGGGAGAGGGCTGCTCCACATAGGAAATAGATACACCGAAAGACGATCCGTCGCCCAACAGATTCTGGAAGCGATGGAGATCGGTAGGGGTGGAGATAAGAAGAATATCCCGAATACCCGCCAGCATCAGCGTGGAGAGAGAATAATATATCATTGGCTTATCATATATTGGCAAAAGCTGTTTAGAGGTAATTTGCGTTAGAGGATAAAGACGTGTTCCGGCACCGCCGGCAAGTATGATACCTTTCATTACGAATGGCCTCCTTAAGTTAATCACTCGCCTTATTGTATCATATTCGACATTAAAAGTCAATAGTTTTATTACATTTTGCAAGCACTGAAATATCAAAAAGCCCTCCTTGCGTGACAACCGCCTGCGAATGATACTAAAAGGTATTGACTTTACAATATAATTGTGATATAATTGTAGGGTAATATTCAAAAAATAGCATAATGGAATTTTATGTAAATTTCAAAACAGAAAATGGAAAAGTTGAAATGAAAAAATGCTCCGTCATAATACCAATGTATAAAGGAAAAAAATATATAGAGGCTGCCATCGAAAGCTATTCGCGCCAGACCTATCCTTGCCGTGAGTTGATACTTATGGACGATGGTTCTCCCGACGATACCTATGATTTTGTCAGCTCTGTAATAGAGAAGTACCCCGAGGAAAACATACGGCTGTACCGTCAGCAAAATCACGGTGTTGCCGAAACGAGGAATCGGTGTGTCGGCTTAGCCGAGGGGGAGTATGTGGCGTTTATGGACCAGGATGATACCGCAGAGCCCGACTATCTTGAACAGCTTATGTCCGCCGCCGACGATGCCGACATAGTAATATGCGGATACAGACGGCAAAGGGATGACGGAAGAGTGCTAAAGACGGTGTTCGTAGATGAAAGCTCTTTTTCAAAATACAAAATAACCGCTCCATGGGCAAGAGTGTATAGAAAGGTTTTTTTGACAGAGAACGGTCTTAAATTTCTGAACACAGCCTGCGGAGAGGATACCTATCTCACTATACAGGCGTACGCCTTAACCGACAAAATACGTATTATACCGAAATATGATGGCTATATATGGAGATACAACGAAAGCTCGGTATCCAACACAAAGCAACGTTCGGCAAGCATAGCAAACGCAGCCTGCGATACCTTCGAGCGAATTGTGGCGGCTCTCCCTGAAAAGAAAAAAAACGACCCTGACGTTGAGTATTTCTTTATAAGAGCTTGTCTATTCTACCTTTTGTTTTCCTCGCGTTCAAAAAACAAGCAAGAGACCGAACAAGCCTACGGTAGATATTTTTCGTTTCTCGACACCCATTTCCCGAACTACACCAAAAACAGGCTTATCAGCCCGTTTCGCCCAAAGGGCGAGGATTTTTCCGTACGGCTTGTGGTATGGGGATTTATGGTTTTAAAGCGTTTAGGAATCTCCAAGACATTTGTAATGCTCTGGAGCAAACTGTCAAAGTGAATGGATACAGAAAAGGAATAACACGAAAAAAACAAGGATAAAAGTTGTTTTTAATATAGCAATGTGTATTCTTTTAGCTATTATTACAGTTTCTTGCTTCGTATACAAATGCGATAAATCACCGTAAGCATGCCGAGAAGAGTAACAGCTGCCAATAGAGCCCAATCAACGTAACACCTATTATACAAAGTGCCGTATGTGCCGAGTAATCATTTACAACAACAAATAGCCCACAAAGCATTAACGATATAGCGCATGTAAAGATCTGTAAAAAATATAATCCTCGGCAGAAAAGCTATCGTCCGTATCCGACACTTGATAATGCCTTACATTAAACAGCGATATGGTAAAAATACACCGGCTATGGATATTGCCAGCGAAAGAACGCCTGCGCATTCAAATTCAACAGACAGTCTGCCCCCAAGAGCATCCGCCGACACCCCAAATTAAGAACAGAACCGACTGTATTCCACGCTATATCCTTAGAAATATCTTTTTGTTATCATAGTTATCAGTCCTTCCCTTCTTCAACCGACTTGAGAGTATGCTCAAGCCCAATATCGCTGAAAGAATGCAAAAAACACCATAACTATAAATATAACCGATGCCATACTGATCACACGTCTAATATTTGATTCAAGTAATCTTAAATGCTTAAATTTCACTAATAGCGGGTTTGAGAATATAGCAACTGCAAATAGCGCAAGAGGTATAAAATATCTTCCCTGCACGCCGTGCGCCACATACCCACTCAGCTGTCCGATTTTCGCGTTCCACGAAACATACATTGACATAATGATGATTACGTACACTGCAATCGCCGATAATGCAGAATAAATTCTAAATCTAATCGAAACTCTTTTTGCGATGCAAGCATCATATATGAATGTTATCCAGAATATTAAGCTAAATGCAATATTGCAAAAATCAGGGAGCCCGAAATCCAACCATCCTAAAACACCGAAGAATTGTCTTTCCCAATTCACATGACACATTTTATAGGTTTCGCTAAACATCTTTGGAATATTTCCAAGGTCGGAAAGAAGGAACTCAAGCTGTGTTCGAGACAAGTCGTTGCTTGGCTGAGAAATTCCAGCCACTGCATTATTATAGACAATCGTTGGTATAACGCAGAACACAAGTCCGCAGGCTATAACCGAGCCGATGCACAAAAAGTATTTTTTAAGGCTTCCGAACTTTTTAATTTTTATAGATAAAAGTATCGGCGACAAAAATGCATACGGTGCCTTCATGGCGCAAAGTCCCACAACCGACGCCAATACGACAAAAATATCCTTAGCGGTAATTCTGTAATCATCATTTTCCATAACGATTTTAGCGGTTATTGCAAAAAGCAGAAATGACGATGCGTTAAGTATTGAGTCATATGATGCCGACGCAGACTGCTGTAAAGTAACAGGCATTAAGGCAAGCAAAAACATAGTATTTTTGAACACGGGCGTGATCTTTAACGCATATCTCGTTATCAATACACTCATTACAAGGTTGGTAAATCTTGCGATCAAAAGGCAAGAATAAACATTCAGCCTCTTGAAAAAAAGCCTTGTCAACGCAACTGCCATTCCGGGAATAAAATGTCCGAAGCAATTCGTTCTTGCCCACTCGGTTGCGTAAAACTCGGTTACTTGGTTGTTTGTAAATTCAATTTTGAAATACCTACCCCAAGTCATACTGCTGGTGTTTATATTTCCAAATTCCTCAAGGAAAGCAACTTCGTCTGATGTTAGAAAAACGCCATCCACGCCATCCTTTATAGAAGGAATAAATTGGAAATGAGAGAGTCGCAACACGTTAAGAAAATGGAAATGTTCATCAGGGATTGTAAGAGCGGGCATAAACATCAGCAATAATGTTCCAAAAAACATGGCTATTAACGTATATAGATTTACAAGCCTATTAGTGTTCTTCTTTTCCAAGCTCAAATCGTTATTGTCATAGGAAAAATATTTTGTTATCAAGTTCGCGCAATTCTTAAAAAAACCAAAAATTCTGTTAATGAAACGCATCTTTTCTCCTTTCTAACTACTATCATCTATGCTCTTAAAACAATAATGCCATATAACCTCAAGCAAACAAACCAATACACATGCCTCGGCATAGATTGGAATAATATTGGCAGGGACACTTCGTTTTTTACTATCCCTCTAAAATTCCAATATACCTATCGCATCTTACACTTGTGTGATATTATATCATAAACAGTATTATTTTTCAAGAGATTTTTCAATTTTTCTCACTTTTTTCAAGATTTTGACCCTCTGATAAATACAACCACTCAACACAATATAAGGCGGTGTCGAATAAAAGCTATGCTTTGAGCAAAAAGGGTTGACTTTGCGCATAACTTATGGTATAATTTGATATGAATTTGTACAAGCTCATTCTCTTCGCGTTTAAGTTTAAAATGGATTTTTATAAATGGAGATACTGTAACTCTACGAAAGGCATATCTCAGTCCTTAGTCAGTATTTCTCCGAATTTGATATAAATAAGTGCATCAGTCCATTTAAACCTCAGGAAGAGGATTTCTACGTAAGATTTGCGGTATGGAGTTTTATGATATTGAAACTCTTAGGCTATCCAAAACTTTGTAATGCTGTGGAGTAATCTGCAAAAAGCGTAGCACTAAAGGAGTAATATGAGTAAATCAACGGCAAAGGTCGCTTTAAACACGGTAATATGCATTCTTTTAGCTATTGTTACAGTAACTTGCTTTGTATACAAATGCGATAAAGCGCCCATACCGATTACGAAAATTAACAACGCTGATTTAAAACACGCCACAGTTCGCGGATTTAACAAGGTGATTTCCGAAGACGGCATCATTATACTTGAAAAAAATCAATACTATTCTTCCCCGTCCATAATTTTACCCATCTTGGACAATCCATGCAATCTTTTAATAATAACATTCGCCGAACCGCTTCCCGAAGGAGCTTCGGTTACTGTTCAGCTCAACAAAGCGCAAGAGCCTTATAATTCTGCAACCAATAAAATCAGCGTCGATTTATCCAGCGACAGAAAATCGGCAAGCACATGTATTAAGAACTCTGGGGATGAACAGGTTCTAAAGCTTAATATAAGTGATAGTTGCGCAATAGACAGTATCTCTATATACAACAATACGGGCAGCGGGGTAAAACTTTATCCTAACCTTATAGCCATTATCGCGCTTGCTTGCATACTTCTATTACTTCTCGCTATCGAAAAGCCTTTAGGATTTTACAGATGGGCATTCTCCCGCGTTACCTCTCTTATACTCGATCTTCGCGAACTTAATAAGGGAAAAAAAATATATTTAATCTTGCGTTTGGGAGCTATTGTATTTACGGCGGCGCTTGTTACTCTCGTGCTTATATTCCTGACCTTTAATCTGTATACCGACCTCGCTATAATCACCGTCTTTGCGGTATCTGTTTTAGCGGTAATATTCCAGCTTGCCTACAGAATATCCACAGGAAACGGCGCTGAGCCCGCCAAGCTGTTTTTGGTCATCTGCCTTATTGCGGGCATTATGTTCTGTTTTACTGCCCCCGCAACGACACACAGTTCGTGGGACGATGAAGCGCATCTCAAGGGTTCCTACGCGATAGCTACCCTATCTGACGAGGCTACTTCGGTAGCTCAGGCTCATCTGTTCCAGCTCAGATACAGAGTGGCAGATTTTGTCAAAGACCCCCTAACCTTTACAAAAATCCTTGTGCAGGAAAGCAATCTTCCCATAAACTACCATTTAAGCATTGAAAGTCTTTACACAGCAGTTAGCTATTCACCCTTTATAGCGGCAATCCTTTTATCCAATATTCTCGGAGCGGATATAGCTATCATGCTGTCTCTCTGTAGGTTTGCCAATCTCTTAGCATACGCTGTCATTGTTTACTTCGCTATAAAGAAGCTAAAGCACGGCGGATATATCTTCTCGGCGCTCTGCCTTATGCCAGCCACCCTATTCCTCGCTTGCTCTATAAGCTACGATTCATGGCTGACGGCATGGATGGCATACGCCTTTGCGTGTATAATATCCAAGTATCAACAGCCCGAAAAGAAGATAACCCTTTGGACAGCCGCAGAGATACTCCTCGCTTTCTTCCTCGGTTGCGGAGCAAAGGCTATATACTGCGCAATGATGCTGCCCTTACTCTTTATCGGCATGCATAAATTCAAAAAGCCATCCTCCGCGGTGTGGTTCAAAATCGCGGCAACGCTAATGGTCGTCAGCATATTGGCGATACTGTTCCTGCCCGGAATATTCTCCTTTGACATGTATTCCGACCCAAGAGGAGGAGAAAACGTAAATTCTACCGAGCAAATAAAATACGTTCTTACCCACCCTTTCAACTATGCGAAAACACTGTTACTCCATATGGCTAACTATGTTTCGCTCAGAAACTTCGTTGATTATTCGGCAGGCTACGGATTTCTTACAGGATACGTAGAGCATCCATTTGCCATATTCGGTACCATTTCGGCAATGCTTTTGGCGTTCAGTATCCTTACCGATACGTCAAATGACGGGATTTACAGCTCCAAGCGAAACAGCCTCTTCCGTTTCACAGTATTCGTTACCTGCTTCATTCAGGTGGTGCTTATCTGCTCATCAATGTACGCGGGCTTCACAGACGTAGGGGCTACCTATATAAACGGCTGTCAGTTCAGATATCTCTACCCCATACTGATACCCCTTTGTTATATAATGACCCCAAAAAGGCTGTGCGTATTTATGCCTCAACAGCGTCGAAACACCATAATATTCGGCGGTCTTACACTTAATTTGTTCTTCGGATATTTGATGATGTATATTATAAAAATAGCGGCGTAAGGAAATGAAACAGGAAAATCTCAAAAAAAATATGCTTTGGAACGCGGCGGGAAATCTTATATTTCTCGGCTGTCAGTGGCTTATCACAGTTCTCGTTACAAAGCTTGGAAACTTTACCGACGCAGGTCTGCTTTCCCTCGCGATGTCAGTGAGCGCTACCTTTCAAACGGTGGCAATGTTCGGAATACGCAGTTTTCAGGTATCGGATATTGAAAACAAATATTCGGATACTCAGTACGTAGGCTTTCGTATAATAAGCTGTCTTGCCGCTATGACAGGCTGTATAGTATTTTCACTAGTCAGCGGCTATCTCGGCGGTCAGCTTTTGGCAATATTTCTTTTTATGCTGTTCAGACTGTCAGAAAATTTTTCCGACGTTATCCACGGCATAGCGCAAAAAAACGGGCGCTTGGATATTGCGGGAAAGGCATACGCCATAAAGGGTATCGGAATACTTGTTGTATATCTTGTCACCTATCTGCTTACTAAGAATATAAATCTCTCCATTGGAGCTATGGCGCTTCTTTCGTGGGCGGCTACCATACTCTATGACATACTTACGGTAAAAAAGCTATCGGGTTTTCGCCTTTGGGAAAGGAAGCTTCGTTGGTTTCCTTTGGCAAAGGAGACCGCGCCACTTTGCGTATACCTTTTTATAAGCGCGGCTATGGCTACCGTGCCAAAGCTCGTACTTGAAAGGCAAATGGGAGAAGATACCCTTGGTATATATTCATCTGTTTTTGCCCCCGCGTTGCTGATATCATCGGCGGCAGGGTATCTCTATTCTCCCTTTGTACCAACCTTTGCCGAGCGCTACAAGGAGAAAAGCTATAAAAGCTTTTGGAAGCTATTCGGCGGAATAACTCTCGCTATCTCAGTCTTTGGGGCAGTTGCGTTGGTAGCGGCTCATTTCTTTGGAGAGCTTGCGCTGAAGCTCCTGTTTGGCGATAAGATACTTGCGTATACCTATCTGCTCATTCCCGTACTCATAGCCATCTTTGCCAGCGCCATATTCACCTTTATTGCCACACTCAGCGTTGTAATACGCGATTTTCTCGGTCTTATCGTTGCCTGCGGAGCGGCCCTTCTTCTCGAAGCGGTCGCCACAGGCAAGTGGCTGACCCACTCGGGTATAAATGCTACCAGCTACTCATATATTGCCGCCTGCGTTCTTGCGGGAGTAATACTCTTCCTACGTATGATCTTCGTGATGTACGTAAAAAAGAAAAAAGGAGTCTAATATGGAAACCCTTCACACATTCGTGGTCTGCGCCTATGGACAAAGCGCGTATCTTGAGGAATGCGTTAAGTCACTCTGCAATCAGACCACGAAATCCGACATTATTATATCCACCTCTACCCCTAACGAAGAGATAAAAAGGATAGCCGAGGCTTACGGAATACCTGTGCGCGTAAACGAGGGAGAGGCAGGCATTACAGGCGACTGGAACTTTGGTCTGCTTCAAGCTACGGCATCACCCTACGTTACAATCGCCCACCAGGACGATATATATGAGCCAACCTATACAGAGGAGATACTGACAAAGGCTCAGAAAGCAAAAACACCTTTGCTTATTTTCACCGATTATTACGAGATAAAAAACGGCGAGAAGATAAACGGAAGTCAGGTTCAAAAGATAAAAAGGCTTATGAATATAGGCTTCAGTATGTTTCCCCGCTCAAAATTTGTCAGAAGCTTCGTGCTTTCCATGGGTAACTCTATCTGCTGTCCTACCGTCACCTACGCTACGGCGGCAAGATACCGCTTCCGCTTCAATAAGGATTTCCGCTTTGCCTGCGACTGGGACGCTTGGGAGCGTATCGGCAGAAGAAAGGGCGCGTTTCTCTACATAAAGAAGCCTCTTGTGGGGCATAGAATACACGAGGAATCCGAAACCTCGAAAATTATGGAGGACGGTCGGAGAACCGAGGAAGAATACTATATGTTCCGCCGCTTCTGGCCTAAGTTTATAGCGGATATTCTACAGAAATACTATTCAAAGGGCGCAGAAAACAACAACGTATAAAGGAAAGGACACCCTATGCAATCAAAGCTTTTAGTGATAATTCCCGCCTATAACGAGGGGGAAAATATCGAACGTGTAGTAGACAATCTCATTAAAAATTACCCACAGTACGACTATATAATAGTCAATGACGGCTCTAAGGACAACACCCTTGAAATATGCAAGGAAAAGGGCTATCATTACATCGATATGCCTATAAACGTAGGACTTACCTGCGGAGTGCAGACGGGTATGATGTACGCCTACCAGAACGGTTACGAATACGCCGTACAGTTTGACGGAGACGGTCAGCATGACCCCGCATATCTTGAAGCTATGCTTGAGGCTATGAGTGAATGCGACATCTGCATAGGCTCTCGCTTCGTCACCGAGAAGAAGCCCTTTACGGCGAGAATGATAGGCAGCCGCCTTATTCAGTATATAATCAAGCTTACCACGGGTAAGACCATTAAAGACCCCACCTCGGGAATGCGTATGTTCAACAGAGCGACCATTCGCGCTATGGCTAATCAGCCCGACTACGGTCCCGAGCCCGATACTATGGCGCACCTTATAAGAAGCGGTGCGGTAGTCAAATCGGTACAGGTAACTATGTATGAGCGTATTGCGGGAGAAAGCTATCTCAACCTTACCCGCTCTATGAAATACGTTCTCCGTATGTGCCTGTCGATGCTTCTCATTCAGTGGTTCAGAAAGAAGATAACGCTTAAAGGGGGTATAAAGGAATGCAAGCAGTAAAGGAATATTTCGCAGGTGTCATCGCAGGCGTACAAGCCCACCATATGAGCTTGCCTTTGCGTATCGTGCTTATACTTGCATCGGTGCTTGTGGTTGCTTGGGTGCTGAGCAAGATAAGAAAAAAGCAGCTCCACATCGACGACTCCCTCTATTGGATAATCTCGTCCTGCCTGCTCTTGGTAGTTTCGGTATTTCCGCAGATAGCCTTTTTCTTCTCGGAGATGCTAGGCATAAAGGACGCAACGAATTTTGTATTTTTAGTAGTTATTTTCATAGTCCTCATAAAGCTTTTCAAGACGGCAATCGAACTGTCGATACAAAAGCAAAGACTTAACACCCTCGTTCAAAAGCTTGCTCTGGCTAACGAAAAGATCGACGCCAATAAGAAGAAGCTGGAAGAAAAAGACGGGGATACGGAATAGTAACAAAGCAAAAAGACGGCTTCGTAAAAAGAGAAACCGTCTTTTTTGTTTTGTCGGTAAGCATTTTTGCCTTACGGCAAAAGCCACGAACTTCTTTTCGCCTACGGCGAAGGACAGTCGAGGACGCCTGTCCCTACGAGTTATGACAAAATTCTAAGCAAAGTGGTCCTGCCCATAAAACAAGCAATCACCGTATCAATTAGAGATTACCACTCAATACAACTTATATTTCAGTCTCAGATTATCGGCAATCATTGCGATAAACTCGGAATTTGTGGGCTTTCCTCTCGTGTTTTGAATTGTATAGCCGAAATAGGAGTTAAGTGTAACCCCGTCTCCCCTATCCCACGCAACCACGATAGCGTGGCGGATTGCACGCCCAACGCGGCTCGTGGTGGTCTGGTACTTCTTCGCAACGCTTGGGTATAGCACCTTAGTTACGCTGTTTATCATATCGCTATCTCTTATTGTCATTAATATGGCGGTTCGCAGATACTGATAGCCCTTAATGTGGGCGGGTACGCCTATCTGGTGTATTATTCTTGTAACCTGTGTTTCAATGTCGGGCGTTTTATCGTCCTCCCCCTGCTCTTCCTCTGCTACGGGAGCGTACCGACCCGCCGAAAGGGTGTTTATGTGCTGGCACAGGCTTTCCACGTTATAGGGCTTTAACATACACAGGTCTGCTCCCGCGTTGGCGGCTTCCACAAATATGCTTTGATTTGAAACCATTGACACGATTATAAATGCAGGGGGCAGGTCGTCTCCGAAATGTAAGGATTTGCAGTTGCGAAGCACTCCTATTCCGTCAAGCTTAGACAGCCATATATCGATTATGGCAACGTCGGGATGAAATCTTCCTATCTTTATAAGGGCTTCCTCTCCGTTGGATGCTTCCTCTATATTCTTAAAGCCCGCGCGGCGTAGCTCGGACAGCAACGCCTGCCGACCTGCGGGATTTTCGTCGGCTATGAGTATTTTTGTATTATTCTCCATTTTTTCCTCCAAAATTTATATGGTATACATATATTACCATATTTTGGTAAAAATAGCAATAGATTTACAAATTTTTCCAGCTGTTGCGCAAAAGAATTTTTTTATAAAGAGAAAACAAAGTCGAATTTTGTTTTTTTCTTATCGGTTATTTGGGAATAAGCTACGTATAAACAGAAAAGCTGCCTCATTCAACTCGGAGCTAATACGGTTCCAAGTATGAATGAAGCAGCAATTTTTTAAAGGCTTACGTTTCTTGTTGTTACAACGTTTGCGCCTGTTCCGAGAAGATTCTCGATAACGATATATCCAAGCGTTGCATCGGCGGGAACGCGAGCGGCGTTCACCTCTTTCATAGCATCGAAAAGCAATTCCTTGGGGATAGTCTTATCGGTCTTTACAGGCACTACTCCGCCGCCCTCTACCGCCGCTGTGGTGGTGAGAGTTCTCATTGGAGCTGTGCATTCGGTCTCTGCGTATACTACGCCTCTCTTACAGGTGTTTCCTGTAACCGAGAGGACCTTTTTGCCCTCAAGCTCAACCTTGAGCTGACAGCCCTTGGGGCATACGATACAAGTCAATTCACGAATCATTTTCATTTCCCCCTTATTCTATGCTGAAGCTGAGCGCGCCTGTCTTAACGCCCGCTACCATATCCTTTGTAAGCGTAACGGTCTCCATTTCACCGGGAGCTACCTTTTGCTTCTTCTTGCTTATAAGGACCTCGTCGCCGTCTCTGACAACTATCTTTATATCGCGGTAAACGTCGGCAACACGGAAGTAAACGGTAACGTCCTCGTCAGCGGTAATGCGCTGAGGAACGGTGTATCTTACCTTTCCGTCGGTAGAAAGCTTTATGTTTCTGCCCGAAAGGGTCTCGCCGTTTATATACTTGACAGCCGCTCTTCCCGCAATTTCGGCTTCCTCTGAAACGTAGTCCACAAGGTCGTGAACGTGAAGCACGTTACCGCAGGAGAACACGCCCTCGGTCTCGGTCTGTCTGTTCTGGTCAACCATAGCTCCGCCTGTAATGGGGCTGAGAGGAATATTTGCGCTCTTTGTCAGCTCGTTCTCGGGGAGAAGTCCGCAGGACAGAAGAAGCGTATCGCATTCGATATACTGACGAGTCTCGGGTATAGGCTTACGGCGCTCGTCCACCTTTGCGATGGTAACGCCCGTTACACGGTCGTCACCGTGTATCTCGACCACGGTATGGCTGAGCATAAGAGGAATGTTGAAGTCGTTTAAGCACTGCTCGATATTTCTCGCAAGACCGCCCGAGTAAGGCATAAGCTCACAAACAGCCTTTACCTCTGCGCCCTCAAAGGTCATTCTTCTCGCCATAATAAGACCAATGTCTCCCGAGCCGAGGATAACTACCTTTTTGCCGGGCATATATCCGTCCATATTTACGAATTTCTGCGCAGTTCCCGCGGTAAATATACCCGAGGGACGCTTGCCGCAGATATTCAGCGCGCCCTTAGGTCTTTCACGGCAGCCCATAGCGAGGATTATAGCCTTTGCCTCGATAGTAAACATACCGTCCTCGCTGTTCATAGCGGTTATAACCTTGTTGGGAGCGATATCGAGAACCATTGTATTGAGCTTAAAGGGAATATTTCTCTCCCTTACCTGTACCTCGTATCTGTAAGCGTATTCAGGACCTGTCAGCTCTTCCTTGAAGCGGTGAAGTCCGAAGCCGTTATGTATACACTGACGGAGAATACCGCCCAGAGACTTGTCGCGCTCGAGAATGAGAATATCGCGAAGTCCCGCATCGTAAGCAGCCACAGCCGCGCTCATTCCCGCGGGGCCGCCGCCGATTATTACAAGATCGACCTTACTCATATCAGTTTTCCCCCTTTGTTTTTCCGTAGTTTATAACAGAGCCCTTGCCGAATTTGGTCACGTCCTCGAAAGCCGTGCCGTTTTCTCTCGCAAGTATCTCAACGACAGTAGGAGAGCAGAATCCGCCCTGGCAACGTCCCATACCGCTTCTCGTACGTCTCTTTACGCCGTCAACGTCTGTCGCCTTGGGATTTGTGTGGATAGCCTCAACTATCTCTCCCTCGGTGATACCCTCGCAACGGCAAACTATACGGCCGTATCTGGGGTCTTTCTTTATAAGCTCGTTCTTCTTTTCCATAGAAAGCTCGTGGAAGTAGTGAGCGGGCTTACGAATGGGATTGTAATCAGCCTTTACATCGGCAACGAAGCCCATTTCCTTTGTGAGCATCTCGTCAACGTACTCTGCAATAGCGGGAGCGGAGGAAAGACCGGGGCTTTCTATTCCCGCAAGGGTGATAACGCCCTCGTTATGCTTGATTATAAAGTCGCCCTTGCTTCCAACGGCGCGCAGTCCGCAGAAGGAGGTTATTACCTTATTGAAAGGAATGTTTGCCACGTTGTCGCTTGTCTTGGAGAATATGGTAGCGAAGCCCTCAGCTGTGGTAGAGGTATCGTCCTTGTCCTCTATATCGGTAGCCGTAGGTCCGAGGAGAAGATTTCCGTCAACGGTGGGAGAAACGAGAATACCCTTACCCATTTTTGTGGGAGTGTGGAATATAGTTCTCTGAGTAAACGCGCCGCACTCCTTATCGAGAAGCATATATTCTCCACGTCTGGGATGAACGTCAAAATCGGCATCGCCTGTCATAGCGGCTATCTTATCAGAATATACGCCCGCGCTGTTGATAACGATACCCGCTTCAACAACGTCTCCGTCCTTAGAGGTTATCTTGTATGTATCTCCGCATTTTTCAATGTTTGCCACCTCAAAGTTGAGCTTGAGGTCAGCTCCGTTATCCATAGCGTTTCCTACTGCGGCAATTGCAAGCTCGTAGGGGCATACTATTGCGCTTGTAGGAGCTAAGAGCGCGCAAGCAAGCTCGGGGTTTATATTAGGCTCGAGAGACAAAAGCTCGTCTCTCTCCACGATACGCAGACCGGGAACCCCGTTGCGAACGCCTCTTTCGTAAATACTCTCGACCTCTTCTCTTTCGCTCTCAAACGCTACTACAAGAGCCTCGTTGTTCTTATACTTTACGCCAAGCTCCCGTGTTACCTCGGGCATAAGAACAGAGCCTCTTACGTTCATTTTGGCTTTAAGAGAACCCTCTTTTGCGTCAAAGCCTGCGTGAACTATTGCGCTGTTAGCCTTTGTAGCGCCCATCGCAACGTCGTTTTCCTTGTCGAGGATACACAGTTTTTTGTCGTACTTCGCAAGTCTGCGAGCTATCATACCGCCCACAACGCCTGCGCCGATAACCACGATATCGTACTTCATTTTTGCTTCTCTCTTTCTTTTTTATTTTGCGGCAGACTAAAAAAAGACACACCAAAAAGGCGGAAGTATCTTCCGTTCTTTTTTCAGTGCATCTCCAAATCTCTGCATCGCTATTTATTACCTTAAAATTATACCATTATCTGCCGCGATTGTCAATATGTTTTTTAATTTTCCATAATTTTTTCTGAAATAAGCCTCAATATGCCGATTTTTGCAAAAAATCCTGTCATTTTCCCAAAAAATTTACACAAATCCCTTTACTTTTTGTCAATTTCGTGTTATTATAATAGATGGTGAAATTATTTTTTGGAGGTACACTATAAATGGCTATTGAAAGAAAAAAGCAATCCATGGATGGAAACACCGCCGCGGCGCACGTTTCCTACGCATTTACAGAGGTTGCCGCTATCTACCCCATAACCCCCTCTTCAGTAATGGCTGAGCTTACAGACGCTTGGTCAGCTAACGGCTTGAAGAACATTATGGGCGAGAACGTCAAGGTTATGGAAATGCAATCCGAAGCGGGAGCTGCGGGCACTGTTCACGGCTCTCTGGCAGCAGGCGCGCTTACCACGACCTACACTGCATCTCAGGGACTTCTTCTGATGATCCCCAATATGTACAAGATCGCGGGCGAGCTTCTTCCCTGCGTTATCCACGTTTCCGCTCGTTGCGTGGCTTCTCACGCCCTCAACATCTTCGGAGACCACTCCGACGTCTACGCTTGCCGTCAGACAGGCTTCGCTATGATGGCTGAGTCCAATCCTCAGGAAGTCATGGACCTCGGCGCTGTTGCTCACCTTGCAACCATTAAGGGTCGTGTTCCTTTCCTTAACTTCTTCGACGGCTTCCGTACGTCTCACGAGATATCCAAGGTATCTATCTGGGACTACAAGGATCTTGAAGAAATGGTTGATAAGGATGCTATCGCGGCATTCCGCGCGCGCTCCCTTAACCCCGAGCATCCCGTTCTTCGCGGCTCTGCCGAAAACGGAGATATATTCTTCCAGCACAGAGAGGCGTGCAACTCCTACTACGATGCGCTTCCCGCTATCGTTGAGGAGTATATGGATAAGGTAAATGAAAAGATAGGCACAGATTATAAGCTCTTCAACTACTACGGCGCGCCCGATGCGGAAAGAGTTATCGTTGCTATGGGCTCTGTTTGTGACGTTGCCGAGGAGGTTATCGACTACCTTAGGGCAAAGGGCGAAAAGGTTGGTCTTATCAAGGTGCGTCTGTACCGTCCTTTCGTTCCCGCAAAGCTTGTTGAGGCTATTCCTAAGACCGTTAAGAAGATTGCGGTTCTTGACAGAACCAAGGAGCCCGGCTCTCTCGGTGAGCCCCTTTACCTTGACGTTGTTACAGCTCTCGCTACAAGCGGCGTAAACGCAAAGGTAGTAGGCGGCCGTTACGGTCTCGGCTCTAAGGACACTCCCCCCTCTTCTATCTTCGCTGTATTTGAGAACCTCAATGCGGATGCTCCCAAGAACGGCTTTACCATCGGTATCGTAGATGACGTTACGGGACTTTCCCTTGATGAAAAGCCCGCTCCCGACACAGCACCCAAGGATATGATCCAGTGCAAGTTCTGGGGTCTCGGCGGAGACGGAACGGTTGGAGCTAACAAGAACTCTATTAAGATAATCGGCGACCACACCGATAAGTACATACAGGCATACTTCCAGTATGACTCCAAGAAGACAGGCGGCGTTACCATCTCCCATCTCCGCTTCGGTGACAGCCCCATCAAGTCCTCTTATTACATTAACAAGGCAGACTTCGTTGCCTGCCACAACAGTGCGTACTTAAAGAAATACGATATGATCTCCGACGTTAAGGCGGGCGGTACGTTCTTGCTTGACTGTCAGTGGAGCGATGATGAGCTTTCCGCAAATCTCCCCGCTTCGGTAAAGAGCTATATCGCTAAGAACAACATAAAGTTCTATACCATTAACGCAACAAAGCTTGCTCTCGACCTCGGTAACGGTAAGGTCAAGAATACCGTTCTCCAGTCCGCATTCTTTGCCCTTGCAAATATACTCCCCGCAGCTGACGCTATCGAGTATATGAAGTATATGGCTACCAAGTCCTACTTGAAGAAAGGACAGGCGATAGTTGACCTTAACCACAAGGCAATTGACGCGGGTAAGGATGCGCTTCACGAGGTCTGTGTTCCCGCAGAATGGGCAAACGCAGGCGAGACCGCCGCTGCCGCTAAGGTAACGGGCGAGCGCAAGGATCTCGTTGATTTCGTTAACGACGTTGTGATCCCCGTTGTTGGAATGAAGGGCGACAGCCTTAAGGTTTCCGACTTTACAAAGTATGCCGACGGTACGTTCCCTCAGGGCTCTGCGGCTTACGAAAAGAGAGGCGTTGCGGTATTCGTTCCTAAGTGGATACCCGAGAACTGCGTACAGTGTAACACCTGTGCCTTCGTATGTCCTCACGCCGCTATCCGTCCTTTCGCTATGACCGAGGACGAAGCAGCTGCCGCTCCCGCGGAAACGAAGTTTGCGGCAAAGCCCGTTATCAAAACAAACTACAAGTACACAATGGCTGTATCTCCTATGGACTGTATGGGATGTACCCTCTGCGTTAAGGCTTGCCCTGTAACGGCTAACTCCGAAAAGACAGGCAAGAAAGCTCTTGAGATGGTACCCATTGCCGGTGAGCTTTCTCAGCAGGCTCCTTTCGACTACGCAGTCGCAAAGGTTTCCGAAAAGCCCGAGCTTATAGACGCATCGGTTAAGGGAAGCCAGTTCAAGCAGCCTCTGCTTGAGTTCTCGGGCTCTTGCGCGGGATGTGCTGAAACCTCCTACGCCCGTCTTATCACTCAGCTCTTCGGTGAGAGAATGTACATTTCCAACGCAACAGGCTGTTCCTCTATCTGGGGCGGCTCTGCTCCCGCAACTCCCTACACCGTAAACCGTGAGTCGGGCAGAGGTCCCGCATGGGCTAACTCCCTCTTTGAGGATAACGCAGAGCACGGTCTCGGTATCGCTCTCGGTCAGAAGACTATCCGCGAAAAGCTTATAGGCAAGGTAAAGGCTCTCAATGCTCCCTGCGAAAACTGCAAGGCTATAATCGATGAATACCTCAATACCGTTGACGACGGCAAGGCAAACGAGGCAGCTACTAAGGCGCTCGTAGAGCTTCTTGAGGATTGGGCAGCTAAGGGCTGTGAGGAATCCAAGGCAATACTTGCTGAAAAGGATTACCTTGCTAAGAAGTCGGTTTGGATCTTCGGCGGAGACGGTTGGGCTTACGATATCGGCTTCGGCGGTCTTGACCACGTGCTGGCTTCGGGCGAGGACGTAAACGTAATGGTATTCGATACCGAGGTTTACTCCAACACAGGCGGTCAGGCTTCTAAGGCTTCTCAGATAGGTCAGGTCGCTCAGTTCGCGGCGGCTGGTAAGGCTATTGGAAAGAAAGACCTTGCTCAGATAGCTATGTCCTACGGCTACGTATACGTTGCTCAGGTTGCTATGGGAGCTGATATGAGACAGCTTCTTAAGGCTCTTACCGAGGCTGAGGCTTATCACGGACCTTCCCTTATCACCGGCTACGCTCCCTGTGAGATGCACGGCGTTAAGGGCGGTATGCAGAACTGCCAGCTCGAAATGAAGAAGGCAGTTGAAGCAGGCTACTGGCAGATGTTCCGTTACAACCCCGAGGCTACCGAGAACAAGCTTGTGATAGACTCTAAGGAGCCTACGGGCAACTACGTTGACTTTATCAAGTCCGAAACACGTTACGCCCGTCTTGTTCAGTCCTTCCCCGAAAAGGCAGAGACACTCTTTGCTAAGGGCGAGGAAAATGCTAAGGCTAAGTACGACAGACTTAAGCAGCTCGCTGAGCTTTATAAGTAAATAACACATAAAAACACCCTTTGCTTACGGGCAAAGGGTGTTTTTATAATATGAAGCTCCATTTAATTTTTGTAGAGCTCTTTTCTCATCTTTCTTCTGACGCGGTTGATATGCCTTTCAAAGTTACCGTTGTCAATAAGCTCGCTAAGCACGTACTGCATAAAGGTTGAGACTGTACAGGAGTAGAATCCCAGCTTTTCTTCATAGATGCTAACAAGGTGTTTCGGCAAAACCATATATCCGACACCCAATGACGGAGATATAGTTTTTGAAAACGTGTTTAAATATATGACATTGTCCATTGATGAAAGCTCGAAAAGAGTTTCTGTCGGTTTAGTAGATACCGAAAATTCGGACTCATAATCATCCTCTATGATATAACGTCCGTGTTCACTCGCCCAACGCACGTATTCGTGTCGCTTGGATGCCGTTGCGGTAACACCGCTGGGGTAGCTTCGGTAAGGTGTTGTGTGAAGAACCTCAGCCGAGGTGTGGCAAAGGGCCTTACTGTCTATACCCGTTTGCGTTAGGGGAAGCAACTCATACTTGATTTCCATCGCCCTATATACCTGCTCTATCTTCTTATAAGACGGCGACTCAATAGCAAACACGCGGTGTCTTCCAAGGAGCTCCACGATCAGTCCGTAAAGATATTCAGAGCCTGAGCCGATGATGATCTGCTCTGTATCCACCGTAATTCCTTTGTTTCGCGCAAGGTATCTTTTTATCGCTTCCCGCAGCTCCTGACAACCAAGGTTTGGAGACTTATCAAGCAGAAGCTCTCCGTGGTCGGTCAAAACCTTTCGCATAGTTTTGCTTAGCACGGAAAGGGGAAAATCGGGGCTTGAATGCTCTGCGCGGTAGGCAGAGTGGTATGTATGCTCAGGCTTCGCTGACAATACAAAGCCGTCGGCTTTGCGAAAGGTTACGAAATAACCGCTTCTCGTCCGTCCCTCTGCATATCCCTCATCGCATAACAGCGCATACGCGTGCTCCACCGTTATCGTGCTCACTCCCGTTTCCTCTGCTAGACTTCTTTTAGAGGGAAGCTTACTGTTATACTGATAGACTCCGTTTACAATATCATCCCGAAGCTGACTGTATAGCTGGAGATATACGGGATGCTTTTCCGTATCAATAATATATTTCATCTGGCTATATAAAATACTCCTTAATTGGCAATTGCAATATGGTCAGATATATTATATACTATATTAGGCAGTTTGTAAAGGAGATTAATAAAAAATGTATTCAAAAATTAAAAATATTGCAATTGCGGCGCTTATAGCGGCGCTGGTCTGTGTGGCTACGATGATTATTAAAATCCCATCCCCCTTAAAGGGCTATTTAAACCTTGGAGACTGTATGGTTCTGTTAGCGGGCTGGATGCTTCCCCCGGGATACGGATTTTTAGCCGCAGGCCTTGGCTCTGCGCTTGCGGATATATTTTCGGGTTACGTTACGTACGCTCCCGCAACCTTTATTATCAAGGGAGCAATGGCTTTGGTTGCTTTTGCGTGCTTTAAGCTGATGAACAAGAAAATCGGCAAGCTTCTGTCACAGCTCATCGGCAGTGTGTTGGCTGAAACCGTAATGATAATGGGATATTTCGTGTTTGAGGGCTTCCTGTACGGATTTGCTCCGTCAGCCGTAAATATACCCGCAAATGCCGTTCAAGGTGTTGCCGGCATTATTATCGGTATTATTTTAATTAAAGTCCTTGAAAAAACCAAGCTTTCAAGCACGTAACATCAACTGCTTCCCTGCGTTTTACACAAATATCAAAAGGGGCTGCACTGTACTGCTAATTAATTTTCTTAAGATAGCGCATACACCTTTCCACCTCGTCAAGCCCGCAAGGTTCAAGGCCCTCGCTCTCTACTATCACGGTAAGCCCCATTTCTTTTGCCTTGTTAAGGACTGCATCAACAGGGGCTTTTCCCTGTCCGAGAGATTTTCCGATTGCCTTGCTGTCGGGGTCATTCCAATCCTGCGGTATGCCGTCCTTAAGATGTATAAAGCTCACTCTATCCGCATATTTATCAAGCAAGGCAAGAGGGTCAAGACCTGCATTGAACGCCCAGAAGGTGTCTATTTCAAAATACACCTTTGTTCTTGATGCAAGCTCGTGGTGAGGTATCAAGCCATCGGAGTTGGGAATAAACTCTCCCGAATGGTTGTGAAAATGCAGCCTCATTCCCGCCGCCTCAATTTTGGGTATTGCGTTGTTGATAACCGCAACAAGCTCGTCTATCTCTGCCGCCGTATTTATAGGTGCTCCGGGAAGTACCATATTGTTGCAGCCGACCGCTTTATGAAAGTCTATGGTCTCGTCCAACTCATCGCGTATACGGCGAAAAGAGGTATGAGTACTGCAAAGCGTAATTCCGTTCTTGTCAAGAGTTTCCTTGACCTGTTCTGCGGTGCGGTCGTAAAATCCCGCGCTCTCCACGAAGGAATATCCCATTTTCGCCACGCTCTCAAGCATTCATAAAGCAGTTAAGGTCTATGGAGTAAAGCTCGACTATGGGGCAGATATCCCAACGGCGAGAATTGTCCCAGCCCGATTCCCATCTTGCATGGAGATAATCATCCTTTTGTGGTTCCTTTTGAACAGCGTACTATTTGCGCATAGTAATTATATCGAATTGTCTAAGAAATTCACCGTTACTATTTCAAAGTTAGCCACGGACAGAGTTATCTTACCGCCAATAGTTCATCAGCAGGGCGGACGAAAAAAGCACTCCCATACCTGCATAGAAATGTCATACGTTTTATCGGGAAACGCTTCTCACATAATACGTCACGCCGACGGAACAGAACAAAGAACGTCTATATCTATGGGAAGCTATTACATCCTTGACCACAACGTAAGCCATATCATATTTGACGTTTCAAAGGATTTTTTCCTTGTAAACGTCCTATTCAAGCCAAGCTTTATAAATCCCGCGTTTACACAATACTAGCCCTTTGACAATATTTTGAAATCTGTATTTACAGACCTTCATCTTCATACCGTATCCGACTCGGTAGTAAATAAAAATTATTCCGATATGGAAAAAGAGCTTCGCCAAGTGTTTGAAAAGGCTTGGGAAACGTACAAAAAAAGAGAGCCTGGTTACAAAAACCTGCTCCGCTGTTATATCTCGGAAATACTTATACAGACCGTAAAAAAACAAATTCCAAAACAAATAAATAAAAACCATACCGTAATAGATATGAGAGATTACGTTAACGAAAATTACATGTACGACATTACGCTTACACAGATATGCGCGGACAGATTTTTAAATCAATCCTACATAAGTCGAAAATTCAAGGAGATCATAGGCGTTCCCTTTGAGACGTATCTGCAAAATATAAGAATACAAAACGCGTGCAATCTGCTGACAGAAACAGATTATTCAATCGACAAGATAATCGAGTCGGCTGGATATACGGACGGCGCGTCATTCAGAAAACACTTCAAAAGGGTATTGAACATCACCCCCTTGAAATTCAGACAGCTGCATAGATAAATTTAAGATATCTAGCACTATATCCGCAAACGCCTTGCCTGTGTATTGTTCCCGTCATTATCTGACACAGGGCGCGAACAATGCCGAGGTCACCGCCGCATATTCCCCGCTCTTTGGGTGTTAAGTGCTTGATTTTTTAGCTTTTAAATATTACTTGAAGTGTCTGTTAAGCAGACCCTTTCGTTATACAAAAAAGGGCAGACCGAAATCTGCCCTTTGAATTACGTACCATATAATCCTTTTGCGTTTTGTTGCGTTAAGTATGGGGAAAGATCAGTCGTCAAGGACACCTTCCATCATCTTAAGGTTCCAAAGCTCCGCAAGTCCTCTGATAACCTCGTCGGGAATAACGTTGACTACGTTTCCAAGCGCCAACATATATATCTGAGCGGTCTTTTCTACTGTTTCGATAAGACCGAACGCCTCGTCAAGATTTCTGCCCGTACCGTAAATTCCGTGGTTTGTCCATACGACCAAACGGTGCTCTCTCATCTTCTCTGCCGTAGCTATGCCTATCTCCTCAGTTCCGCACACCATACAGGGCAGAACACCTACGCCGTCAGGAAAAACAACTACACATTCGGTATTGGACTGCCAAAGTCTGTGTGTAAACTCTCTCTCATCGGTAGGACATACCGTGTTCATAGCAATAGTATAAGTAGGGTGAGAATGAGCTACAACTCTATGGTTGGGGTCCTGCTCAAGTCTTGCGATATGGCTCATCATATGAGCGGGAAATTCAGAGGTGAACTTGCCTCCGTCCTTATATCCCCACAAAAGCTCAGCCGTTGTACCGTCAGCAGATATTCTTACGATACCCAGATTTGTCTCGGGGTCTTTCGTTACATTTTTAAAGTATTTACCCGTTCCGGTAACCAGGAAAATTCTGCCCGCAAGCTTTGTCGCATCAAAGCCTGTGGGAATAGTTCTGATAACGTTACCTAAATCAAGGTACTCAGCGACCTCATCATCTTCCAGCATATAGCTTATGTTACCGCCATTTCTCTCGTCCCAGCCTTGTCTATACATGTTGGCTGTGGTCTCACACATTTCAACGATAAAGGGTGCCTTTAAAATGTCTTTCATCATATTCTCCTCATAATTTTATATTCAAATATTGTAAACTAATTATACAACATACCTGTGGATTTGTCAATATAGATTAAGAATAATCTTTAAACAGTCAAATACAGTAACGTACGGTTTACGGATGCGCTCTCTGTTCATTATGCGAAAAGCCTTCCCGTCAAATCTGACCAACCCAAAAAGGGTCTACCGCAACAATTAAAAGCTGCGGTAGACCTTATTCTATTTTGAAATACCCTAGGGCAAGCATAAGCAAAAAAATCAAGATGACAACGGATCAATAAGCTTTCATTATACGCACGATAGTACGTGGCAATTACCTGGTATCGACATGTAATGTTTACGGTCTTATTTACCATAAAGAATTATTGATAATCAATAGTGTATGCTTTTATTGTGAAATTTCGATTCGACAGGTCACTGATATTCAATCTGCGACTTTCTCCTGCAATGAGAGAAAAACAATTATCTTCAAATTCACACTCACCTTCAAGCTCAATAGCATGTACGTAACCGAGTGCTTTGATTTCTATACTATCTTCAAATTTTTCAACTGTAATCAATTCATCGCACGCACGCAGATCAAGTGAGCCGTTTTTATAAAAGCATCTGTCGTTGCCACCTAAATGCTCTATATCGCAAACGATTACAGCATCTTTATCATAGCGGTATGGAATATCAACATCCACTGTACCGTATCCCGTCGTCTTGGCGGTTGCGGTGTAAGAATCAATAATTTTTCCATGTTTTATACAGTATGATTTTATAAGTATATCGGTAACCGTTTCGTTATCGGTAGTTATTACCAGATTATATATATTGTCCTTCGGAACTACAGAACCCGTAATATGCTTTGCCCCTCTTTTAAAGGAGTAATACGCATGCTTGGGAAGCAAATAGTAATCTACAAACGACCATCCCAGAGCAGCGGGCCAGCAATCGTTATACATCCAGAAAACAAGCCCGTTACAATAGCCGAGATTTCTTCTAACGTTTTCAAAGGATAATCTTGTCCACTCATATTGAATATACTTGTACTTAAAAAATTTGTCCTCTCCGTTGGCAAAATTTCCGAGAACCTTTCGAGCAAATTCCTTGACGCAAAGGAAAATGTGGTTTTCCATATCAGGATTTGTTCTTGTGTGATAGGTTATTATGCTTTCTTCGTTATCGACCAAAAGGTCATATTCTGTCATAAATTTTAGCATTGACGGACGGCAGACCGCTCCGAAAACGCCTTCCTCGGAAATAAATCTTGATACGAACTGTTCCATAAATTCCTTATAGTCGGAGCAGTCATCGTAGACGAAGTAATCAAATATCATTCTCAGAAATTTTGTTGTGTGGGACGTACCCTTGGTAATACACGCATACGTATTGCCTCCGTACGGACTTGATGCCAAAAGCTGACGGGTGCGGTCGTTTTTATATATTTGGGGCATAATACCGTCAAGCGCGCTTCTTCTGCCTACAAAGTCTGCGCTCGTATCGCTTCCGCGAGACGCGTTTTCGTTATCTCCGTGGTACCACGCAAGACAGGGGTGATTTCTTAGATATTTGGTAGCGTATTCCGATTCCGCTGTCAGCAGGTCTATAAACCACTGTTCCTTTTCGGGATATTCTCCGCATGCCATAAGAAAATCCTGAGCTACAAGAATACCGCATTTGTCACATTCATCGTAAAAGGATTTTTTTTCGAATAAGCCACCGCCCCATACTCTGAGGAAGTTAGCGCCCATATCCTTTGCCATACAAACGAGTTTTCGTATCTTATCGTCGCTCTCTTCCGAGGGGAATGGCTCGCAGGGTACCCAGTTACCGCCCTTGCAGAATATTTTCTTTCCGTTGACGACAACCTGAAATCCCGCATAGTCTTGGCTGACGGCGTACTTTTGACCTGCCGCTGTGGCTTCAGCTGCCTCCGCCTTTTCCCAATACGCTCCATTTTTATTATCTTGAATTTGCATGATTTTTAGTGTGCGTATACCAAAACTTTCTGTGAAGGTGTTCTCACCTACGGTTATCTTAATCGTGTACAGCGGTTGCTCACCGTAACCGTTGGGGTACCAGAGCTTAGGCTCAACTATATCGAAGCGGCGTACTACCTTTTCTCTGTCCACATACACATCAGCGTATCCCGCAGCATTTCCGTTGGGGTCAATTATTTCTATATGAGCTATTGAACCCTTACCGTAATTTTTGAAATAGAGTTCCGCGCATATCTGTGCGCTGAAGATATCTATGTTTTCTGTATATACATACACTCCGTCAACATCTATTCCGTTCGCATATTCTAAATATACCGGACGGTATATACCGCATGTTACGAAGCGGTCTACCCAATCCCAGCTGTAAGTACACTGAAGCCTTCGAGTGCGAAGTCTTTCTCTTGTAAAGGCACCCTTGCACAGGGGAAGTCCCTCTATCTCCTTGATGGGCGAACGGAAATATACTGTTAAAATATTTTCCGTTTGCTTCAATACGTGGGATACGTCAAATTTATAGGGGATAAACATATCCATCGTCTCTCCCACTTTAGTGCCGTTAAGGTATATTTCCGCATAAGTGTCAAGCCCCTCAAAAACAAGAAAAGCATTTAGGTTGACATCGGCGTCAAATATACATTCGTAATCCCAATCACAGCTTTCTATCCACTGATACTGCTTGTTATTATCCCGCCAAAAAATGTCCTTAATAATTCCGTTTGAGATGAGATCACTATGCACGCATCCCGGTACTGTTGCAGAGATACTTCCAACTCTTTCGTTTTTTAGTACCCAATTTTTGTTTAAATCTATTTTTTTCATAAACTCTCCGTTTTTTTGCAAATTGAACCGTTAGGAAGAACGATATTGCACTCTACCGTATCAGGGCATACATATTCAAGACACAGCTTTCCCTCGGCATTTATTTCCCATTTTAGCGCTATTCTTCCATCAGGCAATTCATAATGTGCCTGTGCCCACGTTACAGTGCCAAAAAGGCTTGGGGCGATAATTACTTTTTTGTGATCTTCCACCTTAAGTCCTGCAATTTCTCTTACAAACCATCTGGTTATATCTCCGAAAAAATGATGATTATGAGAGTCATTAGGCGCTCCGTCGGGCATAAATCTTTCAGGAAGAGAAGTCTCACCAAGTTCAATGAGATGAGCATATGACGGATAGTCTCTCTTAGTGATCATATGAAATGCGAGCTCGCTTTCTCCAAATTTCGACAAAACGTGGAATATTGTGTATAATCCGAGCATTCCGCAATCGAAGCTGTCATTCTTGCTATGGATAAGCTCAAGCAATACATCAAACGCTTTCTTTTGCTCATCGGCTTCAAACACACCGTAGTATAATCCAAGTGCCTGCCCTGTCTGGGTCTTCCCCATCAAAATACAATTGTCAATATCCAGAAGCTGAGTTCTTACCGTTCGGCGCATATCTTCGTAAATATCCCTTGCGAAATTTGCCGATTTGGTATAACCTATATCATCGAACATCTCGGATGCCTTTTTTGCCATATCCATAACCATAATGCTGTCACTTACGCATTTTGGAGTATCATATTTTGAATTACCCTTACCTACAGGAGACCAATCTCCCAACCCAAAAGCTACCGTCCCATCCTCTTTGCGTTTAGTAAGTATATATTCAAGGTACCGAAGCAGCATATGCGCATTTTCGCGCACGATCTGCTTATCTCCCCTAAGTCTCCAACATTCATATGGCAAATAAAACGCTGCGCAATCCCAAGCGGGACCGTTCCCCCATTCAAAACCCCAGCCTGCCGTTGGCACTATGCCCGGTAACGCGCCTATATCGTTTTGAGCCTTGCGAATATTTTTCAGCCATTCCTCAAAGCTTGATTTACAGTCGTATAGCATCATCATATGGAAGCAGGACGTAGCCACGTCCCCCATCCAGCCATTCTTTTCCCTATGAGGACAATCGGTTGGAAAATAGTAAAAATTTGAAAGGTCAGAATTCACCGCCATTTCATAAAGCTTGTTAACGGTATCGTTTGAGCATTTAAAGTCGCCCTGTCTTGCCAGTGTGGAATGCATAACGTAATATGTCAAAAGCTCTTCGGTGGCTTGGCTCTCGGTTATTCCGCTCACAAGAACGTACCGAAAGCCGTGATATGTGAAATGCGGCTTCCACGTCTCAATCTCATCTCCCCTACAGATATAAACATCCTTTTGGTTAAACTCGCGGTACTCGGGAAAACGCGAGGTTGGAAAAACCACGCTTTCTATATACGGCTCTCCGTCCTTCATCAGCTCAAAATATCTAAACGAAAGCTTTTGTCCTGCGCGAGTATTTTTTACATTTAATTCGCAAAGCCCTGCCGTATTAGCACCAAAATCGTATACGTACCCCTCGCTGCATTTCATTATTTTTTGGGGTTTAAGAATTTTATGAGACCTTATAGGCTCTGCGCGGCAAAGCAGTAGCTCTCCTCTCGGTGTCTCGGCGAACATAGCGTTTTTCCATGCGTTATCATCAAAATCGGGGCTGTTCCAATTTTCGATTTTATTTCTTGCATCATAGTACTCCCCGTAACGCAGGTCGTCAAACATTATTGGCGACGGGCAAACCTTAAAGTATTCGTCCGCTTCAATATGTACGGCTTGATGCCCCTTGCATTCGGCGCAAAGCTCAAGGGCGACCTTGGGAGAGCTACGGAACGCAGCGCTGTCAAAGTCCCAAATATAACCGCCCATCGAATTTATAAATCCATTGCCCAATATGACACCAATAGCATTTTTTCCCTTGCGTAACAGCTTGGTTATTTCGTAGTCATCATAGTAGCAAATATGGTCGGGATTACTTATGTAGGGCGCAAGCAAGCCTTTTGTCACGTTGACACCGTTGATATAAAGCTCGTAAAATCCAAGTCCGCATATCGATATTTTTGCCCTCTCTGGGACAAAATCAAGCTCAAATGTACGTCTCATATACGGCGCTGACACGTGCTTCTCAACAGTACAGTAATCTTCCGTTGCTTTAATAAAACGTCTGTTCATACAACGCTCCTTTACTTACTGAGTTTTATATAGTCTGAGGAACTATTGCTCCAATATGTTTCAATGACTCCTTCAGGGTCTCTATGGATAAGTCGTAAACATTTTCTTCTCTGATAACGCACAATGCGGCGGCAACACCCGCAACCTGTCCCGTTGCCATACAAGTTGCCTGAACTCTTAGTGCGCTGTTGGCATCGGCATCGGAGCTTATACATCTGCCTGCTGCAAGAATACGCTTCGAGCCTTCAGGTACAAGACTTCCATAGCTCACGCAAGGAATTTTTCCTTCATCTAAGAATATTTGTTTTATTCCCACATTCTGATGTAGATCTATGGGATAAAATGAATAGCAAACTGAATCGTCATGAACCTTACCCGAAAGATATTCCTCCGAGGTGATAATTTTCTTGCCCTTGATACGAACGGTTTCTCTTACTCCGCATTCAACCGCACAGCTAGATACTCTTATGTTTTCAAGCCCCGGATACTTTCTCAAGCAAGAAAGTATTCTAAACAGAGCCCGTCTGCTGTTTATCTCTAAATTGGTCTTCCCCTCAGACGTATGGGCATCGGGCGCGGGAACGTGCATGTGTATTCGCTTGTTTTTTATGCTATTATACATTCCTTGTCCTTGGGAGTCCTCACGCGTGACCTCACCGCATTCATATCGGGCTTCAAGCCATTTGTGAAAATCCTCTTTAACGATTTTGGCAGGCTCATATCCGTCAAGATCGTTGATCAGCGTGGCGGGCTGTGTTTGGGGACTTACTAAATATTCGTATCCTGCCATACGTATGCCGTCGGCATCTCCGGTAGCATCTATCATCACCTTAGTGTATACCTCACGGATACCGTCCTTTGTAGCAAGTATAGCCTTTACGTATTCACTCTCCTCACTAACCGTAGAAAGCATCGAATGAAGCATTACGTTTACGCCTGACTCGGCGCACATTTCGTCCAACACGCAAGTATACGTAAAAATATCCACTAAGATCTGTTGCTGATAATGGTATTTGCTTTTATACGGAAATTCGGGCAGCGTACATCCACCGTATTCAACACACTTCAGTATTGCCTCCCAACAAGGTCCGCTTATTATTTGCTTACCCCAAGCGTGAAAAAGACCGGGAAAATTAACCTTGCCAACGGTAGTAGTTCCGCCTAATGCTCCGTTTTTTTCAACCAATAATGTTTTCACACCTGTCCTTGCGGCAGAAATTGCCGCAAAGCACCCTGCGCTTCCTCCGCCCAATACCAAAACGTCAGTGTATATGGTTTTCATTATATCTCCCTTTCTCCGTATATAAACTGTAAGTCGGTTATCGAGAAAGAACACCGCTATCGTGGCGTTCTTTACGTGTATTTAATATTTGCAGAAAAAAGCTCTTTCCTTGTCAATAATATTCGGACGGTGCAGGGCGATCATTCTTGACCCATCAAGAAGATTGAAAAGCATTGCGTGCCCGCCGTCAAAATCAAATGGACACGCTTTGTGCTCCCACTTGCCTTTTATAGAATCACTTTGCGCCAAAAGCACCTGATATTTACCCTTGCAAAAGGATGACCAAAGCATATTGAGCTTACCGCTTTCACGGTACAGAAAAGGTCCGTCCGTAACGTACCGTCCGCTTCCTTTTCCAATCTCACTTACGTTTGAATTGTCGGACGCGCGGAAAAGCAAAAAGGGCTTTTCCACAGCATGGGTCAGGTCATCCGAAAGACGGCAAGCGCATATTTCGCCGTTACCTATTTGTGTCCATTCGTGACAGAAAACGATATACGGGATATCGTTCTCCACCCATAACGTACCGTCAAGGCAGTACCAATCCTTTGGAGTGACAGGGTCGTCGGAAAGAGGTAAAAATTCTCCGTCGGGGGTATCGCATACAAAGATATGTGTCCCTCGGCATTTTCCCTCAGCTCTACAGCTTCCGAAAAGATAATATTTACCTCTATATTTATGTAGCTCGGGAGCCCAAAAATCTCTGTCTGCCCAAAAGTTTATTTTTGAGGTGTCAACAGCTATCTTGGGCTCTTCGAAATTTTCAAGATCAAATGAACGATAAACCGAAAAAGTATTTTTGGTATCCCCACTTCCCTCGTTAAGAGCTGTGGTGCCGTACATATAATAGCAACGATTTTCCGTATCTGTGTATATAAAAGGGTCTCTGATTCTTATTTGTTCTCTTTTTAACATATATTAATCCCAATTTGTTAAGTTTGTATATTTTTGATATGCTTAATAATTTTTGCGCATAAATCTTTTCACGTTTAATAAAAGGGCTCTACCCCACGGCTTGTGCCGTGGGGTAAGTACTATACTGTAATCAGGATGCAAGGTATATAGCATCAGTTTCAAACACTTGCGCGGTAATATTTCCGTTATTAAGCGTAAGAATTACGATATCATCCTTTGCCATAAACACCTTGTTCTTATCCATAGTTTTCATATAAGCATTCATCTGATGCTCGGATATTACTCGGTCATACTCTTCGATATAATCGGTTCCCAAGGGCCACAAAACCCATTCGGGCGCTATTATGGGGTAGAGCTTAGTTCCGCAGTTACTTATACCGTGGTGAGATACCTGCATAATATCGCTCTTAAGCGTTGAGGCGCTGTAAAGACTTCTGAGTATACCTCTGTCGTCATAATAGTCTCCAAGAACCATAAATTTCTTACCCTCGGTTTCCACCGTAAAGACAAGACTTGCCTCGTTAGAGGTGCTTAGTGATTTGAGACTGTACTCCCACAGGTCGTTTGTATAGAGCATAGTTATTTTCGCGTTTCGAATATAAAACACCTGACCGGGATGCGCCTTGATGACGGGAACATTTTTGAAATATCTGTCAATGTTTCCGCTTGTCCCTATCTGAGCCGCATCATTTACCTCGGTGATACTGGGGAAATTATATACGAATTGCTCCACAGTGACCTTTGAAGCATATGTTTGGCAAAAGCTCTTGAAAAATCCCGTGTGGTCGCTATGTCCGTGAGTAAATATCCATGCAGCTATCACTATATTGTCCGGATCGGGAGCCTGCTTTTTCATTACGTTATAAAGCCTGTCGCTGTCTATCTTCTTGTCGTGACCGCCGTCAATGACAATAAAGCTGCCGTCACGCAGACGGATAACGTAGGACATTCCGTTAAAGTAATCGTTCCTTCCGTTATACTCGTAAAACAGACCGAGCTGAGAGATGGTTGTTGTAACTCCGTCTACCGCAGTCCAGTTATTGTCTGCCTCGCGAATTGGCAGCGCGGTATCGGATAGCCGTTCCGCAATGATCTTGAACTCATCGTTATAGTCGGTAAAAGCTAAGTTTACAACGTTTTGGGCGTTGGTATAGGTATAATAACGGTTGCCGTCAATAGTATTGCTTGCATATTGGGTATAACCCTCGGCGGCAAGCCCTGAAATATACGAGTCAACGGTATCGGCAGTGGCGCTCTTAAATATAAGAACGTAGCTTCCGTCACCCGCATCCTTGATATGGCTTGGAAAGCGATCCTTAATTACGGGAAGCGAGGAAACAAGATCGTTATCCGATACGGAGACCGTATAATCCTTAGATATTCTGATGTTGTTGCTCTTATCTTTTCCGTTGCTGAGAGCCATAGCAAATCTTGATGCCAGCGTGGAGTAGGTCTCCTCTCCGTACGCTACAACAATAATTTTGTTATCCACAACAGAGATAATGCCCTCGCTGTATTTCAGCTCGTCAATAACCCTTTTGCTTTCGGCGTAGGCTGTTCTGCCAACAACGATTTCCACCTTAGAGGCGTCATAGCTTTTAGACTCTTCCAAAGCCTTAGCCGTTGTCTTTCCGAGATTTTTTAAGGAAGTAAGAATACTGTTGACAGCCGCTAATTCACCCGAGGTGGCGTTTTGGGAATAAATAACGTCCACCGCTACGCCGTTTCTGACAATATCGAGAAATTCGCCCTCGGGCGTATCATTGCTTTTGCTGTCCTCGGAGGTATCAAGTACCTCCGAGGCGCTGTCGGTTTCCTCGCCGTCCTCAACGTCCATTTTTATACATCCGACGAAAGCAGACAGAACAAAGAGAAGGCAAAGAAGCAGACATAAAACTTTTTTGTTCTTCATTAGATCACCTTTAAAGGCTTAGCCCTGCGCTATAAGCCACGCGTCAAAATCCTGAACCTTTTTGTTATACTTTTTAGAGTAATTTGCCCAGGTGGTATCAAAGCTTGCCTGCGCCTGGAAAGGGTCTCTCCAAAGGGCGTTACGCACCCAGCCTATGCTTGTGCAGTATATGTCGGCAAAATCAAAACGGATACCGTTGAGAACGTAGTTAAAGCAGGCAGCGGAGTTGAAGTCCATATTACGGGTCATAAGAATATTCTCTACGTAGTATGCGCGGACGTTAGTGTAGCTTTCATATGCCATCTTTTCGAGAATCGCGCTTATCATTACGAAATCCTGATTTCCGCCGCAATCCATAATAGAGAGGACGTTATAGGCATCCTGAACGCCTGTTATATAGTTTTCTTGATCCTCGTCAAGCTTGGGCATAGGAATAATTCCGTATCCGTCATCCATTGCGTGAAGCTTTGTAAGACCTGCCTGGTAGTGCCATACAACGTCAACGTTGAACAGCGCGTGACCGCCTGTAAATACGTCGTAGTTGGTGGCAGAATCGGTAGGCATTACAGCGCCGTTGGAATACCAGAAATCCGTCATAGCCTTGTATATGTTACCAAGCTTGGTCAGATTTGTTTCGGTTACGAGGGCATGGCTTCCGTCTGCCGCCGTTTCGGTAAGCTGACCGCCTAGGCTGTAAAGGAAGGAGTCGCTTGCTTCGCTTCCCTTAATTCCCGTGACACCGTAGAAGTCGGTGTAATCTCTTTCGTTAACGGTAGAGCCTGTATCCTCATAGATATCCTTTATCATGCCGTAGAAGGTCTCATAATACCACTGACCGCTCTGAACGAGAGCATACAGGTCTATTACGTTACCCGAGCTGTCCTTAACGTACTGCTCTGCCTTAGTCTTGTTGAAGAACACTACCATACATCTGTCGTAAAGGGATAGATTCATATCACCTACGCAAACGTAGAGCTTATCGAATGCCGTAGCATCCTGAATATAGTTCTGATTCCAGTATGTTCTGTCCAGATTGATGTAGGGAAGCTTTTCGGAATCGTACCAGTTGAGGTAATAGGGCATTGCCGCCTGATTGGTAGCGTAAGCCGAAAAGCCCGAAACTACGTCTATTCCGCCCATTCCCGCTACGCCTGTATTGGTTACCTTGTCGTAGAAGTCCTTGTTAAGCTCGCCCTCTTTCTGCACGATAAAATTAAGCTTGACGTTAAGCGCTGCTTCAACGGCGGCGTTACGGGCGAATATCTGCTGATCTACGTTGTCCGCGGGTTCCTTTGAATACCATTCTCTGAGGTACTGAGTGCCTTCTCGAACGAGAAAATTAGCCGTCTTGCCGCCAAAGTCCAGCCCAACGGTGGGGTCGGAGTAGATAGGTTGACCGTACTGGTCGGTCTCTATTACCTTCTCGGTCGTAACGTCGGAGCTGTCCGAGCTTTCCTCGATGTCGCCCGCGGTATAGTTACCGCAGGCGATAAGCGAAGCAAGAAGCATAAGGAGAGCCAAGGCGAGACAGAGAAATTTTTTTGTTATTTTCATGATTTTTCTCCATTTTGTAAGGGGATGATGTTTAGCCTATAAGCGGAATGTCATTTGAACCGCGATTGAAAATATCATCGGAGATATCGTCTATGATAGAATTTGTTATTATGTCGTTTGTAAGCATAGTAACAAACTCTGCCTTAGGATCAAAGTAAATTTTTTTCATACCTTTATTCCGCCTTTCTTAATAATTTGCAACGGTATCGAATACCTGTACGGAAACGCTTCCGTTATCAAGTGTGAGAACGGTAACCGTTGAGCCCGCGAGGTACTTTGTGGCATTGCCCGACTGCTTGTAAGCCGCGCGATCGTAAATATTTACGTAGCTGGCATCTACCTTTATAAATCTATCTGCGACAGGGATGAGCATAATGTCGGCGTCAACGAGGTCATAGAAGTTAAAGAGTGTGATATAATCATTTCCTAAGTCGTCTATTCCGTGGTGAGCTGCCTGAACAATGTCAGCATTGAGCGTTTCCGCCGTATAGATCTTCTTTATATAGGTAAGCTCTCTGTCTTTTGTAAGGCTGTCTCCGCCCGCATCGGCAAGGAAGAGAATAGTCTTGCCCTCTACCTCTACGTTGAATACAACGCTACATGCGTTGTAGTAATCAAGCTCCTTGTTGGGCTGCATCATTTCGTAGGTGAACAGAATATTTACCTTAGCGTTTGCTATGTTGAATACCTGACCTGCGTGAGCTATAGTAGTAACCGCGCCGTCGTATTTGTTCATCGCATTTTTAATTGCAGTGTAGTTGGGAGGCGTGTCAACGTCAGCGAATATGGTAGCTTCCTTTGTGGGGAAGTTGTAAATGAAGCGTCTAACGGTAACGCTTGAAGCGTATTTGCTTGTAAACGCCTCGAAGGTTCCAACGTGGTCGCTGTGAGCGTGGGTAAGTATCCAAGCCGCTATAACGACATCGTCTCCGTTAGCCTGCTTCTTAAGCACGTTGTAGAGGTTGTCTGCATGAGCCTCGGTCTTGTAGCCGCCGTCGATTACGATAAAGCTTCCGTCCTCAAGTCTGATAACGTAGCCCATACCTGCGGTAAAGTTCGTTATGTAGTCGTCTCCGCTCTTGGTCTCGGTAGCTGTGCTTTCGTCAATATCCTCGGTAGCGGGGTCATCGTAAAGCTGACCTATCTGAGTGAGAGTGGTGGCAACAGGATTTGCGGGAGCGGTGTACTGCTCATTTGAGGGAAGAGATGTGTTCGCCGCCATATCCATAATAACTCTCAGCTCTGAGGTCTTGGGTGTGTAAGCAACTGTTACTATCTGATCACCTCTTGTGTAGGTAGTATATATATTACCCTCAAGATCGTTTGTCGCCGTCTGTGTAAAGCCTGCGGCAACAAGAGAAGCCGCATACGCGGTGTGCGTATCTGCCTTTGCGCTTGCAACGTAGTACATATAAGTACCGTCGCCGCAGTTAACAAGGGTTGCGCCTGTGGGTCTCGGAACGTTGAGAGTAACCGTAACAAAGCCCTCGATAATTTCTCTTTGAGCTGCGGTATAGGGGCTGTAAAGCGTTACGCCGTAAGCATTTACCTTATTCTGATATTCGTCCGTCTTGCTATCCTTAAGGTCATCAAGCGCCTCGGTTGCAACGTAGTCAACGGTTCTTGCATTATCAGCAAGGTCAAAGGCTGTGTAGTAATAGGTGTCACCAACCTTAGCGTATGCGATAGCCGCAAACGCGGTGGTGTAGTTTGTGGGATCGATATTGGTTATTGCCGCGCGGATAGTTACCTTACCGTCAGCAACGTCAATACCCTCGTTAGCCTCTATGTTGAGGTAATCCAGACCTGCCGCAACAAGAGCCTCAAGTGTAAAGGAATTGAGATTTGCGAGATATCTTGCGGGAACTATTATAGTTCCGTATGTAGCGCCCTCGATCTCGTCAAAGGTGGTGGTAAATCTCATACCGGTAGTGCCCTTCGTGAGACGAATGGAAGCGCCGTCCTTCATTGTACCCGCGTTTTCAGCGTCGGTAGCCGCAAAGCGAGTATAGAAGTAATAAACGTTATCTACCGTGCCGTAAGCCGCCTTAACGGTCTTGGGAGCGGCAGTGCCCGAAATTACGGTATCGATATTCTTGCCGTAGAGTATTCTGCCCGATACGTAATCTACCTTTGCTGAGAAGATAGTCTTATTTACCTTATTGTCGTTGATAAACAGACCGCCGTCAACCGTGGTAGTACCCGTAGCGGTGGCATCCTGATATATCATCTGAGCGCCGTTGTTAGTACCGCCGAGGATGAACTTACCGCCTGTGATGTTTACCTTACCCTTTTGAGTAACGATAACGAACAAGCTGCCGTTATCCGCGGGGGTATGTTCCTTGCTTGCCGTAAACGTACCGCCCAAAATGTTAAAGGTAAGACCGTCGTTGTTGGAAAGTATAGCCTGCTTTCCTGCGTAAACCTTGGCATCGCCCGAGATATTAAAGGTCGTGGTCTGAGCTGTGCCCGTGCCCTTTATTGCAACGCTTTCGGTAGCGATTATCGTACCGCCTGTAATGTCAAAGGTGCTTGAAGCGCCTATACTCAGCGTATTAGATTTAGCCTTAAGTGTACCGCCCGTAATGGTTGCGGTAATACCCTTATTCTGACAGTAGATAGCGTTTTCAGCCGCAGCCTCAAGCGTTCCGCCTGTCATTGTAAAGGTCACTGCGTTTGTATTGTTGGAGAACAGTATGGGTTGATTTCCGGATGTCGTTTTTATAGTTCCGCCCGAAACTGTAAGAGTTCCGCCGCTTGCGGTATCAAAGTTTACAGCCGTAGCGGGAGCAGAAATGGTTCCGTCCAGTATTTTTACATCGTGATTCGCAGCGGCAACGCGCAAAGCGTTTGTTCCGCTATCCGTAGCTGTAATTATCGAGTTGCCCGATATTGTAATTTTAGTTCCCGGACGAGTAGAATTTATCGTTTTTGTATTTGCTATGATTTCTGCATCGCCAGATATATTAATTTCATGATTTGAACCGCCATTTACTCTGACGATTCCGTCTTTACCTGTTATTCTTCCACCTGTAATATTTGCGGTTACCTTACCTGTATTGCAAATATACAGTGAGTTATCGCCCGTTGCTGTCAGCTTACCGCCGCTCATATTCAGTGTGAGAGCGTTCGTTTGGTTAAAATACAAACACTGATTACCAGAGGTGGTCTTTACCGTTCCGTCTCCTTTGATATTTAACGTTCCTCCACCTGTCTCATAGTAATATACAGTCATCTTAGGAGAAGAAACTTCTCCGCCGCTTATTGTAATATTGGAGTTGGCGGCTTTGTTCCTTATTGCATAATTATTCTTATCGGATACTATCTTTCCACCTGCTACAGTAAGAGAAACATTCTCCTTACTCATAAATACAGCGCCTCTTGAGGTTTTATCGTCGATCGTGCAGGTAATGTAGGCGTTACCGTCAATTGTAACAGAGGTCGAACCGGATGTTGCGCTACCTCCCATATTTACCGTATCATAAGTAGCAGTCACCTTGATATCCCCTGTAAGTAGGAGGTCACCGTTGTACATTTGGAAGGTTTGGTTTTTAGTATTCGTTATGTTTAATTTTCCGTTTACGGTCACATCACCTACGTTGTTACCGCCACCGCTTACGTTAATAATAAACGCATTCGTTGCCGAGCAATTTACATTGACTTCTTTTTCTGAAGTCAGTGTGATTTTTTTGTTGATCGTGATAGACGCACTTACATCGGTATTAGCAATAACCGTAATGACGTCGCCGTCTTTAGCTGCGCTTATCGCCTCCGCGATGGTCGCATAGTAATCTCCCGTGCCCTCTACGCCTATACGGCAGACCATTCCGTTGGTGTTCGCCTCGATCTCGTCGGTAGCCGCAAAAACCGCTACCGTCGCGCAGGTCGCTGTAAGCAATACCGTAAGAATTATGGCAAGGGCAACTTTAATTGATTTTTTCATTTGCTTTGTCCTTTCTGAAATTATTTTTATTTTTTGCTGTCAGGAAACAGCGTACAGCCGTTATCCTTCAAAAATTGAATTCGCTCTCTGAGGTATTCCTCAGAGCATCTGAGCCTCCCCGCAAGACAGGCAACGCATATCATATCCTCGCCCTTTCTGTCCCAAAATTTGAGATACGCTCCCTTGTCATCGGCAGTCAGCTCCTTGTGGCATTGATGGCAATTCATTTCTTCTTTACCACCGACGCACGGTATACACGGCATGAATGGGGCGGAAGTCCCGCTTCCATTATGATGTCGTTTTCAAGATCCTTTTCACTTCCGTCCCACAGGTCGCGGAAATGAAGTGTCATTCCCGATTCGGGGGTAAGCCCCAGATCGTTAGGTAACATCCAAGCTCCCGCCTTGTTTCCTACCTCGTCGCTCATATTGAAGATACCTATGGCGATATCTCCGTTTTCAAGGAGACGGCAGGCAAAGAAATTCTCGAACTGAGAGTAGGAATGCTTGACTATTATGGGCTGGTTGCAGGCGGCGTCCTGAGAAATGGCGATAAGCTCCTTGTTCATAACTATGCGGCGGGTCTCCTCGGTCATATTGCGGACGTCACAACCAAGCATCAGGGGCGAGCCGAACAGCGCCCATATGGAAAAATGAAGCTTATATTCCTCAAAGCTGAGTGTCGATTCCTCGTTTGCCACAAATCCTCTGCCGTTCATACCCACCACAAGCATATCCATATCGTTAAAGCAGCCGCGGTAGTTGTAGGGCAAAAGCTCAAGCTGTGCTTCGGTTATTTTCTTTAAGCTTCCCCACGTGTCAAAAATATCGGGAGTGGAGCGCCACAAATGCGCGCCCGTGGTCTTTATCCAATTCTGAACGTTGTCAAAGCCCCAGTTGCATGCGCTGAACACGATATCTCTTCCGCAGTTGGCAAGAGCAAGTCCCATTTTTCGGTAGTGTCTTTCGGGAACGACCTTGACGTCTCGGAAGCAGTAATCGTATTTCAGATAATCCACTCCCCATTCGGCAAAGGTAGCCGCGTCGGTGTACTCGTGCTGATAGCTACCCGGATATTCGGCACAGGTAAGCGCGCCCACACAGGAATACAGCCCGAACTTCAAGCCCTTAGAATGTACGTAGTCAACAACGTATTTCATGCCGTGGGGGAATTTTTCCGGGTCGGGAACCAGCCTGCCGCTTGCGTCTCTTGTCTTGGACTGCCAGCAGTCGTCTATAACAAGATACTCATATCCGCAATCGAGAAGCCCCTCCTTTACCATAGCGTCCGCCGTATCGAATATAAGCTGCTCGCTTATATCCTTTGCAAAGGTATTCCAAGAGTTCCACCCCATGGGAGGTTTGTTTAATATCATTGGATATTTCTCCTTTCTCAATAGCCTATCAGCGTGGGAATGTGCCTGACGTTAAGCCTACCGTTATCAATTTCGATAAGCGTTCCGCCAAGTGAGCCGTTGGTGTGATAATCGTAAGTGCCTGTCTTTAAACCGAACGTCCATCTGATATCCTGCCAAAGCACCGAGGTATTGGTGTTATGCTCGTGTCCCACAAAAACGCCGTTTACACCGCACGCCCGAAGTCGGTCCGCAAATTTTTCGGGGCTTGCGGCTATTCTGTAGCCTTTTTCATAAAAAGCGCCAAAATCTCCCTTATGGGCTGCAACCGTCACGCCTATAACTATTCCGTCCGCAACAGGATATCCCTTTGCCTCAAAGGCATCGAAAAACTCCTGCGTGGGAATGTGGTAGGCAACGATAGCGGGAACGGTAAGCCCCGCTTCCTTTTGGGCTTCTTTTGCTTTTTGCTCTACAAAACGGCATTGCCCCTCGGTAATTCCGCGAGGCCGTCTCAGAGAGGGCTCGGTAGCCGAGCTGCAACCCTTGGTGTCAAGCAGATAGAGCATTTCTATAAGCTTCTCGCCGCGGTAGACCTTAACGGCATAATTGCTCTCTCCGTCCTCAAAGTCTTGTGTTTCTGTACGGAAAAGACAATTTCTTGCGGTTTGGTAGATCTCGCATATGGCTTGTATCCCTATCCTTGACTCCTTATCGTGATTACCGAAAATCGGCGCCCACGGGATATTTAAGTCTCCCATAAATTCAACAAATTCACGGAGTATTCTTCCGCTATCGTCGAACTCGCCGTAAACGATGTCTCCCGTTACGAGTATAAGATGGGGGGCGGCTTGTGTAACCAGATCTCTGATATGTGAATAGCAGTTTTTCTCAACGCACAAGGGCGACCAATCCTCAAGCCTTTGGGGCGTAAGCCTGTCGGGTCTGCGGCATTGGGACGCATCGATTATCTGCATATCGGTAATTTGAAGTATTCTCAAATTTTCATTTTTGGGAATATTGATAGAATTTTCTTTCATGTTTCTATAAGGCGACAATGCCGAGGGCTATGTATAGCCCTCAGCTTATTTGTCCTTGGATCAGCCGTATATCTCGGGGGTCACTCCCTCGTATATATCGTCGGCGTAAGCATCCTTGCCATCATCGATAGGTCCTCTTTCGGTCGTCTCATTTTCCGTATCGGACGTATCATCGGTGGTATCAGCCGTTGTATCTGCTGTCGTATCATCGGTATCGCTTACCTCGGGTGTTGACGGGGGTTGTTCGTTATCGCTGCAAGCGGTAAGGAAAAAGCAACCGAGACAAAGCATCAAGGCTATCAAAAGACTTAATTTCTTCATAATCTTCCTCCTGTTTAAGCAACGTATCCGTTAAGGATAGCGGTTTGCGCGTCGGTGTAGGTGGCTTCCGTGTCGGCAAGCGCCGCTGCGGCAACGTCCTTGACGGTAGCTGCGTTTACGCACTGGTCAAATGCGGTGTAGAAGTACTCGCCGTTCACGCAAGCGTATGCTACTGCCGAAAATGCGGTGCTGTAATTTTCTTCCTTGATGTTTACGATAGCCGCCTGAATACTTATGCTTCCGTCATCGTTTGCTATAGGACCATTACCGTCCTCACAGAGGATATTGAGGTATCCGTTTTCGCCGTACTTTGCTGTAAGAGCCGCAACGGTAAAGTTATCGAGAGAGGTGAGGTACTCGGTAGGAACGATGATAGTTCCGTAGGGAACAGTACCCTTAGCCGCGAGAGCGTCAACCACAGCCTTGGAGAAGTCGGTGGTAAATCTCAAACCGCTGCTGTTCTCAACGAGACGGACGGTTGCGCCGTCGAGCATAGCGCCCGCGTAGGTCTCCTCAGCTCCCGCAAAGCGATTGTAAATATAGTAGGTCTCGCCCGCGTCGGCTTCCTTGTTGCCGTTCCAATCGTAGACTGCCTCGGCATTCTTGGGGGCTTTGAGACCTCCATTGATTATGTTAGTGATATTGCTTGTGTACATAAGCTTGCCCGCTTCGTAGTTTATAGGCTCTGCGTTCTCGGCTATATTAAACAAAGCGGTGTTCGCGGTATTCTCATTGATGAACAGACCGCCCTTTATGTTTGCCGTTGCAGACAGCTCGTTTTCCGCATCGTAGGAAGAATCTATAACAAACGCCTCCTCGGAAGAGCTGTTAAGTATGATCTTTCCTCCTGTTACGTTCAATGTTCCAAGCTCAAGCTTTATGGGAGTGGTATTGGTAGCGATTACCGTACCGCCTGTTATGTTTACCTTGAACGTAGGATTGTTAAGTCTAACGGTTGTCTTGGGAGATGTCAGGGTTGCTGTGTCGGATATGGTGACCGTCGTATCCTGTACCGTTGCGGTAGCCTTCAGAGCGGTGTATTCCGTAGCGGTAACCGTACCGCCTGAGATATCTATTTTCTGTTTTGCGCTGTCAACGCTTATTGTGTTTGCCTTAGCGGTTATGTTTCCGCCTGTTATGATCGTATCAACTCCGCCTGACTTATAATAGTATAGTGCGTTCTCTTTTGCCGATACAAGCTCACCGCCCGATATGTTCAGCGTTACCTTGTTAGTTCCGTTGTAGAAATAGAAGCACTGGTTTCCCTCGGTGGTTCTTACAGTACCGCCCGTCATATTGAACGTACCGCCGACTACGTCGTAGTAATATACTGTCTGCGACTTTGCGCTTATCTCACCGCCTGTCATTGTAATGACAGAGTCCTTGGCTTTGTTTCTGAGAGCGCCGTTTTTCTGTCCTTTTATCAAGCCGCCCGAAATGGTCACCTTTGTCGCGCGTGTGCCAATAAATACCGCACTCTTAGTAGCGTTATCCTCGGTTGTGGAGGCTATTGTTCCGCCCTCGATGACAAGCTCGGTCACTGTGGTTGTGGGAACGGCGTTTGTACCTATGTTTATGGTATCAAGTGTAGCCGCAATCTCAACGTTGTCCTTGGTTGTAACCTTACCGTACTTTAGGTTTATTGCCTGAGATACGCAAGAAATGATCTTAAGATCTCCCGAAACGGTAAGCTCACCTGAGGTTACAGGATTTTTGTCTGCGTCTAATGTTCCAACCGTAAGGGCATTTTGCTTATCCGTAGATATCGTGCTTCCGTTTGAGGAAGTGAGCGTTATCTTCTTTTCAACGGTTATAGCGGCGCTTATGGTCGTATCTGCTATCACGTCGATGACTGCGCCGTCGGCGGCGTTTGCCACAGCATCGGCGATAGAGGTATAGGGAGTATCACCTATCTTACATACCGCCTCATCTCCGTCTGTCGCCGCCGCCGTGATCGGGAACGCGGCTGAAAGCAGAACAAGCGACATAAGGATGGCAAGGGTCGTCTTTAATCTCTTTTTGATTTCCATAGTTTTCTCTCCTTTTTTATTTAGATTTGAGACGAGGATACGGTTACCCTTTCCCGCATCCGTGAAGCCTTGTGATTTGTGCAAGTTGCAATAGTTACTTGTATTTAGCTTCGATTTCATTATAGCATAAGAGCGAATTACATACAATACTCAAAATGTGCCTGTTTTTAACGCTACCCCATAAATTTGAGACTATTCTGTCCCATTTGTGACTGTTTTTTAAAAACAAAAAAATATTATTTTAATAAAAACAATGTTTTGTTTGTGCATATATCACTTAATTGGCGACGCCTGTTTGTGAACAATTCACAATGAAGTGTTTCCTGACGAATATTATGCTGCTAAAATTTGTTATTGACAAAAAGGGACAGCCATGTTATACTGAACTCGCATACCAAGGAGGTGCGCTATGGAAAAACAGACAGAAACGGTATATCCGTCCAAATACAGTAAATTCAGGTTAAAAAACAACACGATCAATACCTCGGCTGATGATTTTGTTTTTGTAAGATCTATAATCCGTAATTCCCTTGACCCTGTTGTGCCTCTTATGGGGGGGATCACACGCGCCGACCCAAAGTATTTTGTGGATCTCCAATCGAGAGGCTTTGACAAACGGTGGTTTGTGGTCCTCGAATACGTTGTGTCGGGCTGTGGGCATATTACCTACAACGGAATTACAAAAAAGGTTTCGGAGGGGGATTTCTATTTGCTCAATTCGGAATTCAGCGGCTCGTATCATTCAGACCCAAAAACCCCATTTGTAAAGAAGTGGATCAATCTGAACGGACAGCTTGTGCCGTCGCTTCTTAAAGCTTACGGTATTAAAAATCAAGTGCTTATATTACATTTCGATGCCGAAAAGCATCTGGATGATATGCTTTCCATACTTTCCACCTATAACGAGGACGCGCCCGCAGATGACGACCGCAAGCTGTCTCACGTGCTTATAGACCTGTTTGATGATATAAGGCGCTTTCAGGAAATGCAAAAAAAGGAGCTTCGCTCGGCAAGCATCAGCGAGATGGTCAAATACATTGATAATAATCTTTTGCAAAGCGAGATCACCGTGGATTCGCTTGGCAATGCGTTTTACGTGAGCAGGCGGACTGTACACCGAATGTTTGTTAAAGAGTTCGGTATGTCTCCTCACAAATACATTACCGCAAAAAAGATGGAGCTTGCGCAAAAAATGCTGGCAGAGGATCTTTCGGTAGAGGAGGTTTCAAGACATCTTTATTTTTCCAATCCCGAATATTTCCGTAAGGTTTTCGTGTCGGTGGGGGGAATATCTCCGCAAAAATATAAAAAGCAAATGCAAAAAAAATCATAAATGGAGGGATTTTTATGGCAAAGTTTATTCAGTATATGACAAAGGATTCTCTGTACGATGGTCCTTTTGATAGCAAATCGGGTTGGTCCGCGGCGGGAATGGGAGACGTTATAGTTACGAAAAACGGTAGGCTCATCGTCATTGATGGCGGTCAAGCAAATGACGCGGAGAACTTCGTTGAACTTTTAGAGTCTCGTACCGACCAAAAAAAGCCTGAGATCGATCTCTGGATAATCACTCACCCACATCATGACCATTTTGGTGCGATACAACAAATAAGCCAAAATACCGAGTTGAAAAATCGTATCACGGTTAAGGAATTTATCTATTGGTTTCCTGACGAATTTTGCAATAAAGACGGCGAGCCGAATGCCTTAAAGGGAGCCAACGACGAGATGAATGAAATATGCGACCTTATGTGTGCAAAAAGGCATCAGCCAATGCGAAATGAAATCTTCGTGCTAGATGATATTACTATAGAATTTCTGTATGTGCCTGATGATTGCTCTATTTTAAATACAGCAGGCGGTAATTTTAATTTCTGTTCTCTTATATTTACCGTTAAAGGTAAAGAGAAAAAAGTCATGATAACAGGCGATGCCTACGGACGCAGCATGCAAGTAACGGCATGGCGATACGCAAAAAAATTAAAGTGTGATATTTTACAAATGCCTCATCACGCATTGTGCGACTCCTACTGCGTTGATTTTTACAGATACGTAGAACCGCAAATAGTCCTAATGCCCATATCCGTAGCGGGATATCGCTCTATGCATTCGAAGCTTTATGATAAACATGAGGGTTGCATAGCTAATCTATGTGTAGAAGCTATGGCTGAAAAGGTTTATAAAGCCTTTGAGGGAACGGTGGAGTTGGTTGTTTGATCAATCAGGCGTATTTTGAAATCGCCTTATGACAGATAAGGCACTTCGTCAAATCCACAACTCCTGAATACGTAAAATTTCAGTGTTTTTTCAAAGCAAGCACTTCCCCCCGTTCGCAAGAGCGGGGATTTTTGATATAATTAAGCTATCAAAAAACTTCCAATATGGAAACTTCTAATTTTTAATTTTTTGTCATATTAAAAAACTAAAAGTTCCGATAAAATTCCACAAACAGATATTTCTTTAGCAAAAATCATCACAAAAGAAAAGAGGGAGTAAACCGTAGTTTACTCCCTTAAAGGTATTGATTTTATTAGCTTTTAGGTATTACTTGAAGTATAATAGAGTTCCTTTACTTTTGAGTCGGTACAAGCGACCGTAAGCATTCCATTTCTTTCGACCGAAACCGCGCCATCGTCGGATTCAACTGTGATTAGGGTCTCCGAAATAAATCCTACAATACCGCCCTCCAAAAGGCTCACGCCCCTCTTAGTTAACCTCTCTACAGCCTTGATACCTATAAATTTATCAAGACGTCCGAGCACCGACACACTGCCCTTCTTATAAGGAACAAAGGTATAAAGCCTGAATACGTCATTATTTTCAAGAGTGATCGTCAATGACTCACCCTCTCTCAATATACCTGCCTCACCCGTAAAATACTCATAGTAAGCGTACTCACCGTCGGCAAGTCCCATATCTGCCGCGCCAAGCGTTCCGCTAACACTTCTGTTTTCCGTATCAATATTAAATACGGCGGCAACTCCGTTTTCACCTACTCTGTTCTGTATTTTAAATATTTTTCCCGATTTTGTGGGATCAACGGCAAGGCAATCGGCTGTGGGCATTGCGCTGTTATCGGGACGGAGTATACGTCCGTCCTCAAGGATAAGAGGCTTCAAAAGCTCGCCATCAGTGCGCCCCAGCTTATCACTTACGTATACAGGACCACCGCTGATAGCTCTGCAAAGACTATTTTTTCTCGCCTGATCGTCGTCTGTCCACCACATATCCCAGTCGTTGACGTAATACTGTCCCTGAAGCGTGCCGTTATAAGCGCACTCAAGAATATTTTTAGCAAACCAATCTCTGCTTTCGGGCATAAAATCGTCCGAGCAACGGCAGACCGCGCTGCTTCTTCTGTTGAACATACACTCGGAGGTCATTCCCATACAGTTTATAAGCGCGCCGCCAAAGTTTGATCCCGTGGCGCTATCGATAGCTACCTGAATAGCGCGTGCGCTCTCTCCGATAGGCTTTATATTAGCGTAATTAGTTCTGTGGAAGGATTGGTTGTCTATCTTTACAAAGTCGCCTCCCCATGACCTTACCTTAGAGCAAAGACGGTCAAAGAATGCAAACGCCTTCTCGGTTTCGGGCTTAACTATGAGACGCTCTCTGGGGCTCATTTGAATGAGGTCTGCCATTTCCTCTGCCTCACCATCGTCTGTAAAGCCCTTCCAATATCCCGTGGTAGGAAACCAAACGCCTATTTTGTCAATACCCTCTGCGCGAAGGTCCTCAATAGCCGCCTTCATTCCCTTAGGAAATCTCTTTGGGTCACCCTCAAAGCGGCGCATCTTTGACTGCTTCATCGTCTTTATCATATCCTTGAAGCTTGCGTCTGCGGGAATCTCGTTAAGTCCCGGACAATCTGCCCACATATCATCGATTATAGCAAATCTTACGGGCACGTTCTTTTCCTTGAACTCTCTTGCCTTCTCAAGAAGTCCTTCGTGATTTACACGTATCTGAAGCGCATCCCAAGAACACCAGCCGAGATATTCAAAAACCTCGGGCATATCTCTCTCTTCTCTCATACGAAGTCCGTTGTCAAGCAGTACGGCTACCGCCTTAGCGCACCGCCTCATAAGCTCAAAGGGCTCGTCTCCCTCTCCGCAAACAAAGGCCAACTGTCTGCTACACTCTGTCAAACCATCGTAGTTTGAGAAGCTACGAAATTCAAATCCGCCATCACAACCAAATATAAGGGTCTTATACCTACTGTCGCATACGGGTATATAGTATCTGTATTTTTCCCCTTCCTTTATAAGCAAGGACTGAAGTCTCGCTTCCTCGGGTATCTGATCAAGCGCCGTATAGAAATTAGGAATACACCAGAATTCACTGTGGTTTCTTATCGCCATAGCCGATATCTCAGAACCGTCTATATGTGGACGAAGCACGATTCCCTTCAAACCGTCAATACCTTCCTTACAGGTAGCGCTCAGGTAGCAAGCAGTAACGCCCTCCCTACCCTCGAGCGTCCAAGAAACCGAGGTTTCCCCTTCCGCCGAGGGAGACTCAAAGGCTACTTCTTTTCCGTTAACGGTATACAGTACCGCCGTAATTCTTTTCAGATCTTCCATTTTTCCTCCATATGATATCTCAAAAATTATTTTTTGAGCGTCGCTCGCCTAAAGAGCGATATGTCTGCGTTTATCTTCCTTTCGGGATCAATGGTCTTACTGAATTCCCGTCCGACGCTCCTGTATTTTGCGGGGGCTAATATGTTGTAGGAGAGAAGCTCTACCTCACTGTCACCGACAATTTCTGAAAGTCCGCCCAGATTTTCGGCAGTATCGGTTATGCCCGCCACCAAAGGAATACGGAATTTGTGAGGAATACCGCTTTCCTTTAAAGCAAGGGCGTTTTCTATTATCACATCGTTAAATACGCCTGTATATTTTTTATGCTCGTCTCTGTCGCAAAGCTTCAGATCCATATATACGAAATCACATTCGCCTATGACCCGCGAGAACACCTCTTTATGGGCATATCCCGATGTTTCGATAGCTCTATGGACCTTTCCCGAAAGCTCCCGTAAGAGTGCGTAGGAAAAGTCTGACTGCATAAGAGGCTCTCCTCCCGAGAGGGTCACGCCGCCGCCCGTTATTTCGTATATATCGCTCTTTTTGAGAAGCTCACGGGCAAGAGCATCGCTCTCCCATTCAACTCCCGCTATGCGAAGAAGATTTTTCTGACAGATGTGAACACACCGACCGAAGGGCTTGCAGTCCTCGTGGTCGCAGGGGCGCATACACAGTCCACACCCCTCACAGCCCGATTTCTGATATAGCTCGGGCTCCCAGGATAATCCTTCGGGATTGTGACACCATATACAGCGGAGAGGACAGCCTTTAAGGAATACAGTTGTCCGTATGCCCTCTCCGTCATTAAGTGCAAATTCCTTGATGTCAAATACGATCCCACGCATCAGACGGAATACTCCTGTCTTGCCATAACGTGATCCTGAAATTCCTTATCAAGCTCTACGAAATATGCCGACCATCCCCAGATACGGACAACAAGCTGTCTGTACCGTTCGGGGTCCTTCTGAGCCGCCTTCATAGCCTCTGCGTCAACGGCGTTGAGCTGAAGCTGATGTCCGCCTCTGTGTATGAAGTACCGAAGAAGCTCGGCTACCTTTTTTCTGTTTTCGGCGCTATTGAATATACCGCCCGCAAACTCAAGGGTAAGAGGACCGCCGTTGATAGTTCTTTCAACATCCTGTTTCGTAAAGGAGCGAACTACACCTATGGGGTCGGAAAGGTCCGCGAACAAGCTTGCCGAAAAGTTAGTACCGAAGGGCTCGCCCGCGCGTCTGCCGTCTGCGGTAGCGCCAAGCTCTCTGGCATACCAAAGATAGTACATAGCCGTTCCTGTACCCGCGCGCCATATACCTCCGTAATAATTCTTTTTACCCTCAAGAGCATCGGCAAAGATATTCATAATATCGCGCGCCATAAGGTCGGCTCTGTCGTCGTCCTTACCCATCTTGGGAGCTTCAAAGCGAAGCTTATGCAGAAGCTCGGGGTCGGTGGCAAAATCATTGTCAAGGGCAGAGATAAGTCTGTCCGCAGCTACGCTCTTTTCATCAAAAACGTACTGCTTTACAGCCGCAAGAGCGTCAGCTGCACTTGCAATACCGCAACCGTGAAGTCCGAAATTGTGGTATTTTTTCTCATCTCTCAAAAGCTCCATAAAGGGAGAAGGCGCAAACCATACCTCACCTATGGATGAGGTTATTCTGTCACATTCATCATATACGCCCTTGCGAACTCTGTCCATAAGACCGTCAAAATCCTTGCCGCAGGGCAGATAGTCCCTTATAGCCTCGTCAACTATCCTCGGGAAGTTTACAGCTCCGATGTTAGCTATATCATCGCCCACACCGGGTATTATGTACTCCCAGCAAGCGGCTACGGTGTAGTTCACCGCATCCTTTGGCTCGTATCCCATCTTTATAAGGGCGGGGATAACAACGTCATCGTTTGAATACTGAGGAAATCCAAGACCTGCCTGCGTAAGCTCAGTACCCTTTTCATATATTTCAATAGGGGTATTTTTTGATACGCGGAGATTTATCTTTGGGTCGATAAGCTTCAGATTTCTGCTTGCCGTAAGACAAAGCTCGGAGAGCTCGGAGAAGCAATCTGTACCATTCTCGTCTATACCGCCAAGAACCATACTCTGTCCGTTATCACCCTGCTGAACGCCAACGTAAAGGTCGCTGTCCTTGTTGAAGGATATAAAGAAATCCTCAATAAGGTCAAGAGCCTCCTCCTTCGTATAAACACCCGCATCCATATCTGCCTTGAAATAGGGATACATATAAACGTCAAACCGTCCTACGGTATTATGGTAGTTTCCCTCAAGCCAAAGGGCGTAATGAAGTATTCTGAAGAACTGCAACGCCTCACGGAAATTACGGGCTCCGTATCTCGGAACACGATCAAATATCTTAACGAGGTCGTCTCTTCCCATACGCTCCGCCTCAGCTCTGTAACGGTCGCAAAGACCAAGAAGCGCGTCTATTGAACGCTTCTGAGCATCAGTTGCCTCTCCTCTGCGGGCAAGAAGACCCTCTGCGATAGTTTTCGCGTAGTTAGGGGTCAGGTTTGAAACGTATCCAAGCTCGTGAACGTATTTCTCTTTTCTTATATCTGCCCATTCCTCTGCCGTAAAGCAATCGGGAATATTCGCAACGGTTCTGACCATCGCTATCTTCTCAAATTCCTGAATTACGGGGGTCTCCTTTTCGCACAGACGGCAAAAACGGTCTGTCATACGCTCCTCGGGGCTCATTCCCTTCTCTGCGTACTCGGTTGCAAGATCTATCTCCCATTTTTGGCGAGCGTACCTATGAGTGCGCTCTATAATGTAATAATTGTAAAGTTGTTTATTCATTTTCACCCACCGTTAAAATTTGCTGTTTTTGCGTTTGTTATAAATCTCATTAGCGTTAATGTAGATATTTGTACTTATTAGATAAAAAAGTTCAGAAAATTGTTGAAACAAAAAGATTTTTATGATATAATGGAATGTGATATTGACAATTACGGAGGAATCCCATGAAGGTACGTCTCAAGGACATAGCCGCCGCAACAGGCTATTCTATAAATACTATCTCCCACGCTCTGCGCGATGAGCCCGACATTTCCGAAGCCACTAAGGCTCGTATCCGTCAGGTAGCTAAAGAGCTTGATTATATACCCAATCTCCGCGCAAGCAGCATAAAATCGGGGAAGACCAGAATTATTTCTATAATTCTCCCCGACATTATAAACCCCCATTTCACTATAGTTTTCCGTGAGATAGAGGAGTTTTTCAGAAGCCACGGCATAACGCCATTCTTTATGAATACCAACGAGAATGCCGCAGAGGAGATAAACGCGGTGCGCCTGTCTATCGCTCAGAACGTTGAGGGCGTCATAATCTGTCCCTGCCAGAAAAGCACCGATGCCATATATCTGTTAGAGCGTTCGGGTATCCCTTTCGTGCTTATCGGTAGACGCTTTGAAAAAGAGCCTGACACTCACTACGTAATATGCGACGACGAAAACGGAGCATATATCGCAACCGAGCATCTTCTGTCTCTCGGTCATAAGATCATAGGATACGTTAAAACTAATGACACCATATCCTCAAACAGTGAGCGTCTTGCGGGATATACCCGCGCTCTTGAGAGTAACGGCATACCATTTAGCGAGGAGCTTGTTCTCACTCTTACCCTTACGGGTGGCAACAACAGTCAGAGAATACGCGAATTTCTCGTAGCTCACCCCGAGTGTACCGCAATCGTCGCATTTAACGATATGCTTGCATATGAAGTAATACGGGAGCTTGTTGCCCTTGGAAAGTCTGTTCCCGATGACGTGTCTGTTATCGGATTTGACAACGTCTGCTCCGACTACATCTTCCCCACACAGCTGACATCCGTAAGCGTTTCCAAGAAAAATATGGCGCACGTTGCATCCGAAACGCTTTTCGCTCTTATGTCAAAGAAGAAAAACGATAACCGAGATGACCAAAAGAAAACTCAGGTCGTTCTTCCCACAAGGCTTTTCACACGAAAGACAACCAAACGTATATAAAGCTTATTTTATGGGTCTGCCCTATTCTCACACATGTCTGCCGAGGATAGGACAGACCCATATTTTTTAGTAATTTTTAGAATATTCGGATCTTGTGTAATCGGGATATATTGAGAATATATCGAAATCAAGCAATATCGGCGCATGGTCGGAAGCGCGCATTACGTAATTATCCGTAACAACGTCAAAGGTCTTATAGTTTATATATCCCGAGTCCTTGTTGTAACAGAATATATGGTCTATGGCGCTTGACTTGTATTTCCCGTTGATTGCATTAAAATTGCCTTCCAACAACCCCGACTCCTCATTGAAGGTAGGATAACTGTATCTTGTGGATACGTCCTCTCTGCCCTCTGCTCCGTCCATAGCCATCCACACGTCCTCAAAGCCTTTATTCAAAAGCTCATTGTGGGGAGCAGTGTTTATGGTGCAGTTTATATCTCCGCCCATCATTACGGGACAGCCGTATTTATTTTTTATATCATTGGCTATTTTAAGCACGTCGGGAATTTGGGCAAGTCTGTGATTATCTTCCTTTTCCGAAAGATGCACGGATATAACACCTATTTTTGTTCCCGTTCCCTTTCCGTTTTCATCAAGGACCTCAAAGACAGCATAGGTCGCCCACTTGTCAGGTCCTTCGCTTTCTTGAAGATATTTGTCGGTAATACCCAAGCCGTATCCGAATTTTGTTCTGCCGCTATCCAGCAATTTTAAAATCTCGGGGCGGTAGAGAATAGGCGTTGCCGTATAATATATTCCGTCCAATTTAAGCACAGGATCGACCTCGACCTCTGCATATCCGCCATCCTTACAAAGCTTCTCAACAAGCGGGAAATCCTCGTTATTTTTAACCTCGGACGTAACCTCCTGCAAGCAAAGAATATCAGGCGCGTATTCAAGATAGGTGTCATAAAGTATTTCATTCGCCTGAGATATAGGCTTATCATAGTCAACAAGATTTGACCAGCCCCATACGTTATGGTACATTATGCGAAGATCACCTGTTTTACCCAAAACAAGCTCCGTACCGTCCTTAAAGGAACTTGAAACGTCCTCGCGTTCGATCTCTCTGTCGCCCGCTTCTACGCTGTCAAGGACAAGCTCGCACACGTAGTCAAGCATATTTTCAAAGCTGTATATAGAAACCGCCGCAAGCTCCAAGCAACCGTCTCTCGCAACCACCGCGTATTCATATTTGCCTACCTGCGTTTGCGTCTTAGAGGTAATACCCACGTATATTTCCCTGTCTCCCGTAGCCTGAGCATCGGATATAATGGGAATATCGTAATTGAATACAGCCTTTATATACTGAGCAAAAAGCTTTGCGAAACGTGTCTCCTTAATGCCCGTATCCTCGGGAATAACAAGCTTGTAGCCATTTATTCCGTTCTGTCCGAAAAACTCAAACAGCTCGATCACGGCTGACGGAACGTATTCCCGAAGCTTTGATATATGTTCTTCCTTGTAAGGGATATACTCACCTGCGTTTATTACCGCTGTCTCATTTCCGTACTTTACAGTATAGGTCTCATCTACAAGATAATCATATCCGTTTTCCTGCACCGATGATTTATCCGATAGAGCCTTAAACGCCACGTATGTCATAGAACGGCTGTTCAGGCTTTCATCGTAAGTTCCGTAAGCATAAACCGTGTGACCGTCCTTTATATACTTAACGTATGCCACAGCCGAGAAATCTCTCGCGCTGTTTTTCAAGCCCACAAGAGCGCAACGCACGGTAAAGCCCGAGCCATTGTTTCCCGTTATTCCATTTTCGGTCGCGTCGATAAACGCATAGTCGTATCCGTTGGGATTTTCAAGGTTTGATCTCAGTCCCGCGGCGCGGAGAGCATCTGCCGTAAAGCATTCCGCCGCGCTCAGCTTTTCTGTGGGAATTAAAAGCGTTCCAAAGATAAGCTCGGTATTATTATCCTTAAGCTCATTCACATAGGTGATAAGCTCGGGAGTTATTTTCGTAGTAAAGCGTATTCCGTGCTGAGCATTCTCGTTTCCAACAAGTCTTACCGCCGCTCCGTCCAACAGATTTATTCCGTTTTTTCCGCGAAGCTCGCCGTAGCTTAGACCCTTTGTTCCGTCAGCGCCGGTAGTTTGTATTCTGTAAAGCTTTCCTTTATTTACAGTGCCGTTACCTGCGGCAACTCCGTAGCTCAATTTGTCACCCGCAATTCCCTTGGCGTAAACGTCTCCGCCGTTAAGATTTACGGTTCCGTGGTCGATTCGGATACACACTCCCGTATCACTTACAAAAGTACCGCCGTTTACAGTAATTGTATGTCCGCTTCCGCCGCTTGAGGTTATGCTTCTGTTTTTAGCGTAAAAATAACCGCCGTTCACGGTAAGCCCGACTGTACCCGAAGTAAGAATTATAATGTGGGAACTATTTGTTGAAAAAAACGAACCGCCTATTACGGTTACGTCCGAGCCGCCTTCGATAGAAAAGACAGCTGCGGTAGACGTAAGCCTGTAAGCGCCTCCGTCTATATAGCATTTTCCGCTGCTTTTTACTGTTATCGGAGACTCTATGCCGACATCTGTAAGAAGCTTAAACGTCTGACCGCCGGTCAAAGTAACAGTTTTACCGCTAAGCTCGGTAAGAGTTGAATAAACAGAGCCGTCACTGTTCAGTATCTGCGCCATATCCTCTGCCGAGACAGCCGTCGTTGCGCTCACAGGAACAAACACAGCAAGCATCATACAGACAGCCAGCAGATATGATATTTTTCTCTTGATTTTTTTCATATATTCCTCTTGTAGGTGCATAGCACCGTTTTTTCTATGGCATTAATTAAAGCCGTCTACAATTATGTCCTCTTTAACGGTATCATCACCAAACACGGTGTCTCCGACACTTTCAGAGGTATCGGACGCGCTATCGTCTGACGTATCTTCCGTACCCACTGTATCGGTTATTGATTCGTCGTTTTCTTCCGTATTATACTCTGATTCTCCTTTGTTACCCGTACAAGCCGCAAAGGATATAGCAAAAGCCAAGCACAAAAGTCCTGCAAAAATTCTGAGCTTCATAAAATTCCTTTCTTTATAGCTGTCATATCAAGACTACGAAACGCCTTGATATGACAGCCTTTTATACGCCATGGGTTATCCCCTCGTTAAACATCGACCTCAATCAACAGAGGCGCGTGGTCAGAGCCCAGAAGGGCGTCTGTATCCGTAACTATCTTAAAATAATGGAAATTAAGCTTATCCCCTAAATAGAAGATATGGTCGATAGCCTCCCAATATTTTCTTGCGGGAATAGTCTGATGTCTCTCAAATACTCCCTTTTCCGTATTGAAAACAGGATATCCGTAGTGAGACGTGTAGTCGTCGCAATTGGGATTTCTGCCCTCACCGTCCTTGGGGAAATAGTCAAACACGTCGGAAAGACCTCCCTCAAGGTAAGCCGCGTAAGGCTTTGAGAGCTGGTTGCAGTTCATATCTCCGCCGACTATAACGGGACACGAATATTTCTCGGCAATATTCTTTGCAGTTTCCAGTACAAGCGGTACCTGTGAGAGTCTAAACGCCTCACCTTCCTCGCCGCGCTGATACGCAAGATGCACCGAAACCACTCCGAGAAGCTCACCGCTCTCGATCCGCTCAAGAACAGCCCACGTAATAAATTTGTCAGCGCCGCCGCTTCCCTCGTCGGGAGCGCCCTCTACCGTTCCGAACTTGTAAACGCCCTTATCTGTAAGCTTGAAAACGTCCGTGCGGTAGAGAATGGGAGTTGCCGTGTAATATTTTTCCTTGTAAGGCTCAACCTCTGCCTCGGCATAGCCATTCTCACAAAGCTTAGCGATTATTGGAAATTCCCCGTTGAAGCGCATCATACGGGTAACCTCCTGCAAGCAAAGTATCTCGGGACGGTAGGTAAGATAGCTGTCAAAAAGATATCTGTTGCGCAGGGGGGTGGGGTTGGTCTCGCTTTCGTTCCAGCCCCAGATATTGTGGTACATTATCGTGCAGTTTTTCATTTTTCCCTCCGAGACTATCAATAATTCTTGGTATGATCCGCCTCTGTGTAGTCCTCAATTATAGAGGAAAGGTCAAAATCCACAAGCAATGGCGCGTGGTCAGCTCCTCGCATCGCGTAATCCTCGGCAAGTATTGTGAAGCAACCGAAATCAAGTCCTTCGCCGAGATAAACCACGTGGTCGATTGCGTACTCATACTTTCCGCCGGGAGTCTTTGCTGTCTTTTCAAACAATGCCGTATCGGCGTTGAGCTTAGGATGAGCGTAGTAGGACTTATAGTCGTCTCTCTTATCCTCGGAAAGGACATCAAAAACGTCCTTTATGCCATTTTCGGCGTAAAGCTTAAATGCCTTTTTACCGATAGTGCAGTTCATATCGCCGCCGATAATAACGGGGCATACGTATCTGCCCGCAAGCTCCTTGGCAAGAGGCGAGACAATATTCTTTATCTGGTCCTCTCTGTAATTGTCGCCTACGTTACCTTCCTGATACGCAAGGTGTATTGACATAACGGCAACCGTCTCGCCTGTTCCCTGTCCGTTTGCGTCGAGAGCTTCGAGAACAGCCCACGTAATGAATTTATCGCTGCCGGAGCCGTTACCCGTAAACTTGTGAACGCCCTTCGCTATAAGCTTGAAAGCATCGGTACGGTAAAGTATGGGAGTAGCGGTCAGAAGTCCGTCTACGGGATCAACCTCTACCTCGGCATATCCCGACTGGCAAAGCTTTTCGATAAGTGAGAAATCCTTGTCAGCTCTGATAAGACCTGTAACCTCTTGCAAGCAGAGAACGTCGGGAGCGTATTCCATATAGGTATCATAGAGTATCTCCATTCTCTGAGAAACAGGCTGAGAGCGGTTGTTTCCATCGTACCAGCCCCATACGTTGTGGTACATTATACGGAACTCGCCAAGCTTGTTAAACGCAGCCTTACCCACATTCTTATCAAGGGTGGATACATCCTGCCGTATAATCTCTCCGCTATCCTTCTTAGCCGCGTCGGAAAGCGTTCCGCCTGTGAAAAGCTTCTGCGACTCGGACAGCATTTCCATCATTGCGGAAAGCGACTCAGCCGCAAGCTCAAGACAATCTCCCTTAACGGTGATAGCATATTCATGTTCTTTAAGGACTGTGGTGGAATCGGGGAGCTTACCGATCCAAAGCTCCTTAGAGCCGCTTGCCTCGGTATCCTTTATGACAGACAAGGGTCTGCCGGTCATATTGTTGATATAGTAAGAAAGCTCGCTGGCAAGCACCTCGTATTTGACCTCAGATGCCGCGGGAACTACTATCTTGTAATCGGTTATATCCTCTCCGAGAAGCTTAAGATCGGGGAAAGGATAGGTTGCGTTGTACAGATAGTTCTGCTCGCTTGAAAATGAGAGATTCTTCGCCGCAAGGTCCTCTTCGGAAACTTTATTTAATACGTGATTTACAAAGTAGAGAACAGCGTTCATTACCGTTCCGTCGTCCTTACCCGAAAAAACGAGCTTGTTGCCCACAACGCCCGCGAAATAGTCCATATTACCGACTATTCCCGACAAAGCCTTGGCGGATTCCTCTCTGTTGGTTCTGCCCACAAGTATCTCGCAGGCATCAGGGTCTATCTCGTCAGTATCATCTGTCATTTTAAGCACGACACCGTATTTGTTGAGAATGGCGTTTCTGAGAGTGTTCGTAGCTCCTTGCAGCTCCTCTGACGCATTTTCGGGATAGATAATTTTGTATTCGGTAGCGCCGTCCTTGATAAGGTCAAGGACGACAGGTCCGACGACCTGCTCCTCACTCTCGCTTTCGCTTTCGCTGTCGGTCTGGTTGACGTCAGCGTTGTCCTTTTTACAGGAAGCGAGACAAGCCGTGAGCATAAGAAGGGCTAAAAATATGGATAAAAATTTTTTCATTTAATTTTCCTTTCTTAAAGAAAGCAAAGGGCGAGGGACGAAGCCGCACAGGCGCTTCGCCTCTCGCCCTCAAGTGTTATTTTATTTGGAATACGCTGTGTTCAGCTTTTGGAAAGCAGCCGTAGCCGCGCCGACCGCACCGCTGTAATAGCTGGTAAATTCTTCCGCCTTGCCGTTTTTAGCAAGCATATAGAGAAGGTTGGAAATACCGGGCTTACCGCCGTTATCCGCGTCAAGACCAGAGTAATAGTAACCGAGATCGTATATACGGGAATCCTCGATAATAGCTATCATTTCCTTATCCTTAGCCGAGTTGGTGGTACGGTTAAGAATTACCTTGTCATAGTATTCGTCAATAACGAAATCGCGTCCGCCCTGAGCGAGAGCCTCGGTAATAACCGCTGTTCTCTCGGGGTCTGCTACGTTCTTGGGAATAATAAGCACGCTGTATTCACCTGCGGTATGGGATACGTAATTGTCTATCTCGGCAGTCTTGGGATAGGGCAGGATTCCGTAGCTTGGATATTCGTTAAGTCCCTTTACGGTAGCCGCAATATTGTCGAGAACGATGTCCATAAATACGTACGTTCCGTTTTGAATGTTCTTTGAGTAATCGGGAGCGCCAAGGTAGCATCTCTCATTGTTAACGAGAGTAAAGAACTTTTCAAGAGCCGCCGTGGGGTTCTTTTGAGTGATAGTAATCTGAGGTCCGTTTATCTCGTCAACGAGAACTATTCTGCAGCCTGCAGCGAAGAAGGAGCAGTAAGAGCCGCCCCAAAGGTTGGTAACGTAGCCAAGTCTATCCTTGCCGTTTTCAACCCATTTACCGTCTCCGTCGTCCTTAGCATACTGGAGAGCAAGCTCAGACATCTTCTCAAAGGTCCAAGTGCCTGCCTTTACGTCGTCGTAAAGAGAGTTCATAACCTCATCACCGAGAACCGATGCGTTAGCCATAAGACAGTAAGAGCCTGCCGTTGTAAGGTGGCAGATGTCACCTGTCATAAAATAGATTCTGTCGTTAAGCGTGAAGCACTCGCGAGCGCCCTGAGACCACCAATCATAGTAGAGGTTGAATACGGAGCTGCCAACCTCGCTGTTCCAGTTGTAGCAGTAGTCGTTGGTAGCGTAGCCTATGGCGTAACGTCCGTGGGTAGCAATAATATCATAGGGATTCTCTCCCGAAGTCATTGCGGTGCCTACCGCAGAGTCACCGCTGGTTCCACTGGTTTTTTCTGAGCTATCTTTAAAGTAAGCTACCTTTATGTTTACGCCGTATTTATTGGAAACGTAAGAGTTACGGGCGTAAACCGCAGCTTCAACGTTGTCGGTAGCGGTATCCTTTGCCTCAAAATCGGCATTGTAGTAGGTCTCGCGTGTAAGAACAGTATAATCCTTACCGCCGTAGTTTATGTCGGGAAGCTTGTTTTCCGCGGGAATACCGTCGGGAGTGTCGGTGTTTGTAGTATCCTGAACGTCAGGACTTTCGCTCTGACTCTGCTGCTCTCCCTCGCCGCCGTTTTCGATTGTACAGGAAACAAGAACACCCATACAGAAAACAGCCGCTATAAGGAGACATAATATTTTCTTTATCATAATTTTTCCTCTTAAGCAGAGCGGATATTTCATACCTCGGTATTCAATATCCGCCTGATATCATTTGTTTATTGGTTATAAGCGTCTCAGTCCATTGCGAAGGCGTCTTCGATTATATCCTCTTTTAAAAGCTGCAAGGATAGGTGGCTTACCGCAATTACGTCCTTTGAGCAAAGCTCAACCACGGAAGCCTCGGGCGCGCTGTAAAAATATTTAATATTCTTTTTCATATCGCACCTCACAGATCAGTTGTTTTCTATCTTTGTAACTGTTATGCCGTATTTTGTTGCAAGAAGCTCTCTCTGCTCCGCTGTGTAGGGCACGTACATACCCGCGCTGACTGTAATATCCTCATAACCGTTCAAGGATACGGTATATCCCTCGGTGATCTTCTGAGAGTAGCCCTCTGCTACGCGCGCTTCGTAGTCCTCAGCTTTAGCATCGCCGAGAGCGCGGTATGCTACGTACTCCATAGAACGGCTGTTATCGCCCGCAACGTACACCTGGCCGTAAAGGTAAACGGTATGTCCGTCTATCTCGTAGCTTACGTATGGAATAGCGCCAAACTTACGGGAGTTATTCTTTATACCCGTAAGAGCGGTTCTCATTGTGTATCCGTCAGTGTCGCTACCGTCAAGTCCGTCCTTTGCGTCAATAAGAATATAATCGTAGTTGCTCTCGCCTGTAACAAGACCTGCCTTCTTGAAGGAGTCAATAGTAAAGATGCTTACGCCCGCAAGCTTAGAGCTGTCAGCGTTGAACAGAATAGTTCCGTACTTTACGTTCTCGCCCTTAAGAGTTGTCTTTACGTAATTAACAGTATCCGCAGAAACGTGAGCGGTGAAGCGAATTCCGTTTCCGTTTTCGTCGTCTACCAAACGGATAGCCGCGCCGTCCTCAATGGTAATGCCCTTGTTTGCGACACCGTTTGTTTCTGCATAAACTTTTGAATCTATGTATGCTACGCAATCAAATCCGTTAACCTTAAATGTTCCGTTGAGCTTGGTAGAATTATCGAATTTGCCGTCTCTTTCGGCAATTGTAAGGTCACTTCTCATAAACAATCTGTAACCCGATACCGTACCCGCTGTCATTGCACTGCTGGGGAATACGTAAAACGTCTTGTCGCCTCTGGTTCCCGTTACATAAATATCTCCGCCGAACATATTAAAGGTAGTCTTGCCGCAACGACCCAAGGTAACAGAGCCGTCTTTATCTATGGAAAGAGTGCCGCCGTATACGTTTATCGTACCAGTAATTCCGTCATCATCACGATTACTTCCTCTAAAGCATCCCTCAAATATGGAAGACCCCGCCATATATCCGCCATAAATATTTACGTCGGCATTATTTTTCTTATCAGCAGCACCGATATTATAGGTGAACACCGCATGGTTCTTAGCGTTCAGCTCGCCGCCGTATACGTTGACTACCGCGTTTTTCAAGTCTGTCGCATCATTTGAGTGCATATTAATTACGGAACGACCACCTGTAAGAACGCCGCCGTATATATTTATAGTAGAGTTAGGAACGGACGCTTTTGAACCGTTCTTATCGTAAGTTACTATAACGTCCTTACCTTTGGCATAATCATTCGTTTGACCCGACGTTACGTACTCCAATTTCGAGGTAAGAGTGCCGCCGTAAATATTAAGAACAGAGCCCGATGACTTGTTATCTACCTCGGTAACACAGTGACCGCTTGTAGAAGAAAAATCACCGCCATAAATATTTATCTCACTTGAACCTTCATAGCTTATAGCTTCTCCGTTTCCCGAAGCCGTAAAGGTTCCGCCGTAAACGGTAAGGTCTCCGCCGTTTGTCAAGGACAGAACGTCACCTGTACTTGTACTCGTAAACGTTCCGCCGTAAACGGTAAGGTCTCCGTCATTTGTCAAGGACAGAACGTCACCTGTACTTGTACTCGTAAACGTTCCGTTGTTAATGGTATTTTCTCCGCTTGCAAAGGACAAAACTTTGCACTTATTGGTAGCCTTAAAAGTTCCGTTGTTGATGGTAAGGCATCCATTGTTTGTCACGGAAAAAACAGAGATAACACTATCGTCAGTACCAGTACCACCGGCACCTGTAAACGTTCCGCTATTTACCGTAAGCTTACTGCCATTCACTTTTATTACATCCTTTTTGGCACCCGCCGTAAACGTAGCGTCTGAGATAATGATCTCGGTATCTGCGGTTTGAGCTACATAATAATTAATACCGTTATTAGTCGCCTTATACGTACCGCCACTTATCTCAAGCTTCTTCCAACCGGCATCGACTACATAAACAGCGTGATTGTTTGTTGTAGTTACGTTTACGTTTTCAAGCAAGGTATTTGTACCGTCATATACAGCTACACCGCCATATCCCAATACGGTCAGATCCTTAACGTAAGTAGCCACAACGGTCTTGTCGGAAAGCGTACCCGCAAGCTTAAGAGCGTTATCGGTCTGACTGCCCTTGAACGTGTAACCATTTCCCACTATGGTACAGGGAACTGTTATCCTAACGTTTCCGTTATAATCAACGTTTCCGTTAAAGGTAAGTACCGCGTCACCCGCTGTGTAGCCGTTCAGCTTTTTGATAGCAGCGGCAAAATTTGCCTCTGAGAAGGTCTCGCTTTCTTCACCGCAGCTAACGGTAACCGTGCCGCCGTAGGTGATTTCTTCGGCAGATATACTCAGGGGCAATACCACTGTTACGAGCATACATACCATAAGTGCAATTGCTAAAATTTTTTTCATGTTATTCCCTTCTTTCTTTGTATTTTGTTTTCTTCTTAGTTTAATAACGTACGTAAGCCGACGGTATTTTAAGATTTAGCGGCTATTGATCATAGCGCCAAAAAAAATCTTTTATCCTCAATTTTCTTAGCGTTTCCCCATTACCGTTAATGTTCTCGGAAATACACGCCATCGCAGTCACTTTTGGTTCTCAACCGTGTTCTTACGGCAAATTCGGACCGGATGAAGCTCCAAAAGATACACCACGGGCTTTGACGTTGCATTATTGATAATGTCATTATATCATTTTTTGAGCTATATGTCAATTGTCGAATTAACACAAACTTTTAAATAGTCTTTTAGTTGATTTTCACAACAACACTTCCCCAAAAAGTATAAGCGAATGGTTTGCTCTACGTAATTGTCAATACGTATTGGAATTTTTCGGGGATAAATAGAAAACTATTACAGCTTCTTTACCATTTCGCGGTATTTGGATTCAATAAAGTCGAAGTCTCCGCGAGCGATGGCTTGTTTATCCTCAGCATTCAATCCGATACCCACTCCGCACGCGCCGTTCTGCATATATTCAAGCATACTGTCGGAATTTACCCCGCCTACCGCAAGGAAACGAATATGGGACAGAGGGGCGCAAAGTGCCTTTACGTATCCCGCTCCAAGCTGAGATATGGGGAAAAGCTTTACAAAATCCGCTCCTGCGCGGTGAGCCACCGTAGCCTCGCTTGCGGTAAGCGCGCCGGGTATACTTACTAATCCGAGCTTCTTAGTCTCTGCTATTACCTCGGCGTTAGTATCGGGAGAAATTATAAATCTTCCCCCTGCCGCCGCGGTGAGCTGAACCTGACGGGCGCTAAGCACCGTACCCGCGCCCACGGTCATTCTACCCTCAAGCTGTTTTGCAAGAAGTCCTATACCCTCCGCAGTCTCCTCATCGGATACCTCGCCCTTTGCGTCATAAGTACATTCCATTGCTCGGATACCCGCGCTATACAGCGCTTCTCCAAGCTTTGGAAGACTGTCCTTCGGAACACCTCTCACTATTATAATTATCTTTTCATTTAATATTTTTTCTATTGTTGCGTTCATTTTCAATCTCCTTCTATAACCTTTTTCAGTCGTTCTCTGCGCGATATTAAAAATTCATGCCATTCCGAGGGAGCATAGAAAGCGTCCTTCTCTCCCTGCGCCTGTCTTCTAAGCTTACCCTCGGTATCGTTATTATCAACGTGATTGCCAAGGAATATTTCCACACGTTCGCCCTCAAGACGTTTTACAGAGTTCAAAAATTCATCTCTTTTTGAATACGGCAGACCGTGAGACGTAAGAAATTCCTTAGTCAGAGTATTTGTACCCGCTCCGCCAAACATTCCCGCTCTGTACGTTTTCTCGCCGTCCGTCACGTCAAAGAAGAAAGACAGCGTTCCGTCGGTATGTCCCGGAGTTAGAAGGCAAAGTATATCTGTGTTGCCTAAAGCTACCCTGTCTCCGTCGCCAAGCAGAAAATCGGGAGTAAAGAACTGTGTAAACCTTACGTCAAAAAGCTCGGCAAGGCTTGTATCCTCCTCTCCGTTGACCATCTTCAGGTCAGGCGCACCCAAATAGATCTGCGCTCCCGTTATCCTTGACAGCTCAAGAGCCGCCCCCGCATGGTCATAATGACCGTGAGAGAGCAATATTATCTTAATTTCCGAAGGATCAAACCCAATGGCGCGTATGTTTTCCAGAACCTGAGACATAGCCTCGGGGAAGCCCGCATCTATCACTATAAGTCCGTCACCCGTATCAATAAGGTGTGTGGATGCGGGACGTGTGCCTACAAAATACAAATTTCCGAAAATTTGCGCGGGAGCTATGTATCCTTCCCAAAAATTCCGCTCCATATCAGCCAAGCTTCCAAAGATATTCCATAGCGGCACGAAGTCTCTCTGCTCCGCCCTCTCCGCTTTCGCTAATAGCGCTTGTACTTACGAGCTTATCATAGTAGGCTGCAAACGTTTCGGGAGTAGCTTTAATACCAATATCCGTCAGACAGCTTGGCATACCGTACTTCTTCATAAGAGCTATGAGATCACCGTTATTTTGGGGCTCGCCGTTAAACGCATTCTGAAGGAGAAGTCCTACGCCTACTATCTCGCCGTGGAGATAAGGACGGGAATCCTCATAGTAAAGCACACGGGTTATCTCATAGAACTTGTGCGCCAAAGCCGTCTGGTTAGATCCACGGGCGATACCGCTGATTACGCCGGTTGCCGCAATAGAGGTGAAGATCACGCGCTCCACGGTATCTGTAATTTCACCTCTTTCCATATCGGAAAGACATGGTTCGGTCTTTTTGCAAAGCTCCGCGTAAGAGTACTGTGACATAGCGTACGCCCAGTCAAGTCCGAGAGGACAGTCCGTGTTTTCCTCTGCAAAACGGTGCTTTATCTCAATAAATTTAGCGATAGCATCAAACATTCCGGCAAGCAGAAGTCTTGGGGGCTGGTTTACGAGAATTTCCGTGTCGGCAATAACCGCATCTACTTCCCTTTCATAGTGTCTGCTTCCTACCGTCTTTCACTCCGGGCTGTAGCATACGCTGAGAGGTGTATACGCCGCGCAGGTAGCCGACGAGGTGGGAACGTTTATAACGGGAAGCTCTGCGTAGAAGCCTATAAGCTTTGAGAAGTCCATTATGTCTCCGCCGCCTACACCTACAATAACATCATATCCCTCGGATTTCGCAAACTCTGCAAGCTCTTTTGCTCTCTCGTGGTTACACGTGCCGCGATGCTCCTCAATAAAATATTTTTCGCATACATCCTTTACGCTATTTTCTATTCTTTCACGGGTAATATCCAGAGCAGTCTTACCTCCAACGACAAGGGGGAACTTTCCTAAACGAAGTACCTCTTCTCCAAGACTCTGTAAAATTCCTGCTTCCTGCAGGTATCTGCCGCAACCTATGCGGAATGATTTTTCCTTTATTGGCATTTCAAACTTCTCCTTTATTTTTTTTAGGGGATTGACACAGTTCTATTATAATGCTATAATTTAATAAAGTAAATAGGTTTTATTGCTGTTTACTTTAGAAATATTGCTCACAGGAGATATGTTGCCCTATGATATTCAGTAGCTATTCTGAGCAAAACGAAAGCCTTGCCGGTATGACGCTTATCAGCTGCGGTCACATTTTTGCAGAACCCGAACGTGTGATATGCCGCCCGCAGGGAAGATCTGACTGGCTTTTGTTTTATGTTGCCAAAGGAAAAGAAAGCTTTTTTCTCGATAAAAAACGTGTGGCTGAGGCAGGAGATTTCGTAATTTTCGCCCCAAATGAAAAGCAGCACCATATAAATGAGGGTTCAAGGACCGCTGAGTTTTATTACGTTCATTTTCAATGCGACTCGCTACCCGACGGCATAAGCCTTAATACGTCGCAAATATATTCATTTGAGCATCACAACAGTACAGCGGCAATTTTTGAGGAAATAATCGAGGAGACTCTTCAAAAACGCCCCCACTACGAGATACTTTGTATATCGCGACTTTTACAGCTTCTTTCTATAATACAAAGAGAGGCGGCTCAGCTTAACCACTCATCAGACAAGCAATGGAGGAGCGTAGCTAACGCAATCACACATATGAATAGAAATTGCGAAAGCAATCTGCGCCTTGAGGACTATGCCGCCATGTGTTGTATGAGTAAATATCATTTTACCCGCGTTTTTAAACAGGTTACAGGAGTGACTCCCCTTGATTACCGCAACGGAATACGCATAGAATCCGCAAAGGAGCTCCTTCAGAACGGATTTCTTTCTGTAAGCGAGATAAGCGAGTCTCTTGGGTATAGCTCTCCCGCGTATTTCAGCGATATTTTCAAGAAAAGCGTAGGCGTCTCTCCTCGAAAATTCAGAGAGGAGCATACTTGAATTCTGATATATAAGTAATTTGCGAAAGACCTCATCGATAACTGCGCTCAAAAGCAATGACACACAGATATATGTTACGCGCAAAAATTGATATACGCAAGAATTTCTAAAAAAATACCGCTCCCACCGTCAATTTCTTAACGGTGAGAGCGGTATTTTAACTTATTGTCTATCCGTGTATTTTTGTTCCGCGCTAAATACGACGGCTATTTGAATTTACTTAGACCAATAATCAAAGTCTATCGATTCGCCCGAGCCTACCGAAACTCCGTCGGAGTTTTTGAAAAGTCCCATAAAGGGCGATCCCGTTATAACGTCGGCAGATTCTACGTGAAGAAGATCCGCCATAGGTGTTTTATATGTTTTCATTTTACACCCCCATTATTTCGATACCGCTACACTGATCACCACGCCGTCTTTAAAGGTGACGTCGTATGCCGTAGCATTGTCGTATCTCGTTCCGTCGGTGTCTATGGCGTAAGGCTTTACGGTGAATACGTAGGTTCCCGTAACAGGAACGTCCTTCAGAGTAAGAGCGAATGCGTACGCGCCGCCCATATCTGCCGCAGAGTATTTGATAACGTTATCGTCAGCTCCAACGGCGGTAAGATGCTCGTATACGTATGTGCTGTTCTTTGTCTGAGGAATACCGTTAAGGCTTACCGTAATTCCTATTTCGCTATATCGGAGAGTGTTCTGAATAGTTCCCACAAATCGAAGGGAGGTCTTTCCGTCGGTGACGGTCTTGCCTGTCTGAACGCCGTAGAGCACGGGAGTAGCAAGAACTATGCCCGTAGCCTTTCCGTTTGTGTCAACGTCGGAAGCCTTGAAGCCTTTCCATACGCTGTAGGTATCGGTGTTGAGAAGCACAAGCGCCGCGTCGAGATCGGCAAGAGCCGTCGCGCCGTTCTCACAACCGGCGGTAGGAGTCATGCCAAAATAGTAGTTGTTTGTTGCCTGAAGAACGCCGGACTTTGTGAGATTTTCTTCCGCCGCATGCGTAACATCACCGATGGCGAAATCATTTCCGCCGTTTGCAAATGTGCCTGTGCTGATACAATTATTCACGATGATGATACCCTGCTCAAAGAAACCGAACATCGTACCGCCGTTCCAAACTCCGCCCTTCATCGCGCCAAAGTTAATGACACGATTCAACTCTACAGAGGTAACAGTTGCGGCGTCAGTACCGTTGCTTCCGTTACCGCAGCCGAACACAGCCGCAGAACGTCCACTGTTGTTCACTGTTATATCTGCCATGTTCAACAAATCGTTTACGGTAAGCTTCTTGCTTTTAGCAATGGACAAAAATCCAAAAGCTGCTCCCGCATTCTTTTTCGAAATAACTTGAGCATAATTGGACAAATTGGAAATCGTCGCAGTATCATAAAACGTCACCTGACCGATGAGACCTCCCGCATTGGAAGAAGTCCCGTTGGACGTTACGGCTGCATAGTTAGCAAATCCGTCGAAGGACGCGGTGCTTTTAACCGTATAGTCACCCGCAAAGCCGCCTGCGTGGTTGCCGCTACCTGTTATTGTTCCGTAGTTCTGTACGTCGGTCACAGTCAGCTTGTTCGAGGTCATACCGCCAAAGAAGCCCCCTGCTCTGACAGCACCGTTCATCGCTCCGCTGTTTACGCAGTCCTCAACGGTAACGTCACCGGTTCCGCTTCCCCAACCGACGATCATACCCGCACTACCGCTTTGAGCAGTTACTGTCGCAGTGTTTCTACTGTTTGAAATTTCCACCTTTGCCGTAGGCTCATACTGTCCGATCATTGCCGCGCCGTTGTTCTTGGAAACGATGTTGCCTGCATTTGTGAAGCCATTTATCGTCAAAGGCTTTACTGTCTTGAGCTGTCCAAACAGACCGCCCGCGTTCATACTTGCCGCTGTTGTTGTGACAGTGCCCTTGTTTGTATAGTTGTAGATATTGTAGGTTACTAAAACAGCCGCATATCCGACCACACCGCCTGCATGATTGTTTGTGCTCGTTATCGAATTCGCGCTTGAACCGCCGTTTACGGTTACTGTAACCCCTGCCGAGGGAACATCAGATGAATATCCAAATATACCGCCTGCATAACTTGTCGCCTCTACGCTTCCCGTATCGTCGCTCTTGAGGTCATTAACAATAAGGTCATCATTTGATGGGAATTTTCCGATAATTCCGCCTGCGATTCCGTTGGTTGCCTTGACCGCTCCGCTCTGGTTGAAGCCTGTAACCGTAAGTGTGCCCTTATTTGCTTTCGCTTTTGAGTTCCACTCACCTACAAGACCACCGATAGCGTCAGTACCGCTTACGGTTCCGTTGTTGGTGCAGTTCTCAAAATCGTAATCATTAGCCGTTGCGGTATTGTCATAATACTGTCCTATAAATCCGCCTACGAGTGCGTTTGCCGAAGAGGTTATCGCACCGTTATTTGTACAACCTTCAAAGCTTACCGTTGCAGCGCATGAGTATCCTATAAAACCGCCAAGCTTTTTATATCCAGAAATATTGGCATTGTTTACGCAATCTGTGAAGCTGAGAGTGGCTGTGTTGGTACTACCTCCCACAAAGCCTCCGCAACCAGAGGGGTTGTTGGCAGACTTATCGGTAACGGTTCCGTAAACCTTACAGTCCGTCAAGGAGAGAGTTCCCTCAACTTTACCTGCAATCGCGCCCAAATATCTGCCGTTTCCGTTTGTATTAGAGGTCATATCCGTGTAAACGACAACATTTTCCATCGTACATACTGTGCTCTTAGGAACATTTGCCATTACTACAGAAAAGGTATTCCAAGTATCGTTGACATCAAATTTAATTGTTGCGTTTTCTGCTCCGAATGTCAGGTTCTTAACGGTAACGTTGCCTGTCATAGCGAATAAGCTGACATCCGCATGGTCGGTGCTATTGCCGGTGAGCTTAAATCCCGTTATGCTAAGGCCTCTTCCATCAAGAGTGGAATTATTGAGAGTGATCTGCGGTAAATTATAGGTTGTTACCGCATAGCTCTCGCCCTCTCCTGTTCCAAGGTCGATGCTTTTGGTAAGATAGTAATACTTACCGCTCTCCGTGCCGTCGATGGCAAGAAGTTCTTCCGCTGTGCTGATGGCAATCGCGCCATCGGGGATAGTGCTTTGGGTCGAGCCCTGCTCAACCGAGTTTTCCACTGCAAAAACGCCGATAGTCGTCGTAGGTATCAAGCCGACTACCATTATTATCGCAAGGATAAGGGATAATGCTTTTTTCATTGTGTTTCTTCCTTTCTTTATATTTATTTTTTATTTTAAAAAGGCAATATAGGGTAAAAATCCTCTCCGTCGGTGTCCTCGGGAGTTCCCAATGAGCCACCCTCGGGCTCTTGGGTTCCACCACCCTCAGGCTCTTGGGTTCCGCCACCCTCGGGCTCTTGGGTTCCGCCACCCTCAGGCTCTTGGGTTCCGCCACCCTCGGGGTCTGTCGGCTGTTCAGCCTCGTTCTTAAAGAAGCCGTCAAAGGAGATAACGGGGTCAAATCCGCCGCCATCCTTATCATGTTCGGGCTGTAGATATCCCTCGGGTGAGGTGGGGTACACCTTATCCCAATTGTTTTCAATTCCACCCTCGGGTGTCTTTATCTCAAGCTCCGAATAGATCGGATAGTGGTCGGACGTGTAATATCCGTTCACCCTCTCGTCGCACACTCTTGCCGAGCTTACCGTTACGCCCGTATCGATTGCCATTATCCAGTCGATATGGTTGCTGCCGTACTTATCGTCGGTCATATCAAACACCGACTCAAAAGAGGTCTGCAAAAGCATCTGTATGGGCACTGTCCCCGCTCCGCAGTTAAGGTCGCCTGTGAGAATTACGGGAATATCGGTATAACCCTTCAGAAATTCAAGAAGTATTCCTACCTCTTTTGCTCTTACCGCATCGTTTGCCGTATCGAGGTGGGTGTTAAGGAACAGGAAGTTCTCGCCCGTGGTCTTATCCTTAAGCTTTGCGTAGGTATAGATACGAATGTATTGCGCATTATCTTCCTTCGCGGCTTCTTTTCCGCTGAACCATACCGTGTCGCTATCCAGCAGCTCAAAGCGTTCCTTACTGTAAAGAATCAGACATCGCTCGCCTATCGTGCCGCCCTCGCGCCCGTCACCGACGAAGCCGTAGTATCGCGGGAGAGTATTTGAAAGGTAGCCGACCCACGTTTGATTTGCCTCTTGCGTGCCTATAATGTCGGGCAGATAGTAAAGTATCTGCGCAAGCACCCTCTGCCGTCTCGCCGTACTGATATCCGATACGGCTAAGTTATAGGACATAGTGGTAATTGACGTGTCCGCAGGGGCATCGACTGCGCTTACCGTCAGAGCGCCGTTCCTGCCCTTATCGGCTTCTGCCTTCATAAGCTCAATAAACGCTTCCACGGCTTCGGAATTGCCCAACGCGCCGTTTCCGTATAGCGCTATAAGCTTATCCTTCGCCGCGATTTTTCCCGAACGCTCTGCCGTCTCAGTAGCGGTAAGCGCGGCGTCGCGGTTGGTCTTGCCTATAAGTATCTCATACCCGCCGTCGTACGCCTTGCCGTCGCTCTTTTGCGCAAGCGTATAGCCCGTAAGCCGCTTTACCGTCTCTATAAGCCTGTCGGCAAGGCTCTCCTCAAAGGCGTTCGACATAGCGGGAGTAACTACTGTGTAGTCCTTGATGGATACGCCGTTTACGGTCAGACTGTCAAAGGCGTAGCTTCCCTTATGATATTTGTCGAAAGCGGTGGTGTAAAACACACCCTCGTACTTGTTTTTGTTCTTGGCGAGTACCTCGTAAGAAAAGTCTGTGACCGCCTCGGTGGTTCTGTGGTCGTTGCCGCCGCAGATAAGTATTTTCGTACCCACGGCGGTAAAGCCGTAGTCCTCGGCGAGCATATTTTCGTAAAAGTCGGTCTCGACCTCTCTGTTGGTCTTGCCTACAAGTATCTCGTATTCGACCTCGCAGAATATCTCGCTGTTCTCTCTCAGATAGTCGGAATTGCTCTTGACCTCAACGCCGTAGATCTTTTGCAAGGTCGCCGCAAGTGTCTGCGAGGCTTCTATCAGCTCTGCATCCGCATTTTGATGATATACTACGCGAAACGAGGGAAGAAGGTCGGTTCCGAACGCAAGCCCGTCCACGCGCTCGCTCTGAGCGCTGTCACTCTCCGAGCCCTCGGATTCGTTGGCTTTGTTCTTTTTACAGCCAGCTAAAACGGCGGCTATAAACAGGAATGACATGCACACACAGAGAAGTCGCAGTAGCTTTTTATGTTTCATAGCCTTCTCCTTTCGGAATCAACTGAGGGGATAGGACTTTCCTTCGGTGGTGAAATTGAGAACTATCTCCTTCATCTTTGTATCAATGGTATTTCTATGCTCTGGCGTGTAATTCGTGGTGATAACGCCCATTGCTCCATCAACCGTCGCGTTGTTCTTAGCGCCCGAGCTTACCCAAGTGAAAAGTCTTGTTACGCTGAGTGCTTGGTCGATATCGTAGCACTTGTTGGCAAAGACGAGCTTCAGCATCTCAACGTCGTCAGCCGTACGGCAAAGACGCGCGTAAGAGAGAAGGTCAAAGAAGGCGGTGTAGAGCGAATCTGCGCCGTACTTGGACGTATACGCAAAAATCTCGGTGATCTCCGTGGTCTGCTCAACGTCTCTGAGACTTACGGGGAAGGACATAGGATAATGAAGATAAGGCTGAAGCCAGCAATAATATGCCGCGTCCTCAGGAGCGGTCTCCTCGTAAGCGGGGATAGGCATGATACCGTAGTTTGATTCCATATCGAGAAGTCTGTTTACCGCAGAAAGCGAGGTGGTTCTGAACAGCGCTCTGTCATACTTGAATACGTCAGAAGCAACGTTCCACAGGTCTGCGCTATTGGGCAGGTAATTTCCCGCCGCGCCGCCTGCAATAAGAGTGTCCTTGTTTATCACAAGCGCCATCATATTGGTAAGTATCTGCTGCATCTTGTTCCAGCGTGTCTCGTCAAGAAGATTGAGCGTGAACTCGCCGTCCTTGTTCGAGAGCATCTTCTCACCCGAGCCAAGGGCAAAGTAATAGGGCAGTGATGTCTCGGAGATCATACCCCAGATATCGTTTTCGTTCATTTCTCCGCCGCCGTCCTTGTCCGAGGCGCGGTCAAGTATCATAAGCTGCATCTTTTCATACGTCCACTTACCCTGTGACGCAAGCTCATAGGGAGAGCCGTAGGTGTCGTAGTAGCCGTACTTATCGTAAAGCATATCGTTGTAGATAACTACATAAGTAGCAAGGTCGTCGGCGAAGTTGAAATCGCCGTCGAGACAGTATAGCGCAGTACCTACCTTGTACTCGGTCTGTATTCTCTGATCCCAGTAAGACGCCTCAAGATTGAGATTTGGGAGAGTGTTTACATCGTAAATGAGCCCATCTTGCGCGGCGACCATCGTGTTTTCGCCGTTGAGCATAAGAACGTCGGCGGTAGCCTGACCCGTTCCTACGGTATTTCTTACCGTAGCCAAAGCGCCCGTCTCCTTGTCACTACCTCTGTTATTAAGCACAAGGTTAACACCGTAATACTCCTTCATCTGCGCCTCTCTGTACCAGAGCGCAACATCTGTTACTTGGCTTGGGGTGCTGTCACCCTCGTAGGCGTAAAGGCTGTAGTGATAGTGGTTAGTCTCGGTAAGCATCTCGTAGTCGTACCCGCCATAGTTTACCGTTCCGGGGTCGTACTCTTCCTTTTCCCCGCCTTTTGTGCTTTCCACATCCGACACAGTGCCTGTATCGACAGGTGCTTTATTGGTCTTGCAGGCAGCAAGATTGCCAATCGCCAACGCAAGCAACAGCAACAATGCAATACTTGAAATAATTCTTGTTTTCATAATTTTCCTCTCTTTCATTTTTGTTTTATTTTAAGCCCCCGAAACAGGGCAAAATAACGTCAAGGCAGTTTTACTACCGCGCATACGGGATAGTGGTCGGAGCAGAAAACACCGTTCTCCTTATCTGTGACCGCATACGCTTCCTTACATTCAAGGTTTGTGTAAATATAATCTATTTTCGTCAAGCACCGTCCGAACTCGTGATACGTACCGCCGATATGAGCGGTGACATCACAAATACCCATCGACTCTGTATTTTTGACAAATTCGACCATCTCGTCAGCCATAGGCTGTATATTGAAGTCTCCCATAAGCGCGCAATTTTTACAATTGAGCTTAATATATTCAAGCAACTGACACATCTCCTTTTTTCTCGCATCGAAACCTACGTGGTCAAGGTGGGTATTTATGACCGTCAAGGGCGCGGATGCTTCCTTATGCTTTAAGGTGAGAGCATGAAAAAGTCTTGGGAATTTGCTCTGTCCCACGCCGCGGAAGCGGCTTCCCGACACCTCGGGTGTATCGGACATCCAAAGGGTGTCCATATTCACAAGCTCCATAATGTCGGTCTTGAAAGCCATTGAGCAGCCCTCTCCTCGGTAGTTTGCATCTCTGCCGCCGCCTACAAGGACATACTCTGTGCCAAGCATTTCTCTCACCCACCGACGCTGGATGCTGTCTATCTCCTGAAAACCTATTATATCGGGGCTTTCTCTTTCTATCATTTTCTCTATAATGGGCTGGCGCTTGCTTATACCGTTAACACCGTCATTCTCTCCGCCGTTGCGGATATTGAAGGACATTATTTTTATGTATTTATTATTTTCGGCAACCATTTTGCTCCTCTTTTTCTGCAATCGATATATTCTCGATTATATTATACCCCTTTCCTATCCACTTTTCAATTCCGCTAACCTATCAAATTTATCGGCTTTTCGTCTCTATGGCTTGACTATTTAGCAAAATTATGGTACAATTCGTTTGTAGCAGCATTTATCTTTTGGTACAAAACACTAAAAGACTTTAAATTGAAAGGAGAAGTTCTATATGCCGGACCGATATCCCTATTGGCGGCACCGCTCGGGCAACCGTCTGTCGGATTTTTACTATGACGATCCCTCCGCTCTCCTCACACACAACGACAAATACTATGAGGATTTTTATATAGGTACCCCCTCTCCCTCACCTATGCTTTTACGCACCGTGGGCTTCCGCCACTGCGATCCCGATTATCATTTCGACCATATGACCTTTGGAGGGCGGCACGCTATGCTCTTTATTCTCGATGGAGAGGGCTATGTGGACGGCGCTCCTGTCACAAGCGGAAGCATCGTTTACTTCAACCGCCGCAGGCTCTGCAATTTCTCCACAAATCCCGAAAATCTCTGCTCTTACGGCTGGGTCACCTTTGTTGACGAAAACAGCGATAAGTTAGTAGAAAAAATAGGACTTTCAAATAAGAATTTTATATACCGTACCGATAACGCCGATGAGATAGCCCGAGTTTTCTACGATATGCTTTATGTAAAGCACGATAACTGTAATACCGAGCTGTATATGGACAGTTGTCTTTTGTGTCTCCTTTCCCTTTCGGACCGCTCCGAGGGCAAGGAAGAAGCGGTATCCGAAACTGTAAACAACAGACACTTAAATTCAGCTTTGCAGTATATCTCTTCCAATTTTAACCGACCCGATTTCCGTATAGGCGATATATCCGGTGCCGTAGGAATAAGTGAAAATTACCTTCGCACGCTATTCCGCGGGGAAATGGGAATATCGATCAGAGATTATGTTATACAGCAAAGAATAAATATCGCCGTAAATCTTTTACGGACATCAAACTATAATATAAACGAGATAGCCCTATTCTGTGGCTATAGCGACTACCGCCAGTTCTCAGAGCAGTTCAAAAAAATAATGGGTGTTCCGCCGTCTAAATACAAAACAAATTAGCTTTATATTTAGGCACTTAATAAACAGAATCCATAATACACCGACTACACGCTTTCTATCTTCTTAGGTCAAAGAGACAGTCACAGGGTCGCGTTGCGACCCTGTGACTTCTTGTAAACGAAAGCCGTTTGGCTTCGGTTTTGGCAGGGGCAGAAATATAAGCTCGTGGTAGAGGTAAACAGTTATCGGCGCGCACGAGCGTAAGCTCGTGGGCGAAGCGTAGCGAAGCTACCCACGGTTTTGGAGTGGCTCAAAAAGCTCCTAACACCTTGAAAATCCTCACTTTTTCGCCCGTCTCAACGCATTTTTTCACAAAACCGTATGTCACAGTTGTGTCTGAAAATTATTGATGCTTTATTGATGCTATAAAAAATCCTCGCCTTTCATTGTTAGCAATACAGTGATTTTGCTGCTATGAAAATTTGGATCGTAGCAAATAAAAGGCATATACAGTAATTCATATTTCACGTATCAATTCACACGCACTGCAAATGTAATCATCCATCTTACACGATCCCTGAATATCCGCAATCAAGTAGCTTTGGAGTATAGCTTACGTCCTACGTCCACATATTCATAGTGCGCTTGAGGACTTCCGTTGAAGCCTGCCACTTTAAAGTATTTCTTTTTCTCGTCAAAATCAACCACCTCAACTCCTACACGGTTTTTCATATTCATCAGAATCGTTCCATCGGGAGATACAGCCATACTGCAACCACAAACCTTGCTGTCTTCTCCAAGTGATATAGAAGATCGTAATAAATACGAATTAGTGTTATACGACAAAAAGCGATTCATAATTTCCAAGGCTTCATGGGTATCAGTTCGTTGATAAGAGCAACCGATAATTATATCGGGCTTCTTTCTTGCCATTTCAATTATGTCTTCGTAAAAATAGAAATCGTAGCAGGTACGGAAGCAAAAACGTATTCCCTCAATATCGATCGTGTATATATCCTGTTTCGTATTGGCATAATCTGTGTCAATTCCGGGATTTTTTATTTCCGCCGGGGCGGGATGTTGTTTGAAATACTGACCAATTTCATTTCCTTCCCTATCGAATACGTGCGTGGTATTGCGGTAACCGTTTTCGGTTTTACAGCCGTAGTTGGCAAAGACTATAGCATGACAACGCTTTGCCATTTCTTTGACATTTGCCTCGATGATCGGAGCATATCTCTCAACTGCCGATATAAAAGTGTCACCGTCAGGGGTAGCCGATAAAACATCACTGTATTCGGGCAATACGATAATATCTGCCGAATTATCGCACAAGTCCATTAACTCCAATTCTTTAGAAATGCAATTATCTAAATCAGCATAATCCATTGAATAGTGAGGTTGAATAATATATGCTTTCATTTGTCCTCCTAAAAACAAAGTAGAATTATTTGCAGATGGTTAATTAAATTCAATCGATATACGGCAACATCCATTTAAGTTTTTTTGGTTTGAATTGCCATCGGCATTTCTGTCATTCTGAGTTTTGCACAGCCGTAAGGATACAGCTTAACAGCAATCGGCTTATCCAATGCTTTTCTTGATTTCGGCTTTTTAGCGCAAACTGTATCGTATCCAAACTCATATCCCCAATCAATATGGCACATCTGCGCCTCTACTGTAACGGGGGGATTTTTTGATGAGAACGGAACTATATCAACTTCATTTCTGTTAATCTTCAATTCCCTTGACGTAAAGGCTAAATTCCAATCAGTAAGTGGAGTGATATTATAATCGCAATAAGGATATTTTCTTTCTACTCTATTCCTTGTATACTCTCGACGTTTATACTCAGCTTCAATATTTGCAGAAAAGATCAACGAGCCGCACTTTATGTTATACAGTCCTTGAGTGGGAGCGGTAACAATCTTGGCTTCGGTATCAAACGTTACTTCAATGACTGTACTACCCGCCTTAAACCCGGATATCTCCACATACCCGTTATTCTTTATCTTCTTACCGTTAAATACAATATTCTTCGCAAAGCTCGGTATTCTTATCTTAAACCTCATATCGATCTTTTCTTTTGCAGAAACAGTATAAACGAGGCGGTTTTTGAAAGGATACTGCGTATCAAGCTCGATATTTACGGGAACTCCCTTCCATTCAAATGAAAGCTCCGAGGGAATAAGCATAGAGCTTACGACCTCTTCTTCATTTCTCACAAATGCCGACAGAACAAGCTTAGGCCAACCTTGACCGAAATTTGATGTACAGCAACCGAAGTGAGGCTCTAAGCCAAATACATGCGCCTCTCCGCTGTTAGTACCAAACCTGCTAAGAAAAGTCAATAGGATTTTAGAAAATAATTGAGAAAAATTTTGAGGTAATAGGAGAAGCACCAAAAGGGCGAAAAAAGATAGAATTTTTCGCCCGAGAGGTATTCGGTTGTATGTAATTAGGCCTCTAATTCACGGTACAGTTCGGTGACCTTGCCGTAGTAAATGCGAAGGAATTTGTTAATGCCGGCAACCATAGCTTCTTTTCCGCATTTCCCCTCGGAACGCTTCTTCTGGATGAACTCATACACCACGTCGCCCTCGGGTTTCAGACGGAGCTTGCACTGCATAATTTCAAAGCCAACTCTGCGTAAATAACCGTTGCCGCGTTTTGAAATATGTCGCTCCGTTCCGTAAAATCCACCGGATTGGTAAGGCGGCGCATCGATCCCTGCATACGCAATCAGGGCGTGTTTGGAATGAAAGTTTCTAACGTCGCCGATCTCAGCAATAACAAGTGGCGTAAGTGTATCTCCAACACAAGCCATCTCACGAATTAAAGAATATTCGGGAAGGGACTTGGCAAACGACTGCATTTGTGCTAAAATAGATGCGCGGGAGTTCTCAAGTTCCCGCACGACTCTAATAGCTTCCTTGACGACGATCGTGGTGGATGCAGTCATAGGAAGCGCAGGGATACCATTTTGAACAAGGGCGAATATTTCCTTTGCCTGACGTTCGTATAAAATGTATCCCTGTTTTTTTGCCCATTTGCAGTAGTCAGAGGTAAATCTTCTTTCCCCCATAGCAGAAATCTTGTCAAAATGTAAATATCTGAGTACGAAATCCGTTAGTTTGTGGTTTGGAGCACGGTCATACAATAGCTTTGTAATACCCGGCATAACGTTGTCGAGAAGATTGCCTAATGTAATTTTGGCTTTCACAAGCATAGAAGTGAGCTGAAAATACTGTCGAGAAAGCAACCGTAGCTCGCGGTAGACTTCATCCGTCGGCTTGGCTTGTTGCAGATCCTGCCAATAGGTAAGACCGAAGGCTGCTATCTTCATAGAGTCGATCTTATCCGTCTTTGCTTTTCGAATGTCTTGTGAGCAAAACTTTTTCATACGCAAAGCGTTCACCACACAGACGAAAATGTTTGCTTCAAGCAGTTGAGCGACCACGGGCAAGTGGTAGTGTCCCGTGGCTTCAAGAACCACACGAACCTCCTCGTCATACGAGCGAATATCCCATATGAGCTTTGTAATTTCCTCGGCGGTGTGTTCGATGTCGTAAGGTGTCCTCAGAACCTCACCGCCCGGTTTCAAAAAGCACAGTGTGCTTTTTCCTTTTGCGATGTCAATACCAACGCAGATCATAATAATCCTCCTTTTTGTTATTTCTGCAATGTACCGTTTCAGCTTATTACGACTCATTTTGGCTCGTGACGCGAACGCATTTTTTCGGGGTTGGGGTACCCCAACCCCGAAAAAACAGAACAACCTGCTTAATCGAATCTTTATAATAAGAGAACGGATGACGCTTTGTCTAACGAACGCGAAGCTCAAAGAAAAGGTCGTCAGTCCATTGCTCTCTTATTATAACAAAAATAAGCATAGCTGGCTATACCGATTTGCTCAGTATAGGGCTACGCTTATATTGTACCAAAGAAAAAGGCGACTCTCAACGGAGAGCCGCCTCACTTTACATAGTCATATTAAAATCGGTATTCGGATCAGTAATAGCTTCTTTAAAAAAGTTAATTAACAAATCCATTACTCCTCCGGCAGCATAAATGGTTGCCGCCATAAGTTCATCCGGATCAATTTCTGAAAAGTTAATATCGTATCCATGCTTGCGAATTAGTTGTGTGAAAAAGATACGCTCTATACGCCCATTTCCTTCACGGAATGGGTGAATATGATTGATATCATTATACAGTTCGGCAATACGGTATGCAAACTCATCAAACGTCAAATTTTCAAGATAACCATTTGGGATCTTGTTAAAGCAAGCGATAGCCACACTTTCAATTTGTTTGAAATCCGTAAAGCTTGTTCTTTTTTTAGAGATATTTACCGTTCGTATTTGACCAGCCCAATCGTAAAGATCACAGAATAAAAATTCATGAATCTTTTTATAGTGTTCAAAATCAAAAATTCCTTCAATAGGTGCATCATCAAGCATTGCGGTTTTAGCGAAAGTAATTTGTGCCTCAATTTCCGAAAGCTTATTTTCATCTCGGATATCAAATTTGTTTATTAGGCAAGTCGTACCTTCATAGCAATTATCTGACGATGGATTCAAGCTATACTTCATGAATGCTCCTCTGTTGCCATAACTTGTTTCAGATATTCCTCAAAAGTGATTTCCTTGCGCAAAAGCTTTTTGCAAAGCTCTTTACAAGAGTCCGATACTTTTAGCCCCTCCATATTAATGGATGCCTCGGCATTTGCTATTGCTTTAAGAATCGCAGTATTACTCATAAGAAGCTACCTCCTATTGAAATCTAAACTTATTATACCATAAAGTCCTTGATAATTCAATAGAATTTTTTGATAAAACTGATGTTCTATTGAAGCCCTGATGCTTTTTTGATGATGTACCAAACGGAATTATTGTCACCCGTTGGACAGTATGGGAAAATAGTGCTCTTGTATCCTTGAAAACTTACCTCTTCACTATTCACTATTACTTCTTACTTGCCAAAAATCCTGCCGTTTTTAGTGAAAAGTGAAGAGTGAAGAGTGAAAAAGTAAAAATCCCGCACTTTCGTGCAGGATTTTTGGCAGGGGCAGGAGGATTCGAACCCGCGACCCACGGTTTTGGAGTGGGTCTGTGAGGTTGAACAATCTCTTAATTCCCTGCTCTTTCACCACTTTTACTCCCATTTTCGGCAGTTTCAAACTGCCATTTTTTCTTTTGATGCTTTATTGATACTATGAAAAATTCTCAAATCTCTTCTATACCACTAATAATTTTATCGTTCTTACCATCGAACCTTTTCCACAGTGAGTTCTTTAAAGATTAGTAAATCTTTATTTTTTCTTAATAATAAGGTGTATGAAAAACTCTATCTCTACAGTACAGAATATTACCGGTAACGCATGTTATCAGATATAGGTTTAAAGGATCTTTATATCCTTCAAACTGCTTGTATACGATTTTGTAATATGTCTTTAATGAGTGATCCTCCAACACCGCCATTAACTTTACAAAGGTTCTGAATGCCTTTTCGGGAAATCCGTTCAAATATTGCTCGACGGCGCAAACCAACAGATTATTGACTCTACGAATTTTTTCGCATCCACCGGTATTTCGCCTCATTGAAATCCAAGACGAAGCTCTTTAATTTTAGATTCATATGCAGAAAATAACCGTCTAAATGTCTCGGCAAAATCTCTGTTGTCCCGCCTAATGGGTAAATGAAATTGTTCATCCGTAAATATGCCTTTAAAACCACTGTCTGATATTCAGAACTCAAAATTTGCGGGTTCTATAATAAATGTTGGGGTGAAACCAACAGATATAGCGAAAAAAATGTAAAAAAACAAAAAAGAAAGAGCATATCTGAAAAAAATCTGATAAAATGTTAATTGACGAGAAAAACATTATCGGAGGTTTCAGATATG
>JAZOMG010000039.1:0-14033 GCA_045653705.1 Eubacteriales bacterium | reverse complement strand
TGCCATGATGATGCCCCCCCGAAGAATAAAAATGCGCCGACCGAAGTCGACGCATAAAAACGCAAATTCCGGTCGTCGCCAAACAAACCAGATACAGTTATCGTATTTTTCATACTATCACCATACGGAATTTGCATTTTATCAAATTCGTTGATGATAGTATTGACTGAAAAAGGGTATAGTACCCCCTTGGATGACAAATACGAAAAAAGCATATTTAGTTTGTTTGGCATTTATAGTATACCACGGTTTTGGCAGAAAATCAAGGGCTTTTGTGTTTTTTATATTCCGACGTTTTTCGTGCTTGACAAACGCGTTGTTTTGGAGTATAATATATTGTTGTCGCATGGGCCCGCAATGGTTTCGACGGGGGTTTTGCGATACGATAAGCGTGGCGGGCCGGATAATCCCGATAAACTGTCCAACTTTAAAAAATAAACGACAACAGAACTGTTGCTCTGGCTGCCTAATTAGGCAGTGCCGTAAGACTGCGGTCTTACCCGTTGCTCCCGGAGTACCGCGACCGGGACCCCAACGTCATTGAGCGGTGACCGTGCATCGGTGTTTCGCCATTGAACCGATCATGCACAAAATGGCTACTCCAACGCGGAGTCTGTCTGTTGACGCCGCCGCGGGGGAATTCTAAATAACAGACTGCCCACGGAGAAAGTCGTATCAACGGGCTTTCGGACAGGGGTTCGATTCCCCTCGGGTCCACCAAAAAGATAGACAGGAGTGCAAAAGCACTCCTTTCTATCTTTTTGCCAAAACTAAAACGAGGGGAATCGAACGCAGTGAACAAAACAACCCGGTGGGTTGTTTTGAGAACGGTGACCGAAGAATTTTGCGAAGCATGAGTATCACCATGAGGAAAAATAGTATCAGTTATCGACCATTTTTTGCAAACCTCGGCAAAATTTATGAAGTATCTTGATTTATCAAAGCTTTTATGCTAATATAATTATAAAGCAAAATTCTTTGCGGAAGAGGTTAACATCTATGTTTGAATTTGCGCGAATCTTTAATAGCCAGATAGACAGGGATCACACTGTCCTCTTTTTGCGCGTCTGCAAACATAAATATTGAACAAAGCCATCTGTAAGACGTGGATTGCGTCTTGCTGGTGGCTTTTGCGTTTTCTATACAAAAAACGGAAAGGAATAAAAAATGCCAAGTCTTCATTTGCCGTATGTAAATATTGCGCTCGACTCATTTGCGCTGCTTATTACGCTTATCATTCTTGCCACGTTTGTGGGCGAATTTTCAAAGAAAAACATAGGTTCGAAGCATTTTTTGATTTACCAGGTTTCGATTGCGATCGCCTTGGTTGCCGACATTATCGGTTGGTTAGGAGAAGGCCATCCCACCTTGTGGGTGATGACCCTGACCGCAAACACCGTTATGGCGTGTGCTTGTCGCGTAGCGATCATCGGTTTTATGGGATATTTGGTTGCAAGCCTTTATGCCAATAGCCGCGCGTCTACGTGTATTTTGACGATATTCCGCGTTTTATGCGGACTCTCGATTCTGTTCTGTATCGGCAACGCGTTTTTCGGTTATGCATTCTACGTTAATGAGCACGGTCACCACGTGCATAGCGAAAACGACGCGATGGGAGTGGTATATCTGCTTTATCCCATCCTTGCGTTGTTCGCCATTGTTCTAATGGCATTCTTCGCAAAAAGCTCCGCAAAGATCAATCGTTATGCATTCTTCATTTACACGCTGTTTCCCGTTGCGGGCGTCATCATAGACTACACATTTCACGGCCTGTCTCTGACCTGCGTTGGATTTACGATCAGCATTTTAGTCATTTATACGAGCATATATCTGACAAGGCAAAAGCAGCTTGAAGCACAACGAAACGCTTTGATGCTCTCGCAGATAAATCCTCATTTTGTATATAATACACTTTCCACAATCGCCGCCATGTGCGACACCTCACCCAAGCAGGCAAAATATCTTACTATTGATTTCTCGCAATACCTGCGCAGGAACATTAACGCTTTGACAAGCGAAGCATTGATTCCTTTCACGCAAGAAATGGAGCACGTGTCGTGTTATCTTAAAATCGAGAAGGCAAGATTCGGAGAACGCCTCAACGTTATTTATTCAATTCAATGTAAGGATTTCAACGTTCCTCCACTTACGGTTCAGCCTTTGGTCGAAAATGCGGTAAAGCACGGGATTACGAAGAAAGCGGAGGGGGGCACGGTAAAGCTCTGTACATACGAGGAAGACGGTAATTATATTATTGAGATCATTGACGATGGCATGGGATTTGATACAGAAAACATGGAGATGCACGTTGGACTTCAAAACGTGCGAAGCAGGATAGCGGCGATGTGCCGTGGCGCGTTGACAATCAAAAGCACGGTTGGCGTAGGAACAAGAGTAAGGCTCGAAATACCGAAAAAGAAAGGAAAACGGCGATGAATATATTGGCAGTTGACGATGAATATTACGCATTGGAATTGATGAAGCACTCGTTGGAAGAGGTAGCAGGCGGCTCTACTGTGTATCTTTGTCGCGACGTGCGAAGCGCCTTACAGACCGCAACGGAAAACAAAATAGACGTTGCCTTTCTCGATATACATATGCCCGAAAAGAACGGTGTTGAGCTTGCTCGTGAATTAAAGCTGCTCAATCCCAAGGTGAATATCGTATTTGCCACGGGATTTTCGGAGTATATGAAGGAAGGCATCGACCTTCGCATGAGTGGATACATAATGAAGCCAGTGACACCCGAGGCGGTAAAGACCGAGCTTGAAAATCTGCGCAATCCAATTGAGTGGAGCAACGAAAAGAGAATCAAGATACTCACCTTTGGAAATTTCGACATATTTGTGGACGGTGAGCCGTTAAAATTCGAGAGAAAACAAGCGAAAGAGATACTTGCGTATCTTGTAGATAAGCGCGGAACTTCGGCAACCTATGCAGAGCTTGCGGCGATGCTTTGGGAGGACGAGGACTATGACCGAACGAAGCAAAAAAATTTGCAAGTGTATATCGCGAGTCTTGTCAAGAGCTTACATTCGGTTGAAGTTAAGGATCTAATTTTGAAAAACAGACAAGGTATTCTTGTGAACACAAAAATCGTAGATTGCGACTATTACCGTTTCCTCGAGGGAGACGTTCGCGCCATCAATTCCTTTACGGGGCAGTATATGAGCGCATATTCCTGGGCGGAATTTACCGTCGGTTATCTTGAAAACCAATTGCAAAAAATCAAATAAACGCATCGGCACTCGGGCTAAATGCTTGAGTGCCGAAAATTTTTTGAAAAAATTTTCCTTTTGTAGTCACGGTGTAGTCATCACGTGATAGAATGGTGCTTACAAAGCTCAAACTGTCGAGTTTTGGCTAAAAGAGCGGTTAGGGAACGCTCGAAATTATTTAATTTTCTGAAAAGGAGAAACAAATCATGAAAAAAAGAAGAACACTAATTATCTCCCTGCTGCTCGTTGCAGCACTTTGCCTTGGTAGCGGTTATGCGGCTGTACCCGAGACAATGCTTTGGAACGGTACTATTGAGAATGATGCCGTTGAGTTTGTAGTTAAGTTTGAGGAAACATCTGAATCTGCTGTTTCCGGTGCAGGCGATGATGCTGACGTAGCTAAGATCCTTGAGCTTTCTAACCCCGGTGAGCCCGGCGGACGTACAGTTGCTCCCGCTGTTGACGGACTTACAGTCGTAGGCGACAGCGTAACCTTCAATTACGTTGTAAAGAACTATAGTAACGTTATTGTTGAGCTCCATGAACTCACAACCGATTTCAACAACGAGTACTTTAAGCTTACCGTTGGCGATTGGGATAAGACCGTGCTTGACGTTAACGAAACAGCTAATGTCAGTGTTACTGTAGAGCTTATCAAGGTTTCCGACATTATTGAGACTGCTACGTTCATGATTACAGCTGAGGCTGTACCTTACGTTGCATCGTAACTTAAAGCTTACCTTAGCGTAGTAGTATTATGAAAGGAGGACCGCAAATGACAAAAGACAAAAAGGTTCTTTGCAGCATTTCTATCTTAATATTTGCGGTCCTCTTTGCCGCACTCTTTATAGGAGTCAAAAGCAGCAGAATATTAACTGCTTGTATTTTGATCCCGATGACGGCAGCCACCTGTCTTTTGGTCAAAAAGAGAGGCTCTCTCTCTATCAATAAAAAAGAGGTTTTACTGCTCTCGTCGGTGCTTGCCGTAATATTTGCGGTACTTACTCAGATGACAGGAATATACTTTGGATTTTACAAAAATCCCTATTTTGTAAGCTCAAATATCTTCCTCACAGTCATTCTGCCAATGGCGGCAATTATTATTACCACAGAGATGATCCGAGCTGTGATGTTAGTGCAAAAGGATCATTTCGCAAGCGTATTCGCGTTTTTATCCTGCGTACTTGCGGAGGTTCTCGCGTTTTCCAACCTTGCGGGTATTAAAAACCTGAATCTGTTTATGGATATGGTTGCTATGACGCTGTTCCCCACCGCTATCGCAAACATTTATTACCATTACGTATCACGTCGCTTCGGTATGCTTCCGAACATCGCGTTTCGCCTTATCACATCGCTGTATGCTTACTTTCTTCCAAGGATTACAGCGATACCGGACGCTCTGTTAGCCTGCATTAAGATATTCCTTCCGATAGTGATACTTGCGCTTGTATCCGCGCTTTTTGAAAAGAAAAAGAAAAACGCGGTACAAAAAGGAAAAAAGCTATCTGTCGCAGGTATGTTCGTTGCCATACTTATCGTGATCTCAGTTGCCATGCTGATATCCTGCCGCTTCCAATTCGGCGCTTTGGTCATCGCGACCGAAAGTATGACGGGCGAGATAAACAAGGGTGATATGATCATCTACGAAAGATATGAGGACCAAGAAATTAAAGAGGGACAAGTAATTGTCTTTCAAGAAAACGACAGAAGAACCGTCCACAGAGTTGTGGAGATAAAGAACATAGGTGGAGAAAACCGATACTACACAAAAGGGGACGCCAACAATGACCGCGACGGTGGTTACCGTGTGGATGCGGATATCGTTGGTCTGACAGACATCAAGGTCGCCTTTGTGGGATATCCTACCCTATGGCTCAGAGAACTGCTTTCAGGCAGTTAACTAAATTTTGAAGAAAGGAGGTTTACTGAATGTCGGAAAAAGAAAAGAACAAACGCGCCGCGTACCGAAAAAATCGCGAAAAATGGATATTTGTGCAGGCTGTGATAGTTGTTATACTGACACTCGCTGTGCTGATCTCATCGATCGTTGCCGTGCAGCTCAAGAGTAAATATTATATCGGATACCGCGAAGGCGGAAGCATTGATTATAACGTTTTCCTTAAAGAAAATGAATTCTTTGAGCAAACGTATCTTGGCAAGGATCAGTCTTACGTTGCTTCACTCATAGACAAAATCATAGCCGATTTCAGCTATGAGATCGATATGGATACCGATGACGTCAATTATCGCTACTCATACTCCATCAAATCAAGACTTGAGATAATGGATGATACGTCAGACGTTGCGATCTTCAATCCCGAGCGCGAGCTGGTCAATAAGCAAAATCTTGCTCAGAGCAGCTCCAACAAGTTAAAGATCAATGAGATAGTTGTTCTCAATTATGACGAATACAACGATCTCGCGAATAATTTTCTTGATACTTACGATCTGAAGAGTACTACGAGCAATATTGTCGTGACGCTTGAGGTTGATGTTCTCAGTGATTGTGATGCTTTTACAGGAAGTGCGGTCGACACATATACTTCCGAGCTTCGTATTCCTCTCACAACAAAGACAGTAAATATCCAAATGACCTCTGCTGTTCCCAGTGAAGAAGCTAAAATGATCGCTTGCACACGGGGTGTTGGTAGCGAAGCGTTCAAGACTACCGCTATCGTACTCGGGGTGTTAGATGTGATCATGGTGCTGCTTCTTGTAGCGTTCATTTACTTCACGAGAACTCCTGATATCACCTACACGGCACGCGTTAAGAAGATCCTTTCACAGTATAAGTCCTATATCCAGAGGATCAACAATCTTTTTGAGACGTGCGGATATCAGATCATTATGGTCGACACCTTCGAGGAGATGCTTGAAATACGCGATACCATTCAATCTCCCATTCTTATGTACGAAAACGCAGATAAGACCTGCGCGAAATTTATGATACCAACAGACAGTAAGCTTCTTTACGTATATAAGATAGAGGTAGAAGGTTACGTAGAACCCGAGACCGAGGCAAAGCCGGAGTCCGTTTCTACGACCATCGTTAAGCCCAACATCACAAACGTTGTCAGACCTGTTGTCAAGGTCGTGGTAAATAATCCCCCCACTCCCGCACCCGAGCCTGAGGCAGAGATCGAAACGGTTATAGAAGAGCCTGAGATCGAGGTCGAGGCTGAGGGAGAAGAAGCTCCCGAGGTGATCGCAACGGTGGAGGAGACCGATGAAGAGATAGAGGAGATAATTGCTTCTATCCCCACGGCAGACGAAGAGAACACAGACGAAAACACAGTAGAGGCAATCGACATCTTTTGGGAAGAAAGAACTCATAAGACCTATCGCTACGATCCCGACGGAAACGCGGTTGATGAAGGCGATATAGTCCTCGTTCCCACAAGAGACGAGCACAGCGACAAGGATGTCGTCAGAGAGGCAGAGGTTACGCGCGGAAATTACAGAATAGATCCCGCAGAGCTTGATCGCCCTCTCAAAAAGATCATAGGAGTTGTCAGACGCAAGGCAGAGGATCTCTTTACCGCGATGATCACTCCCGCAGATGAGGAAAACAAAGAAGTTTAAACAATTATCAAGGAAAGGAGAGTACGCATAATGAAAACGTGGGTAAGAGCGCTATTAGGTATCGTACTCTCCTTTATGTGCGTATTTACGTGTATAGGATACGCAGAAGTCAGCGAGGTGCTGCTCATAAGCGGCAGAGCGAAGGCGGATATCCCGTCGGGACTCTTTATTACTGCCGTTTCTACGGACAGCACCTCAAGAGTTGACAAAAATACGGTCAGCCATCTGCCGTACACCACAACCATTGATTCGACTATCAGCAGACAAAGCCGTTACTATACAGGAACGGTTACTTACAACGTTACCGTTTTGAATAATACCAAATTGACCTATTCTTACAGAGGTATCTATTTTCAGAGTGGCCTCGACGGCTATAACGGAAATCAATACGTTTCTACTCAAAACGGAAATAACAATATAGGAGTACGTTGCTCATTGGCTGCTCTTTCGGCTGAGGAAAAGAAGGTCGGACCGGGAGAAACTCTGGAATTTACAGTTACCTACACGGTAGGTACGTCCAGAAATCAAAACACTGACTGGAGAACGCTTATAAACTTCCAGTTCGGTATCAACGTTGACGGTGAGCGCGAGGCGCTTGCAGTCGTAGAGGAGAAGTTCCTCAATATCTTGAACACGGCAACAACCTACGGGCAGCTTATTGATGCTCTGGATAACAAGTTTGACGGACGTCAGGAATGGACGTCGAACTATATAGGAAATGTTACGGGATCTTCGAGTGAAGACTCTATGGCGGTCAACACCCTGTTTGCGGGACAGCTGCAAATAACTGTTGGCGATGAACAAATGGACGCGACCGTCCTTATCAAGCACGAAAACCTTGACGGCAACATATATACAGGTGATGATTATACCGCCGTAAACTCAAGCAACGGAGGCGTTTTCAACGGATACGGATGCGAAATGACACTGTATCTGACAATAGACCCCCTAACGACTGCCGGTGCGTATGTGCCTGTATATGCGGTAGTATTTACGTGTGACAGAGACGCAAGCGGAAATCAGATCAGTGACTGGTACAGAATAGGTACTACGTACGCGGGCAAAGCAAACGTCGTTACCTATGACGGCGGAAACGGAACGGGCTCGTTCGTTACCGACAACTGGAAGGCAGATGCTGCAACGTACGATCTGATAGACGGATACGACTTTGAGATAGACGGTGAGGTATTCAAGCTTGACGGATACTCATTTAGCGTTGCTCAAGACGTCAGCATAAAGAACATCGTTTCGGCAACCGATCCCGTTGCGGTGAACACTATGCAAAACCTTTTGAATGACGCAAAAAGACTGGTCGATAGCAAGGAGTACGCGGGAGTCGGTATTGAGCTTATCAACGAGACTTATATAAGACTTTCAAGCTACTATACCGTGGACGAGAACGGAAATCATATTATGAACTCCGGACTGACCGTCGCGCAGCTTTCCTCCAAGATGACGGAGCTTTACAAGGTCGTCAATGACGCTTTGATCAGAATAGATGCACTTACTCAGCAACAGTGACTATGATTGAAATTTAATTAAAACAACCAACAAGAGGGGTAAAAACGCCCCTCTTATGTTTTTGTCTCAGAGCATCGGCGCTTCGCACCTTGCTCCGCACACCGTAGGTGTAGCGGAATTAGGTTCGCATTCGTGCCTAAAACGGACAGTCGAGGACGCCTGTCCCTACAAAAGATACTTTACATTTCCGCAAAGATATGATATAATAATCTCAACAAACGATTTTCAGATCCTTTTCTTGCATTTTCGCTCTCTTTCGGTATAATGGTGTTACCGCCCGAAAGGAGAACGAAGATGCAACAGTAAGCGGAGGTATGCTGTGAAAAAAGCATTCAAAAAAATTTTTATATCTGTTCTTATTATCCTATGCTTTTCATCGGTAGGCGCTGTTAATTCAAGCGCAGAGATAACCGAAGTGGAGCTATTGCAAACCGCGGTGAGTCACCTTGAGGAAGATATCGACAGTCTTGAAAACGCCCTTGCCAAAAAGGCGGACGCGGAAGCCGTGAATATGGAAATATCGGAGCTTCGATCTATTACTGTCGTTGCGTGTATCATCTCGTGTCTCTCCCTTGTCGGAAGCTGTGCTATGGCGGTGTACCTTTTCATTGACAGAAGAAAAAGGAACAGGACGTAATGCGGGGAATTAAAGCGGCTTAGAGGGATCATGCCTTGACATATATGAAAAAATATGCTATAATAAATTCGTAAAACCGCAAAGAGGTGATATGTATGGAAATATTTACAGAGGGTATGGACATAAGCGAGCTTCCCGAGCACGAAAGAAAGCTGATACTTGCATACCGCAATCGCCCCGAGACCCATTTTGACGTTGACAGAATTTTAAACCTTAACGGAGATGAGCCAAGGTCCGATACCCCGCAAAATAGATAAAAATTCTTACAAGAGCTAACCTGAGCGCAGAGATTTCCAATTAGCTCTTGCTTTTTTTATTTTACTGTGATATACTGTAATCATATAAAATTAACGGAGCGTTGTGTTTATGTATTTTGAACGCGAAAAAAGAAGCTTCTTTTCAGAGATCGGAAGAAAGGGAAGCAGCTTCTTTCTAAATAAATATTTCAGTCTCTTTCTCTTTTGCGCCGCTTGCGCGGTATGTGTTTTTGAGTGGGAGATACCGGGCGCTGTGGCGTTTGTCTCGCTTATCTGCATCACCCTCGTGCTTTGCGATGACATTCTGGCGTCGGCTCTGCCTTTTCTTCTGATGTGCATATTTGTAACAAAATGTTACGATTCCGCAAGCACGTTTATAAAATATTGGTGGATGGCGGTGCCTGCCGTTTTCGCTATAGTTTTTCATTTTACCGTATACCGCAAAAGACTGTCGGTAGGAAAGAGCTTTTGGGGCTTGATCGCCGTGGCTATCGCCATAAGCTTTGGCGGGGTGAGCTGGATATCGGGCTACGAATATTTTTCGGCAACCGCTCTTTACTATACCTTTTTCCTCGGTTTCGGTATGGTTCTTCTATACCTTTTACTGAAATCTCAGCTTATGGCAAAGAGGGATTATGACGTTAAGGAAAAGCTTGTGGAGCTTCTATATATTATGGGGCTGTTCACCTGCTTTATGGTGCTTCTGAATGTGTTGCCCAAAACCGATTTTATTGGCGGCTTGAAGCTTGTGGGGGATTTTCAGCCCTCAAATAATACCTGTACGTTCCTTATGTTTGCTCTGCCCGCTCCCTTTTTCTACGTAAGGAGAAGCAGACTACATCTTATATCCCCCTTTTTTATGGTAGCCTGTATGGTACTGGGCGGCTCGCGCTCGGCGATCGCATTCGGTATAGCCGAGCTTGGAATATGCCTTATCGTAAGCGCGGTGTGGGATAAAAAGAGACGCTTTCTTTACATATGTCTTGCTCTCTCTTTGGTTGCGGCTTTGGCTGTGTTTAAATCTGACATTATCGAGCTTTTGCAAGGGTCTAATATGTATCCCCTCGTCAAGGACGGCGAGCCGAGAATGAAGCTTATAGGCAGAGCCTTTGAGATGATTAAGAAGAATCCCGTGTTCGGTCACGGCTTGGGATATCAGGGTAATTTTGACGTATACCGTCCTAAAAGCGGAGCTATGGGCTGGTATCATATGATGATACCGCAGGTAGTGGGAAGTCTTGGTATTGTAGGAATTGTGGCGTACCTGTTTCAAGCGGCGCTCCATATTTTGATAGTGGCGCGAGCTGTGAAGAGGGCGAGAGACGGTGAGTATGCGTCGGTTGCTACCCTTAGCCTTTCCTATCTGGGAATATTTATGATGTCACAGGTCAATCCCGGACTCTTTTGCCCGCTTCCTTACGGACTTATGGCGACGGTCATATTTGCCGTAATGGACGGAGACGACGGACTCGAGCCTGTATTTTGGATATGGGGCAAGCTTAAGAAAAAAGAAAAAAGCGAGGAAGTAAGAGTATTTTCTTGCGAAGAAGAAAACGAGGACGATACGCTCGACACCGAAGAGACGTTGACAGAAGCCCAAGCGAAGAAAGCCGAGGAAGAGCCGAGCTCCGAAGTCGAGCCTGCTCCGAGCTTGCCGAAAGCCCATGCCAAACGGGTGAAACGGGTTGATAAAAAGCCACCCGAAGCGGTTGCAAAATACAGAATGAGGCTTTATGGTAAAAAACGCAGTTAAGGAGTGACTTCCATAAAGCAGGTTGTGACCTGCCGAAAAACACAAAAGGAGTACGAACGATTTGTTCGTACTCCTTTTGTGTTTCGGGCGATAGTGGGTGAAGTTTTCGCTATGGCGAAAGTGAAGTTGCTTTGCAGAGAAGTTTGTGCTATGCACAAATGAAGTTAAGTTTGCCCACTTTGCCGTAGGCAAAACTTCACTATCCGCAGGATAACTTCACTTACGAAGTAAACTTCACTTGCCCCTATGGGCAAACTTAGTTGGGCGACCTGCTTTATCGCAGGTCGCCCAACCGCTGCGTTTTTTCTTTTTAAAATTTTTCAAATCAGTTCAAAAGCCGTTTATTCCCGCATATAAATACTATATAACGAAAATAAAAAATGAGAGGTGTTTATGTACAGGAATGAAAATTACATTAATTTTGCCAGATTTTTGCGATATATACCAACCGCGGTAGCGATGGTGCAGGGCGGAGAGCTTTACCCCGATATCAACGGAACGGTGAGATTTTACGATACCGCCTACGGAACGGTTGTATTTGCCGAAATAATGGGCTTGCCGCAGGGTAACGAAGAGGGTGACAGCCCCATATTCGGATTTCACATCCATAGCGGCGGCTCTTGCGAATATACGGCAGACGAGCCCTTTTCGGCAACAGGCGGACATTATAACCCCTATGGCAGACCCCACCCCCATCACTCGGGAGACCTGCCGCCCCTTTGGGGAGCGGGCGGAATTGCCTTTTCTGCGTTTCTGAGCGACCGTTTCACCGCCCAAGAGATAATAGGAAAAACTGTGGTAATACACGACAGCCCGGATGATTTCACCTCACAGCCCTCGGGGAACTCGGGCTTGAAAATAGCCTGCGGGGAGATCGTTGGGGTTAGGAGATAGGGTGAAAAGTGAACAGTGAATAGTGAAAAAGTAAAAACGGCAAGTTTCAACAGAAACTTGCCGTTTTTGGCGGAGGGAGTGGGATTCGAACCCACGTGTCCAAAGGACAAACGGTTTTCAAGACCGCCTCGTTATGACCGCTTCGATATCCCTCCGTATATTATATTGTAATCGAAATGATAAGACCGCTGTTACGTTTACGTTTCGACCCCAACATTTTACCATAAAAACTACGACTTGTCAATATAATTTTAAAAAATACCCGCTTTTTACAATTTTTGGAGTAAAGCGGGTATTTTCTTACCATACTATATATCGGTCTCGGTAACTATATTGGGGTTCTCAAATCCGTTCAGACCGTACTTTTTTATAATTGAGGGATAGTCCTTGTAGGAATAATTAAGGTCAACGTACTCTCCTTTTTTGATACCGCATCCGTTCAGCTTGCCCTTTTCAGTATACTGCCACATTCCGAGCTGCTCGCCGTAGTCGGCGGTGTTCCACGTATACACACTGTCAAGGGTGGCATCGCTCGAATGCGGATATCTTGCGTACCAGACATCGCAATATCCCTTTATAACGTCTCCGTACAGGTAGTTTTCCAACCATTTTTTATTTGTATATACCGCTCCGTAATAGCCGTTTTCTCTCATTACGTCCACAAAGCGCATACAGAGCTTTGTTAGTGTCTCTTTTTGATCGGCATTCTCTAAGGTCTCATTTTCTATGTCAAAATAGATGGGATACTCAAACTGCTTTCCCTCAAGCCAACCGAGAAGCGCCTCTATCTCCTCGTCAAGTTCCTCTTCATTGGACGCTACCGTATAGAAATACGCCCCCACAGCCATACCCGCCGCCTTTGCATCGGCATAGTTCATCTCAAAAACGGGGTCTTTGTTAATGATTTTTGTTTTGTATCCTCTGTATCCCGCTCTCAGTATGGCAAAATCCACGCCCGCGTTTTTTATCGCTACCCAATCGAGGGGCAGGTAAGTATCCCCCTCTTCCGAGGGTGTGTTTTGAAAATAGGAAACGTCTATTCCCTGGGCTACAACGGCAGAGCTTTTTACAAAACCGCCGCCTACCGTATCGGTATAAAAAACGAAATCGTCCTTATAGCTGTGTCCGCAGGTCTTGCACTCGTATTCCGTGTATCCCACGGTGTCCTTGGTGGGGGCATAGACTGCTTCTGTCATATCGTGACCCGTAGCCGATATAAAATCGCCACGGTAGCTATGGTCGCATACGGTACAGGTGTATTCGGTGTATCCCGCGGAAGAGCAGGTAGCGTCTATGCTTACAGATTGATAGCTGTGACCCGTGGGCGGAATTTGATATGATGTATAGTTGTATCCGCATTTGCAGGAATAATATGTATAACCCTCTTCGGCGCAGGTAGGAGAAAATGCTGTTTCTGTGAGACTGTGACCTGTCGGAAGCGTATAGTTGGTTTTGAACTCTGCTTCGCAGTTGGTGCAGGTGTTAAGGGTGTAGCCTTCTTCGCCGCAAGTAGGCGCGATGACCTCGGCTGTCAGGTAGTTGTGCGCGCATTCAAGCTCACAGGAGACGAGAAGCAGGGATGCGCATATTATAAATGTAAGGAAAATACAGATAAGTAGCTTTTTCATATCATCGCTCGCTTTTGGTATGTAGAATATTATCATTCTAAATTATAACATTTTTATAGGTGATTGTCAACAGAGAAAAATGTTGAAAATGAGATTTTGTAGGCAAATTTCGACTAAATTAAATTTTCTTCAAAAAACCTGTTGACAAAAGGCGAAATAAGTGGTAGAATATGCAGGCTGTCCGAAAGGGGAGCGACGAAAAACCGCGAAGCTTGAGAGCGCTGAAAAAAATTTTTAAAAAAGTTTAAAAAAGTGCTTGACAAGGAGAAAGAGATGTGGTATAATAGTCGAGCTGTCCGCGAGAGGGACCTCTGGAGGATAGCGAAAGGTCATTGAAAATTGAACAACAAGAGAGAAGTACAAAGCATAGTATGTGCGAAAGAACTAATCTCGTCAAAGAGTTATATACTCAAACAAAGTAAAAGAAGCTAAGATAAATAGCTCGAAAGATTGTAACCGAGGAAACTCGGATATGATATAAATTTTTCGAGAGTTTGATCCTGGCTCAGGATGAACGCTGGCGGCGTGCATAACACATTCAAG
>JAZOMG010000038.1:0-116709 GCA_045653705.1 Eubacteriales bacterium | reverse complement strand
ATAGTAATGTGTTTAGCTGACCGATACTAATAGACCGAGGGCTTGAACTTTTCAGTTCAGGTTTACACATACAAATTTCTTGAGTTTCGCTTTCTTATCTCGCATCAATCCCCTTTATTCGGTTTTCTGAGAGCATATTTCTCATAAAAAAGAACGGCTATGCGCCGTTCTTTTTTATATCAAGAATGTCACACAACGGATATTAAATCGTTGACAAAATAATGAGTTTGTGATACAATGTAACTGTAATTATAGGATGTACTTGTGTATTGACATGTTTTTGTATGCGTGCATATGAAATGATAAAATATAGGTAATTATTTATATAGGGATTTAAAATGAATTATATTGGGTCAAAATATTCACTTCTCGATTTCCTACAAGAAAATATTGTATCTGTTGCTAATTTTGATGAAAAAAAACCATTTGTTTTTGCAGATTTGTTTGCGGGAACAGGTGTTGTAGGAAGCCTGTTTAAAAAGAGGGGTTGTACTGTTATTTCAAATGATATACAGTATTACAGCTTTGTGTTGAATAAGCATTATATTGAAACTTGTGAAGCTGTTGATTATCAGCTGTTAGACCATTTTAACGCGCTTAATGGTGTTGAGGGATTTGTATATAACAATTATTGTTTGGGTTCCGGAGTAAGTCGTAATTATTTTACGGATAATAATGGAAAAAAATGTGATGCTATTCGATTGGAATTAGATAAACTATATAAATCTAATCAGATTAACGATAAAACCTATTATTTTTACTTAGCGAGTTTAATTAATTCAATAGATAAATATGCCAACACTGCGTCGGTTTACGGAGCATTTTTAAAGCACACAAAAAGAACAGCGCAAAAGGATTTTGTGTTAGAGCCATTACCCATTATAACTGGAAAAAAGGGTAAGGTGTATAATCAAGATGTCAATACATTAATACGAACAATCTCGGGAGATGTTTTGTATTTAGACCCGCCGTACAATGCTAGACAATATTGTACAAATTATCACGTTCTCGAAACTATTGCAAGATATGATAATCCCGTATTAAAAGGTATTACTGGATTGCGAGATTATTCAAAACAAAAGAGTGATTATTGTTCGTCAAGAAATGTTGCAAATGCGTTTGATGACTTAATCAAAAATGCGGATTTTAAATATATTTTTCTTAGTTACAATAATGAGGGGTTGATGTCTCTTCAAACTATTAGAGATATTATGTCAAAATACGGAATGTACTATCAATTTACAAAAGATTACCGTCGTTTTAAAGCTGATAAAGATACTAACAGAAATACAGGGTTAAGTACCACAACCGAATATTTACATTGTTTAATAAAGGACAATTGATATGTCTAAGTATAATGATATTGATATCAAAAAATGGCGAGAATACTCGGAAATTAATACGGACACTCTTTGGATTATAGATAAACGAGATAATTCGGGTGCTCATTCCGGTAATTATCATGGTAATTTTGTGCCTCAAATACCGCACCAGTTGTTTTCCAGATACACAAAAAAGGGAGATTGGATTTTAGATCCATTTATGGGTAGTGGTACATCTATTATTGAGGCACAAAGAATGGGTAGAAATTCTATAGGGATAGATATTCAAAAATCTGTGGTTGAGGAAGCTAAGTCACGTATACAAACAGAACTGAATCAGCTATGTGAACCCAAGCTATTTGTTGGAGATAGTGCAATGTTGGATATTGATACATTACTATCGGGGATAGGGGTGAAAAAGCTTCAATTTGTGATTTTGCATCCGCCATATTGGGATATTATAAAATTTTCTGAAAATCCAAATGATTTGTCAAATGCAAATAGTTTAACGGAGTTTATAAATTCTTTTTCTAAGGTTGTCGATAATTCTACAAGACATTTAGAAGAGAATAGATATTGCGCTGTAGTTATTGGTGATAAATATGAAAACGGTCAGGTTATACCGATAGGCTTTTATTGTATGAATTTAATGCAGCAAAAAGGATTTATATTAAAAGCAATTCTTGTGAAAAATTTTGGTGAGACAAAAGGCAAGGCTAATCAGCGGGCTATTTGGCGATATAGGGCGCTATCAAGTGATTTTTATATTTTTAAACATGAGTATATTTTTATATTCAAAAAGCCGAAATAACATTGTTGTTATTTCGACTTTTTAAGTTTCTATGATATTTAAAAGATTATGGAAAAGGTAATATTATTTTTCTTTTAAGTGCTTTTTAAATTCGATAGGATCATACCAATAGCAACCAATGCAAGCATCTTCTTCAAAGTTATGTGTAGCCCCACCAGCATAAAATGACATAGGATATCCTAATTGTTTAGCATCATATCTTATTCCGGTTCTTTTGCAATCCTTACAAAATTGACGTTTAGCATCATTTGCCGCTTTACTAAGCGGTTGAAAATCCGACAGTTGTTGATCTTCGTTTTGCATAACTCGATCTTCGTTTTTCATACCGTTCTTATGGTCTACTTCAGGGTTTGATGTTCCCAAAACTACGCATCGTTGGGATTGAATTATTCTCCGTATTTCAGGATCTATATATGAAGAATAGGTATTATCCTTAAAAAAACCTACTGTCCTAATTGCGTCGGTTCTGTTTCCGGGAGTTAAACTTTTGTCCCTTTCAATTATGTATTTTCTGCCAAATGGTCCATCATCTCTAGACCATCCCGCTCCGTTCAAAAGTTGTAGTCCTTGATATTCTCCCACAAATTCTTCAACATTTACCCATCTGGTTTCTCCGCACTCGTTAGGTTGCGCAAGCTTTTCCCATAACTCGATTTTTGTCATTCGTTTAGCCATTTTGATCTCCTTGTTCTGTATAGTTTTGTTATGTTATATCTATGAATAATTTATATGTTTCAATACCCAATGCATCCGCTATTTTTTGAATGTTCTCCAGAGAAATACTTCTCTGAAATCTTTCTATATCGCTTATGTAAGTTCGATGAAGATTGCAACGCTCGGCAAACTTTTCTTGAGATATACCCATCTCGTTTCTATATTTTCTCACATTTGTTCCAAAAACCTTGACAATATCCATAACAATAAGTTCCTTTCACGATTGTGTAATAATTATATCAAAATAATACTAAAAGTCTACATACAATAAGTTACCGAAGCAAGACTTATAAATTTCTTTAGATAGTTAAAATGGACAAAAAAACGCCGTTCCGTTATCGGAGCGGCGGGATATTTATTTACTTTGTAACCTTAAACCTTTCCCGATTTTTCTTCAAATAGCTTTTCAACTGTTTTTTATGCTTGCAGAGCTTTTCGGGGCAGTGGGCGCAGTCGAGACATTTGTTTGTGTTTGTTGAGAAGCGTTCGGGATGTATTTTCAGTGTTATTTCCCAACGTATAAGAAGAATAAGCGAAAGTCCAAGAAGCGTTGCCGTGAACCAATGATTAGCGATAAACAGGAACGGGGTGAACATCATAGCAAAATCCCAGTTATATATGCGGCAATCGGTACAGCAGCGGTTACGCAGAAACCAAGTATGGAATGGACAGAAGAAGAGAATACATATCATATCGCAGATGCCGTAGGCAAGGCTTACGAGAAACAGTATGCCCGCGTCAATTGCGTTAAGACAGTAAAGCGTGCCTATAATTCCGTTGAGGGTCAGCCACGCCGCCACAACGGCAAGTGTGCGCTTCCACGATACGTTTTTTACCTCGGTTCTTCCCGTAGTCTCATAGTTGCGCTTGAATTGCTTTTGACAGCCCATGCTTTCAAGTCTTGAGGGGAAAAACCTCAATATCATCTCCACAAAATAGACTATCCATATAGCGGCAAGCACAAGGGTCTCTATGCTCGGCTTTTCGGGGAAAAATCCGAAGCCGCCAAAATTTATGTCTCGGTTATGCAAATGGGTGAAAATATAAAGGGTTATTCCCGCTACAAACAAAAGCGAGCGATAGACAAGCTTTATGTAATGAAGAGCTGTAACTTTCGTAAGTTTTGATTTCACATTTTCACCCCCTAATAACTTTTTCGAGCATTTTCTTCATTTTTATTTTACCATTTGCTTTTCGTTTTGTCAATGAGTAGGGGACTTGTTCAACAATAATTTAAAATTAAAAGGGCTGCCCCATTAAAACGGAACAGCCCAAAAGGTATTGTCTTATACTTTTATTCTATATTGTTCCCGTAACCGTAAGGATAGCAGTTCCCTCTGTGACGGATATGCTTCCGTCGGGGGCTTGGGTGTAGGTGGCGGCGGGTACTGTTATTACACCGGGTACGGTCTGGAAAAGACCCGTAGCGGCATTATAGGTGTAGCCTGTGCCTAAGGTGAGGGGAGTGCCGTTAAGGGTTACCGAGATTATATCGAGAATGGGGTCAAAAAGGTCGCTCACTACCAAGTCATCGGTAGCGACAGCCTCGGTATTTCCGCTGTTGGATATAACAAAGGTGTAGGTTATAGTTCCGTTTTCGGGAACAACGATAGGCTCAAGAGCCTTTGTTATGGTCAGCTGAGGCTCGTCAACGCTGTTGACTGTGGCGGTGGCAATTACGGGCTCGGTAAGTCCCACGCCTGTTACACATACTGTGTTTGTGATAGAACTTTCAACGTCAAAAGGCGCAAATACTGTTGTATCGGCTTGATAGATTATGGTGGCGTTACCGCCTGCGGGAACCGAAATTCCGCGTATAGTCAAGGGCGGACCTGCCGTGACTGTTGGGGTGGGCTGCGCTGCTCCGTTTATAAGATAGAGCAGAGAGCCGTCTACATAGCTCAGTGGGTAGACGGTAGCTCCGTTAAATTCGTAGCCGCCAAGATCATCTGTGAGTGTAAGTCCCGTAAACGAGGCAGAGCCCGAATTTACAAGATTTACAACGTAGGTTAGGCGTGTCGCTCCCGCATAGCTGTCGTCGAGCGCCAGCTTGGTGGCGGAAAGAGTTTCTGTGATATTACCCGTGACAGTGTTGGATTCTGTCACCCCGCCCCTGTAGGAAAGAGTAGCTCTATTGGTAAAGGTTGGCATTATTTTCTCCTTTTGAATGTTCTGGGCATACGCCCTGTTAACATTATATGCCGGGAGAAATAAGTTGCTTGGTCTTTCGTCAAAGAAAACGGCGGGAGATAACCCCCGCCATTGCTTAGCCCAATAGTTATATTTTTTGTGTAGAATCGGTTATAAGCTAAATATTTCCTTAATAATTGGAGCAAGATGCTCGGCAACGGTAGCATGACCGTCACGAAGCGGATGAAGCGGCTCGGGGCTTATCCATCCTGCCGAGTCAATAAACAAAACGTTCGTGCCGTTCTTTTCGTTATACTCTGCGATGAACTGTCCAAGCTCCTCGTGGTGTCCGCCGCAGAATGCCGACAGCGAAACTATCCTTGCGTGTGGGTTTAGCTTGCGTATAACGTCAAGAAGCTTGCCGTATTTTTCGGTATATTCCTCGGCGGGTCTGCGCCTGTCGTTCGCACCGTGATTTATCATTATGATATCGGGCTCGGGGCGTGTTATAGGCGAGCCGTCAAAATTATAGGGGTATGCCACAGGAGCGGCGGGAACCTTGCCATGGCCCGATTTAGTCACGCCTACCGCGCCATAGCCCATAAATACGGGGCGCAGGTCAAGAGCCTCTGCTGTGAGCCACGCATAGGTAGCGCACACGTCATCCTGATATACTCGGCAGAGGTGGTCAATGGGATACGCAGGCTCGCCATCGCCAAAATAATCAACGTCAATAAGCGCTCCCTCGGTTATAGAGTCGCCCACAAATTCAATGGTTTTTCTGTTATCCTCGGGAAGCTCGGCGGACCTTTCCGCGCTATATCCTATAAAGGATACCTTTGAGCGAAGCGGACGGCACCAGCGGGGATAACTCTCCATTCCGCCCTTGTAGATGATACGGCAGATATGCCTGCCCTCTGTTCTCGCATCGATGCGCATATAGCTGTCGATAGGCGCTTCAAATCTTGCGCCGCCGTCAAGCTCTATCCAAAGGTGAAGATGTGGGGTGGCGTTATCCCACACGTTAAACATAGCCACAGCCATTTTGCCCTCAAAGGCAAATTCGATATAAGAGCCCGTTGCGGTTGCCTCGGCATAATCGGGGTTGGTTACGTCCCATCTGCCCGTAAGTCTTACGGAGGGGTCTTTGTAGGAAAATTTCATTGTTACACCTCAATTCCAATTGAACGCATATAAGCGATAACGGCATCAACACTCTTTTCAAAGCCCAGCTTTGTGGTGTTTATGCAAAGGTCATAGTTACCAACGTCTGTCCAGTCCTTGCCTGTATAGTATTTGTAGTAGCTTGCTCTCGTTTTGTCGATAGATTCTATCTTTGCTTTCGCTACCTTGGGAGAAACGCCGTAAATATCTACAACGTTTTTGATAGAGGTCTCCTCATCGGCGTAGAAGAACAGGCGTACAGCCTTGGGGTCGTCGCGGAGAATGTGATCCGCGCATCTTCCGATTATAATGCAGTTGTGCTTATCGGCAAGGTCGCGGATTATCTTTGCCTGAATGTTAAAGAGATTGTCCGACGAAGCGTAGCCGTCATTGTCGGGGGGGAGTATCTTGTTGTCGTAGCTTGGGTTGTATCTCTTGAAAAGTCCTGTCTTTACACGCTCGTCAGACTTGCCGAAAAGCTCTATGTTTATTCCGCTTTCCTCGGAAGCAAGCTTAATGAGGTCGCTGTCATAGTAGTCGATATCGAGACGGTCGGCAAGTAATCTGCCGATAGTTTTGCCACCGCTTCCGAATCCTCTTGCAATTGTAATTACGTAGTTTGCCATAATCTTCTCCTTGTTATCTTATAGTAGCGATAAATCTGAGGAATGCGCACTGACCCGCGCTTGTATTCTTATAAACACCCGCATCCTCGAGAACTCTCTGGAATGTCTTTCCTATTTCAGCCTTGAGAATATCCTCGGTATTTTCGGGGGTAAATTCGTAGCTGTCCTTAAAGCGACCGAACCACTCCTTGTGCTTTTCTATGCGTTCGTCCTCGGAGAAATCTCTGCCCTCGGAAATGAACTGACACATAACCGAAATTTCCTCTTTAAGTCTTGCGGGAAGCACCGCAAGTCCCATTACCTCGATAAGACCGATGTTTTCCTTTTTGATGTTGTGAAGCTCGGCGTGGGGGTGGTAAACTCCCAAGGGATGCTCCTCGGTAGTAATGTTGTTTCTGAGTACAAGGTCAAGCTCGTACTTGCCGTCCCTCATTCTTGCGATAGGAGTTATTGTGTTGTGAGGCTCTCCGTCGGTCTCGGCGAATACGAAAGCGCTTTCGTCGGTGTAGCCTCTCCAAGCGGTAAGTATCTTATCCGCAAGGGCAACAAGGCTCTGCTTGCTCTGGGAACGCAGACGGATGACCGACATAGGCCAATCTACAATGCCTGCCTCAATATCGTCAAAGCACTCGAATTTAATAGCCGTCTTAATGGGGGCTTTCGCCATAGCGAAGGTGTAGTTACCGCCCTGCATATGGTCGTGGGTAAGTATAGAGCCGCCTACTATGGGCAGGTCGGCGTTAGAGCCAACGAAATAGTGGGGGTACTGACCTACGAAATCGAGAAGCCTTGCAAAGGTGTTGGTCTCTATTTTCATAGGAGTGTGCTCGGCAGAGAGAACGATGCAGTGCTCGTTATAGTAAACGTAGGGCGAGTACTGAAGATACCACTGTCTGCCCGCGAGAGTAACGGGTATCTGTCGGAGGGTCTGACGGGCGGGCTTGCCTGTGTTGCCCTCAAAGCCCTCGTTTTCGTGGCAAAGGAGACACTTGGGATAGCTTGAGGGGGGGAGCAGCTTTGCCGCCGCAATAGCGCGGGGGTCTTTTTCGGGCTTTGAAAGGTTTATGGTAATATCAAGGTCGCCGTAGCTTCCGCTGTATATCCATTTCATATCCTTTGATACACGGTAGGTGCGTATGTAATCGCTGTCAAGGCAGAGCTTGTAGAAATAATCGGTAGCCGCCTTGGGGGAGATGGTGTAAAGAGCCGAAAAGGTCTTTATTACCTCGCCGGGGCGGGGCATAAGGATTCCCATAAGCTTTGTATCGAAAAGGTCGCGGTATACTACGCTGTCGCTCTCGATGATACCCGTCTCTGCCGCATGTGTACAAAGGTCGGAGAGTATCTCCTCAAGAGACGCCTCGGGGGCGCTCTCAGGCTCGCAGTATTCTCCCGCTTTCAAGGCTGACAGGAGACTGTTTATGATATATGCCCTGTCCTCCTCGCAGATAAGCTTTTTGCGCAGAGCGTAGTCGGTGAGCTGTTTGATTCTCAGATTCAGATTCACAGACATTGTGACCTCCAAAATCACGGTAATATATTCTGCTTACATTATATCACAAATCGCGCCGTATGTCAAAGGAAATATAATATTTTTTCAAAATTTTATCAATTTTTATTTTTGTTTTTATACATTTATTGACAGGGGTAAAAAAAAATGATAAAATATAATTTAATTAAGGCAGAAAGGAGACGCCTATGGAAGTGAGAATAAAAATAAAGTCGGTAAGATATGAGGTAGAGGCATCTCTGTTTTCCGAGGATAATGAATATGACGGCTCTCTTACGGCGCTCCCCGATGCCGAGCCCGAAACGGTAGAGATAAATACCGTAGGCAGGCTTACAGAGGAAAAGGGACGGATAGAAATATCCTATGAGGAGACCGAGGTCACGGGAATGGAAGGCTCTACTACGGCGATAACCTATATGAGGGAGCAGGCGGGGCTTGTGACAATGCTCAGAGAGGGAGTGGTATCCACCGCCCTTGTCTTTGAAGAGGGAAAGAGACATCACTGTGTATACAATACACCCTTTATGCCCTTTCAGGTATGCGTGCATACACTGAGGGTAGATAACCGACTTGATACCGATAAGCTTCTTGAGCTTGACTACATAGTCGAGATAAGAGGAGCGCAGGCGGAAAGGACTAAGTTCCGAATGGAGCTTTTGTGATTGAGGTTTTGATATATGAAGCTATTGATAGAATACCTAAAGCCCTATAAGTGGTTTATAGCCCTGTCGCTTGTAATAAAGACGGGGGCGACCCTTGTGGAGCTGTTTATTCCTTATATTTTAAGTCATATACTTGACAACGTAGTTCCCGAAAGGGAGCTGAAGAAAATATTTTTATGGGGAGCGGTAATGATATCCTGCGCCCTGCTTGCCTGCTTTGGAAATATTGTGGCAAACAGAATGGCGGCAAGGACCGCAAAACACTCTACGGAGAAGATAAGGCACAATCTTTTTAAGCGTGTAATGTCTCTCAGCTCAAGACAGATAGACAGCTTTACTATCCCAAGCCTTGAGTCGCGCCTCACCTCCGATACCTACCATATACATCACCTTGTGGGAATGAGTATGAGAATGGGCGTTCGCGCTCCCATATTGCTGGTAGGCGGTATGATAATGACCTTGAATATGGATCCCATACTTACGCTTATTATGGCGCTGATATTGCCCTTTATCACTATTTCCGTGGTGATCATCAGCAGAAAGGGAATACCGCTTTTTAAAAAGACCCAAAGCTCTCTTGACGCTATGACGAGAATAGTCAGAGAGGATTCTCAGGGTATTCGTGTAATAAAGGCGCTGTCAAAGACCGATTACGAAAAGAGAAAATTCGATAAGGCTAATCTTCGCCTTGTGGCAGACGAAAAAAAGGCGGGCATCACAATGGCGGCGTCCAATCCCCTCGTCACCTTTTTCCTGAATTTCGGACTTGTCACCGTAATAGCCGTTGGAGCCGTACGTGTTCGCGACAGCGGAACGGACCCCGGTATTATCGTTGCGTTTATTCAGTATTTCACCCTTATTTCTATGGCAATGATGGCTCTGGCGAGAATATTCGTTAACAGCACAAAGGGTATGGCATCGGCGGCAAGAATAGCCGAGGTCATAAACACCGAGCCCGACCTGTCTATTGAGAGCGAGGAAAAATATCCCCCTGTGAGCAATGCTCCTTACATAGAATTTGACAAGGTAAGCTTTTCCTATCTCGGAAAGAAAAACAATCTGTCCGATATTTCTTTCTCGATTAAGAGGGGCGGCTCGGTGGGTATTATTGGAGCTACGGGAAGCGGTAAGACCACTCTACTTCAGCTTCTTATGCGCTTTTACGACGTGGGAGAGGGTAGCATACGTATTGACGGCAGAGATATCCGCACTATCCCCCATGAGGAGCTTAACTCAATGTTCGGCGTGGTTATGCAGAATGACTTTATATACGTTGGAAGCATAGCCGATAACATACGCTTCGGAAGAGACATATCCGATGAGAGCATACGCCTTGCGGCAAAGACCGCTCAGGCGGCAGAGTATATCGAGGGCTACGAGGACGGATACGACCATATGCTTCAGGCTAAGGGAACTAACCTTTCGGGTGGTCAGCGCCAGCGCCTGCTTATTTCCCGCGCTCTTGCGGGAAGCCCCGAGATACTTATACTTGACGATGCGTCCTCGGCTCTTGACTATAAGACCGACGCAAGACTCCGTAAGGCAATACGTGAGAATTTTTTTGGTATAACCACCGTTATCGTAGCGCAGAGAGTAAGCTCTGTAATGAATTGCGACCTTATTTTAGTTCTTGACGATGGCGAGCTTCTGGCTATGGGCAGCCACGACGAGCTGATAGAGAGCTGTTCTGTCTACCGAGAGATAAGCGACTCGCAGATAGGGGGTGCTATCCTTGACTGATAAGAAAAAAGGGGCTGCTACGGCTCAGCCTAATCAGCCTAAAATGAGCAAAGGGGCAAAGATGGCGGTTATCCGCAGAATTTCCAAATATCTTTTTGCCCATAAAGGACTTGTGGCTGTCTGCTTTATTATGATGCTTATGTCAAATCTTCTGTCTCTCGCCGCGCCTAAGCTTTCCCAAAAGGCGATAGACGAATTTTCGCCAAAGGTCATCGAGGTCATCCAAGCCGACGGAAGCGTTATTGAAACGCTGTCCGATGTCATAGAAGTAAATATGGGCAGAGTATTGCTTTATTGCGGTCTTATGCTATCCTTTTACGTTATATCGGCGGTAATGTCATATATTCTTGCGGTGCTTATGATACGCCTGAGCCAAAAGGTGGTTTACAGTATGCGCAAGGAGCTTTTCGAGCATCTTACAGAGCTTCCTGTGGGATATTTCGATACTCACGCCACAGGCGAGCTTATAAGCCGTATATCCTATGATATAGACACTGTCAACACCTCACTGTCCCACGACCTTTTACAGGTAGGGGCAAGCGTTGTGACGGTAGTAGGCTCGCTTATTATGATGGCGACTATCTCGCCTATGCTTCTTTGCGTGTTTGCCGTAACCGTTCCTATGTCTATTCTTTATACACGATACCGCTCCGCAAAGGTGCGCCCCCTGTTCAGAACTCGGTCGCAGAAGCTTGGCGAGCTTAACGGCTATGCCGAGGAAATGCTGTCGGGTCAGAAAACCATTCGCGCGTATAGCCGAGAGGGCGTTATAGGCGAGCGCTTCGACAAGAAAAATAAGGAAGCGGTCGATGCCTATTATAACGCCGAATACTATGCGGCGACCGTAGGACCTACCGTTAACTTCATAAACAATCTGTCCTTGTCTCTTGTGGCGATGCTTGGCGGTATGTTTTATCTTTTCTCGGTGCTGAACGCTACGGGAAGTGCCAATATATTACCCATATTCACTATATCCTTTGGCGGTATTTCGGCATTTGTGCAGTATTCAAGAAAATTCGCAGGGCCTATAAACGAATTTGCGAACATCATTCACGATCTCCAATCTGCCGCTTCCTCTGCGGAAAAGGTATTCGCAATTATCGACGAAGCTCCCGAAAAGCTTGACGTTCAGAACGCCGAGGTGTTGACCGACGTAAAGGGCAACGTTGATTTTGAGAATGTACGCTTCGGATACGTTGAGGGCAAGACTATAATAAAAGACCTTTCGCTGTCGGTCAAGAGCGGAAGCACAATAGCTATCGTAGGACCTACGGGGGCGGGTAAGACGACGATCATCAATCTCCTTATGCGCTTTTACGACGTAGGTGAGGGCAGAATACTTGTGGACGGCAAGGAGATAGAGGGCGTGACCCGAGAGAGCCACAGAGGCTGGTACACAATGGTGCTTCAGGACACATGGCTCTTTCACGGAACGATATATGAGAATATCACCTACGGAAAAGAGGGCGCAACACGGGAAGAAGTGGAGCGCGTTGCTAAAATGGCGCATATCCATTCCTATATCGAGGGTCTGCCCGAGGGCTACGACACGGTGCTTTCCGATGACGGTGTGAATATCTCCAAGGGTCACAAGCAGCTTATAACCATAGCTCGGGCTATGCTTGCCGATTCTCCCATGCTCATACTGGATGAGGCAACCTCAAACGTAGACTCGCGAACAGAGCAAAAGATACAGTCTGCTATGTATTCCCTTATGGCAGGCAGAACCTGCTTTGTTATCGCTCACCGACTGTCAACTATACAAAACGCTGACCTCATACTTGTGGTCAAGGACGGAAATATAATCGAGCAGGGAACTCACGATGATCTTATGTCACAACACGGATTTTATCATTCCCTCTACCATTCTCAGTTTGAGAGCTGACGGTAGGCTGTGATACGGTAGCTACGGGATTGTAGTACTTTGTTTCATTTAAAACTTGACATTATTCAATTTATTTACTGTCGCAATCACTCCATGTGTCATCCTAAGCCTTTTTGCTTCGCAAAAGTCACGAACTTACGTTCGTGGCTTTCGTCGTAGGCGAAAAGTGATACGCTGAGTGTTTGTATGGCAAATCGGATAAAGTGTAAACTTTTAGATGAAACAAGGTAGTAGGGGTCGATGCTTCGACGACCCGAGAAAATGCAATAATATATTAATTGTTTTTACGAACGCTTCGCGTTCTACACCTCATCAGTCGCCATACGGCGACAGCTTCCCCTCAAGGGGAAGCCTTTAGATTAGATTCGCATTGTCATTTTAGGCTTCCCCTTGAGGGGAAGCTGTCGAGCGCACGCGAGACTGATGAGGTGGAAAGCACAAAAAGGGGCTGTCTCAAATTTGCATTTGAGGCAGCCCCTTTTGAGTTATATCAATTCCAATAAATACAGCTTACTTCTTTTCTGCCATTTCAGCCTTGTGAGCGGCTTTTTCAGCCCTTTCGGCTTCCCTTTGCTGTTGAAGTCTGCGTTGCTTGTGTATTCTTGCCGCCTCACGGGCACTTGTTCTGCCGTCGGGGCGTATCTCGCCTGCGCGAAGCAGGGAGATCTTTGTCAGCATAGGACCTACAAGCTCGTATATGAGAACTGCGAACAGTGTGATGTTTCTTACAAGGTCGGCATCACCCTCAAAGCCCTTAGCCGCGCCTACCTGCATTGCCATACCGAGGGCAACGCCCGCCTGAGGCAAAAGGGTTATACCGAGATAGTTAACTATCTTTTTGTCGCACTTTACAGCCTTGGCAGAGAGATAAGCTCCCGAATATTTACCTATGGAGCGAGCGATTATGTAAACAACACCTACTATAACCACCGACAGGCTTGTGAACACCGACAGCTCAAGCTCCGCGCCGCTTATTACGAAGAACAGTACAAACACAGGAGCTGTCCAGCGGTCAACTCTGTCCATAAGCTCCTCGGAGAAATCACAGATGTTGCAGAAGATAGTTCCAAGCATCATACAGGTGAGCAGTGAGGACATATGGAATGTCAGATGCTCGCCGTTTCCGAGGGGAATAGAGGGCTCAAGGTCGTTTACTATAAGACAGATAGCAACCGTCAGCATAACGAAAGCTACCGACATAGAAAGTCTCTTGGAGCGAGAGTGGAAAAATCTCTCAAAGAAAGTAAAGGCAAGACCCATAAGACCGCCCAAGGCTAAGGAGAGAGCAACCTCGAGCAGAGGCTCTACAAGTACCGATATTACACTGATAGAGCCGCCGGGTACTAATGCTTTCGCGATACCGAAGGAAACCGAAAATACCACCAGCCCCACCGCATCGTCAAGAGCGACAACGGGGAGAAGAATCGACGTAAGAGGACCCTTTGCCTTGTACTGCTTAACTACCATCAGGGTTGCCGCGGGAGCGGTTGCCGTAGCAATTGCGCCGAGGGTGATTGCCACGCGGATGGAAAACACGTGGGGCATAAGGAAATGAAGCCCGATGAGAGCGGCATCCACCAAAAGCGCTGTAAGTATAGCCTGGGCTATTCCGATAACGGTAGCCTGTTTTCCAATCTTTTTAAGTTGGGAAACTCTGAATTCGTTACCGATGGAAAATGCGATGAAGCCGAGAGCGACCTCGGATATTATAGAAACCGCCTTTACGCTGTCCTCGGATATAAAGCCAACGCCGCCTATACCGAAATTTGTGAAGAGAAGCTCTCCAAGCTGACCGAGGACGTAAGGTCCTACTAAGATTCCCGCCACAAGGTATGCCGTAACCGCAGGGAGCTTTAAAAGCTTTGCGACACGGGACAGCATAAGACCCGCGAAAATAGCTATTGATATAGCAAGAAGATTGTGCATTATATGCCTCCGTTTAACTGTCGTTTTTTAACCTTACAGATTATATCACTTTTATATAGGAAAGTCAATACAAAAATAGGTTTATTTTTAACCAATTTATGTTGACTTGCAAAGGAAAAAATAGTATAATTTAATAGCAAGATAATTTTTTTTGGCTGCTGTCCAAGAACCAAACGTAAAAATCGTTACCCGAAAGGAAGTTAAAATATGAAAAAGATTATTGCTGTTGCCTTGATGCTTTGTTTTTTGCTCATATTCTGCTCTTGTCAGAGTGAGCCCAGAGAGGTAAGAACGGCAAGGATAGATGAAAACGGAGAGCTAGTTATATACTTTACCGACGGAACGAAAAGCACCGTTGGAATTGTAAAGGGCGAAAAGGGTGACGCGGGTGAGAACGGCAAGGACGGCGTTGACGGCAAGGACGGAGAGAACGGCAAGGACGGTAAGGACGGAGAGGACGGCGAAGAGGGTCAGAGAGGCCCTGTGGGCTTGTCGGGGCGCTCTATTGCCAATGTGTCCATTGGTGAGGGCGGTGTTTTCACCGTGACCTACAGCGACAGCACCACAACCGAAATAGCTCTTCTCGGTCAGCTTTATCTGTTCGGCGGCAGATGCGGAGAGAATGCTTACTGGGGGCTTTATAACGGCGGAATATTGATTATCGGCGGAGAGGGCGAGACAGACGGCTACAGTCAGACGTCACCCGCGCCTTGGAGTATGTTCATACCTATGATATCGGCAGTGGTTATAGACAGAACCAACCTCACCGAGGCGGATGAGCTTCTTTACGGCTTTGATTTGAATGAGGTCACCGTTCAGAGGGTAGAGCAATATGAGGTAAGCTATATAGATATGACCGAAAAGGCATACGTATACGACAGCCCCTCACTGGAAAACAGAATATCGGGGATAGACGGACTTCCCGCTTGCACCGAGATACACATAGCAGAGCGCGGAGACGGATATGCCAAGATAATTCTTGACGGCGGAAGATACGGATATATTGATATCGATTACGTAAGAAAGGGCTCTGCCGATTCTATGCTGTACGATGCCCCCGTAGGCTTTACCTATGTAGTACCTAAAGAGGGCTCTATGAATCTTCGCAGCTTCCCCGATGCGTCGGCATCAAGCGATAATATAAAGGCAACCGTTAGCGCATCGGATTTTGAAGAGGGCGGTGCATTAGCCGGACAGTCGGGAATTCTGTGTACGGGTGTCAGCCGTAACGGAACATGGTACAGGGTATCTTATGGCGGAATGACCCTATACGTTATGAGCAGTGTTGCCGAGCCTATAATTGAATAAAAAATGATTTATGCTCCGTTTTGCCACAGGCTTGACGGAGCATTTTTCCTATACAGTATAAAAATGTGAAAAAAATGTATATTTTTCGGGCGGCGGCGGGCGTATTTGTTCAAAGCTCTTGACAAATCAACAAAAATCGTGTAAAATATAGTATGTGTCAGAGGATTCATTTCTTGCGGAGGATAGCTTCCTTGGCGAGAATTAATTTAAGAAGAGGTACTGTACTTGCCGCTTCTTATGATACAAAATAATTAAATTAAGATAAGGAAAACACGAAAAAAGGAGGTGTTTTAAGAATGGAACCATGGATGATTGGACTGATTTCGGGCGCGGCAAGCTTTGCTGTTGCGGCGACCGCTTTCGGTATTATATTCTATAAAGTAGGATATAAGCGCCGTCAAGAGACGGCAGAGCTTGAAATAGGCTCGGCTGAGGAAGAGGCTAAGCGTATCCGCGATGAGGGTATCAAGGAGGCTGAAACTCAGAAAAAGGAAGCCTTGATAAGCGCTAAGGAAGAAATACTCAAGCAGCGGAACGAGGCTGAAAGAGAGCTTAAGGAGAGACGCTCCGAGGTATCGAGAATGGAGCGCAGACTGACCCAAAAGGAAGAAAATCTTGATAAAAAGACCGAGGCTTTGGAAAAGAAAAACGAGCTTCTCGATAAGAAGATCAAGGAAAACGACGCTCTTCGCGAGCAGATAAACGAGCTTCGCGAAAAAGAGATGGTGGTGCTTGAAAGAATATCGGGTATTTCGGTAGCCGAGGCTAAGGAAGAGCTTTTGGCAAGAGCAGAATCCGAAATGAAGCACGAGCTTGCTCAGCGTCTTGACGAGCTTGAGGCTGAATTTAAGGAAGAGGCGGACACCAAGGCTAAAAACATTATCTCGCTTGCTATTCAGAGATGCGCCGCAGACCACGTGGCAGAAACTACCGTATCGGTGGTGTCGCTGCCCAACGAGGATATGATGGGCCGCATAATCGGACGCGAGGGAAGAAACATACAGATGCTTGAAAAGCTGACGGGTGTTGAGCTTATAATCGACGATACTCCCGAGGCTATAACCCTTTCGGGCTTTGACCCTGTGCGCAGAGAGACCGCAAGAGTTGCTCTTGAAAAGCTTATTTCCGACGGTAGAATACATCCTACCAGAATTGAGGAAATGGTTGAAAAGGCAACGAGAGAGGTTGAGGCAGGCATTAAGCAGGCAGGTGAGCGAGCTACCTTTGACGTGGGTATCCACGGAATCAACCCCGAGCTTGTAAGAATGCTCGGCAGACTGAAATACAGAACAAGCTACGGACAGAACGTACTTAAGCATTCTATGGAAGTGGCGCTTATTTCGGGAATGATAGCCGATGAGCTTGGCGTTGACAGCTCGGTTGCTAAGAGGGCGGGACTTCTCCACGATATAGGAAAGGCTCAGACCCACGAGATGGAGGGCTCTCACGTAGAGCTTGGAGTAAATCTCGTTAAGAAATACAAGGAAAGCAAGGATGTTATCCACGCTATCGAGGCGCACCACGGAGACGTAGAGGCGCAGACAATAACGGCGGTCATCGTTCAGGCGGCAGACGCTATATCGGCTGCAAGACCCGGAGCGCGCCGTGAGGATCTTGAAAATTATATCAAGAGACTCGAAAAGATCGAGGAGATCGCTAAGGGCTTTGGCGGAGTAGACAAGGCGTTCGCAGTACAGGCGGGACGTGAGATACGCGTTATGGTTAAGCCCGAGGAAGTAAATGATGACGGAATGAAGCTTATCGCTCGCGAAATGGCGGCAAAGATTCAGGAAGATGTCAAGTACCCCGGTCAGATAAAGATAAACATTATCAGAGAAAGCCGCGCGGTTGATTACGCTAAGTAATACGCGCAAATATCACTCGTTTCCCTGGCGGGATTGATATATATTTTATATAGAGCAATTCGGAAAGGTAAATAGCGGCTTGCCGCGTGAGGATAGATATGGGGCTGTTGCATTTAGCGACTTGTGCATCTAAATGCAACAGCCCCATTTATATTAAAGAGCTTTATTTGCGGTTGAAGAGCTGAGTTATAAAAGCAAAGGAATTTTTAATGACAAGGATATTAGCAATAGTTGGACCTACGGCGAGCGGCAAGAGCGCTCTTGCTTTAGAGCTTGCGGAAAGACTTTCGGGGGAGATAATCTCCTGTGACTCTATGCAGGTATACCGCCGTATGGATATCGGTACGGCAAAGCCCACACAAGAGGAAATGGCGAGAATAAGACATCACCTTATAGACGTGGCAGAGCCCGAGGAAAGCTTTTCGGCGGCGGATTACGTAGCCCTTGCTTCTGAGGCTGTGGACGGTTGCGGCGCAAGGGGGAAGCTCCCCGTAATATGCGGCGGCACAGGGCTTTATCTTGACGCCTTGCTCAGAGGCAGTGACCCCGCGCCCAATACGGTAGATCTGGCAGTAAGAGCCGAGCTTGCCGAGTACGCCGAGAAAAACGGCGCTGAGGCGCTTTGGCGTATCCTTTTGGAGATAGACCCAAAGAGCGCCGAGGCTACTCACCCAAATAATGTAAAACGGGTAGCGAGGGCTATCGAGATATACCGCGCAAGCGGTGTGACCAAAACCGAGCTTGACAGTCTCTCAAGGCAGAGCCCCGACCGATACGATGCCTGTGTTATAGGGCTGCGATATACCGACAGAGAGGCGCTCTATGACCGAATAAACCGACGGGTGGATATGATGATCGACGGGGGACTTGTTGAGGAGACAGAGCGGCTCATGGCAGAGGGCGTATTTGAGAAGAACGTAACGGCGGCGCAGGCTATCGGCTACAAGGAGATACTTCCGTACCTGCTCGGCAGAGCTTCTCTTGACGAGGCGGCAGAGGAGCTTAAAATGGCTACAAGAAGATACGCAAAGCGTCAGATGACCTGGTTTTCGGCAAAGCCCTACGTTAAATGGATAGATATTGACGGGGGCGGCGAAAAAACATTTGAAGAGATTGTAAATAATGCGGAGAAGCTATTTAAAAATCAGTGAATTTATGATAAAATAAGATAGTATGTTTGTATGAGAGGTGAGGATGTGAAAAGCAAGTCAAGCTTTCTTCAGCGCATAGCCATAGGCGTTATTTGCGTTATTGTCTTTTCATATGCCGTATACCATATATCGTCGGTATTCAGCGAGGATATAGAAACCTACGCCGCAGGCGTTACCACAGAGGTGACGACCCTCAATTACAACGGATATATTTTCAGAGATGAGACGGTGCTGACCTCAACCAATCACGGAGTTGTGGACTATAAGGTGGCTGACGGCACAAAGGTCAGCGAGGGGCAGACCGTGGCTGTGGCATACAGCGAGGGAAAGAAAAATCAGCCCACGGTGCGAGTGCTGGACGAGCATATACGAGTTCTTGAAAAAAGCCTTGAGGGCTCTATTGAGAACGATGATATCGTGGCTGTAAAAAAGCAGAACGCGGACACCTACGATGCGCTTATAAAATTGCTTTCGGCAGGTGATACGGGCGGGATTTCATATCAAGCTGAAAAGCTCCTTGTGGGAATGAACCGCGCAGCGTCTATCGTTGGTGACGGAAGCTCGTCGGCGGTAGAGACCCTTGATACGCTTTATGAGCTGAGAGAAGAAATATTTTCGGAAAGCGGAAGCGGAGCCGATTGCTCTGCGGATAAAAACGGCTATTTTTTCTCGGGAGTTGACGGATGTGAAGATTATTTTACTACCTCGGCTTTGGAAGAGCTTACCTTAGACAGCTTTTCCGACCTGCTTGAGTATGCGGAGGAGCCCGAAGCGCCCGACGGCGCATACGGTAAGCTTACCGACAGCAGTGAATGGTCTATCGTGCTTCCCATAAATTCCTCGGATAAAGGACATTTTACGGTTGGCAATACCTATTCGGCGCTCTTTGCCGAGAACAATCAGGCAAGCCTGCCTATCTACCTCGAAAAGATGATATCCGAAGAGGGAGAGGACATTATATTGCTGGTATTCAGCTGTGACAGGCAGCCCGAGGGCTTCAGCTTTGACAGATGTCAGTCTGTCAGCCTTACCGTAAAGACGGTAAGCGGAATATACGTTCCCAAATCGGTAGTCGTCCGCGAGGACGGAATACGCGGTGTCTACATTCTTCGGGGAAGCGTGGTGTATTTCAGACATATCGTTATCGTCTACGAGGGAAGCGATTATTATCTTGTTGAACCCAATTCCGAGCATACCGAGGAACAGACCTTCCTGCGGGCTAACGATATGATAATACTTAACGGCAAAAATATGTTTGACGGAAGGGTGTTAGGCTAAAATGGATTTTGAGTATATACGGAGAAATACCGAAAATATACGGGCACGCATAGCCGAGGCGGAAAGCGCCGCGGGGCGTGAGGCGGGAAGCGTTATGCTTTTGGCGGCGGTCAAATACGCCGAAGCCGAGGAGATAGATTTTCTCTGTGGGCAGATGGGCGTTACCGATATAGGGGAGAACCGAGTTCAACAGCTTCTGGCGCACTACGAGGCTCTGCCCAAAAGAGAAAATATAAACTGGCATTTTATCGGTACGTTGCAGACCAATAAGGTCAAGTATATCATCGACAAGGTGTGTATGATACATTCCCTGGATAGCTTAAAGCTTGCGGCGGAGATAGACCGACAGGCGAAAAAGCACGGGAAAATCATGGACGTTCTTGTGGAGATAAACTCGGGAGAAGAGGAAAGCAAGAGCGGCGTAATGCCTGCTGACGCGGAGCGGTTTTGCCTAGAGCTTGGCGCTTTTGAGAGCATTCGCTTACGCGGATTTATGACGATGGCGCCTAAATGTGAGAAAAAAGAGGAATATTTAAAATATTTTCAACAAACTTACGCCGAAGTCCTTGACATTTGGACAAAAAAATTGCATAATATAGATAGGCCCATTATTTCTATGGGAATGAGCGAAAGCTTCCCCGAGGCGATAGCCTGCGGGTCGGACATAGTCAGAATAGGCAGAAGCCTTTTTGTAAAATAAAAGAAATAAAAAAATTAAAACATAAAAAACGGAGGACACTATGGGATTATTCAAGAAGAACAACGACAACTACAACAACGATTACGTAGAGGACGATTTCGGCGGCGGCTACGCTGACGAGACCGTTGAGGATAGCTTCGCGGCAGACGCGCAGCCCGTTCCCGCAGAGCCCGAGGCATTTGCGCCCGCAGCTCCCGCTCTTAAGATCGTTAACCCTAAGGAGTACAAGGACGCTATTGAGATAGCAAATCTGCTCATCAACGGCAACACCATTCTTCTCAACATCGAGAGCATAGCTAAGGATCAGGCTATCCGTCTTCTCGATTACCTCAACGGCGCAGTTCACGTAGCAGGCGGACTTATGACAAAGGTAAGCAAGACCACTATCGTAATTGCTCCCAAGAACGTAGACGTAAGCAGCATCGAGGCAATGGTAAGCGGCGACTGATAGTCGACCTATTGCAGAGCCCCGCATATGGGGGCTGTTACATCAAGGCGATTTTGTAAAAAGCGCCGATAGTGTGACAGCCCCTTATATGGTTTTATAATTCGTGAGATTTTAGTAACTGACGGTAATTAAACGAAATGTCGGCGTGTCCGACAGAGAGGAGAACTGTTTTGGAAGAAGCTTTGTACGTCATATCGACTATTGTGCAGATAGTACTGTCTGTTATACAGCTTGCCATGCTGCTCAGAGCAATACTTTCGTGGTTTCCTATGGAACCAAACGGCTTTACCGAATTTCTGTTCGCAATAACCGAGCCGTTCATATATCCTTTTCGAGCATTGTTTAACCGTTTGAACTGGTTTCAGAACCTACCCCTTGACGTGGCGTTTTCAGCCGCGTATCTTACGCTTTTTTTAATAAGCATACTTTTACCGTAATGAGCTTTAACGATGACCGAGAATTAAACGCCTTAGAGGCTCGCCTTGATGACCTGTGCGGCAGAGCCGGCGGCGAGCTTGCCGTAACGGCTTTTTTGTCTCCGAGAGAGCTTGCCTATGCGGAGCGATATCTGAGGCAAAAGGGGGCTGATTTCCGCTTTTTCGGCGGGTATGACCGCGCGGAAAGACAGCGGGCGTATATTCTGCCCGATTATATGTCCGAGCCTTGCGAGGACGGGGGCGATATTGATACGGTCCTTTCCGAATACGGATATTCCACGGGGATAGCCCCGCTCAGAATATTGGGAAGCGGATACCGAAAGCTGTCTCACCGCGACTTTTTAGGCTCGCTTTTAGGGCTTGGGATCGAGCGGAGCGTTGTCGGAGATATCGTTTTGCTTGGCGACGAAGAAAGAGAAGCCCTCGTTTTTTGCGACAGCGCGATTTCCGAGTATATTTTTTCACAGCTTGTAGCGGTAGCTAACGATAAGGTAAGGGTGAGCCGCGCGGACATAGGGGATATTCAAATTCCCGACCGCAAAACTCAGCCTATACGCGACACTGTCGCGTCACCGAGGCTTGACGCCGTTGTGGCGGCTCTTTGCAATCTTTCAAGAGAGAGGGCGAGGGCGGCGGTGGTGTCGGGTCTTGTTGAAATTGACTTTGAAAGCGAGGAACGTCCCGACCGTACCCTATCGGCGGATACGACCGTTTCTGTTCGCGGCTTTGGGCGATACAGAGTGACCGCCCTGTCCGATAAGACCAAAAAAGGCAGATATCGATTGGAAGCCGAAAAATACGTTTAGGACGGAATTTATATATGATTTGGACTTTGATATGGTTTGCGGTGGCGGCTGTGGTAGTTGCCCTCGACCAGATAACAAAGGTTTTAGCCGTTAAATTTTTAGTTGGAAGCCCTGTGGTGCTTATCCCGAACGTGCTTCACTTTACCTACGTTGAAAACGACGGAATGGCGCTTGGGCTGATGGATGACCAAAGGTGGATATTTATGACACTTTCGTCGGTCGCCATAATCGCTATGATAGTTTATATGATAGGTTGGAAGCCTAAGAGTAAATTCGCATGTGCGGCGCTTGCCCTTATTATTGGCGGCGGCGTGGGAAATATGATAGACCGCTTCTTTTACGTGGGAATACAGGGAGATACGGTGGGCGAAAAGGTAGTGCGCGATTTTATTGACGTGCGTATGTTTGGCGACCTGTGGCCGTGGGTGTTCAACGTAGCCGATGCCTGCGTTTGCGTAGGCGGAGCTATGCTTTTCCTTTGGTGCGTGGTTTCTCTCATAAAGGAAAGCGCCGCGGAAAAGGCGGCTAAGGCGGCGAAGCTTGCCGATAGCCGGCAGACCGAAGCGCCTGAAAATACCGAAGAAAAGCCTCGGGAGCAAACCGAGGAACACAACGAAGAAACAACGGAAAATAAATAAGATATGGGGGTGAGCGTATGTCGGAATATATCGACGGAGAAATTGTCGGTGGAGCTGATATAGAGCTTACCTCTTTTTCGTCCGACGTGGGCAAGAGAGCCGATGCCTTTATTGCCGAGCGTACCGAGCTTACGCGCTCTGCGGCTGTAAGGCTTATGGAGAGCGGAAATATATTGGTAGGCGGAAAGGCGGTTACAAAGAACTACAAGGTAAGGGCAGGGGATATTTTCACCGTGTCAATGCCCGAAGCCGAGCCTGATGAGGCTTTACCCGAGAACATACCGCTGAATATAGTTTATGAGGACAGCCATATTATAGTGGTAAACAAGCCTAAGGGAATGGTAGTGCATCCCGCGGCGGGAAACCCCAGCGGCACTCTGGTAAATGCTCTGCTTTATCACTGCAAGGACAGCCTTTCGGGGATAGGCGGCGTGCTTCGTCCCGGCATAGTCCACAGGATAGACAAGGATACAGAGGGGCTTTTGGTGGTGGCAAAGAATGACAGCGCCCACTTAAGCCTTGCCGAGCAGATAAAGGAGCACAAGGTAAGCCGTGTATATTACGCTATTGCCATCGGAAATTTCCGCGAGGACAGCGGAACGGTGGATGCGCCTATCGGCAGACATCCGACCGACCGCAAGAAGATGGCGGTGATACGCGACGCCGAAAAAAAGAGCCGAAACGCTGTGACCCATTGGAGCGTCATAGAGCGTTTCGGAAGATATACTCTGCTTCGCTGTGAGCTTGAAACGGGACGAACTCACCAGATACGGGTGCATATGTCCCATATAGGGCATCCGCTTCTTGGAGACAGCCTTTACGGCGGTGGCTCGACAGCCTTTGAGGGTAAGCATAAGGGGCTTATCTCGGGTCAGTGTCTTTGCGCTACCGAGCTGAAGCTCACACACCCCCAAAACGCCGAGCTGATGACCTTTAAGGTGGATATGCCGAGGGAGTTTGTGACACTTACGGATATTATGAGGAGAGAGTATAGTTAGTTTGTGATGGGTGGGGGTTGCTACTTTCTTTTAAAAAAGAAAGTAGCGCAAAGAAAACCTTGCAAAAAAGGATTTAATGGCTCGCCCATTGCTTGGCTGAAATTTTATAATTTCTCTCTATGGTAGAAATAGGGCGGACGCACGAGCGTAAGCTCGTAGCTTTTGCGTAAGCAAAAATGCGCTTGCGCCACCGCCCTATTTCATTTTTTAATTTTGAGATAAAATATCATTTTTTTGACGAGTAAAATTTTATAAAAAACATTTAAATTGTCGCTTTTTTGCGACAATTTTTTTATTGCCTTTATGATACAATGAGATAACAAAAACAGGAGGTTGAAATGAACAGAAGTAATTGCTTTTATGAAATTGAGCGTAGCGAGGGAACGGTTAGGGTCGTTCTCTTTGGCGAAATGGATCACCATAACGCGGTGGCGGTAAGGAGTGAGCTTGATAGGCTCATTATGGACGAGCGTCCGAGCAAGGTGGCTATCGACCTATCGGGCATAGGTTTTATGGACAGCTCGGGGTTGGGCTTCGTTATGGGCAGATATTCTCTCATGCAAAAGCTCGGGGGAGAATTTGTTCTTGAAAATCCCAACGACAGAGTGGTAAAAATATTTGAGCTTGCGGGGCTTCAGCGAATAATTAAAATTGAGAAAAGAGAGGAAATAAAATGAGCAGGCAGGATGTAAAAAACAGAGAAAAGCCAAAAGAGATAAACGAAATGAAGCTATCACTTCCGTCGCTGTCGGTAAACGAGGGAATGGCAAGAGCGGCTGTGGCGGCATTTTGCGCGCAAGCAGACCCCGCATCCTGTGAGCTTGCCGACATAAAGTGCGCCGTCTCCGAGGCGGTGACAAACTGCATAGTCCACGCCTACCGAGATACCGTAGGTACTGTATACATAACGGCAAAGCTCTATTCGGACGGGGCTGTAAAAATAATAATTAAAGACAAGGGCTGTGGAATAGAGGACGTGAGAACGGCAAGACAGCCCCTTTATACCACCGATGCCGAGGGCGAAAGAAGCGGAATGGGATTTACCGTTATGGAAAGTTTTTGTGATAAGGTCAGGGTGGCGTCGAAATGCAAAAAGGGAACAACTGTAACGCTTTACAAACGGCTGAAAAGACGTTGACAGCCGACGGGGAGAGCAGGTCGGGTAAGGACTATTCCGATAATATACGGCTTCTGGAGATAGCGCAACGAGGCGATGCGGACTCCGAGAGAGCGACGGCGGAGCTTGTGTTGCAGAACACGGGTCTTGTGCGGAGCATAGCTCTGCGCTTTCGCGAGAGGGGCGTGGATTTTGAGGACCTTATGCAGATAGGTACTATGGGTCTGCTAAAAGCCATAAGGAGCTTTGATATTGACCGAGGCACCTGCTTTTCTACCTATGCCGTGCCCTTGATATTCGGGGAGCTTCGCAGATATATGCGAGACGAGGGACCTATAAAGGTGGGAAGATATTATAAGCGTCTCGGCGCGGCTCTCGTAAACGCTAAAAACCGCATAGTTGCCGAAGAGGGAAGAGACCCAACCATAGGCGAGCTTGCCGAGATATGCTCGGTAAGTCCCGAGGAGGCGGCGATGGCAATGGAAGCTATGTCGCCTATCGTTTCGCTGTCCGACAGCGCTTACGGAGACGAGGACAGCGTAGAGCTGTCGGCGGTCATACCCGACGAGGAAAGTAGCTCCGAGATGGAAAGGTTAGCGGATAAAATAGCCATAGCTCAGGCGATGTCGAAAATGCCCGAGCAGTGGCAGAAGATAATAATACTTCGCTACTACCGAAATATGACCCAACAGCAGACCGCCCAGCTTCTCGGCATAACCCAAGTTAAGGTGTCAAGGGAGGAAAAAAAGATAATAGAGAGCTTCAGGGCGTACTTTTTGTAAAAAACGACTTGCTTGCGTTTTATATTTGCCTGCAAATGCGTTTGCTTGGAATTTTGTCATATCTTGTAGGGACAGGCGTCCTCGACTGTCCGATTGGAAAATATGTTTTGGTTGTTCGTCTTATGTTTTCGATATGCCATTATTTATTACTAATGATGGCATAAAATTTGTTTTTACGGGAGGTATATTATTATATTTAACCTTTTTTTCTAAACCTCTTGATATTCTGCGGAGTTTGTGTTATACTATGTGTGTCACACAAATTTAATAATCAGAGGTAAAGTTGTTTCTTTTTTTGTTAAAAGGATAATTATACCCTTTTTGTGCATTCTAATTTTTGGATTTGGTAAAAATGCAAATTCCCATAGTTAGAATGTAGAAACGCTTTCTCTTCTGATTAAATTTGTGTGACAACAATCGGGGTTTGCGTTTTTCGGTGCGTGGCTTCGGTTGCGCACCTTTTTTTATGCTGATAGGAGGATATATGAGTAAGGATATTGAAGAAAAGGTAATAGATGTTACCGGCGTAGAGCTTACGCCCGGCAAGCCTACCGTTTGCCTTGGAAACGGATGGCAAGGCTTTGAGTGTTGTTGCGACGAGTGCAACTACTTCTTGATTTGTTACCCCGAATATGATATAAAGGTCGAGAAACGTAAGCCAAGCAAACGGCACAAGATACGAATCAACCGCATATTTCGCGAGCGCGTCGGCAGCACTATTCCCCCGTATCCTGAGGTGGATAATCTCTACGAGAGAGTACGAAGCAAGCTTGTAATAAAATTCAAGATCAACGAATTTCTCGACCGCCGTAGAAAACGTAAATTGGGGATATATAAATAAAAAAGGGGTTGCTTCAAAATCACGGTTTCTGTGAATGAAGCAACCACTTTTTATTTATGTATAACGATTAGTCCTGCTTAGCAGCAGCAGCGTTAGCAGCAGCCATAGCGCTTGCCATCTGAGCAGCCTGCTCCTTGATCTTGTCGTTCTCGTACTCCTCGATCTGAGCCATAAGTCTGTTCTTAAAGCCGTGAGGATCCTTAACGAAGCCGAAGGTGTATCTGCCGGCTGCGGTATCTACGCGAACAGTACCGTACTTGAATACCTTACCCCAGAGCTTCTGAGAAACGGAAGCACTCTGAATCTTGTTAAGAGGAGCGTCCATAGTCTTGGTTGTATCGTCGCCCTTTGCGGAAGTAGCCTTACCGATAACACGCTTGTTTGTGAAAGCAAGCTCTACGTTGAAAAACTGAATGGTTTCAATAAGAACGATTATCGGTACGATGAGAGTCCAGCAGAAAAGAACAGCCAATATCCACTCGGGGATCATGCAAACTATTGACTTCTTTGCTTCCTCAACCACTACCTCACCGCGGTTCAAATTTGATTCGACATATTTTCCCATGTCAAATACCTCCAAAAAATGTTTTTTATTTGTGACCGTAGTCACTACCACATTATAGCCCATATTCGGAAAAAAGTCAAGAGAATTTTCAGAATTTTTTCTAAAAAAATTTGCACAAAATTCATTTTTTATGTCGAATAACGTATATTAGCTCTTTTGATTGACTTTTTTGCGCTTGTATGGTATAATGATGTTAACAATTATTACGGTGAGGGAGAATTGAGCTTGAAATTTTTGCGCAATACTATCTTAGGTCCGAAAATCTCCGAATCCCTGTCATCCGTTTTACCCGTAACGGGAATTGTCCTTTTGCTTATGATGACAATAGTGCCTGTGGAAGCCGAAATGCTTATGGCGTTTTTGGTGGGCGCTGTTTTTCTTATTATCGGTATGGGGCTGTTTACCTTGGGGGCTGAGACGGCAATGACGCCTATGGGTGAATACGTAGGCTCTAAGATGACCAAATCTAAAAATCTGTTTCTAATTATATTCGTATCCCTTTTTGTCGGTACGATGATAACCGTTTCAGAGCCCGACCTAAAGGTGCTTGCCGACCAGATATTTAAGAGTAATCCAAATCTGCTTATATGGTCTGTGGCGGCGGGCGTTGGCGTGCTTTTGGTGGTGGCAATGCTTAGAATAGTCTTTGCCATAAGGCTTCGCTATCTTTTGCTCGGTCTTTACGCGGCGGTCTTTATACTTGCAATATTTGTTCCCAAGGACTTTTTAGCCCTTTCCTTTGACTCGGGGGGAGTTACCACAGGACCTATGACGGTGCCCTTTATTATGGCTCTCGGCGTGGGCGTTGCGTCAATACGCTCGGACGATAAAGGTGGAGACAGCTTTGGACTTGTAGCTCTTTGCTCGGTAGGACCTATACTTGCGGTTATGATACTCGGTATAGTAAGCGGCGGCGCAATAGAGCCTAAGGACGACTACTCTATGGAGATAGTCCATAATTCAAGAGATATTTTAGGAATATTCCTAAAGGACCTGCCTGCCCACGCCCTTGACGTGGCTATGGCGGTAGGACCTATCGTTATATTCTTCCTTATTTTCCGTTTGCTTAGCGGCGGAAGAGGCTCAAAGGGGCTTGGAAAGACCCTTGTGGGCGTTGTGTATACATACGTAGGGCTTGTGCTTTTCCTTACGGGCGTTGACGTTGGCTTTATGCCCGTAGGCGCGTATCTCGGAGAGCATCTCGTTTCCTCGGATTTTCGTTGGCTCATAATTCCCATCGGTATGATAATGGGTTACTTTATAGTAGCCGCTGAGCCTGCCGTTCACGTTCTGAAGCGACAGGTTGAGGATGTTACCGCGGGAATGATATCGGGTAAGCTTTTATCCCTTACCCTGTCGATCGGCGTTGGAGTGGCTATCGGTATAGCGATGCTCAGAGTACTTACGGGTATTTCCATACTGTGGATAATAATTCCGGGTTACGTTATTTCCCTTGCGCTGTCATTCTTCGTTCCCGATATCTTCACGTCAATAGCCTTTGACTCGGGTGGAGTTGCCTCGGGACCTATGACGGCTACGTTTCTTCTCCCCTTTGCCATAGGAGCTTGTTCTGCTGTTGAGGGCGGCATTGTGGTTACAGATGCCTACGGACTTGTGGCGCTTGTTGCTATGACACCTCTTATTGCCATACAGATACTCGGACTTGTGTATAAGATAAAGCAGCAAAGACACGAGAGAGCAGTGGCAGCAGCTGAGGCAGAGCAGCTTGAAGAAGAAATTATTGAAATGGTTGCCGTTACCGATGACGACATTATCGAAATGTAAAGGAGACGCTTTATGAAAGATCTATATTTGCTTCTCACCATAGTGAGACGTAAGGATGCCGCCGAATATGAGGAGTTTTACAGAAACAGAAATATCAAGGTGATATATAACGCTCGCTGTAACGGCACAGCTCACGCCAAGACCTTGGTTATACTCGGAATAGTGCGTACCGAAAAATCAATGCTTATCGCCACGGTAACAGGACCTACGCTGAAAGCTCTGAAGCGGGATTTGGCGTATGAGATGAAAATAGACCTGCCCGACAGGGGAGTGGCTATGGCAGTACCCTTTTCGGGGGTAGGCGGAAGCAGAACACTGGAATATTTCACGGCGGGGCAGTGCATACCCGAGGAACATTGTACGGAGGATAGAAAAATGGAAGCTACACAGGAGCTTATAATCGCCATATATCAAAAGGGATACACAGACGTTGTTATGGATGCCGCGAGAGAGGCGGGAGCGCGAGGCGGCACGACCCTTAATGCAAAGGGAACCGTTGCGGGAACAGATAAATTCTTCGGCATAAGCCTTGCCGAGGAAAAGGAGATAGTTCTCATAGTTTCCGCCGCCGAGCAGAAAAAGGATATTATGAAAGCAATTATGCAAAAGGCGGGCGTTGATACTAAGGCTCATGCCGTTGTATTCTCGCTTCCCGTTACCGATACGGCAGGCTTCCGCTTTGCCGATACGGTGGAAAAGGAATAAGATCGGTTCACACCCGATATATACAAAAATACCGCTTTGCTGTTGTCACGGATAGCAAAGCGGTATTTTTTATTTTCGGGTTACTTTTGAATTAAGACGCTTTTTTTGTTTCGGGCGTGAAGAATAGTCCAATTGATTGCGGTTTGACCTATGCAGTACATATTGTATACGCCGATTATGGCGTGGTTGATATTGGAGGGGTCTTTTATTGTAAGTATCACCCACATACTAAACCCGAGACAGCTTGATACAAAGCTCATATACTGGGAATCTATGTATCTTACGGCAGAGAGAACGGTGACCACCACACCGAGAGTAAAGGTGAGAGTATCGAACACAGGCACTTCACTTACGATTATGTTGTTCTTCGCAAGAACGAAGAAGCAGAACGCCCATAACGCGCCCGTGATTCCGAGAACTATAAATTTACCCTTAAGAGAGAGCCAACGAAGCTCCACGTTCTTACCCTTTGAGTTTTTTCTCCAATTAAAGAAAGAATAAAGCTGAAGAGGAAAGGAGATTAGCAGAGCCGAGAATGCCGAAAAGGGAACACCCTCGATAAGATAGACCACGCCGTAGGTCGCCGCGTTTATTCCACCAAGTAAAAAGGAGTATTTGTTAGCCGCCATAAGCAGTATCTGCACTACCAGCGTCACAAGAGTGGGGAGAGTTTTAAGTATAAGATAGGGTATATTCACGTCCTCACCCTCTGCGGGATAAAGCGCGCTTCTTACCGCAAAAAATATAATAAGACACGCCGCCAGTGACATAGGAATATATCTGAGATAAAGATTTTTGTCCTTGAATAAAGCCTTGATTTTCATAAGCACCTCACGTATTATCAATTACTGAGCAGTATTATATTCCAAAAGCCTATATTATTCAATGCAAAAATCGGACATCTTTTTTTGATTTTTTTCTGATTTTATATTGAAAAGAGCGGTGGTTTATATTATAATATAGAAAATGGGGGTGAGACTGTGCAGAATGAAATGCTTTTCGAGACCGAAATATCGGATATAAGACTGTCAATAATCGCGGACAGACCAAGCTATCGTATAAGTGAAAACGGTAAGACCGATAAAAGCTCCGAGGCGCTTATAGAGGAGCTTCATTCACATTCCTTTTACGAGCTGTTTTTTATCCCAGATGACAGTATGACTATCATTACCGAGGAAAAAACCGAAGTGTATAACAATAAGGCGGTTATTATCCCGCCTCGGGTCAATCATTGCGTTGAGTCGTGGGCTAAGAGCGGTTACTGTCTTATTTTTGCAATCGAAAAGGAGCATAAAAAGGACGGGGGAATATACGTGGGCGTTGCGGAAAGGCTGAGCAGGGAAATATCCTCCTTTGCGGTAGACCCCGATATGGCGTTCTATATGGAAAAGCTGTCGGAGCTTATCACAGCCGAAAAAAACGATGACGAGGCACGGCACGTGTGCGCTCTGCTCTTTCTGTCTATTTTCAAGGCGCTGGAGCTTCCCGCTGAAAAGGCGAGTGTAGCAAGTCTTAAATACCGAAATTACGTAAATACCATAGACCAGTATATATCAAAACACTATTCTGAGCAGATACGCATAGACGACTTGGCTACGGAGCTTCACCTGTGCTCAAAGCAGGTGTCAAGAATTATAAATAAGGAATACGGAATGTCTCTGTCGCAGGTGGTGCATAGCAGACGGCTAAGCGTAGCCTGTATGCTTCTTAAGCATACGGGTCTGAATATAGGGCAGATAGCCGAAAGCGTTGGATATGAATATGAAAATTACTTTTTCAGAATGTTCAAGGATACCTACGGAATGACCCCTATGGAATATAGAGAAAGAATGATATAAGAATGAAAAGGGGCTGTCGCAAATTTGCATTTGCGACAGCCTCTTTTGGGTTAACACTTAAAAGGGCTTCTGAGGCTTCTTTTTATCAAAAGAGGGGTTGATAGCGTAGAAGTTTCTCGAATCCAGATGGTCTTGGGCAACACGTAGCGCCTCGCCGAAACGCTGGTAGTGAACTATCTCTCTCTCGCGCAGGAACTTGATCGGGTCACGAACATCGGGGTCGTCAATAAGACGGAGCAGATTGTCATAGGTCGTGCGAGCCTTTTGCTCTGCCGCCAAGTCCTCGTTAAGGTCGGTGATAATATCTCCCTTCGACGCGATATATTTTATATCAAAGGGAACGCCTGCGGCTGATACTGGGTAAACTCCCGTGGTATGGTCTACAAAGTAGGTGGCAAAGCCGCTTCCCTCGATCTCGTCGGGGGTAAGATCCTTTGTAAGCTGGTAAAGAATCGCTCCCACTATCTCCAGGTGCGCCAGCTCCTCTGTGCCTACGTCGGTCAGTATTCCTGTAACCTTATCGTAGGGTGACGAAAATCTTTGATTGAGATATCGCATAGACGCGCCAAGCTCACCGTCAGGACCGCCAAGTTGCGATATGATGATCTGCGCCAGCTCCTTGCTGGGGGTTTTAATTTTTACAGGGTATTGAAGCTTTTTTTCGTATATCCACATAACGGTATATCCTTTCTCCCATTAATTTGCCGAGGGGTCCCAGGGCCAAGGCGATGCTATCCAATCCCACGAATCGGCACCTGCGTTCTCAAAGGCGGTGGTCGGTCTCTTGCATTTTCTCGAAAGAGAATGTCTGAGGGCATCTCTTTCCTCAAGCAATTTGTTATAGTATGCAAGAGCCTCGGAGCATTCGGGATAAATGTCAAGATAGAGCATAACATCCGTAAGTGTAAATTCCACGGTCTGCAATCTGCGAAGCATTGCCTTGCAGTCGTTCGATACGCAACCGTTGCCGCCTGCTTCGTATCTGGGCGCGGGGGTGTTCATACAGCCTCTAGACCCGGGTGCGGGTCTGTCACCACATCTTCTTTGAGGATTTCTGTTAAAACGGTCAACCACGGCAGTTTCCTCCTTTGCTTATTGTCGTACCCATAAAAGGCAGGTCAAGCTCCTTGAATACAGTTCCGTGCATCAGCGCGGAGTCCATATCGTATATTTCCCTGAACTCCTGTACAGGAGAATATACCATAGCCAAGGGGTATCCTACAAGTCCCCAGCTTTTACGGTGTTCATGCTGGATATTGCACGCGGGCGCTGAGGGCGTCTTATCAACGCCCAATATCTGACGGAGCATTCCGTCGCTTATTCTATCGTCCATAAATCATATTACCTTTCTTTGGTTTGAGGAAATATCCTCATAGACAGTATATGTCATATCCGCGCTTACGCGTTACCTATTTGGGGCTTTACTTTTTCTCGATATTGTGGTACAATATTAGCAGACAGAGGGTAGGGGGATATTATGAAACAGAATTATCAGCTTATTTTGGACAAAATAATAAATAAGGAATGTATTGGAGAGAAAAAGCCCACGCTTTTGCTTCACGCCTGTTGCGCGCCCTGTTCGTCCTACGTTCTGGAATATCTTTCGGAGTTTTTCGATATTACCCTGTTTTTTTACAATCCCAACATTTCTCCAAAGGAAGAGCACGATTTCAGGGCGGCGGAGATTGCCCGCCTGAGGGCTGAAATGGGGCTTTCGGAGCGTGTTCGGCTCATTGTGGGTGAATATGAGTCTGAGAGATTTCGGGAGCTTGCGCGGGGCTTAGAGGAGCTTCCCGAGGGGGGCACGCGGTGCGCTAAGTGTTATGAGCTTCGTCTTTCGGAGAGCGCAAGAGTTGCCGCGGAGGGGGGATATGACTTTTTTACCACCACCCTTTCAATAAGCCCATATAAAAACGCCCTGTGGCTTAACGAGATAGGTGAAGCCAAGGGCAGGGAATACGGAGTTCGTTATCTTACTTCGGATTTTAAAAAGCGGAACGGATATAAACGCTCCTGTGAGCTGTCGGCAAAATACGGACTTTATAGGCAGGACTTTTGCGGATGCGAGTTTTCAAGAAGAGCTAAAGAGACGGCTGGGGACGAAAACAAATGATTGAAGATTTTTTTGGTGTCTTTCCTTATGTCAGGTTGTATTTGTATTGGGCTTGACGGTTATCGGTAGGTCATATGAGATTCTGCCTCGCAGGCTCGTCACCCTCCTTTCGTCGGGTTCGACTACGCAAACAACACTTAGTTGTTTGCTCCGCTCAGAATGACAATTTCAGGCAGAATAACGTAAATATAAAATTTATCGGCGGTAGCAATCCGTTGCCCTATAAACACATTGTAGGGCGGTGGCTTGCTGCCGCCGTAGTTTTTTTATCTTATCTTCACAAGTCTCGCTATATTCTTTTCAAGAGAGTGGCAAAGGGCGTCTATGTGGGCTTTTGTGTTATACTCCGACATACTTATCCGCAGAGAGCAATCGGCTTCCTTATCGGTAAGTCCGAACGCCGAAAGGCTTTCGCTTGTGTGGTGGGAATGGGAGGAGCAAGCTGAGCCACTGGAGACGTATATGCCGTCTGCCGACAGAGCGTGAAGCATTGTTTCGCTCTTTATGTCGGGAAGCGTAATATTTATGATATTCGCCAGCCGCTGTCCCGCGGGTAGATTTACTCTTACGTCAAGCGCTGAAAGCCTTTCGTCAGCGTAGGCTCGAAGCTCGTTCATATGCGCCTGTATCTCGGTCTGCCTTTTCTGTATATCGGCTACCGCCGCTCCGAAAGCCGCGATGCCTATGACATTCTCCGTACCCGAGCGCATACCCTTTTCCTGACCGCCGCCAAGTATAAAGGGGGCTATTTTTTTTGCCTTTAAGAGGGGGGCGGAGATATACAGCGCGCCTACTCCCTTGGGAGCGTGAAGCTTGTGGGCGCTTACCGTCACAAGGTCGGCAGAGAGGGAAGCGGGGGTAAAGCCTATTTTCATAAAGCCCTGTACCGCATCGCAGTGGGTCACCGCATCGGGGTATTTTTGCTTTATTTTTCTGAACGCCTCGCCTACCGAATACACAGCTCCCGTCTCGTTGTTAACGAGCATAAAGGATGCGAGGAATATTTTTTTGTCAAGAGCCGCGTCAAGCTCATCGGTGTCTATAACGCCGCCGCGGGTGGAAAGGCGTATGACCTCAAAGCCGTCGGCTTCGAGCCTGTCCATCACCCTGCCCACCGAGGGATGCTCGGAGTTTGTGGTGAGGATGCGAAGCGCGTCACGTCTCGGCTTTGCGTAGGCTGTGCCGAATAGGGCGAGAGAAGTGGCTTCCGTACCCGACGAGGTGAATACAAGCTCACCGCCGTCATGCCGCTGTCGCACACCGAGGGCACAAAGCACCCTTGACCTCGCCTCGGTCAGAAGCCGCTCCGCCGCCTGTCCCGCGCTGTGGAGAGATGAGGGATTTCCGTATATCTCCATAGCTTCGGTAATTTTATTTTTTGCCGCCGCCGACAGAGGTGTGGTGGCGCTGTTGTCAAGATATATCTCAGTCATAGCTTTATCTGAACTTGAACGCATCAAGAATAGCGTTTACGTCGTTCATATGCTCCTCAAAGTCCTCGGTTCTTGCCGTATAGGTTATTGTGTAAAAACAGCTGTCATAGGCAAAGAGTGTCTGCATTATCTTTATATCCGAGCCGCCGACCTTTACCGAATATGTGTAGGAGTATGCCGTTCTGCCGCCTACCTTTCGCTCGGCAGGCTCCGCGTCTCGGGAGTATTCGGGAAGCTCATTTTTGTAGCTTTCCTCGCACAAAAGGAAATAATCCTTTACCGACATAGAGGTGTCGGGAACGAAAGAGGTGACGGTTACGTTAGGTCTGCCGCTTTCGGGGTAATAAGCGTCACTCACGCCGCTTTCGGGGTCACATATCCAGCTTTTTGGAACGAACAGCCTGTATTCAATGCTCTTGTCCGATGCCAGCTTCATTCCCTCGGGAGTGTCCTTGGTTACTACCTCCACGGGAGCTTCACCCTTATCCTTGAGAACGAACGCTCCCCGTATTTCTTCAAGAACCTCGGCGTGGGCTTCAAGGGCGGACTTCGGGCAGTAGAAATAAAGGGATACAAGGTCGCCGCCATGCTCAACCGTTATCTGTGAGCAGCGCATACGTGTCTCTCCGCGGTCAAATTCGTAGCTTATTCTAAGGGCATCCTTTTGACCGAGGGTAGCTCCAAGCTTGCTTTCTGTAAGCTCATAGCCCATATCGGCATATTCGGCAGATACCGAAGCCAAGCAAAGGTCTAAGTAGGCATCCTTTGTCATTGCCTCAGCGGGGGTATAATATCTTGCGCTTACCGAAAGTCCGTCAACCGTTGAATAGTACGCTCCCGATATACCCGATGCGGTGTTTACCGTCCAAGAGGTGGGAACGTAGAGGGTAAAAGGCTCTCCGTCTGCCGTTGCCGATTTCATTCCCTCGGGTGCGTCGGGGTCTTTTTCGGAGCATCCCACAGCGCACAGACAGAAGAGAAGCGCCAAGAAAATTGCAAGTAATTTCTTTATCATTTCAGTTATCCTTTCTGTTATCTTCCTATAAGTATAACAGTTATTTTTAATATATTCTACCGAGAAAATGTTAATTTTCGGTTTCCTTAAAGGAATTTACAATATCTCTGAAGCAATCACCCCTTACGGCGAAGTTTGGAAAAGCGTCAAAGCTTGCCGAGGCGGGAGAAAGAAGCACACAGCCGCTCCGCCTTGACATAGAGCGTGCAAGCCTTACGGCTTCTTCAAAATCGGGGGTGTATGCGTATTCGGGAGCGCCCTTTTTGTAATCCTCACAGCCAAGCAGTGCGGCTTCTATCTTCTTGCCCGTAGCCCCTGTGAGAACAACGGCTCTTACGTGCCTACAGAGCGCGTCAGCCAAGGGCTCATAGGGAATATTCTTGTCGTATCCGCCGCATATGATAACTATATCTCTGCCCGAAAGAGCCGACAGGGCGGCGGCGGTGCGTGAGGGTGAGGAATCTATGGAGCTGTTGTAAAAATCAACTCCGTCAAGGGCCCTTACAAGCTCCAAACGGTGTCTGACACCGAAAAAGCTCTCGGCAACCTGTGTGTATACCGATATATCGACCGAGCCGTAGGTTAGGGCTATGGCGGTCATAAAGTTTTCTACGTTATGCTTGCCGGGTACGTTTATTTTTGAGATATCCAGCAAGCGCTCCTCGGTCTTGCCGTTGGAAATTACTATATAACCGTCCTTTACGAAAAGGGCGCGGTCGCGGGGAGAAGCGGTAAAGTCAAATACTCCCTCGAAGCTCTCGGCGTCAGAGGAAAACAGGAAGATGTCGGGGCGCTGTGATCTTCCCGAAAGCTCCTTGGCAATAGCGAGAGTGTCGGTACAGCAGGCGTTTGTTACAAGTCGCTTGGTGTTATCTCCGACTATGTTCAGCTTAGCCTGTCTGTATTCGTCCATTCCCGTGTGCCAATCCAGATGATTGGGCGATATGTTTGTGATAGCCGCATACATAGGGGCTTTTTTTACTGTCATCAGCTGAAAGCTTGACAGCTCCATAACCGCTCGGTCATCGGCGCTTATTTTATCTGCCTTGTAGAGCAGGGGCTCACCGATGTTTCCGCCTACGAAAACCTTTCCGATCCTTTGCCGCTTCGCTTCGGCAAGAAGAAATTCTCCGCAAAGGGTGGTGGTGGTTGTTTTGCCGTCACTTCCCGTAACGGCAAAGGTCTCGGCTTTTGTAAGAGACAAAAACAGCTCCATTTCAGAGGTAAGTTCCGCGCCTCTGTCTTTCGCCCTTTGAAGCCCGCCACGGTCCGGGCGGATACCGGGGGAGCGGAATATGACGTCAGCGTTACATTCCTCAAATGCGTTCTCTCCCCAAATAAATTCAACGCCCCTAGCTTCAAGAGACAGCGCGCGCTCGCCAAGCTCGGCGGGGGATTTTTTGTCTCTGACGGTAAGCCTTACGCCCATATCCGCAAGAGCCTCGGCTAAGGGAAGATTAGAAACGCCCAGTCCGAGTATCTCGCAGGAACGTCCGTTTATGTAATTTTTCAAAAGATTGTCGTTCATAAGTAACTCCAAAATAATAGTCACTATTATTATATAATTTTTGGAACAAATATGCAATAGCTTTTGGGATTATTTTAGAGAGGAAAGAAAGTTTTTAGAAAATGATTTAATATACGTAGGACGGGAATTTGTTTTCTTAAAAGAACAGCTCCCTTGCATAAAGGGAGCTGTTGTCGTAGGCGACTGAGGGTCTTTTATAATTCTACTTTCTTAAGCTTTATAAGATAAAGGCTGTCGGGGGCGAAATCGAGAACGGTTCTGAAGGTCTCACCGCCGAATATCTCCTCGCGCACAAGCTCAAGGTCGTGATCCTCGTCAAGGAGATAAAATTCCGCAAGAACGCCCTTGCCGCCATTTATCTCTATTTTTACCTTTTTGCTGTCCACAGGGGTTTTGGTATCTACCGTAAAGCGAGTAACCATAACGGCGGCGCTGTCACCGTTCTCGGCGGCGCATATCCGCATATCTCCCTTGCCCTCGGAGTAGATCTCTGTTCCGAGCCTGTAAAGCTCTCCAAACGCTTTGAAAGGATAATAGCCCTTAAGAGGCTCGCTTATTATATCGGTGTTAAAAAGTCCGTTCATTGCGCAGGGACGGGCATCGTAGTACATAAGCATATCGAGAGGGGCTTTCTGACCCTCGCACATTACCGCCGCGGTAAATGCCGCACCCTTCATATTCTTTTCGGATTTCAGACTGTATATCCATTCGTCGTCAAACCAGCCCGTAACGTAATTCCATTCGTTAAGTATGCTCTCAGCTTCTGTAAATCCGTATTTGTCCAGCAGGGCGCGAGTTTCGTACATTCTGTCCGCCATCAGCTTGGGGTCAGCCTTATAGCGGTGCCAGGAGAAGAAATCAAGGGGGGCTTTGAGCTGAGCGAGAAATTCCTCTGCCCATACCATATTTCCCGAAAGGGCAGGACCGCCAATTTTAAGCTCGGGAAATTTCTCCTTTAAGTGGGTAGCGGTTATATGGTATAATTCAAAAAATTCTGCCTTAGTGCCGCCCCACGTACGCTTATTCTCGGAATCGTCAGGGTCAAGGTCGGCTTCGTTCCATATCTCCCAATACTTTATGTTCATTTCATAGCCGTCTGCCCAGCCGTAGTTCAGGTGTTTTATGATATGCTCGCAGATAACAGCCCACTTTTTAAAATCGGCAGGGGGGAGAATTCCGTATTTTTTCTTCCAGTGCTCTATCTTCTGACCGAGACGGTAAAAAGGCTCTACGCCCGCATACTTTATGACCTGCATATATTCATCGGTCAGCGTAAAATCATAGGATGTGGGGTCGTAGGGGTCGGCATCGAAGTTTGGAAAAACAGCGGTTATATCAACGGTATGATCGCCGCCGTAGCTGTACGATATGGACGCATCGTGAGTTCGGGCGTAGGGAATACCCGCCTCGCGGAAGTAATCTATGTTGGTTATTCTCTGGTCAGCGGCAAATTTATAAACAGGTCCGTTGTTTACGGCGTGCATAGGCTTTATTTTGCCTATCTGTCGGTTAAGATCTACCTTAACTGTCTCGTACATAATACACCTCTCATATAATATTAGTGTTGCAACTAAATTATATCACATAAAATAATTTTGTCAATATGCCGCAGTTATTTTCTGTTCCTACTTTTTTTCATGAAATATTAGAAATTTTTTAAAAAACTATTGTCAAAACCACATAAATATGTTATAATAACTATACAATATAGTATTGAATACTACATTACAAGGAGATGGGAAACATATGGCAACTAAGAGAATATGCTTAAGAGACAGAATATTGCCTAATTACACTAAGGGTGAAGAAATTTTCAATATGGTGACCCACATCGTAGGCGGCGCTCTTGGTGTGGCTACCCTTGTTTTTTGTATTCTTATTCCCGCGTTTGAGGGATCGACGGCGGGAGTGCTCTGCGGAATTATGTTCGGTGTTTCTATGATATTTCTTTACACTATGTCAAGCATATATCACGGGCTGCGGCGCGGAACGGCGAAAAAGGTCTTTCAGATAATGGACCATTGCTCTATATACTGGCTTATAGCGGGAACATATACGCCAATACTTGTTTGCTCGGTGGCTAAAAGCTATCCTTTGGCGGCGTGGTTTACGTTTGCCCTTGTTTGGGGGCTTGCTATCGTTGCCACCGTTCTTACGGCTATTGACCTGAAAAAATACAATACGTTCAGTATGATATGCTACGTTGGAATGGGTTGGGCAGTGGTATTTTCAATGAAGCAGACCTATCTGAGCCTCGGGCACGATGGATTTATGTGGGTGCTTTTCGGGGGCTTGCTTTATACGCTCGGCGTGTTTTTCTTTGCTAAAAAGGTAAGATATTTCCACTCGGTATTTCATATATTCGTGGTTCTCGGAAGCCTTTGTCACTCGGTAGCAGTTATATTTTATGTTATGTGAGAAAGAGCGGAGGCGGGAGAGAAGAGTGAAAAGTGAAAAAGTAAAAAAGCAGTACGTAAAAGGGGTACCTTCCATAAAGCAGGTTTTGCCTTCCGAGAAATAAATTTCGTAGGGGTGTTCTGTGAACGCCCGCGGGCGAACGCAGTTCGCCCCTACAGCAAAAAGGACAGAGAACGTGAAATTCTCTGTCCTTTTTCACACGCCTTGCCCAGCAAGGTATAGTGTGTTACACCTTAAGGTGTACTGTCGGGCGGTAATAAGCCTCCCTTGTGTAAAGAGAGGTGGCACGGCTTGCCGTGACGGAGGGATTGTAAAAGCCAAATTTTGTCATAAAACAATCCCTCAGCCGCCTTCGGCGTCAGCTCCCTTTACACAAGGGAGCCTTTGGTTTGTACGCCGCGAAACTCTATCTACATTTCCTCGCAAGCACTGTTTTTGTAGACACAAAAGCTACTTTCTACGTTTGATTGATTGATGCATGTTCTATTCTCCGAAGCGGAGAAATAATAAAATATCACTCTGTTGACTCTACTGTTAGTTTCGTGTATAATATAGTCACAAGCTCCGGAACTTGAATTTTTTCGAGAGGTGAAAAAAATGTACGAATGTAAGATTGCAGAAAAATTAGTGGAGCTCCGCACTTCAAAGGGAGTAACGCAGGAGGATGTGGCTAAAAGTCTATCCATATGAAATAAAACTATTTCAAAATGGGAAAATGGTGCCTCAATGCCAGATCTTCCTATGGTTGTAGAACTTGCAAATTATTATGGCGTCACCACCGATACGCTTCTCGGACTTTCCGAGGACAAAAAGCAAAGTACAAAAGAGGAAATTCGCTCTTTGTTTGAAGGACTTGACCGCCGCGACTCGGTACTCAAAGCGTTTGAAACAATAAGATCTCTTATTCCTACAATGTATGGAACGGTTTCTAAATATTATGATGATGCTTATGATAAAGAAAACGTTTTTCCGACAGGTACATCACAAGGATACCGTTCCGCAATTTCACTCCATGAGTTCTTTGAGTTTACCGCAAGCTCTGAAAATGTGAACTTAGCGGTAATGATGCTGCGAAACAAAGCTAACTTTGCATGGATGAATGATGACAATAAGCAAAAAGAAATTGTTAAGATCTTCAAGTTCCTTTCTAATGAAGATGCGCTTTCCGTGCTTTACTTTGTTCATTCCACTAACTGCTCCGAAAGTTTCACGGCAGACTATGTTGCGGACAAGACGGGACTTAAGCAAGAACGTGTTACAGAGATCCTCGACGAATTCTGCTCAGTTGGCGCATGCCATTGGGTCACAGCACACCTTACCGAAGGCGAGGTAAGAGTGTATGAGTGCCACGGTGACGGTCTTGTTCTGTCCTTGATTTCCTTGGCATTTGAAAGAATGTGCGGCAGAGAGTCCTACGAATATAACTTCAACGGAAGATGCAAAATGATCGGAGGTAAGTAATATGAGTTTATCGGCTAATATCAAAAGATTACGTCTTGAAAAAGACATGACACAAGAGCAGCTTGCCACAAAGCTTGGCGTATCTGCACAAGCAGTATCCAAGTGGGAAACGAGCGAAACCTATCCCGATGGTGCGCTTCTTATTCCTCTTGCTAACGAGCTTGAGGTTTCGCTTGATGAGCTTTTCGGGAATGAATCGGTTACGATGGCAGATATTTCGTCCAAAATTGTGAAATTGATTCATGCAACAGAAGCAAATGAGCGTTTTAACGTTGCGCGTGATATCGGTTGGCAGATCGAGCGCGGTTTGTTTAACTGCCGTATGGAGATAGAAAAGAAGTACGATCCTAATGAAATCAAAAATCAGAAAAACGCATCCTACATTCTTGACGATAACGGATTTACAATCGTTTCTAATGGAAAAGAGCCTTTCTTCTCCGTGTTTCCACAACCGGAAGAGGGATACGGTCATTTTCTGAATGACAAGGACGATCTCCAAAAAATCTTTGCGACACTTTCTCATACCAGCACAATGACAGCTTTGATCTATTTGTATCATAAAAACGAGAATTACGTTTTTGAGAGCGCAGTTCTTGAAAGAGATTGCGAGATTGCAAAAGATCAGATCAACACGGTAATGGATGATCTGTTGACGCTAAAGCTAATATGGAAACAGGAGCTTACAATTAACGGCGAGGAGCGTACGCTGTATTATTCAAGACCGAGCCACAAAATTATTGCGTTGTTTATCATGGCAAGACAGATTGGGTATAAGGGTGCTTATTGTTTGCAATCCCATATCAGAAATACGCCGTTTTTTAAGGAATAATATTATACCTCCGAGAGTAACCAAATGGTCACTCTCGGAGGTGTTTTTGTTTGGCTCATAAATCTGCTTTATCGCAGGTACCCCAACGTACTGCTTTTTTTGGCGGAGAGAGATTCGAACTCAACCGCGCGCAAACGAAATAAGAAGCTTGAGTTGTCAATGGCGCGCGGTCTAACAAATTTGCTACGCAAATTTATGGAGTTCGTCATCACAAAGTCTCGTTATAAAAAATAAGCAGTATGCTTTGCATACTGCTTATTTTTTATGGCGGAGAGAGAGAGATTCGAACTCTCGGTAGGGTATTAGCCTACACACGATTTCCAGTCGTGCGCCTTAGACCAGCTCAGCCATCTCTCCATGCCGACTAAAGTATTATATCACAATCGCAAATAAAAATCAATACCTTTTTTAAAAATAATCAAAAAATTTTCCGCCCCCACGAGGCGGGGCGGAAAAAGAGCTAAAGATTTTCCTCAAAGAAGCGCTTAAGAGCAGAGATATCCTTTCCCACGGGGGCGCTTACCCTAACGGTATCTCCCTTTTTTATGCCCATTCCCATAAGGGCTAAAAGCTTTTTGAGGCTTCCGCTCTTGCCCTTGCACTCCACAGTAACGTCAAAGTCGTATTCCTGCGCCTTGCGGACGATAAGACCCGCGGGACGGGCGTGAACGCCGTTTTCGTCTGTTATCGTATATTCAAATTCGTTCATTTTTTTCGTTTCCTTTCTTTTTTCTCAGGTCGGTATTTCGTATAATATCTCTCAGAGGCAGAACGTAGGACGGAGACACCGAAAGCTCGTCTATACCCATTTCGAGGAATTTTTCGGTAAGCCGTGGGTCAGCTCCCAATTCTCCGCAGATGCCTACCCATTTTCCGTTTTTGTGAGCGTTATCGGCTGTATAGCTTATAAGCCGCATAACCGCCTCATGGTGGGGCAAGAAAAATTCGTCAAGTCCACGGTTTTGCCTGTCAAGGGCAAGCGTATACTGTGTTAAGTCGTTTGTGCCTATACTGAAAAAATCCACGTGGGGAGCGAGCCTGTCGCTTATTATTGCCGCCGCGGGAGTTTCTATCATAATGCCAAGCTCTGTGTCCTCGGAGTAGGGAATACCCTCTTTCTTTAACTCGTTTTTTACGTCGTTTATTATGTCTAAGACCCGCAGCAGCTCTTCCTCTGAGCTTATCATAGGGCACATAATGGCGAGAGTACCATAGACCGACGCGCGGAAAAGAGCGCGGAGCTGAGGGCGGAATATTTCGGGGCGCTTCAAGCATATGCGTATAGCTCGCAGTCCGAGGGCGGGATTATCCTCTTTTTCAAGTCCGAAATAATCTACCTGCTTGTCAGCGCCTATGTCAAGTGTCCTTATTATGACTTTTTTGCCATCCATTTTTTCAAGGACGGTCTTGTATACCTCAAATTGCTCGTCCTCGCTTGGAAAACCTTTTCTGTCAAGATAGAGAAATTCGCTTCTGAAAAGTCCTATTCCCCCCGCGTCGTTGGAAATGACCGCCGAAAGCTCCCGAAGCCCCTGAATATTTGCGTATATTTCTATCCGTCTGCCGTCAAGGGTCACGTTATCAAGTCCCCGATAGGCTTCCAGAAGCCTGCGGCGCTCCTTTTCCTTTGTAAGCCTGTCGGTCATTATTTTTTGAGTTTCCTCATCGGGAGAGATATATACCTTACCCGAAAATCCGTCCACGATAGCCTCTGCTCCGTCGGTAAGTGTTAAAAGGTCCTCTCCAACACCGATGACAGCGGGGATACCGAGGCTTCGGGAGAGAATTGCCGTATGGGAGCTTACCGAGCCCCCTGCTGTAACAAAGGCGGATATCTTCTCTCGGTCAAGCTGTATAGTTTCGCTGGGGGTCAGGTCGTCGGCGCAGATTATATTGCCTGTTTCGGGGGATATCTCCTCGGTCTCCTTTCCCGACAGTATGGCTATGAGGCGGTTGGAAATATCCCTTATATCCGCGCCTCTCGCCTGCATATATGCGTCATCCATAGCCTCAAACTCCGCGGCAAAGGCAAGCCCCGCGTTTTGTACGGCATATTCGGCTGATGCCCTTTCTGCGGAAATGGTCTGCTTGATCTTTTCATTATAGTCCTCGTCGTCAAGCATCATTCCGTGTATCTCAAATATAGCGGCGCTCTCCTCGTCTATTTCCTTGAGCGCCTTATCGTAAAGCCTCTTTAGCTCTTGCTTGGCAACCTCAAGGGCATCCTGAAAGCGTATAAGCTCGGTAGCGGGGTCGGCGGCGTTTTTGTTGCTTATTTTTTCGGATGAGCGGTGAAAAAAGGAAAGCCTGCCTATGGCGATCCCGCCGTATACGCCTTTTCCGTCCAATGTTATCATAAAAATCTCCCAAAAGTTTATTAACTATCTTTATTATGACCCTTTTATGGAATTTTAATTGATGAATTTGGTTTTTATAGGTTTATTTTTAATATAGAAAAAAGCAAAAAATAATTGCAATGTAATTTTAGCCTTCCCCAGCGGGGAAGGTGGCACGACGTAAGGAGTGACGGATGAGGAGAACACCGTTTGTGTGTTTAAAATTCGATCTCCTCATCCGCCTCACGTTCGTTCGGCACCTTCCCCGCTGGGGAAGGCTTTTGATTAGTTGCGTTTAGCTATATAAGGTATACGATAAATATGAAAAAGACGGCTGTCTCAAACGCACGCTTGAGACAGCCGCTTTTTGCCGTTGTTACTTTATCTTAACAACGAAGATTAAGGTATAATGTTTTGCTTTCTTTTTGCTTACTTTTCTTTTTTAAAAGAAAAGTAAGTTAAATATCCGCGTCCTTTAAGTATCTGCTGCCGTTTTGGGCAATAAATTCCTTACGGGCGGGGAGATTGTTGCCAAGGAGAGTATCAAACATTTCCTCTGTCTTTGCCGCGTCTGTGGGAGTTACCGCAATAAGACGGCGGGTAGCGGGGTGCATAGTGGTCTTTGACATCATCTCCGGCTCGTTCTCACCAAGACCCTTAGACCGCTGAATGGTGTATTTTTTGTCACCGAGCTTTTTGAGTATCTCTGCCTTTTCCATCTCGTCATAGGCGAAATAAATATCGTCCTTAACGGTTATCTCAAAGAGCGGAGTTTCCGCAATAAACACCTTGCCCTCTTTCAGCAGGGTGGGGAGCAGACGGTAGAAAAGGGTGAGAAGCAGAGTGCGGATCTGGAAGCCGTCCTCGTCGGCATCGGTGCAGATGATGATCTTTGACCAACGGAGAGAATTTAAATCAAAGGTCGCCATATCGCCCTTGACCTTTCTGCCTGTGATCTCAACTCCACAGCCGATAACCTTTAAGAGGTCGGTTATGATATCACTCTTAAATATCTGGTCGTAGGTGCTCTTCATACAGTTGAGGGTCTTTCCTCTTACGGGAATGACCGCTTGAAATTCCGCGTTGCGGGCAAGCTTTACCGAGGTCAGGGCCGAGTCTCCCTCAACTATGTAAAGCTCGCGGACGCTTGGGTCTTTGGAGCGGCAGTTTACGAATTTTTCTACTCGGTTGGCAACGTCGATAGAGCCTGTCAGCTTTTTCTTTATGTCAAGCCTTTCCTTTTCGGCGCTCTCGCGGCTTCTCTTGTTAACGAGGACCTGCTTTGCAAAGGTCTCTGCCGCCGAGGGATTTTCCACGAAGTATATCTCCAGATTTTGCTTCAAGAAAGCCGTCATAGCTTCGTAGATAAATACGTTGGTAATAGACTTCTTGGTCTGGTTCTCATAGGACGTCATAGTTGAAAAGCTGTTTATTACAAGCAAGAGACAGTCGGATATATCAGAAAAGGTTATTTTCGATTCGTTTTTGTTGTAGAGCCCCATATTCTTTAAATATCTGTCAAGGGCGTAAACAAAGGCTACCTTTACTGCCTTGTCGGGTGAGCCGCCGTATTCAAGAAAGCTGGAGTTGTGATAATATTCAAGCGCGTTTACCGTGTTGGATACGCAGAATGAAAAATCGGCTTTCAGCTTGTATTCGTCCTTGTCAGCGCGGTCGCGCCCCTGTGTTTCAAGATGCCAAAGGACGGGAGCCGTCATAGAGGTATCGCCCGCAAGCTCGGCGATATAGTCGGATATGCCGTTTTTATAGAGGAATTTCTGTTCTTCAAATTTTCCGTCATCACCCTGAAGCCTGAGGGTAAAGCATATACCGGGGTTTACCACCGACTGACGGCGCATAGTCTCAATAAAGAACGAATGGGGAATGTTAATATCGGTGAATACCTCAAGGTCGGGACGCCAACGGATAACAGTACCCGTTCTGCGCTCGTTCTTCTCCAGTGGGCGAACAATAAGCTCACTAACAGGCTCGCCTTTTTTAAAGCTGATTTTCGACTCGTTGGTTCCGTCATAGGAGTAAACGTCCATAAATTCGGCGCTGTACTGTGTAGCGCAAGCTCCGAGACCGTTAAGACCGAGGGGGAACTCATAGGCGGAGTCGCCGTTGTTGTTGTCGTATTTACCGCCCGCGTAAAGCTCGCAGTAGATAAGATCCCAGTTCCATCTTCCCTCGGATTCGTTGTAGCCGAGAGGAACTCCGCGTCCGTGGTCGTCAACGCATATGGAACGGTCAGCGTAGGCTGTGACGGTTATATTGTTTCCGTGACCCTCGCGGGCTTCATCCACCGAGTTTGAAAGTATCTCGAAAAATGAATGCTCACATCCCTCAAGACCGTCCGAGCCGAAGATAACTCCGGGGCGCTTACGGACTCTGTCGGCTCCCTTAAGAGCCTTTATACTTTGGTCGTTATATTGCTTTGGCGTTTCTTTTTTTGTTGCCATAATACACCTTTACCGAATAAAATTTTAGTTTTCGCGGCTCTTGCACAGGTCTTCCCAGCCTTGGGCACGGGAAGCGGCAAAAAGCTCATCGCAGGAAAGCCTTACGGCGCTGTTTGAAGAGCCAGCGGCAGGGTAGACCGTGTCAAATCTCCGCATCGACACGTCAAGATATACGGGAACGCCCTCGGGAAGCGCGAAAGGACAAACACCGCCTACCGCGTGCCCCGTCATAGAAAGAGCTTCATCGGGGGAGAGCATTCTGGGCTTGAAGCCAAAGCGAGCCTTGAATTTTTGATTGTCAATTTTATAGTCGCCCGCGCAAACAACGAGGATACATCCGCCGTCCTTGCCGTGGAGCGAAATGGTTTTCGCTATACGACCGCCCTCTGTGCCGAGAGCCGCCGCGGCAAGCTCAACGGTTGCGCTTGAAACGTCAAACTCGGCTATTCTGTCATCTAAGGATAGCTCCTTAAGATACGCTCTGACTTTTTCAATGGACACCGTAATACCCCCGAATTATTTTGAGAACTTTTCGCCGTACATTTTGATACAGCTATCGATTATCTTACGCGCCTCATCGGGACCGAAAAGCTCCTTAACGGCTGTCTGTTTGTTTTCGAGCTGCTTGTATACCGAGAAGAAGTGCATCATTTCGTCGAAAATATGGGGGGGCAGGTCGTCTATCGTCTTATAGGAATTATAGCTTGGGTCGGAGAAAGGAACGGCAATTATCTTGTCGTCAAGAGCATTGTCGTCTATCATTCGCATAACGCCTATGGGGTATACACGCACAAGGGTCATAGGATAGAGGTGATGGTTGCAGAGGACAAGAACGTCTAAGGGGTCTCCGTCATCCGCAAGAGTTCTGGGGATAAAGCCATAGTTTGCGGGGTAGTGGGTAGAGGTATAGAGAATACGGTCAAGACGGAGCATACCCGTATACTTGTCCATCTCATACTTACAGCTACTTCCCTTGGGTATCTCGATGACCGCGTTAAAATCATCGGGATTGATTACTTTGGGGTCAATGTCATGCCAAACGTTCATAATACATACCGTCCTTAATTTTTATTTTATATAATCAAATTCAAAATCGTAAATAGATACCGTCATACCGTCGGTACAGCCCTTTTGCTCCAGAAGCTCGAAAACACCGCTGTTTTTGAGAACTCTCTGGAAGAAGTTAAGGGATTCATAGTCGTCGAAATTTATCTGACCCATAAGGTTGAGGAGCCATTCGCCCTCTACGATAAAGGTATCGTTTTCCCGTCGAATAGTTGTTTCTCTCGCTCCGCCAACGTATGCGTCCTCGGGGGTGTATTCGCTTTCGTAAACAAGCATAGGGGGAAGCTCTCGGAGCATCTCTGCCGCACGGGCTATCATTTTGTCAAGCCCCTCGCCCGTAATAGCCGAAACGTATATCAGCTCCCAGCCGTTATCCCTGACAAATTCCTCAAATTCATTGATATCCACCCGCTCGGGGTCAAGCATATCCTTTTTGTTGGCTATGATTATCTGAGGTCTTTCGGCAAGGGCTTCGCTGTAACGGCGAAGCTCGTAATTGATGTTCTTGATGTCATCAATGGGGTCACGGTATTCCATACAGGATATATCTACCACGTGAAGCAGAAGCCGACAGCGGTCAACGTGGCGCAAAAATGCGTGTCCAAGTCCCGCACCGTCTGCCGCGCCCTCTATAAGTCCGGGGATATCGGCGGCTACAAATCCGCTCTCTCCCCCTGTGGAAACAACGCCCAGATTAGGCGAGAGGGTGGTGAAGTGGTAGTCGGCAATTTTGGGCTTTGCCGAGCTTATACGTGATAGAATAGAGGATTTTCCAACGCTGGGGTAACCGATAAGACCAACGTCAGCAAGCATTTTAAGCTCAAGGATAAGCTCCTTTTCCTCGCCCTTGGTGCCGCTTTTGGCAAACATAGGTACCTGTCTTGTGGGGGTGGCGAAATGCCTGTTGCCAAAGCCTCCCCGACCGCCGCGACAGCAGATATAATCCGCGCCGCCGTCCTCGGTCATATCGTGTATTATCTTTCCCGTTGCCGCGTCTCTGATAAGCGTCCCCGCAGGCACGCTTACGATAAGGTCGGGAGCGGTTGCGCCGTGAAACTTTCCGCCCTTGCCGTTTTCTCCGTTGCCTGCTATGAACTTGTGGCGGTATCTGAAAGCGAGGAGGGTATTTGTGCCAAGGTCAACGCGGAAAACTATATTTCCGCCCTTGCCGCCGTCGCCTCCGTCAGGACCGCCGTGGGAAACGTATTTCTCACGGTGGAAGGCTACAGCTCCGTTACCGCCGTCTCCCGCCTTTACATATATTTTTACATTATCTACAAACATTTTTACCTCTTGGTAGCCAACAGGCTATCCTTTATTTATTTTCCTCGCCCTTTTCGCGTATAATAAGCCTTATGGGCGTTCCGCTGAATCCAAAGGTCTGGCGCAGACAGTTCTCAAGATATCTCTGATAAGAGAAGTGGAAGAGCTCCGCATCGTTACAGAAGATAACGAACGTGGGAGGAGCTACCGATATCTGCGTCATATAGTATATCTTCAGGCGCTTGCCCTTATCGGAGGGGGGCTGAGCGCGCATGGTCGCGTCGGCAAGCACGTCGTTGAGCATACCCGTGGCGATACGCGTGGTAGCTTGATTGTGAACGTACTTTATATGCTCGTATAGGGTATTTATGCGCTGACCCGTCATCGCCGAAACGTAAACTATGGGCGCATAGGGCATATAGGCAAGGGCGGTGCGTATGCGCTCGTTAAAGCGGTTTACGGTGCTGTTGTCCTTTTCCACCGCATCCCACTTGTTAACAACGATTATAGATGCCTTTCCTGCCTCGTGGGCAATACCCGCAATCTTTTCGTCCTGCTCGGTAATACCAACGCTTCCGTCTATCATAATAAGACAAACGTCGGCTCTCTCCACCGCCATATGAGCGCGGAGAACGCTGTATTTTTCTATTTTGTCGTTTATTTTCGACTGACGGCGTATACCCGCAGTGTCAATGAGCGTAAACGCGCCCTGCTCATTTTCAAGCCTTGTGTCAACAGCGTCTCTGGTAGTACCCGCAATATTGGAGACGATAAGGCGGTTTTGTCCAACCATTTTGTTGATTATAGAGGACTTACCCGCGTTAGGCTTGCCTATTACGGCTACCTTTATGCTGTCATCCTCTTCTTCCTCGGCTGAATATTCGGGGAGAGCGGACAGCACAGCGTCAAGCAGGTCGCCCGTACCGCTTCCGTGAACGGAGGATACGGCAATAGGCTCGCAGTCAAATCCAAGCTCGTAGAACTCGTAGAACTCAAAGGGAAGCGAGCCTACGCTGTCGCATTTGTTGATACAGGGGATAATGGGCTTTCCGCTTTTTTGGAGCATAACGCCTATGTCCTTGTCATCTGCGGTAAGTCCTGTGCGCACGTCGCACATAAAGATTATAACGTCGGCGCTTTCAATGGCTATCTCTGCTTGAAAACGCATCTGCTTCAAAATTATATCGTCTGTTTTAGGCTCGATACCGCCTGTGTCAATGACGATAAGCGACCTGCCGCACCATTCGGTCTCTCCGTAAATACGGTCGCGGGTCACACCGGGAACATCCTCAACGATAGAACGCCTCTCGCCTATAAGCTTGTTGAAAAGCGTGCTTTTTCCCACATTGGGTCGCCCGACTATCGCTACTATGGGTTTTGACATTTTATATTACCATCCTTTTGTCAGTTATCTGTAAATTATAGTATTCCAAGAGCCGCCGATATAAATTCGCAAGCATCGCTGCCTGTGGGTATACATCTGACGCCCAGCTTGCACGAAAGCTCCTCGGGGGTCATATCATCGAGAAAAACGTCTCCCTCGGCGCGCAGACAGACCGCGGGGAAAAGAAGCGCATCGCCAAGCTCCTTGCCTGACAGCTGACTTGCTATATCCTGACCCGTAAGAAGTCCCGCTACCGTTATCTGCTCCCCGAAAAATTCGTTTTTTATCGGGTAAACGGTTATCTTCAATCCGTCAACCGCTTCTTCAAGCCTTTGGCATATATCCGAAATATGCGAATATGCCGCGTATCCCGTGGCAACCGAAACCGTTCTCGGAGAAGAAAAGCCTTTGGTGTATTCCGAAATATTTTCAAGCTCGTAATCAAAGGAAGCGCGCATATCGGTTATCATACCAACGCCGTTTTGAATTTGAGCGTATTCCTCGTAAAAGCCGTCCTCGGGCAGAGGAAGCCCCGATTTTATATAAAGCTCGTCCGCGGGGAAAAAGAGCCGCGAGCCGTATTTTTCAAGGCAGTCATCGCCAAAGCCTTCGACCTGCTTTATGATATCCTTACATTCCTCGGGGGTGAAGGCTTCAAGAGGGTAAAGACCGTCTCTGTATTTTGTCAGCCCTGCGGGAACTATCGAAACGCTTTCAAGGGCAGGGTAGAGGGATACGAGGTCGGACATAGTCCGCAAAAGCTCCTCGCCGTCGTTAAGCCCTTTGCAAAGAACTATCTGACAGCAGAGGGTTATGCCCGCTTCGGCAAGCCGTGGAAGATAATCGAGAACCTCTCCCGCCCGCTTGTTTTTCATCATTTTCACCCTAAGCTCGGGATTTGTGGTATGAACAGAAATATTTACGGGTGAGATGCGCATTTTTATTATGCGTTCAATATCGCTATCCCCAAGATTTGTCAGCGTGATGTAATTGCCGTGAAGAAAGGAAAGGCGGTCATCGTCATCCTTGAAATAAAGGGAGCTTCGCATTCCCTTTGGAAGCTGGTCGATAAAGCAGAAAACGCACCGATTTTTACAGGAGTGCTTTTTGTCCATAAGGGGCGTTTCAAATTCGAGACCGATGTCATCGTATTCCTGCTTGAGAATAGAGAATTTTCTTGCCCTGCCGTCTCTGACTATGGCGAGCTCGATGCTTTTGTCGGCAAGGTAAAACCTGTAATCAAGAACGTCGTTTATCTCGTTTCCGTTGATAGAAATAAGTATATCGCCTGCGACGATTCCCGCTTTTGCGGCGCGGCTTTTTGGCAATACGTCTGTAACTGTGACCACGAAAATCTCTCCTTTCCCCTAAATCTCTGATCCTATCGGTATGAAAATACAAATATTCATTATATTATAACATTTTAGAGCCGAAATGTCAATATTAAACTAAAATACTTTAGCCGAAAGGGGCGCATAGAGCATAAAAAAATGTATAGCATCATAGAATTTAGCGTAAAGAACTTCATAAAGGAGATACGCTATGATGAATAAGGATGATAATTTGAGAGACAGCTCGGGTAGACTTACGGGGCTTTTGACCGACAGGACGGTAAGCCACGAGGTATCCGATGACCTTACCTTGCCCGACCATCTTCCTGAGCCTCGACGCGTGCTGGCGGTTCGGGGAAGAATTTTACCCCCCGCAAGATACGTGAGCCGTTCGGGCGTTGAGTGCAACGGAAATATTGATTATTCGGTTTTATACGTGGGCGCTGACGGCGGCTTGTACTCGGCAGAGCTTTCCTCGGAATACGAGGTGTCCGTTCCCATCGACAACGGGTATGAGACCCTATCCGACGGAACAGCCGTGGTGGTAAGCTCTGTGTGCGAGGGAATTTCTGCAAGGATTACAGCGCCGAAACGGATAAATATAAAAAACAGACTTCGTTCCCATATAAGAGCCTATGCCGATATGTCTGTGGGCGAGGGTGATTTTGGCGGCGATGATATTCAATATCTGAGAAAAAATGTTGAGAACGCAACTGTTTGCGCTCTCAGCTCCGACCCCATTGAGCTTAACTGTGAGATAGGCGGTCTTTCCGAGGATATGCGCGTAATAAGCGCGGATGCTACGGTTACCGTGGCAGATATAAGGAGAAGCTCGGACGGCGTTGACGCATCGGGAGACGTGGTAATGAAGCTCCTTGTGTGCAAGGAAAACGGAAGAGCCGAGACTGTGACCCAAAAGATACCCTTTAGCGGAACGGCTGAAAGTAGTGAGCCCTTATCCGATGCGCTCTGCTCGGTATACGGACGCGTTACCGATATAAACGTAAACGTAGAAGAGGGAAGAGCGGTATGCGATATATCTATGGTGCTTTGCGGAATGGGAGCGGTGAATAGGCAGGCGAGCTACGTAGCCGACGTTTACTCTACCGACAGAGAATGCGAGTGCCTGACCGAAAGCTATTCCTTGCCTACCGTGCGGGTCTGCGGCAATGGAAATTTCTCTCACAGCGAAAGAATTTCCGCGGCAGAGGCGGGTGTGCCTGAGGGCGCGTCGGTAATTGATGCGTGGGGCAACGCAAGCCTTGACGGCTGTGAATATTCGGGCGGTAAATACGTATTTTCGGGGCAGTGCAGATATTCTCTGCTGTGCGAAAGAAATAGCGAGTACAGTGTTTGTAACGTGGAGCTTCCTGTAAAATATGAGATTGACGGCGCTTTTGCAAATAAGGCTTCCTTTGACGCGGTTGCCGACGTAATAGCCTGTCGCGCAAGGGCTGACGGGGATACCTTGAGTATCGATGCCGAGATAGCGGCATACACAAGTATTTTTGACAGTGCCGATATAAGCGTTGTAAGCGAAACACGCTTCGGCGAGCCCTATGCGGAAAGAAAATGCAGAATGGTGGTATACTATCCCGCTGACGGCGAGGGCGTATGGGACGTGGCAAAAAAATATCACGTTCCCGCAGATAGCCTTTCCACCGAAAAGAATTATTATTTGTTTTAGTTAATTTATCATTTTGGTTAGTTTATAACCGGTCTTGTGTCTGCGCTAAATGCGACAGCCCCGGAAAAGAAACTGTAATGCCGCGGTACAAAATAAAACCTCTCGGACATAGTGTCGAGAGGTTTTTATATTATGTGAAGTAATTAGGAATAAAACTTATTTACAACCACTCCGCGCCATCAAGCAGATTTTGCGAGCGAGACATTATATTATCAAACTCTGCGCCCAGCTTCTTTTTTGCCTTTTCAAACTGAGCGTAGGCTTTTCTGTCTGCCATATGCAGATCACTGCCGAGGGCAAATATCTGTCCGTTTGCTATATACGGCGCAAGCTTTTTTCTTACGGGCGCGTAAAAGAGAGACGATGCGTTTATTTGCGCCAACGCTCCTAAGGACATAAGGGCGTCTATTATATCGGGACAGGTCTCCATATAACGGTCAATATGCGCAAGCACCACAGTACAGCTGTCGGTAAGACGTTTTACCGAATATATAATATTCTTATCCCAGTCGGCAAGGGGAAGCTCCAATATCAAAAGGTCGGTTCCTCTTATGCAGAGCCTTGAAAGTCCGTCCATATTCTCTATTCCCTCACAGTAAAGCACCTCTGCTCCAAGACCAATAAGAGGGCGGTCTGTAACGGACGCGGCAAGCTCCTCTGCGGCGGCGCTTACCGTACTTGAAAATTGCTCTACCGTATGAAAATGAGGATAAAAATGAGGGGTCGCGACAACGGCGCTGACCCCTGCATTATTTATAAGCGCTATCTGCTCCATAGATGTTTGAAGTCCGTCGGAGCCATGGTCTGCGCAGGGGAGAATATGAGCATGAAAATCAATTATTTTCTGCTTTTCTCTCATTTATCGGAGCTATTCGCTTTCTCCGCAGAATTCTGTTGGGCGCTCTGTTCGTATTTGGAGCTCGATTTTGAATAGTATTTGTGGCGAGCGTTGCGGCGCTTGTAATAGCCCGAGCCCTTGATATTGTAGTCATTGAGTACTACGCCCACTATCTTAGCTCCAAGCTTTTCCATTGTCTCTATGGCGGAGTTTACGCTCTTTGCGGTGCTTCTGCCCGAGCGAACGGTGAATATATATCCCGAAATGCTCTTGCAGTTGGCAACCGAGTCAGAAACTATGCCGATAGGCGGGAAGTCTACGAAAATAATATCGTATTCCTTTTTCCACTTATCAAGACAGCTTGCAAAGCGAGGGTTTGTAATAAGCTCCGAGGGGTTGGGCGGTATTCTACCGCTTGTGATAAGGTCGAGATTGGGGCGAATGCCCTTGACTATAACGTCCTTTGAAATTCCCGAGATAAGCTCGCTAAGACCCTGATGCTTGTTGTCAAAGCCGAAGTAATCGTGAAGCACGGGGCAACGAAGGTCGGCATCTATAAGCAGAACCTTTTGGTCAAGCTGAGCAAAGGATATAGCCAGATTTGTGATGACCGTGCTCTTTCCCGCGCCCTCGTTAGGCGAGGTTACCGCGAAAATGGGAGCGCCGCTGTCATTATCGGCTATGGTGTACATAAGGTTGGTTCTCAGAAGATTGAATGCTTCTCTTATTGCGAAGGGGGCTTGGGGGTCTAAAATTCTCGGATTAAGGGAATCCTTAATGATATTGTTGTTTTTCTTCATGATATCACCCCTTTCTCACTTTTTCACGGAATTTTCCCAATGGGGAATAGTTCCGACTAAAGGGCGTTTTACCAGCTTTTTTACGTCATCTTCAGAGGAGACGTTCGTTTCAAAAATGCCTTTAATGAGAAATACGGGATATACGATAGCCGCAGCGCCAACAGCCGCAACAGCAGCGTACTTCAGCGCGTTGGGGGAATCGTGAGCGTCATCCAGTGCAGGAGAGTTGACCGTGGTAAAGCAATCGAGACTTCCGTCAAGACCCGCTTCGGTCAAGAAGCTTTCAACAGCCTTTTCCGCATCATCGCCGTATCTTTTGAGAATAGAGTTTTTAGCGGTGGTATCGTTTATTTCGATGGAGTTGTTTTCTGCTTGCTCCTTGAGGTGAGCTTTTTCAAGGGCTATCATAGTCTGCCATGCCACGTTTACTAGATATTCGTTGGTAAGTCTGTCGGGCTTAGCAATATCGGTTACGTATCTGGGTGCAATATCTTTGATAACAGTCGCTACCTCGTATGCGTATTTCGGGTCGGTATGTGTTACCTTAATGGTAAAGAGAGATGTACTTTCCTCAGAGGAAGAGGAAATCATAGCGCGAAGCGGAGCAATTTCAACTTTTTCTTCCTTGGGAAGATTTTTTACCGTATTCCGAAGGAGTTCTTTGTCAACGTTTTCAAGAGTTACCCAATCTTTCTTTTCCTTACCTTCGTTTATCTTTTCAAGAGCTGTATTTCCATTTGCAACCAACTCAAGAATAGCATCACTCTTGATTATCTTAACGTAGTCGTTAATAAGGTACTCGGAAGCCGCTAACAGGGAAGAAGTGGTGTAGTCATAGGACGTGTTGGTGTTGACTACGTAAAATTCTACCGAGGAAGAATACTTTTTGGGAATAAACAGGCTGACAGCTACGCCCACAATAATTGCCGCAACAAGTGCGACTATCACCATAATGAGCCAGCATCTTTTGAGGGTCTTAAAAAGAAAACCCAAGCTGATATCGTGTTCCATAATTAAACCTTTCTTTTTTTGCTTTGTATACTTGGTACTTTACAGGTTGACAAAATACCACAAATAATTATACCATATGGTGGCAGTCTTTGTCAAGGGAAAAACATATATTTTAAACAATTCTGTTGAGCAGACCGCCTTTTTTGAACTCGGCAATGTTTTTTGCTATGATAGAGACGCATCTGGCTCTCGCTTCGGATGCTCCCCAAGCCATATGGGGAGTAAGAATTACGTTAGATTTGCCCATCAGTCGGGAGTAGGGATGCCCCTCGCCAAAGGGCTCTGCGGAGTATACGTCCACCCCCAATCCCCCAAGCTTTCCGCTCATTATTCCGTCCGCAAGGGCGGCCTCGTCGGTCACAGCCCCACGCGCCACGTTAATGAGTATCGCTCCGTCCTTCATTTGATCAATTCGCTCTCGGCTTATAAGCCCCCGTGTGCTGTCGGTAAGGGGCACGTGGAGAGAGATGATATCCGAGCATCGGCAAAGGGTGTCTATATCGACGTTTTCATACCGCTCGTCCTTTTTTTGACGGCACATAAGTACCCGACATCCAAGAGCTACTGCAATCTCTGCTACCCGTGAGCCGATAGCTCCGCCGCCTACAATACCCCAAGTAAGGGCTGAGATTTCTCGGTAAGGCGGAACTAAACGGTTAGCCACTCCCGAGGCGGTGTATTCTCCCGAATTTACAAAGGCGGTGTATTCGGACAGGCGGCAGACGAGTGATAACGCCATAGCGGCGGTTACCTCCGCTACGCTGTCGGTGGAATATGCGGGCACGTTGCAAAGGGCTATACCGCGCTCCTTGCAGTATTCGGTATCAATGTTGTCGTAGCCCGTAGCCGAAACGCATATGAGCCGCAGCGAGCGAGCCCTTGCAAGATTGTTCCTGTCAAGCTTTATTTTGTTGACTACGATGATCTCGGCATCTTTGATAGCGCTCTCAACCTCATCGGCAGGGGTGGCGCGCCGTTCTGTAACCTCTCCCGCGGCGTATATGGGGGAAAGGTCTATATCATCGCCAAGTGTGGCAGAATCAAGTATTACTATTTTCATAAATCAAACCTCCTCTGTTGGTTGCTTAAAGTATAACATATTTCTGGCGAAAATACAAGGTGTTTGACCTAATAAAATCCCTAAAGGAATAATTATGACAGCCCCTTTCATAAAATAAAAGCTGTTGCAAACAGCTTTTCTGTTTGCAACAGCCGATTTGTTATTTGATTTATTCAAGGGTACAGCACATATATGCTTCCGCCAAACCGTCAGACGTGTTTACAAGGTATTTGATACGGTAGGTTCCCGAGCCGTAGCTTCCGTTCTCGGAAAGTGCCTCGCCCGCCTCATTCTCTACCATCGCGCCCGCAGAGGGATATCCTTTCGCAAGTACGCCGCGAAGCAATATACTCTCTATTTCATCATAGGTGTAGCTTTCCTTTACAAGCTCAGCCTCCACCTTGTCGAAAAGCTTTATTTCGTAGTCGATGAACAGATTTGCCCCCGACTTCTTTACCGTCACGTCCATAGCTGACGATTCGAGCGTTCCTTCCTCTGCCGAGAAGAATGCAACAGGGAACATCTCGGTCACGCGTATGCCGCTGTCGGCGGTAGCGAAATAGACGACCACTATGTACTCGCCCTCGGAAAGAGCTGTGGGTACTGTGTAGTGGGCGGTCTGAGACATCTCAATACCGTCACCGCTATAAGAGACTACCTTTTCGTTGTCACTCTGAAGAGATACGGTGTTAACACTGCTTATGTTGCCGTCGGCATCGCGGAGGGCAAGCCCCACCTTAAGAGTATATTCCCTACCGTCTTCAAGAAGAACGTTGTCCTTCGTTTTTGCCGTAAGACCGTCTATGCTTATTACCCCGTCCGCGTAGGTAGAAGTTCCCTCGGCGACAAGCTCCATTTTTCCGAATTCGGTAGACCTTGCCACGGTGTAGATACCGCTGATGGTTTCGTTGTTCTTCACATCTTCGTAAACTCCGCGGTATTTCGCGTAATCCTCAATAAGGCGTTGCTCGCCTGCGTGGAGATTGCTTAAGGAGTTCATACGCAGACCGTTCCACTCCATAATGTCAAAGTTCTCGCAGAGAAGCTCGCAGTGGTTGTAGGCTTCGTTTACCGTTTCTCCCTTTACGCGGAGCTTTATGCCGTTCTCATCGAGATAGGAATAAAAGATGTTCATAGCATCGTTTTCGTTCTCGGCTTCAACGTTAAAGGTAAGTCTGCCCACATAGGTGTCTCCGTTATATCCGGGGCTGTATGTCACCCTTGCGTTATCGTAGGTCACTCTGCCGTTTCCGTCACCTGACTTTATTGTGTTTCCGTTGGACAGATGGATATCTACGGTGTCGGTCATGGGGCTTCCGTTACCGTAGAGATATACGAAGCCGCTCTCGTTGTAATCCTCCTCGGATACAGTGCTTCTGCTTGTGGACAGGGAAGCGATACCGCTTTCCACGTTGCTCATAAACAGTGTTATATTGTAGCTGTTATCCCAGCTGGATATCTCGAAAAGGTCGCTGTCCGCATTGGGCAGGAACATATTTACATGGGCGGAGATACCGTCGGTTACAAGCCTGCCGTTTTCTTCGGTTGCGTTTATTGCGGCGCCGTATCCGATATCTCCCTTAACGGCGGACATATCAAAGAATACGCTGTGATCATCTATTTGAAAACGGTTCATTATCCAATAGCCGCGGCTGTTATCGGCTATGAAGTAATCGTTAAATCCGCCCGAGTTGCGGTAGGCGTATTCGTAGTATTCGCCGGGGATACATATGTTTCTGATATCTCCCGTTGTGCCGTCATCGTAGTTCATAAAGGAATACATCTCGTAGATGTTTTTTGCGTCCTCGGTGGTATATCTTGTAGAAACCGATATAGACTCAAAGGGCTCATAATATTCGAGTATAGTCTCCGAATTGTCGTCAACTATAAGCATATATCGGGTATTTCCCATATCTATCCATTTATCGGTGATACCCACGTTTTCCTTTATCTCAACTATCTGTTCTGCGGTTTGCGCCGCCATCTCGTCTATGGGGTCGATAAACTGCGTGTAGTTGTCTCTGAGGTCGGAATACTGTTTAAAGTTGCTCCATACTACCTCGCTGTCGGATACATCTGCCCCTGTGGCTATCTTTGACAGGAGAACAGGCATTCTGCCCGAGTATACCGAGCCTATTTTAGCCCACGGAATAAAGGAGCTGAAAAATCCTCCCGAGTTTCCACCGCTTTTCGCAGGCGTTCTGTCGGTTGAAAACACTGCCATTTTTTGCCCTACGGTATTCTCGTCGAGCCTTTCGCGGGCGAGGAGTATTTTGGCGGCTTCCGTACCTACGACATTTGTGCCAATGACTTCCTTTATCATATCCTTGACCGAGCCGCAACCCGAAAATACGGTGAGAACGGTAGCAAGCATTGCTGTCAAAAGGATCAGCGAAACGATTTTCTTTACTGTTTTGTTTTTCATACGTAAACCTCCTATATATGTATCTGTTAATAGAATATCAAAAAAAATTTTTTGTGTCAACAAATTCGAAAAAAATATTTTGTGAATTTTTTTCATTTTTTGGTAATTTGCCGTTAATTTTATGAGCATACTATAAGAACAGAAAAAGCAAAGGAGAAAAAATGTGGAAGAAAAAAACAGAAAAAAGCTTATGTCTCCCATAAGCGGAAAAATAATGTCCCTTGACAGCGTACCCGATAAGGTATTTTCGGAGAAGCTTCTGGGTGACGGCTGCGCCATACTTCCCGACGACGGAAAAATATACAGCCCCGTTGACGGAAAAATAACCTCGATAGCCGAGGCAAAGCACGCCTACGGAATTGAAGCCGTGGACGGCAGAGAGCTTCTCATACATTTCGGGCTTGAGACGGTAAGTCTTGGCGGCAGGGGCTTTGACGTGCGCGTTAAGGTTGGCGACAGGGTAAAGGCGGGGGATCTTATAGCCGAGGCGGATCTGGAGCTTATACGGAAAGAGGGGCTTTCAACCATAACCCCCGTGCTCATTTGCAATCTGCCCGAAAAGGCTGAGATATCCCTGTCAGGAGATAGCGTTAAGGCTTCCTCGGATATGCTTTTTGAGGTCATAGAAAAGGAAGAAAAGCCCCCAAAGGCTGTTTCAAAGAAAGAAAAGACCTCGGAAAGCTTCCGAGATAAAAGCTTTGACTTTTTGCAAAGACTCGGTAAGGTATTGATGGTGGTAATTGCCGTTATGCCCGCGGCGGGACTTATGATAAGCCTTGGAAAGCTTATAGGTATGGCGGGGGATGCCGCCTTTATCAACACGGTAGCTTCTGTGACAGAGAGCATAGGCTGGGCGATAATCGGAAATCTTAGCCTGCTTTTCGCCATAGCCATAGGCGGCTCGTGGGCAAAAGAAAGGGCAGGGGGCGCTTTCTCGGCGGCGATAGCCTTTATTCTCATAAACAATATTACGGGAGCTGTATTCGGAGTTACCAATGATATGCTTTCCGACCCCGAGGCGGTGGTCACCACCCTGTTCGGACAGCAGATACCCGTGGACGGTTACTTTACCTCTATACTCGGCTCGCCCGCCCTCAATATGGGTGTATTCGTGGGTATAATCGCGGGCTTCCTCGGGGGCATACTCTACAATAAGTTCTACAATTTCAGAAAGCTTCCCGACGCTCTGTCCTTTTTCAACGGAAAGCGCTTTGTTCCCCTTGTGGTAATTCTCGGCTCGGTCATAGTGTCTCTCGTTCTCGCCGTAGTATGGCCTGTGGTACAGAGCGGAATAAATGCCTTTGGCGTGTGGATAGCAAACTCGGCAGATACGTCGCCTGTTCTCGCCCCCTTTATTTACGGAACCGTGGAGCGTTTGCTGCTTCCCTTTGGACTTCACCATATGATAACCATTCCTATGAACTATACCTCTTTTGGCGGAACTTATATTATACAGACGGGAGCGAGCGCGGGTACGTCAGTATTCGGTCAGGACCCTCTGTGGCTTGCTTGGATAACCGACCTTATAAATCTTAAAAACGCGGGTAACACCGAAGCCTATGAAGCGCTCCTCAACAGCGTTGTTCCCGCCCGCTTCAAGGTAGGACAGATGATAGGCTCGTCGGGACTTTTACTTGGCGTAGGTCTTGCTATGTACCGCCGAGTTGATAAGGAAAAACGCCGCCGCTACCGCTCTATTTTCCTGTCCGCGGGGCTTGCGGTGTTTCTCACAGGCGTTACAGAGCCTCTTGAGTTTATGTTTATGTTCTGCGCGATTCCTCTTTATATCGTGTACGCGCTGTTGCAGGGCTGCGCCTTTGCCCTTGCGGGGTTGTTCAACCTGCGTCTGCACTCCTTCGGTAACGTAGAGCTTGCCACACGTATCCCTATGTCGGTCAGCGCAGGGCTTACGGGTGATATTATAAACTTTATTATCGCCTGCGCGGTATTTTTTGCCATAGGTTATTTCGTATCCTATTTTATGATAGGCAAGCTGAAATATGCTACCCCCGGCAGGCTTGGAAATTATATGGACGAAAATTCAGAGGATTTCCGAGCTAAAGAGATGTCGGACAGACCCGCCGCGGCAGAGGGAGGTCAGGCAGAGAGAATAATCGCGCTTCTCGGCGGCAGAGAAAATATCGTGCTTGTGGACTCCTGTATGACAAGACTTCGTATTACCGTAAAGGACGGCGACAGGGTGGCTGACGCCGATGAATGGCGGGCAGAGGGGGCTTTGAGCCTTATTAAAAAGGGCAACGGCATACAGGCGGTGTACGGACCTAAAGCCGACGTGCTGAAATCCGATATAAACGATATTTTATGAATTTAAAAATATTGAGCTTAAATGCCCATAGTCTCCACGGCGAGGATAGGCGGCAAAATACCGAAGCGCTCTGTGATTTTCTCAAAAACGAGCGCCCCGACGTTATCGCCCTGCAAGAGGCAAATCAGAGCGCCGATGGCGAGATTGCCGATACCGACCACGTAGACCCTTATCGGAGAGCGGCTACCTGTGTGCGCCCCGAGGCGCTGAAGGAGGATAATTTTGCCTTAGAGCTTTATTGGGAAATGGCAAGACGGGGTGTGTATTATTATATCTGCTGGCTTCCCGTAAAGCTGGGCTACGGACGCTTTGACGAGGGGCTTGCCTTTCTTTGCCGAGAGCCTATGCGACAGGCGTGCGGATTTTATATCAGCGAAACGCAGAGCTATGAGAATTGGAAAACGAGAATGGCGCTTTACGTGGAGCTAAAGGAAAGCGGATTGTATCTTTGCAACGTTCACACCTCTCGCTATGACGATGAGGACGAGCCCTTTTTCGAGCAATGGAAGCGGCTCGAGGGCAGACTGCCGAGAAAAGAGCGGCTCTTTCTGATGGGAGATTTTAATAATCCCGCCGAGATACGGGGAGAGGGCTACGACAGAATAGCCGAAAGCCGATATTACGACCTGTATAAGCTTGCGGACGAAAGACAGGGCGGTATAGCCACCGTATCGGGCGAGATAGACGGCTGGCGAGACGGCAAAGCACCCGAGGGTGGCGGACGGATAGATTTTATCTTTTCGGGCTTTTACCCAAAGGCGAAAAAAATAACCTACTCCCGAGTGCTTGACGGAAGCCGAGGAGATGTGGTTTCCGACCATTACGGAATAATGGTCAATATAGAGGGATTGGAGTTGGATGTTTTATGACGGAAAGAGTAAGACGGGCGGGGGTGCTGCTGCCTATCAGCGCGCTCCCCTCGGCGCAGGGTATAGGATGCTTTTCGGATGAGGCATATCGCTTTGTTGATATGCTTGCGGACGGTGGACAGAGGGTATGGCAGATATTGCCCTTATGTCCCACAAGTCTCGGGGATTCGCCCTATCAATCCCCCTGCTCCTTTGGGGGAAACCCATACTTTATTAGCTTACAGGCACTTGTGGTAGAGGGATTGTTAGACTGGGGTGACCTTGAGGACGGCCCTCAAGAGGGAAATATAGATTACGGATATATTTACAGCAGCCGTTATCCCTTACTGCGAAAAGCGTATGGGCGCTTTTGTGAGCGCCCGAAAACCGAAGCCTACGGCGCGTTTTTAGCCGAGAACTGCCTGTGGGTGGAGGATATGGCGCTGTTTATGGCTATCAAGGAAAGCCTTGGGGGCGCGCCTCTTTGGGAGTTTCCCGCCGAGCTGAGAGAAAGAGAGCCGTCTGCCCTTGCGCAAAAAAGACAGGAGCTTTCCTTTGAAATAGGTTTTTGGAGATTCTTGCAGTTTAAATTTTTCGAGCAGTGGAGAGCGCTCCGAGCCTATGCCAACAGCCGAGGAATAAGCATAATGGGAGACATCCCCATATACGTTTCAGCGGACAGCGCCGACGTGTGGACGTCACCGCGGCTGTTTGAACTTGACAGTCGCGGCGCGCCGCTGACGGTGGCGGGCTGTCCACCTGACGGCTTTTCCCCTAAGGGTCAGCTTTGGGGAAATCCCGTATACAATTGGAATGAGCATAAAAAAGATGGCTTTGCTTGGTGGAAAGCAAGGATATCTCACGCATTTTCTATGTACGATATCGTGAGAATAGACCATTTCCGAGGCTTTGAGGCATACTATTCCGTACCCGCCTCGGCGGCTGACGCCACCGACGGATATTGGAGACGGGCTCTCGGAGAGGAGCTGTTTTCGGAGATAAAAAAGACCTCGGGACAGGGAGAGATAATAGCCGAGGACCTTGGGTATATGACCGAGGGAGTTCAGGCGCTTCTGTCTCATTGCGGCTTTTCGGGAATGAAAATATTGCAGTTTGGCTTTGACGGCGGGGATATGGATTTTTCGTCCGATCATCTGCCCTGCAACTACCCCGAAAAAAGCGTGGCTTATACGGGAACTCACGATAACCCCACTCTTGTTCAGTGGCTTGACGGTCTGTCGGCGAACGGTGAGGCGATGCTGCGCCGATATGTACTCGACAGCGTTACCGACAAAAGCGCCCTTGCTGATAAGCTTATCGCCCTTGCAATGCAGAGCCCGTCCGAGCTTTGCGTTATCCCTATGCAGGATTATCTCGGAATAGGTAAAGAGGGAAGAATGAATACTCCCGCCGCGGCTTTCGGAAACTGGTCGTGGAGAATGAGGGCCGAGGATATATCCGAGAAAAACGCAAAGCGTCTTCGAGACTTTGCCGAGATATCGGGGCGTGCGCCCAATTGACAATAAAGTGAAAGCGAATACTTGACAAATTCCCTAAAAAAGGTTATAATTATATTGAAAAAACGGCGAAAGGAAATTTGCTATGGGAATTATAACTATCGGACGGGAATTTGGAAGCGGCGGAAGAGAGCTTGGTAAGCGCTTGGCAGACGAGCTTGGATACGCGTATTACGACAAGGAGATAGTGGCGGAGATAGCCAAAAAGAGCGAGCTCGACGAGCATTACGTGGAGTATGCCTTGGATGGCGGAATGTTCCGTAATTTTCCTATTCATTTCGGGCGCACCTTTTCCTATTCACCTACCTTAATGGCAAACGAGACAAAGCTTATTTCCGACCAGAATAAGCTTATGCGCGAGCTTGCGGAAAAGGGTGATTGCGTTATAATCGGAAGAGCTGCCGACGTTATTCTCCGAGAGTTCAATACCTTTAATATATTCGTTTACGCCGATATGCAATCAAAGGTCGCTAGATGTAAGGAAAAGGGCGGTGAGCATGAGCATCTTACCGACCGCGAGCTTATCAGAAAGATAAAGAAGATAGACGCGGACAGAAAGAGATATCACGGACTTATCTCCGAGATACCGTGGGGAGACAAGCGAGGCTATCACCTGTGCGTTAATACCTCGGGCAGAGAGATAAAGAGCATCGTTCCCCTCGTAGCCGCTTATTACAGCCTTTGGAAAGAGGAACAGAAATAAGAAGATTCAATTAAATGGGGAAAAATATCCCATTAAAATATAAAATACCGCTTTGCTATCCGAAAGACAGTCAAAGCGGTATTTTTATATGTATGGCGTTTCTCCTTTTGCGTTAATTTTATGAACATAGGGCGGGGGTTTGCCCCCGCCCTACGACGTTTGTTGATTTGCGCACGTGTCTCCCTGGCATATCCCTAATTCCGCATTTCGCACTCACAACGCTATTTCCTCTGTCCTATCCTTATAACATACGTAATACTTTCCGTTCTCTACTAAAAATCCCTTTTGGGCGCCTAATGCCTTGGGGATATTCTTTTTCTCTAAAAAGCCTGCCGCAGCCTGCTTTGGCGGTAGCAAAAGCTCATCGGGCAGTGACCAGGCGTGAGCATCGTAGACGGTCCGCCACAGGTCGGAAAAGCCCCTCTGCTTGGTCTGCGCCGTAAGCTTTACAAATATAATTTCACTGTCCTCATAGGTGACCTTGCCGTCTAACGTATAAAATACAGGGGGATAGTTAAATTTTTTCTTGGGCATATCGCAAAGAGCGTACCGCCCCTCGGCATATTCTCTGAGTTCGTTCTCGCAATAGCCCAATACAAGCTTGAAAATATCCTCGTAAAAATTCGATATACAGGCTTGCTCGGGAAATGTGGGGAGAGAAATGCGGTAGCGAAGTACCTCAACACCCTCTGCGCGGTGTCTGCCCCCTTGGCTGAAATAACTGAACATAAAATACCTCTTTCATAAAAGGCTTCTTATATAGTTTATTTCACAAAGGGGCTTTTTATGAGCTTACCTTAATTCTCTGACGATTTATTTTCCCTTATCATTTTTCTCAGCTCCTCAAGAGCATCCGAAAGTCCGCCTACGCGGTCTATAATTCCGTATTCCACCGCCTGATTTCCCTCGATTATAGAGCCTACGTCGGTGGCAAGCTCGTCGGGACGCATCATAAGCTCCCTTATTTTTTCGGGCGTGGCGTTTGAATGACCGCAGATAAAATCAACTATGCGCTTTTGCATTTCCTCGAAATACCTGAAGGTCTGGGGAACGCCTACCACAAGCCCTGTTATCCTCACGGGATGAATGGTCATCGTTGCCGAGGGAACTATGAACGAGCGTTTAGCCGAGGTGGCAAGAGGAACGCCTATGGAATGACCGCCCCCGAGAACTAAGGAGACGGTTGGCTTTGTCATCGAGGCTATCATCTCGGCTATGGCAAGACCCGCTTCAACGTCTCCCCCCATCGTGTTCAGTATCATCAGAACTCCGTCCACGTTGTCGTCTTCCTCAATGGACACAAGCAGAGGGATTATATGCTCGTATTTTGTAGCCTTTTGCCCCTCGGGAAGAAAATAATGCCCCTCTATCTGTCCTATTATGGAAAGACAGTGTATGCTTTCTCTCTTGTTTTCGGCAAGAACACCGCCGCTTTTTTCAATCTGCTCAAGCTTTTTTTCGGTTTTGTCGCAGGCGCTTTCCCCACTGTCTGCCGTGTTATGGCAGGCGCTTGAAAAATTTTTCATTCCTTTATCCATTTTTTGCTCCGAAAATCATTATTTTATTTTAATTATTTACATAAAAGTAGAGATTTAATCTTTACAATGAGAAAAAAATGTGTTATAATACTTAGTGTGGGTATTTGTGCCCCACAAGATATTACTTATTAGATGTGAGGTAGTAAAATGGCAAACAAGATTTTAGTTGAGACCTCTGCAAGACACGTGCATCTTACGAAAGAATCGGTTGAGATACTTTTCGGTAAGGGTCACGAGCTTACGAACAAGAAGGATCTCAGTCAGCCCGGACAGTTTGCGTGTGAGGAAAAGGTAACCGTTATAGGCCCTCGCGGAAGCTTGAAGGCAAGTATCCTCGGTCCTACAAGACCCGCAGATCAGGTAGAGCTTTCTCTGACAGATGCTCGTACCATAGGAATTGCAGGTGTGCCCGTAAGAGAGTCGGGTGATATTGCGGGAAGCCCCGGATGCGTAATAGAAGGCCCTTGCGGCTCGGTTGAGCTTAAGGAGGGCGTAATTGCAGCAAAGCGCCATATACATATGACACCCGAAGATGCGGCAGAGCTTGGAGTTGAGGATAAGCAGGTAGTTGGAGTTAAGCTCGATACTGACCGTAGCCTTGTATTCGGAGACGTAGTCGTAAGAGTAAATAAGAATTTTGCTCTTGCTATGCATATAGATACCGATGAATCCAATGCGGCTTGCGCATTCGGCACAGTATACGGGGAGATAGTAAAATAATGAGAATATTGTTTCAAGGCGATAGCATAACCGATGCGAGCAGGGACAGAAGAAGCTACCATAAGCTTGGCAACGGATACGCAAAGGTTGCGGCAGAGCTTATAAGAGAAGCGCATCCCGAAAAGGATATAGAGTTTATAAACCTCGGAATTGGCGGAAACAGAACCGATCAGCTTTTCGACAGACTTTATAAGGACGCTATCGAGCTTCAGCCCGATATTATTTCGATCCTCATAGGTATAAACGATATCTGGCATAGATACGGAAAGGAAAGGATCGCTACTACCGACGAGCAGATCAAGCTGAATTATACCACCATACTCAAGGAGCTTCGCGCAAAGACGAATGCGAAGATCATGATAATGACCCCCTACCTTCTCGATTGCGACGATAAGGACGCTATTCGTGAGGATCTTAAGACTGTGCTTCCCATAGTCAGAGAGCTTGCGGCAGAGTACGCAGACGTATTCGTACCTCTCGATGAGCATTTTGAGGAGGCGCTTAAGACCATGCCCGAGCCCCGTTACTATTCTGCTGACGGTGTTCACCCCAATCAGAACGGAGCAGCATTTATCGGTAAGCTTTATGCCGAAGCGATAGAGGCTATTCTATAAAAAAGTAAAAAAATAAAAAGGAGATAAAAACAATGAGCAAAGAATTTTCTTGCGAGTACGCTATGAGCGCAGAAGTTGCAAAGATGTGCGTCGTAGCAAAAGGCCCCGATCACGGTCCCGCCCCCATTCCCGAAGAGGGCAAGTGGGTTCAGGCAAAAGAGATCACAGACATTTCCGCATACACCCACGGTGTGGGCTGGTGCGCGCCTCAGCAGGGAGCTTGTAAGCTTTCGCTGAACGTAAAGAACGGTATCATCGAGGAAGCCCTCGTTGAGACCATCGGATGCTCGGGTATGACCCACTCCGCAGCTATGGCTGCCGAGATACTTCCCGGCAAAACACTTCTCGAGGCTCTTAACACAGACCTCGTTTGCGATGCTATCAACACCGCAATGAGAGAGCTTTTCCTTCAGATAGTTTACGGTAGAAGCCAGTCCGCTTTCTCCGAGGGCGGTCTCGTTATCGGAGCAGGTATGGAAGACCTCGGTAAGGGCGAGCGCTCCATGGTAGGTACTATGTACGGTACAAAGGCTAAGGGCGTTCGTTACCTCGAAATGACAGAGGGCTACTGCACAAGAATGGCTCTTGACGAGAACGATCAGGTTATCGGATACGAGTTCGTATCTCTTGGTAAGATGACCGACTTTATCAAGAAGGGCATGGAGCCCAACGAAGCATACGCAAAGTCGATGGGAACCTACGGCAGATTTGCTGAGGCAGCTAAGTACATCGATCCCCGTAAGCAGTAATTGAAGGAGGAAAATACATAATGGCACATTTTGAAGGTTATGAAAGACGCGAGGCGAAGATACTCGCAGCTCTTAAGGAATATGGAATTTCCTCTATCGACGAGTGCAAGGAAATATGCGACGCAAAGGGAATCGACCCCTATAAGATAGTAGAAGAAACACAGCCCATCGCATTTGAGAATGCAAAGTGGGCGTACACCGTAGGCGCGGCTATCGCAATAAAGAAGGGCTGCACCAAGGCTGCTGACGCCGCTGCCGCTATCGGTATCGGACTTCAGGCTTTCTGTATCCCCGGCTCTGTTGCTGAGAACCGTAAGGTTGGTCTCGGACACGGAAACCTGGGAGCAATGCTCCTTTCCGAGGAAACAGAGTGCTTCTGCTTCCTTGCGGGTCACGAGTCTTTCGCGGCTGCTGAGGGCGCAATTAAGATAGCACTTAACGCAAACAAGGTAAGAGTAAAGCCCCTCCGCGTTATCCTTAACGGTCTCGGTAAGGATGCGGCAATGATCATTTCGAGAATAAACGGATTTACCTACGTAAAGACCGAGTTCGATCCTTACACTGAGGAAGTAAAGGTTCTCTCCGAGACCGCTTACTCCACAGGTGACAGAGCAAAGGTCAAGTGCTACGGCTCCGACAGCGTTCCCGAGGGCGTTGCGATAATGAGACTTGAGAACGTTGGCGTATCTATCACAGGTAACTCCACCAACCCCACACGCTTCCAGCACCCCGTTGCAGGTACTTACAAGAAGTGGTGTAACGAGAACGGCGTTAAGTACTTCTCGGTTGCATCGGGCGGCGGTACGGGACGTACGCTTCACCCCGATAACATGGCAGCAGGACCTGCTTCCTACGGTATGACCGATACGCTCGGAAGAATGCACGGCGACGCTCAGTTCGCAGGCTCTTCCTCTGTTCCCGCTCACGTAGAAATGATGGGTCTCATCGGTGCAGGTAACAACCCCATGGTTGGTATGACTGTTGCTGTTGCAGTTGCTATCGAAGAAGCAAGCAAATAATCCTTGCGGCGTAAGGCTTTTTGAGACTTGCGGGGCTTCATCGAGGCTTTGTAAAACTCAAATCGCTGAAAATTGAACAATAAAAAGTTGGACACATCATTTTGGGCTTTTGCTCCGAAGATGTGTCCAATATTTTTTATAAAAGCTTCATTTCGCTGGAAGTTGTTCCGTATCTATTGACAGAAAGACATTTTTAATATATAATATAAGTAATCCGATCATTTGAGAAAGGAAACTGTTGGATATGAGTCGATTTTATAGATTTATTTCCCTTATGCTTTTGACGTGTGTGGTTATGGGAGCTTTCATTTCCTGTGATGAATTTGATTTGTTGCCGAAAGAATCCGAGCAACCCAGGGAGTCCTCTTCTGTTGCCGACAAACAGGAATCCGTGACAGAAGAGGAAACAGAAGAGGAAAAGGAAGAACCAGATCCGCTGGCAAAGATTATCCGTATCAGCTTAAGTCGTTATAAGGGAACGTGCACATTTTATTGGGGAGATCGCAATGGATCGCAATTAGGCAAAACCCTGACGGGCGTAACACGATTTCTGTATAAGAGTAAAAAGGCGAAGGTATATGCGGAGATCAGCGTTGCCTCGATTGGCTCCTCCTCCGATGGAACGGGTGTGTCAATTAAGGAGGGGGACGAGCTGACGCATGTGATCGTTGTATTTCAAAAAGGATATACGCTCACTGAAAACGACAAGAACGTTCTCAAAGAACTCAACATAGGATATATGTTTGAAAAATGATCCTACCGCGGTTCGCATTGCTCTGCAAGCGGGCGTTCGAAGAACGCCCCTACAAACAAAATAAATAAAAAAGTTGGACACATCATTTACGTGTTTTTGCACGGTGATGTGTCCTTTTTATTTTTATCATATCTTGATTTTATGCTCAAATCGTGCTATAATTATGGCATTAAGAAAATAAAAGGAGCAACACGTGAAAAAAGAACGGAAAACGGGGAGTATTCCGCTGATAAAGAGATTTCTTCCTTACTATAAAAAATACAAATGGATAATGATATTTGACCTCTTTTGCGCCGCGCTTACTACGCTGTGCGAGTTGGTTCTGCCTCTGATAGTCCGCGAGATAACGGGGCGCGCCACGGCTACGCCTATGTCGCTGACCGTTTCGCTGATACTCAAGCTGGGGGCTATATATCTTGTTTTGCGAATAATCGATACGGTGGCAAATTACTATATGGCATCTGTGGGTCACATTATGGGAACGAGGATAGAGACCGATATGCGGCGTGACTTTTTCGGGCATCTTCAAAAGCTTTCCTTTTCGTATTATGACAACGCCAAGGTAGGAACGCTGATGTCGAGGATAACCAGCGACCTTTTCGACGTTACCGAGTTCGCTCATCATTGCCCCGAGGAATTCTTTATTGCGGGAATTAAGATAGTTTGCGCTTTCGTTATCCTCTGTACTATGAGTGTTCCGCTGACGCTGATAGTCTTTGCCATTATTCCGATCATGCTTTTTGTGCTGTCTAAATTTAACAGACGAATGAGAGAGGGCTTCCGTGAATCCCGCGTACAGATAGGCGAGCTTAACTCCTCTGTTGAGGACAGCCTGTTGGGTATTCGCGTGGTAAAATCCTTTGCCAACGAGGCTGTGGAGGAAGAAAAGTTCGATGCGGGCAACCAAAAATTTCTTTCCATCAAGAAAAAAGTATATCACGCTATGGCGGGATTTCACTCGTCTACCCGCTTTTTTGACGGCTTGATGTATATTGTTGTGGCGGTTATAGGCGCGCTGTTTATGGTATGGAACAAGATATACCCCGAGGATTACGTGGCGTATCTGCTCTTTATTTCCACTCTGCTTACCTCTATTCGCCGTATCGTTGAATTTTCCGAGCAGTTTCAGCGGGGAATGACGGGTATTGAGCGCTTTTATGAGATAATGGACATCGTGCCCGATATTACGGACGGAAAGGATGCCGTGGCTGCAAAGGATGTGAAAGGAACAGTGGAGTTCCGCAACGTGTCATTCCACTATGAAACCGAAAACAAAAACGTTCTCACTAATTTAAACCTGTCAGTAATGGCGGGGGAGAGCATCGCCTTGGTAGGTCCGTCGGGAGGCGGAAAGACCACTCTTTGCTCACTGATTCCACGATTTTACGAGGTGTCCGACGGAGAAATTTTATTGGACGGAATAAATATTAAGGATATCACCTTGCCGTCGCTTCGCGAAAATATAGGCGTGGTAGCTCAGGATGTTTATCTGTTCTCGGGCAGTATCCGTGAAAATATCGCATACGGAAACAGAAACGCCACAGAAGCCGAGATAATTGAAGCCGCTAAGCTGGCGGGCGCTCACGAATTTATACAGTCGCTTCCCAATGGGTATGATACCTACGTGGGTGAGCGAGGGGTCAAGCTGTCGGGAGGTCAGAAGCAGCGCGTGTCCATAGCCCGCGTCTTTTTGAAGAATCCCCCTGTGCTTATTATGGACGAAGCCACCAGCGCTCTCGACAACGAAAGCGAAAAGCTTGTTCAGGAATCCTTGGAGAAGCTGGCGCGGGGAAGAACGACCTTTACTATTGCCCACCGTTTGACTACGGTTCGGAACGCCGACCGTATTCTGGTGCTTACCGAGGACGGCATTGCCGAATCGGGCACACACGAGGAGCTGGTAGCGCGCGGCGGTATCTACGCGGAGCTTTATCAGCTATACGCTACTATGTAAAATTGGCTGTCGCAAATGCAAATTTGCGACACCCAATTTTTTACTCGTTACCCTTTTTCTTGGGTATAAGAACAATGATAAGAACCACTACCGCAACAATAACCACTATGGCGATAGCAAGAGCTATCCATCCACCCTTATTATTGCCGTCGTCATCGCCGTTTTCGGCGGTGTTTCCGCTTGTCATATCCTTATCCGCGCCGTCGGGAGAATTGCCGATTATGCCGTCGGTGTCGTTTACCTTTCCGTCGTTTGTTCCGTCGGTGATATCACTTACCGCTTCTCCTGCTCCGTCAGTAATATCGCTTACTGCTTCTCCTATGCCGTCACCTACGTCACTTGCCGCCTCTCCTATGGCATTGCCCATATCTCTTGCGGCGTTACCCGCGCCGCCTGTAAGGTTATTTGCGCTTGCGGGAAGTATCAGCGTTGCGGTCATAAAGGTGAGCATCAGAGCGAATACTAAGACCCATACCGATATGCGACCCATAGAGCGTCTTTTTGAATTTATAGAACACATAATATTATCCTTTCTGAATTTTGAATTGCTGTAATTAGTTTTTCCGAAAGAAAATTCATTATGCGATAATGAAGCTTGTAAATTTTTGAAAAAATAAAAAGGTTGGATGCTAAGCTCCAACCTTTTTATAAACTATCTATTATATATATTTCTTAATCTCCGTCACAAGATTTTCAAAATAGTGCCTAAAGCCTCTGTCGTTGGGGTGAAGCACGTCGGGCGCAAAATATTTTGCATCCCACGGAACCAGATTGATGCCGTTGATAACGGTTACGTTGGGCAGCTCCTTTGCGATCTTTTCTATGTAAGCCGCAATGTCGTCAAGCGTACCTATGGTATTTGTCGCGTTGGGATAATTCTTTCTCCAAATAGGGGTAATGGCAAAGATCCTTGCGTTGGGGTAATTTTCTGACAGGGCGGTGTAGAATTCCTTGCTCTTGACCTCAAATCTTTCCTTGTCATTTCTCGACCAGTCGTTTGTGCCGTAGGCTACCGTTATGTAATCGGGGTCAATATTATCTCTGCTTTTTGCAAGCTGGGGGAAAAAGACCTCACCGCCGATCCCCTTATTTACCGTGTAGGTGTCGAGAGCATCGGAGAGACGGGAAGCGTAAGAGTTTTCGGGGTGCTTCGCGTCGTAGCCGTGGGTTATGGAGTCGCCGAACATTATCATTGTCTTTTCCTTTTTTACAGGCTCAAGGCTCGCGCCGTCGTCAAGCTCGAAGGAAAGCAGCCTTGAAGCCGTTGACCAAGGGAAATATATCTTGACCGTCTTGTCGCCCTCGGGAAGTGTCCACGAGCCTCCGAATACGCCGCAGTTTTGTCCGCGGCAGTCAAGCCCCGCATATTTTTTGCCGTTTACAAAAATGCTATGCTCAAAGAATTTTCTTGACGAGCCTGATGCCACCTCTGTTGTCATAGCAAGCTTTTCACTGTTTGTGATAAATTCAAAAACGATGCCTGCCGTAGCAAATGTCTTGCCATAAAAGTCGGTGTTTCTGATGCGGTAAAGCTCCTCCTGCTCCTTGGTGAAGCGGAAAAGACATATTTTTCCGTCACATTCCTCAATTCTTACCGCTCCTCTTGCGATAGAGCGTATCTGTTCAACTGTCAGTTTCATTTTTATCTCCTTTTTTAATTATTTACTGCTGTTGGGGATAGTTATGTAAGCTACCCTATCATTTCCGCCGAAGTCCTTGTAGACCTCACAGCGATATCCTGCGTTATAGGCTATTTCGGAAACCGCCTTAGCTTGGTTCCAGCCTATTTCAAGAAGCATCATACCTCCCGCGCGCAGATATTTTCCGTATTCTCCGATTATCACTCGGTAAAAATCAAGACCGTCCTCGCCGCCGTCCAATGCCGCCTCAGGCTCATATGACAGCTCCTCGTCAAGCAAGGAAAGCTGTTGTGTTTCAATGTAAGGCGGATTTGAGAGTATGCAGTCAAAATCCCCAAGCCCGTCCATAAATTTTGAATTGAGAACATCCTCTTTTGCAAAGCCTATGCGGTCGCCAACGCCGTTTGTCTCGGCGTTCTCTCTTGCGATCTCCAGAGTTTTTTCAAACAGGTCAACCGCTACCGCGTGGCAGTCGGGACGCGCAGCAAGGGTGGAGATAGCCACGCATCCACTTCCCGTGCAAAGGTCGATAAAACGAGCCTTTTCGGGCAGAAAACGGACGGCAAGCTCTACAAGCTTCTCTGTATCCTGTCTCGGTATAAGGGTATCCTTGGTTATTCGGTAGGTCTCGTGACAGAATTCCCAATAACCGAGGATATACTGCAACGGATAGTGAGCGCAACGCTTTATTACAGCGTCATCAAGCTCCTCCGAGGCATAATCCTCGTCACGGCTCTTTTGCAAAAGCTCCGCCTTGTTTATGTTGCAGAAGCGGCATATAAGCATAGCCGCCTCGCCTCTGTAATTTTCTATTCCCGCGTCGCAAAGGGCGGCGCAGATCTCATTATAGGTCATAGCTTCTCTCTTTCTCAGTGGCAGTGGTCGGTAAAAAATCCCTCAAGGTTTATTTCGTACACCCCATCGGCATTCTCCTTGAAGCCTATGGCGCGAAGCAGAGGTGTATCGTTTGCCTCACCCTTGTAGTAGGCTCTGTGAACTCCGCAAAGGTCGATAAAGTTGAGAGCGCCTCTGCCCATAACGAAGAGGGCCTCAAAGTCCGATGCGTCTCTCGCCTTTTGGTCAGCGGGGGCGGGTCTGTCGCAGACCTTGGCTATGTCGTAAATATAGCCACCCTCGGCTGTCAGCTTAAACTGACAAATGCCCACCGTTTCGCCGTCAACGCTTGCGGCGTAGGCAAGCAGGTCAGGGTCGTATTTTATATTGCAACGCAGGCAAAGCGCCGCCTGCTCGTCCTTTGTCTGTATAGGTAAAACCTTTAACATATGTATCGCCTTTCCTTTATATCCTGTCTTTATTTCCTCTCAGATATTCAAGCTCGTCCGAGGTAAGCTTTCTCCATTTGCCCGAGGGCAAGTCCCCTAAGACAAGCTCGCCTATGGCTATCCTTGAAAGTCGGGAGATCTTAAGCCCCACAAGCTCGCACATTTTGCGTATCTGTCGGTTTCGTCCCTCGTAAAGCTCCATAGATAAAACGGTTTGCTTTTTTTCCTTATTAAAGGATACTACCGCGGTCTTTACAGGCTGTATTTTGTAGCCGTCTATGACCATAGGCGATGAGAGCGCCGAAAGCGTATCGGGCGTGATCTCTCCGCCGACCGTTACGCGGTATATCTTAGGTATTTCGTGGCGTGGGTGGGTGAGCCTGTTGGCAAGCTCGCCGTCATTGGTAAGAAGCAACAGCCCGTCAGAGTTCATATCCAATCTTCCGATGGGATATACCCTTGCCCCAACGTCGGCGGTAAGCTCGGCAACCGTTCGCCGCCCCTTTTCGTCCGAGAGGGTGGTAACGAAGCCTGTGGGCTTATTGAGCATAACGCATATGCGCGTGTCCCCCGTAGGCTTCAGTATTTTTCCGTTATATTCAACGGTATCAACGTCGGGGTCTATTCTCATACCGAGAAATGCCGCCTCGCCGTTTACGAGAACCTTTCCGTTAAGTATCTCGCCCTCTGCAGCGCGCCTCGACATAATACCGCAATCTGTAAAATATTTTTGCAGCTTTATTTTTTCCATTTGCTGTCCTTTTATCTAATCTGTTGAAAAGAACGTTAATATTCGTTCAAAAAATCCCTTTTTGGGTAGGGTCTTGCCCGATGAGCTTTCCGCGAATACAAGGGGTGAGGATACGGATCTTCCGTCAACAGAGACGGTGACAGCTCCAAAAGGCTGACCTTTTTTTGCCTCTCCCACCCAAAAGCGCGCGGGGGCTTCAACCGTTATCCTTACGTCACTTTCTCCCTTTTTCACGGTTATTGACAAGGGCTGTGTGTTGGTAAGAGCCACCTGCTCAAGAGCGCTGTCGGACAGGGGCAGGGAGTAGGAAAACTCCCCTGTGGAGTATAAAAGCCTGTGTTCGTAATTTTCAAAGCCGTAATCGAGCAGGGCGGTGTGGTCGCGCCAATCGTCGGGCGCGTTGATTGTGACCGCAATAAGGGTAAGACCTCCGCGGCGGGCGGCGCTTACAAGACAGCGCCCCGTTTTCTTTGTGAAGCCCGTTTTCATACCTATTGCGCCGTCATAGCTTTTCAGAAGCTTGTTATGGTTTACAAGAAGCCGTCTGTCGGCTTCTCCGCTGTGAGGTATGGTCGCCTTTTGAGAGCATACTATCTCCTCGATAAGGGGATATCTCAGCGCCTCGCGAGCTATCATAGCCAGCTCCCGCGCCGTGGTGTAGTGACCCTCATCGTAAAGCCCGTGAGGATTTGTAAAATGTGTTCTCGTAAGCCCCAGCTTTTTTGCATAGGCGTTCATTTGGTCGGCAAAGCTTTCCGTATCCCCCGACAGGAAAACGGCAATAGCTACCGCCGCATCGTTGGCTGACGAGAGAAGCAGAGCGTAGAGAAGCTCACGCAGTGTAAGCCGCTCCCCCTCTACGAGATAAACCGACGAGCCCTCTGTACCCACCGCCTCGGCAGGTATAGAAATGACCTTGTCGGGGTCGCATAGAGACAGGGCGACTATCGCCGTCATAAGGTTGGTCGTGCTTGCCATTGCCATAGGCGCGGCGGCGTTCTTTCGGTAATATATCTCTGCGTCCTCGCCGTTTATAAGTATGGCGCTTTTAGCCGACACATTTGGTGCGGAGACTTCCGCCGACTGTGGACGGGCATATATTTGTACCGAGAAGCCAACAAGAAGCAAAAGGGCTGTAAACAACGCAAATAATCTTTTCACGAAACCACCTCGCAAAATAACCTAAACGGAATAGCCGTCCTTACATTATATGGGAGAGGTAAGGGAAAAAATGAATTTTGATATTTGCCGGATTTAGAAATTTTCGTCTAAGCTCTTTTTGGGGTCGGTTATAAAGAGGTCGCGTATTCTTGCGATAAGGTCGGGAGTTCTCTCAACGAGGTCGGCGATCTGGTCAATGGGGTCGGGACTGCCCTTTTGGCTTACGTTGATGAAATCAACAGCGCCTGTGGGATCAACGATAAGAAAGCCTACGGGAGAAACGGAGAGACCTGTTCCGCCACCGCCGCCGAAGTTCTGAGGACGGGGTTGAGAATCCTTTTTGGGGTTGTAGTCGATACCGCCGGAAGCCACGCCTACGGTGACCTTGGATATGGGGATTATGGTAATATTTCCTGCCGCTACTATGGGGTCTCCGATAACCGTATTAGCATCCACCATTGAGCGGATATTCTCCATTGAGGAGCGTATTATTTCGGGTATTTTGTTTTCGTTTGCCATAATTGAAATTCCTTTCGTTTATATAGTGATTTTAATTATTTTCCTTGTTTGTGCTTATGTGGCTGAGACTTTTGCTAAGGGCCTCCGACAGGGTATCCTCTATATTGTCGCTTCGCTTGAGGAACTTTGAGATGCCGCCGAAAACGCCCCTTACTCCAACGTCGGCAAAATGCCACACACGGAGCGAAAACGCAATTTCGGCTTCTATTTCGGGGGTGGTGGTTGAGAAATCGGCGCTTATGTCGAAATTCTTTTCGGGGGGGAGCTTAAGATTACCCACCTCGGAGAGAATAGGGAGCAATATATTTACTATCTGAGTGACCGAGCCGTAGGCTACCGCAGTAAGAGCGGCATCCTCGGAGGCGATCTTTACTCTGAGCTTTGCTATCTTAATTCGCAGATGATGGGTAAAGCGTTTTACGATAATGGCTGTGACCTCGGTTATAACGGCTAATATATCCAATACCGATGATACCGTTTTACCGATAGGCGCTTTTTCCTTTTGCGCTGACTGTTTTTCTCCCTTTTTCTTTTTTCGCTCCTTTTTGTCAGCGCGCTTTTGCTGTCTCCAAAGCCTGTCTCTTTCAGCCTTTTTGCGCGCCCTTTTGCGTATTCTTGCCGCCTCTCGGGCGCTCATTCTGTGCCGCCTGCGCCGTTTTTTTTGCGGGCGGGGATATATGGGGAGCTTAAAACCAAGGACTTTAAAGTGTATGGAAAATTCCTTGTCATAGGATATAGTCAGCGTACCCTTTAGAGAAAGGAGAAAGAGCAGTGACAGAGCGGCAAGAGCTGCAAGGATAGCTAAGGTGATAAAAAGCTCGGGCATAGTCTCTCCTTTCTTAATCGTTATTATGGCGGTGTGTATGCGGCTTTCACCATTCGCCAGCTACTATTCGCTTTCCTCACACATCGCTACTGTCTTTAGCCTTCCCCAGCGGGGAAGGGGGACCGCGGTAGCGGTGGATGAGGAGAGCAATATCTTAGTTATGCTAAGAATTTATACTGAGTGAATCTAAATCTATTTTATTATGGTAATTTTTGCAGTTCTTTATTCAGCGTCGGCGTCTGTCTCGGCAACCTCGCCGCCCTCTGCATCCTCTGTGTCGCTGTCGGCTATGGGTGTTTCTTCCTTAGGGGGAAGCATGGTTTCGGTGGCGGGAAGCTCGGACAGAGAATTTATGCCGAATACTCTCAAAAACTTTTCGGTAGTAATATAAAGCATAGGTCTGCCGGGGGCATCAAGCCTGCCGCAAGCCTCTATAAGTCCTTTATCTATGAGAGAGTTAAAGGCGTATGAGCTGTCAACTCCGCGCACCTGGTCTACAAACGAACGAGTCACGGGCTGATTGTAGGCGATGACCGCAAGCACCTCCATTGAGGATGCCGACAGATTTCCCCCTCGGCGTATTCCGAGCGCCTCGCGTATATAGGGCGCGTATTGCTCCTTGGTGCAGAACTGACAGGTCTCCTCAAAGACAAGGAGATTTACCCCTCTCTTTGATTTTTCCGAGTTGAAAGCGTCGCTCATATGCTCGACTATTTTCTTTGTGTTCTTTACGTCAAGCCCCAACACCTCGGAAAGCTTTGTGTATTTTACGGGATAGCCTGCGGCGTAGAGTATCGCCTCGATAGCTCCCTCTATATTTTTTATACCCTCTAATTCGGTCTGTACAGTTTTTTCTTCCATATTAAACCTCTGATATCTCCTCGGTGTCCTTTGTGAAATATTCGCTTTCCTCTACCGTGGAATCGTCTGTGTTAAGTATAAATCTTGTGCTTGCGTTAAGCAGAGCGTTCTCCTCGTTTATCTCGTCGGCGACGAGAAGCTTGCGTATTTTGATAAGCTCCAGCACGCCGAGAAAGGACGCTATGGCATCGGGCAGAGATGCCTCTCCCGAAATAAGCTCCTCAAGGCTAGCCGCGCCCCTTTTCTCTACCGTTTTCAAAATAGAAACTATCTTTATCTCAACGGGGATTATGGGCTTGCTTATCATAGGCGTAAAGGACGTTGTGGCTGCCCTCTCCAGCGCGTTGTTGTACGCGATTATACGCCTCACGGCGGCGCACAGAGAGGTAACGTCCTGTTCGTGAACGTAGGACTTGTCCACACTTATCTCATCGGTGTCCTTTACCATTCGTCCGCTGTAATAGGCATACATAGGCGAGAGCTTTGCCACGGCTTCCTTAGCCTGTTGAAAGCGTAAAAGCGCATCGGTAAGCTCGGCTCTCGGGTCGGCTTTTTCGTCCTCGGGACGGGGCAAGAGCATCTTGCTCTTGATAAGCATAAGATAGCTCGCCATAACGAGAAATTCCGAGGCGACCTCCATATCAAGCTCCTCAGCCTTTGTGATGTACTCGATGTACTGGTCGCAGATAAGGGCAATAGGAATGTCCGAAATATTAACTTTATTTTTTTGAATAAGTGTCAGAAGCAGGTCGAGAGGTCCCTCGAACCTGTCAAGACGGTAGGTAACAGCTTCCATATATACCCCTTAGAAAGAATTATAAAATGTATTGAAGAAGCATCAAAAACAGCGTAGGTATCCACATAAGCAGGTCGATTATAAAATCGGTGGCTATGCTGATAACGGGGGAAAGTACTCCGAAAAGGAGCAGGACCATAAGAACTATGGAAATGATGCGCTCATATTTCATATACTTGTAGGCAAGCATAGGCGGCAGAAACGCCGAAACTATCCGCGAGCCGTCAAGGGGCGGCACGGGCAGCAGATTAAACACCGCAAGAGTTACGTTGAGGGCGATGCCATAGTAGAGAAATATGAGAAAATGCTGCGCGAGAAGATAGGCTGTTTCGTTACCGAAGCCTACCTTTCTTGAAAACAGCTCCAAGCCGAAGAGCGCGATACCGTAAAGAATGGCAAACAGTGTTGCCGCCAAAAGATTTGACACAGGCCCCGCAAGGGCTGTAAGCGCCATATCCCGCCTCGGTTTTTTGAAAAAGCGTGAGTTTATAGGTACAGGATTAGCCCAACCGAAGCCGAAAAGTATCATACAGATAAAGCCTATGGGGTCAAGGTGCTTCAGGGGATTCATCGTGAGCCGTCCAAGGCTTCTTGCCGTCGGGTCGCCAAGCTTATAGGCAACGTAGCCGTGAGCGGTCTCGTGCAGACAAAGGGCGATAAGAATTATGGGGAGGGAGAGAAGAAGATGGATGATATAGCTTCTCCAATCTCCGTCTCCTGTAATTAAATAATCAAGCATTTTTATCTCCGATAGAAATATTTACAGAGAAGATATATCAAAGCACGTCGTTTTTGGTAAGGTCGGCGTAGGTCTCACGCCTTACGGCAATTCTTGCCTTGCCGTCCTTGACAAGTATGACGGGGGCGCGGGGAATACGGTTGTAATTTGAAGCCATAGAGTAGTTGTACGCTCCCGTTACGAGAACGGCGAGAATGTCTCCTCTCTTTGCTTCCTGAAGCTCCATATCCTCGCCAATAAGGTCGCCCGACTCACAGCAACGCCCCGCAAGGGTCACTCGCTGTGTCTTTGCTTCCGCGGCGCGGTTGGCTATAAGAGCGGTGTACTGAGATTGATACAAAGCGTATCGGGGGTTATCGGGCATACCGCCGTCAACCGATACGTAGGTGCGGAAATCGGGTATCTTTTTCACCGAGCCTACGGTGTAAAGGGTAATTCCCGCCGCCGCTACAAGGGAGCGCCCCGGCTCTAAAATAACTCTCGGCATCTTTATTCCGTTGGCTTGGCAGTAGCCTGTTACCACCGAAGCGATATCGCGGATAGCAGATGCGTAATCTATTTCTCTGTCGTATTCGGTGTAGCGCACACCAAGTCCGCCGCCCAGATTAAGCTCGCCTATCTCAAAGCCGCATTCCTTTTTTATCTCGGCTATGAAGCGTACCATAATGTCAGCCGCCTCAGAAAAGGGCTCGATATCAAATATCTGAGAGCCTATGTGGCAGTGAAGCCCCGCAAGCTCGATGCCCTCCGCCGCGATAGCCGCCTTGACTATTTCCATAGCCTGTCCCGTCTCTATGGCAGAGCCGAACTTTGAGTCGATGCTTCCAGTGCTTATGGCTTTGTGAGTGTGGGGGTCGATACCGGGAGTGATGCGGAGAAGTATTCTCTGGGTCATTCCCCTTGCCGCCGCCGCGTCCGATATGGCGTAAAGCTCGTCGAAATTATCCACGACAAACGTGCCCACGCCCATATCCATAGCATCCTTTATGTCGCGGTCGGTCTTGTTGTTGCCGTGAAAATAAATACGCTCGGCAGGGAAGCCCACAAGCCTTGCGGTATAAAGCTCGCCTCCCGATACGCAGTCAATGCCCATACCCTCTTCGGCGGCTATTTTGTAGATTGCCGCAAAGCAGAGCGCCTTAGAGGCGTAGAGGGGCAGAGCGCCCTTGCCAAAGTACTCCTCGGCGGCGCGCCTGTATGTGCGGCAGTTTTCTCTTATTACGTTTTCGTCAAGTATATAGGCAGGCGTGCCGTATTCAGCCGCAAGGTCAACGGTATCCATACCGCCTATTGTAAGGTGTCCTTTTTTGTTGACGTCAAGATGTTTGTGAAGTATCATTTTTTGTTTCCTTTATGCGTTAATGATAGGTGGGAGCTGTGTCACAAGCTCGCCAAGATGCTCGGTTATGTCCGAGCGCACGACCGTTGCTTTTACGCCGTCACATTCGTATATATTGATGGATGCGTTGTGAGAAAAGCGTATCTTGCCCGTTTCCTCTGCCGAATAGCCTCTTGCGAATGAATCGAAGGCGCGTACAACGGTGGCGTGGGTGGAGAGAAGTATACATTCGCCGCGGTGCTTTTTCGCAAGCTCCAGAATATGTGGAACTATACGTCCATAGACCTCAGCCGTTGCCTCTCCCCCAACGGGACGGGCGCGTGAATAATCGTTTTTCCAGATGAAAAATTCCTCGGGATAATTTTCGGCTATGTATGGAAAGGAAAGCCCCTCCCATTCACCCGCGAAAATTTCTCTCAGCCCCTCGTCCTTGTTTACCGTTAGTCCAAGGGCTTTACCAATAGGACAGGCGGTGTGATAGGCTCTCAGCAGATCACTTGAATATATGGCGGTTATTTTTTCTCTTTCTTTCAGATATTTTGCCGCCATTGCCGCCTGTTCCTTGCCGAAATCCGACAGGTCAAAATCCGAGTGCCCCGCAAAGAGATTATTTGCGTTGGCAAGGCTTTGCCCATGGCGTACAAGAATTAAACGTGTCATATGCCCGTTTACACTCCCGCGTACTTTAGAATTGTCTTCCACAGCTCATCCTTGCCCTCTTTTTTCAGCGAGGAAAAGGGGATAACGGGTATTCCGTCAATAAGAGGGTGGGAGCCTATCGCCTCAAGGTTTTTCTTCCTTTCGGTGGCGTTCAGCTTGTCCACCTTAGTAGCGACAACGATATAGGAAAGCCCCGATTGAGAAAGATAATCGAGCATGATCTCGTCATCCGCCGTAGGACCCACGCGGCTGTCTATGAGCTGAACAACTAAAGACAGACGGTCGATATTTTTATTTTGGGTAAAATATCCGTCGGTGAGCGCCGACCATTTTTTCTTATCCTCGGGTGAGCGCTTGGCAAAGCCGTAGCCGGGTAGGTCTACAAGATAGAGCTTGCGGTCTATATCGTAGAAATTGACGGTTATGGTCTTACCCGGCGCGGAGCTGACACGCGCCAGCGACTTTCTGCCGAGAACAGTATTTATAAGTGAGCTTTTTCCCACGTTTGAGCGACCCGAAAACGCCACCTGGGGCAAAGGGTCTGCGGGAAACTGCTTGGGAAGTCCCGCGCTCATCTTCAGGGATATATTCTGCATATTTATTGCCATATCTTACTCCGTATTACCGAGTTACCGACAGAGGGATCCTCTCTCCCTTTACGTTGGGGATTATTTCGGGATATTCCTCTTTCTTTTTTTCGGTGTAATAAACTTTTTCTTTTTCCTTGCTTACAAGAGCGTAGGACAGCACGTCGCTTGCGCGGCGGCAGGGGATAAAGCTTAGAGCTTCTCTTACTATGGGGTCGATATCCTCAAGGTCGCGCATATTGTCCTCGGGAATAAGCACCGTGCGCACTCCCGCGGAATACGCCGCCATAGTCTTTTCCTTAAGTCCGCCTATGGGAAGCACCTTGCCTCTCAGAGATATCTCGCCTGTCATAGCAATATCCCGTCTTACGGCTCTTCCCGTAAGGGCGCTGACGAGAGCGGTCACCATAGTCACTCCCGCAGACGGTCCGTCCTTAGGTACAGCCCCCTCGGGGAAGTGGATATGTATATCCTTTTTCTCATAGAAATCGGCGGGTATTCCGTATTCGGCGCAGATAGAGCGAACGAAGCTTATGGCTATACGCGCCGACTCCTTCATAACGTCGCCAAGAGAGCCTGTAAGCTCTATCTTGCCCGTTCCGTCAAGAACTGCCACCTCAACTCGGAGCATATCTCCCCCTGCTTCGGTGTATGCAAGTCCGTTTACAACGCCTACCTCGTCAACGTCGGATACGCGCTCGGGGCGAAGCTTGCGCGCGCCGAGAAATTCGGAAATGTTTTTCTCGGTTACGGTTATCTTCTTTAAGTCGCTATTTTCCACAAGCATCTTCGCCGACTTTCTGCACAGCTCCCCGATGCTTCTTTCCATATTGCGCACACCTGCCTCGCGGGTGTAATAATCGGCTATCTCGGAGAGCGCGCCGTCGGTTATGGAAAGCATACGGCGGTTAAGTCCGTGGCGCTTCATCTGCTTGGGGATAAGATGGTTTTTAGCTATGGATATCTTTTCGTTTTTCGTGTAGGACTTAAGCTCTATTATCTCCATTCTGTCAAGGAGAGGACGGGGAATAGTATCGAGAGTATTCGCCGTGGCGATAAAGAGACAGTCGGAAAGGTCAAAGGGAAGCTCCACGAAATGGTCCCTAAAATACTTGTTTTGCTCGGGGTCGAGCACCTCTAAAAGAGCCGACGCCGGGTCGCCGTGGGCGTCTCTCGTTACCTTGTCTATCTCGTCAAGAAGAATGAGTGGGTTTTTGGATTTCGCCGTAATGAGGGCGTTGATTATACGCCCCGGCATAGCGCCTATATATGTCTTTCTGTGTCCTCTTATGTCAGCCTCGTCACGGACACCGCCGAGAGATACGCGAACGTAGTTTCGCTTCATAGCCTTGGCGATAGACGCGCCCACCGATGTCTTACCTACACCGGGAGGGCCTACAAGGCAGAGTATCTGGTTGCCAAGGCTTGGATTTAACTGCTTGACCGCGAGAAATTCAAGAATACGCTCCTTTACCTTTTCAAGTCCGTCATGGTCGCGGTCAAGTATTTTTCTTGCCGCCGCTACGTCTACGCGGTCAGAGGTGGTCTTGCTCCACGGAATATCGAGACAGGTATCAAGGTAAGTCCTCGTCACTGTCGCCTCGGCAGAGCCGAAAGGAGTTTTCGACATACGGTCGTTTTCCTTTAAGAGCTTTTCTCTTACCTCGTCGGGGAGCTTTGCGGACATTATCCTTTGATAATATTCCTCGGTCTCGCCTACGTCTCCAAGCTCCTCCTGTATTACTCTTACCTGCTCGCGCAGATAGTATTCCTTTTGATTTTGGTTGAGATTTGAACGCACCCGCTTGTGTATCTCAAGCTCACACTCGAGAAGAGAGGCTTCCTCGCGAAGCAGAGCGATAAGCAGCTCTATGCGTTTTATAGGGTCGAAGCATTCAAGGATAGACTGCTTATCCATATATTTTACGAGAATGTTCGATGCGATAAAGTCGGCAAGAAGAGCGGGGGTCTTTATAGCGCGTGCGGTCATCATTATGTCGTCGCTGACCGAGGGGAGGTGGGATGCAAGGCGCTCTGTTTCGGAAATGATAGCTCTGCAATAGGCTTCCGACAAAATAGCGTCCTCGTCGGACATACTGAGGGTCTTGCATATAGCCTCGGCGCACAGATAATCGGCAAAGCGACGGAAATCCGAAACGGTGGCTCTCGCGTAGCCCTCGGTTATAATGCGCATATTTCCCTCGGGGGTCTTTACAGATTGCTTTATTTTTGATACGGTTCCCGTGCGGAAAAGGCTTTCGGGATAGCTTATCTTCTCGCCCTCTGTCTCGCGAACGGCGCAAATAAGCACGGGTTGGTCGGTTTCAAATGCCGACTCCGCCGCCTTAACGCATACGTCGTCCGTAAGCTCAAAGCTGAGGGAAACGCCCGGGAAAGCCACAGCGCCCCGTATAGCTACTACGGGCAGGGTGTATTTTTCTATTTTTTCTATGTATCTCGGCATAAATTTTTATCCTTTCATAAGGGGTAAGGGGTCATATAAAACATACTTATACAATTATATATTATAACATATAATTTCTCGGATTTCCACCCTTTTTTAAAAAATATTTTCATTATTTTAGTATTTTAGTTTTGTGTTTCGCATTTTAGATTTTGCATTAAAGAAGGGCTGTTCCGAACGCTACTGATTTTCACGTAAGAAACAGCCCCTTAAGGGATAAAAAAAGCACAACGGTTTCCCGCTCGTGCGCGTTGATATCATAAGCTTGATACTCCGCAAGGCGTAGCCTGTCGTTGTGCGTGTGCTGTGGAGTTGGTGCCGCCGACAGCTTTATCATTATACCGCAAAGAATTCAAATTGTAAATATTCAAAATAGACGATTTTTTGTCGAAATTTTCGTGAAAAAAGATACACATTAGAAAAATTCGGCAAAGCCCCATAGCATTTTTGGCAATATATACAAGGTCACCCCTGTTTTGTCGTAGGTCTTGTCGTACCAAGCAAAGGATTTTCGTCCAAGCTCTTCCAAAAAAATTTTTTGAGAAAAAATAAATGACAAGGTGCGAAAAATTTTTTTAAAAAAACTATTGACAGAACGGAGAAGTTGTGGTAGAATATGCGAGGAAAAAGAAGCAGAGCATCCGCTCTCACCCTGCCGCAAGGGCGTGTATGGGTCGATATCAGTACTCAAAGTCAGCTTTGGGTGTCTTGTGTCGTGCGGAGTGCTTCTTCGCACAATTTTTTTGCCCTATGGCAAATTTGGAGGTGTATCTAGTATTAGCGCAAAGGATTTATTGATCAACGAGGAGATTCGCGCCAAGGAAGTAAGAGTTGTCGGCGTAGAGGGAGAGCCTATCGGCATTATGTCTCCCGAGGCTGCATTGAAGATAGCCTACGATCAGGGCTACGACCTTGTTCTTATGGCTCCTCAGGCACAGCCCCCCGTATGCCGTATAATGGATTACGGTAAGTACCGCTTTGAGCGTGACAAAAAGGAAAAGGAAGCCAAGAAGAAGCAGCAGGTCATCGAGCTTAAGGAAATACAGCTTTCCTGCCGCATCGACACCCACGATTTCGAGACAAAGGCGCGTCACGCTATCAAGTTCCTTGAGAGCGGAAACAAGGTCAGAGTCGTTATGCGATTTAAGGGACGTGAAATGAGCCACGTTGGCATCGGACAGGATATAATGAAGAGATTTCAGGATACCTGTAGCGAGGTAGGAAGCGTAGATAAGGCTCCCGTGCTTGACGGAAGAATAATGAGCATGGTAATTTCTCCCCTGAAGCTTAAATAAGTTCATATAGGCGGGCAACCGCGAATTTATGATAAATGGCGAAAGCCGAAAACCAGAAATCTTAAAAACAAAAAAGGAGATTATAAAAATGGGAAAAGTTAAGACACATAAAGCATCTGCTAAAAGATTTTCTGTTACCGCATCGGGTAAGGTAAAGATGGGTCACTGCCATCACAGACACAACACGGGTCTCAAGACCGCGAAGAGAAAGAGACATCTTCGCAGCAGCGCTATTCTTAGCGAGTCTATGACAGCAAACATCAGAACACTTATTCAGAAGTAATTGAGAATTTAAGAGGAGGAAATAGAAAATGGCAAGAATTAAGGGCGCTATGATGACGCGCAAGAGAAGAAATAAAGTATTGAAGGCTGCAAAGGGCTACTGGGGCGCAAAGTCCAAGCACTTTAAGATGGCTAAGCAAGCCGTACTCAAGAGCGGAAACTACGCTTTTGCAGGAAGAAAGATGAAGAAGAGAGATTTCCGCAGCCTGTGGATCACTCGTATATCTGCTGCGGCAAAGGCAAACGGAATGAACTATTCCACCTTTATGCACGGCTTGAAGAAGGCAGGCATCGACCTCAACAGAAAGATGCTCTCTGAGCTTGCAGTATACGATAAGGAAGCATTTGCGGCTCTCGCAGAGAAAGCAAAGGCAGCTCTTTAATCAGAGCTATAAAACCCGCTATATAGCGGGTTTTATTTATACCGAAAATATGAGAGAAATAATAACGTCAAGACAAAATCCGAGAATAAAGGATATCCGTGCTCTTTCGGATAAAAAGGGAAGAGCGAGGTCGGGGCTTTTTCGCTTTGACGGCATAAAGCTCTTTCGTGATGCCTTGGGCAGAGCCGATATTTTCACGGTGGTTCTCAGAGAGCCTATGTCGAATGCTGTTTCGGCAGAGGTACAAAGAGGACTGTCTGGGGGAGAGATAAGCGAGGACAGACTGCTTTTCGTATCGGAAAGCGTTTTTGAGACTCTTACCGATGAAAGCTCTCCCGAGGGGATAATTACGGTAGCGAAGCATCTTGATGACCTGCACGCAGGCTTTGAGCCCTGTAAGATAGAGGAGCTTTCGGGTAAGCGGCTTTTGCTTGCCGAGTCTATCCGTGACCCCGGTAATCTCGGAACTGTGATGAGAAGCTGCGCGGCGTTGGGAATCGATACCTTGATACTCAGCGACGATTGCGCGGACCTTTATAATTCAAAGACGGTGAGAAGCTCTATGGGGGCTCTTTTCCGTTTGCCCACCCTTACTGTAAGGCGAGAGGATATGCCAAACCTTGTTTCTTCGCTGAGACAGGGCGGCAGGCGTGTGTTTGCGGCGGCGCTTCGTGAGAATGCTCTGCGAATAGGCGAGCTTGTCCTCAGAGACGGAGACTGCTTTGTTATCGGTAACGAGGGTCACGGACTGAGTGACACTCTTATAGACGCTTGCGACGGAGCGGCGATAATACCTATGACCGAGGGAAGCGAATCCCTCAACGCGGCGGCAGCGGCGGCAATATGTATATGGGAGACGGTAAGAGCTTCCAAAAACTAATTTTGTGCGGGGAATGTATGAAAGACGAAAACGTACTTTATTGGATATGGCTGTCCGAAAGATGCGGAGCCGCCTCAAAGGACGCGGGGAGAATAGCAGAGAGGTATAGCGACCCCTTTGACGTCTATCGAATGGACGAGGAAGAAATAGAGCGTATAGAGGGAATAAGCCCTACCTGTAAAATAAAGCTTTTTGATAAATCCCTTGAGAGCGCCTATTCCATACTGAAATACTGCAAGCAAAAGAAGATAGATATAATAAGCTATTCGGATAAAAGATATCCGTCAAGGCTCAGGGCTATTGAAGACCCGCCCGCGCTTCTTTACGTTCTCGGTCAGCTGCCCAATATGAACGACCGACTTTGCATTGGAATGGTGGGCGCGAGAAAAATGAGCGAATACGGCAGAGATTCCGCGTATAAAATATCCTATGAGCTGGCATCGGCGGGAAGCGTTGTGGTCAGCGGTATGGCGCGGGGCGTAGACGGCGTTTCCGCCTGCGGAGCATTGGCGGCAGGCGGACAGACTGTTGCCGTTCTCGGCAGCGGAATATCGGTGGTCTATCCCAAGGAGCACGGTAAGCTTATGTCCGGGATAGCCAAAAGGGGAGCGGTGATTACCGAATATCCGCCCTTTGAGCGTCCTTACGATTACAATTTTCCTAAAAGAAATCGCATAATAAGCGGACTTTGCCAGGGCGTTCTGGTGATTGAGGGCACGACGGGAAGCGGAGGTCTGATAACCGCCAACAGAGCGGTCGACCAAGGAAGAGAGCTGTTCGCCCTGCCGGGTAAGGTCAACGAAAGCAACTCCTACGTACCTAACGCGCTGATAAAGGACGGCGCTCGTGTGGCGCTTTCGGCGGACGATATTATTGCCCACTACGATTTCCTTTACCATGACTGTATAAACTATAAGGGACTTCGCCAAGCGAAGCTCCGCGTCACCGATATGGAAAAGACTTTGGCGAAATACGGCGTTAGCGGCGTGTGCGGCGGCGAAAAAAAGAGAGCAAGGAAAAAGCCCGAGCTTATTGACGTATCGGACACGGCAGAGGCTGTGGAGCCGGTAAAACAACCGCCGAAAAAGGAAGCAAGTGTAACCGTGACAGCGCCATCCGACAGGTCGGCAGAGCTTCTTCGGGGGCTTGACAGCGTAAGTCAAAGAGTGTTCGAGGCAATGCCCGTAGACAGGGCGGTAGCTCCCGACGGCTTGTGCGTGGACGGCGTTGGCATAGGTGAGCTTATAACTGCCTTGACTATGCTGGAGATAAGCGGACTTGTTCAGTCGCTTCCCGGCGGAATGTACGTAAGAAAATAACAAAGGATACATAAAAGAATACCTAGAGAAAGGAAACAAAATTCTAATGGCAAATCTTGTAATAGTGGAGTCTCCCTCTAAGGCATCCACAATAAAGGGCTATCTTGGCTCAAACTATAAGGTCATAGCATCCAAAGGACACGTGCGCGACCTGCCCAAGAGTACTCTTGGCGTTGATATTGAAAATAATTTTGAGGCGCATTACATTAATATAAGAGGTAAGGGCGACCTTATAAAGGATATACGCAAGGAAGCTAAGGCAGCCAATAAAATATACCTTGCGACCGACCCTGACCGAGAGGGAGAGGCTATATCGTGGCACCTGTCGGTAGCTCTCGGTATTCCCGTAGAAAAGACAATGCGCGTTACCTTTAACGAGATAACCAAAACGGCTGTAAAGAGCGCCATAAAAGCGCCCAGACAAATAGATATGAGCCTTGTAAACGCTCAGCAGGCAAGAAGAATACTTGACAGAATAGTTGGCTACAAGCTCTCTCCTTTCCTTTGGAAGAACGTGAGAAGCGGTCTGTCCGCAGGGCGCGTTCAGTCTGTGGCTACACGAATGATCGTAGAGCGTGAGGAAGAGATAAGAAGCTTTGTTCCCGTAGAATACTGGACTATCGAGGCGCTCCTGTCCGATAACGAGGGTAAGGAATTTTCCGTACGTTTCTTCGGAGATAAAAAGGGAAGAATAAAGCTTTCCTGTGAGGCGGACGCACAGAAGGTTCTGTCGGCTGTCAAGGATAAGGAATTTACCGTAAGTTCGGTAAAGAGAGCTAAGAAGAAGAAGCTTCCCGCACCCCCCTTTACCACCTCTACTATGCAGCAGGAGGCGGCAAAGAAGCTTGGCTTCCAGTCTCAGAAGATAATGAGAATAGCCCAGGAGCTTTACGAGGGTGTAAATATAGGCTCGGAGAACGGCGGCGTTCAGGGTCTTATAACCTATATGCGTACCGACTCTCAGAGAGTATCGGCAGACGCGCAGAATGAGGCGAGAGACTATATCGAAAGCAAGTATGGCAAAAAGTATAACACCTCAAAGCCCAGAGTGTATAAAACGGGCGCGGGGGCGCAGGATGCTCACGAGGCTATACGCCCCTCCCGTATAGAGATAGAGCCCGCTATGATAAAGAAATACGTTACGGCAGACCAGTTTAAGCTTTATAAGCTTATATGGGAGAGATTTATAGCTTCTCAGATGGAGTCTGCTACTCTCGCTACCGTTACAGCCGACGTTGAGGCGGCGGGCTATATCTTCCGCACCAGCGGCTATACCGTTGAATTTCCCGGATATATGGCTGTTTACGAGGAGAGCGAGGACGACGTAAGAGTTAGCGCCGATGAGGTAAGAGAGGAAAGAAATATCCGTATTCCCGAGCTTTCCGAGGGAGAGCGCGTGCGCCCTCTGTCGGTAGACCCCTCAAAGCACTTTACCGAGCCCCCCGCAAGATATAACGACGCGTCTCTTATCAAGTTCCTTGAGGAAATGGGTATCGGTCGCCCCAGTACCTTTGCCACCATCATTTCCACAATAATATCCCGTAACTACGTAAAGCGCGACGGAAAGGCGCTTGTTCCCACACCTACGGGAGAGCTTACCAATAAGCTTATGCTTGAGAGCTTCCCCGATATCGTAGACTACAAGTTTACGGCGGATATGGAAAACGAGCTTGACGATATAGAGCGGGGCAATACCACTATGGATACCGTTCTTGCGGATTTTTGGCAGGATTTCGGCAAGGAGCTTGAGGAAGCCAACAAGAAGATGGAAAATCGCGAGCTTGAAATTCCCGTTGAGGAAACCGATATGATATGCGAGAAGTGCGGAAGCCGAATGGTAGTTAAGAACGGCAGATACGGCAAGTTTGCCGCATGCCCCAACTACCCTCAGTGCAGAAACACAAAGCCCCTGACTCCCGTGAAGAATGACGGAGATGAGGGAGAGGAAGCTAAAAAGCCTATAATCGCGGACTTCAAGTGCGAAAAGTGCGGCTCCGATATGGTGCAGAGAGTAGGTCGCTACGGCACGTTCTTCGCTTGCGTTCGCTACCCCGAATGTGATTTCTCAAAGCAGAAAACAAAGGATATAGGCGTGCCTTGTCCCAAGTGCGGCTCAAAGATAATAATGAAAACGGGCAAGAGACGTACGGTATTTTACAGCTGTGAAAAATATCCCGACTGTGATTTTTCCTCTTGGGATCTTCCCATAAATGAAAAATGTCCCGATTGCGGAGAGCTTCTCTACCGCAAAAAAGGACAGGCGCTTATCGTATGCCATAATACCGCTTGCGGCTACAAGAGGGCTGCCGAGGCTGTGGAGACAACCGAGGAAAAGGATTAAGCTTTAGGTCAAAGGTAAAATGAGTAACGAAAAGATAATTAACGTCTACGGAGCGGGGCTTGCAGGCTGTGAAGCGGCTTGGCAGGCGGCAGAGCGGGGAGTTAAGGTAAGGCTTTACGAAATGAAGCCCCAAAAATTCACCCCCGCCCACCACTCCAAGGGCTTTGCGGAGCTTGTTTGCTCAAATTCACTGCGCTCGGACAGTCTTGCAAACGCCGTTGGGCTTCTTAAAGAGGAGCTTCGCAGAATGGGCTCTCTGATAATGGCGGCGGCGGATGCTACCCGCGTTCCCGCGGGCTCTGCGTTGGCGGTGGATAGAGAAAAATTTTCGGAGTATATTACCGAAAGGATAAAGAGCCACCCAAATATAGAGATAATTTCAGAGGAGATATGCTCTGTACGGGAGGGCGAGACTACCGTTATCGCCACAGGTCCTCTTACCTCTGACGGAATGGCGGAGTATATCGAGAGGGAGCTCGGCTGTAGCGGACTTCACTTTTTCGATGCCGCCGCTCCTATCGTTGATGCCGAGAGCATTAATATGGATATCGCCTTTTTCGCTTCGAGATACGACAAGGGCGATGCCGATTATATTAACAGCCCTTAGAACGAAGAGCAGTATAACGCCTTTTGGCAGGCCCTTGTTACGGCTGAAGAAGCCGAGCTTAAGGATTTCGACAGAGCCGAGCAGAAAAAGCTTAAGGTATTCGAGGGCTGTATGCCTGTTGAGGAAATGGCTAAGCGGGGTAGGGATACACTGCTGTTTGGTCCTTTGAAGCCTGTTGGGCTTGTGGACAAGCGTACGTCAGAGCGTTCCCATGCGGTTGTACAGCTGAGGCGGGAGAATGCCGAGGGAACTATGTATAATCTTGTCGGCTTTCAGACCCACCTGACCTTTCCCGAGCAAAGACGCGTATTCCGTATGATACCCGGACTTGAAAATGCCGAATTTCTCAGATACGGAATAATGCACCGAAACACCTATCTCAATTCTCCCGATATGCTTGACGAGTGCTATATGCTGAAAAACAGAGAGGGCGTATATTTTGCGGGACAGATGACAGGCGTTGAGGGCTACATCGAGTCGGCAGGCTCTGGCTTTGTGGCGGGGCTTTCGGCGGCGAGAGCTGTGCTTGGACTTGAGCGCATTGTTTTCCCGAAAACCACTATGCTGGGCGCAATGTCTCATTACGTTGCCTTTGGCGGCACGTCGGAGTTCAAGCCTATGAATGCCAATTTCGGTATTGCCGAGCCCTTGGGAGTACGCGTAAAAGGCGGTAAGGCGATAAAAAACGAGGCTCTTTCAAAAAGAGCTCTTGAGGTCATAGAAGAAATTAAGGAGAAATGTCTGTGAAACGTATTGTAGTTGATATGATGGGCGGAGACCTTGCCCCCCTTGAGACTGTCAAGGGCGTTTGTATGGCGGCAAGGGAGTATGAGGCTGAGTATATTCTTGTGGGTAACGAGTCTGAACTTTTGCGCGTTGCCAAGGAAAACGGCTTATCTCTCGACGGCTTCAAAATCGTACATACCGATACGGTTATAACTATGGATGACGACCCTCTTTCGGTTACACGCTCAAAGGCGGATTCGTCTATGAGCGTGGGGCTGAGGCTTCTTGCGTCCGACGAGGGAGATGCCTTTGTAAGTACGGGTAACACAGGCGCGCTGTTTACGGGCGCAAATCTTATAGTGCGTAAAATAAAGGGCGCGCGCCGTCCTGCTATCGGGGCTATGCTGCCTATGCAGCCTCCTGTTTTGCTTGTGGATTCGGGCGCGAATATTACTGTAACTCCCGAGTATTATGACCAATTTGCCGTAATGGGAAGCGTGTATATGAAGAAAATGATGGGTGTGGATGATCCTCGTGTGGGTCTGCTGAATAACGGGGCAGAGGCGCACAAGGGAACAGAGACCGTCATTGAGGCTCACCGCGCGCTGTCGGCAAATTCTATGATAAATTTTGTTGGAAACGTAGAGGGGAACCGAGTAATGGAGAACGCTTGCGACGTTCTTGTTTGTGACGGATTTTCGGGTAATATCCACCTCAAAACAATGGAAGGTATGGGCAAGCTTATGCTGTCCACCTTAAAGGAGCTTTTCGGGGCAGGTATCAGAACAAAGCTGGCTTATCTTCTTGTAAAGCCCTATCTCGGGGCTGTAAAGAAGAATTTTGATGCTACCGAGTTTGGCGGCGCGCCAATTTTGGGAATTTCCAAGCCTGTTATCAAGGCTCACGGCTCGTCTAACGCAAAGGCGTTTAAAAATGCCATAAGACAGGCGATAGCCTGCGCTGAGACCGACCTGACATCGGATATGGCGGCGGCTCTTGCGGAGCTTTCAGCAAGAAAGTCGGCAAGTACTGATGCCGACGAGCAATAAATACAGTGTTTGAGGTTTACTTGTATGCAACAAACAGATATAGCGGTTCTTGAAAGGACCGTAAATTATTCCTTTAAGAATAAGAATATTTTGCGCGAGGCTCTCACGCACTCCTCATATGCCAACGAGCTTCGGGCGAAAAAAAAGACGGCTGTATGCAACGAGCGGCTCGAATTTCTTGGAGACGCGGTGCTGTCGTCTATCGTAAGCGAATATCTTTATATTACGTATCCCGACCTGCCCGAGGGTGAGCTGACACAGCGCAGAAAGGCTGTGGTGCAGTCGGCGGCGCTTGCATCCTATGCAAGAAAAATAGACCTTGGAAGCTTCCTTTATCTCGGAAACGGCGAGGAAAAGGGCGGGGGCAGAGATAGGCAGTCCAACTTGGAAAACGCTTTTGAGGCGCTTGTGGCGGCTATTTATCTGGACAGCGGAGAGGACGGAAAGAAAAACGTAAGGGATTTTGTTTTGCCCTTTATTATCCGTGAGCTTGACGAAAATTACAGCCCGATAATCAATGACCCCAAAACCGAGCTTCAACAGCTGATTCAGCAGACCGAGGGAGATTTTCTCGAATACGTAACGGTAGCCGAAAGCGGCCCCGACCACAACAAGCGCTTTGAGGTCGAGGCGCGGATGAATTCCAATATTATCGGCAGAGGTGTCGGACGCTCTAAGCGCGAAGCCGAGCAAAATGCCGCAAAGGAAGCTCTTAGGTTATTTGGGGAGATATAGAAGCAATAGATAGTTTGCGAGAAGGTGTTTTTTGCTACTTTCTTTTAAAAAAGAAAGTAGCGCAAAGAAAACATTGCAAATAGGGATATGGGTTGCTCGCCCATTCTTTTGATAAATTTTTATAGTTTCTTTCTAATGTAGAAATAGGTCGGACGCACGAGCGTAAGCTCGTAGCTTTTGCGTAAGCAAAAATGCGCTTACGCTACCGACCTATTTCATTTCTTTTTATTTTATTTTTTAATGCTCATAATGCCCTTGTATTCGAGAAGCTTCATAAAAAGACCGCCTTGAACGGTACGGTTTCTAAAGCTCTTTACAATGGTAACGTCATTTTGAGTAACATGGGTGTGGCTTCCGTATGCCTTATGCTCGCCTGTTATTGTCCAATACCAGTCGGTCATAGGTACGCGAGAGGGCGATACGTTGAACGCATTCCACATAGGAGCGACAAAGTTCTCAAAATCGTCTCTGTTATTCGCAAGTGTTGCCGTCCATACGAGCCAGTCGCTCTTGGTGTAGGGCTGTCTGTTATCAAGGGGCATACCGTAGGTCTGCATTCTCTTGCGGTAGCTTGCAAATTCGCTTTCGATAATGCTTCGGGGCATTATTTCTGTGCCGAAGAGCTTATCCCAAACGATATTGTACTTCATAGAGAAGGTATCGGGGCGGTCGAATGCCAAGCGGTAGCTTCCGTCCTCGTTAGCCGCTCTCTTAGCCCAATCAAGCGCCATTTCGCGAGCCAGCTTCATATATTTCTTTTCTTCTCTCTTCTTGCCGTTCATACCGTAGATGATACCGAGACCTGCGATACCCATAATAGCCTTAAGGGACAGGTTACAGTTGTGAGCGAGATGTCCCGCAAAGTCGTCTGTACAAAGCTGATTTTCGGGGTCTCTACCCTTTTCAATAAGGTATTTTACCCAAGCTTCAAGAATTTCCATATGCTCATTTGCGAAAGCTGTGCTCTTAGTTGCAATAGCCACAGCGGCTTCCATAACCAGCATATTTCCGCATTCCTCAACGGGCATTTGCTTTTCGTAAAGCATAACGCCGTCCTTCAAGCCGTATACCTGACCGTTAAGAAGGGGGTATCTTCCCGCATCGTGGGGCGCGAAGTCGTATTTGAGGTCGTCCTTCCATTCCTTAGATGCCGCGTACTTGTAGATAGGACGCATCATACCCTTAACAAGCTCGGGGTTGTAGAGCAGGAAGAGGGGAATAGAGGGATAGCTTACGTCAACCGTAGCCGCGCAGCCGTTGGAGAAGCATTCCTTGGATATCCAAAGCACCTCGCCGTTCTCGTCGAGAACAAGCTTGTGAGCGGCAATGGACTGACGGAAAGCAAGCTCGAGAAGCTCTGCGTATTTCTCGCCGCCCGCTCTTGTAGCGTCAATGAAGAGTCTGTCGCAAAGCTCTGCGCAACGCTTCATTGTGGATTTATAGTCGCTGTGCGCTTTTACTATCTCATCGGTAATGAGTGCGCCGTTTCTGTTCCAGTAGGACTTCAAGTGCTTATGGAAATATTCTATGGAAACGATATCATCATATGCAAAGGTAACCAGCGCAGAGGACTTAACGGGAAGCTCTGTGCTTACGTAGGTCATACCATCCTCTGCTTTGTATACGTCGGTAGTACCCTCTGACGTAAGGTAGAAATATCCCCATTCGATGCGAAGATCGTCGCCGCTGCGGGTAAGCACCTGGGGATTCTTTCTTCCCATTTTAACGGTGTTCAGCTTTCCAAGCTCTATCTGCTCGCAAACCACCTCATCGTCTCCGCGAAGATTCATACATATCTCTTCGGATACGGCAATCTTAACGCTTACCGAGTGCTTCTTGCCGTCGATGGACTGATTCTTGATCTCAAGATAGCTTACAGGGCGGGTAAGAAGATAAAGGTCGGAGGGAATTATGGGTGACGTAAACACCAGTGTGAGACGTACTCCGAGATCCTCGTAAATGTATGTGGTTGAAAGGGCATTGCAATCTACCGACACCTGCTTCATAGCGTCGATGGGAGCGCCTACGTTTGCGCCGATTATTCTTACTGTTTTTCCGTCGATGGTGGCTGTGCCGTAAATTGTGATGGGATTACTTGTCCAGTGTACAGTCGCTTCGTCTGTCAGTTTGTCTGCCTGTGACCAAACGCTGAAATTGGGGTCGACGGTGATGAGCGGGTATGCGGGCGCTCTTAGTTTCATAGCAAAAGTTCTCCTTTGAAGATGATATCTTTGTTTGCGAGTTAATTATACCAAACTATAAAGGAAAAGTCAACATAAAAAGGCAAAAAATGAAAATAAAACAGCGGTTAGGCAAGAGAGAATAAATATATTTTTTGATTTATTAATGGTAGCAACTTGTATTTGTACACAAATAATACAATTTATTATATACAAGATATGAATAATTAAGACGAACAAAGAAATAAATAGGTGACGAAAAATATAATGCAAAACATATAAAATAATATATATAAAAAATCGGTTATTAAATAATTAATATAATCTTAAATATATCACGATTTATAAATAATATATTGTAAATTACGTTACATTTTCTTTTTAAAAATGTTAATAAAAGATTAAATTAATCAAACCGCTTGAAAAAAATCGAAAAATGAGGTATAATATCTCGATGAAGCTTTTTGCTTCAATTAATATTTAAAACTGTATAACAGAGGACTTTAAATAATGCTTGAATTTAAAAACGTATCCTATGCCGCTCCTAACGGCAAGGAGATACTGAAAAACATAAATCTTACGGTTGATGACCGCTTTGTTGCTATAACAGGCCCTAACGGAAGCGGAAAATCAACAATGGCGAAGCTGATAGCGGGCATTATCACGCCTACGGAGGGTAGAATAATTCTTGACGGTGTGGATATTACGGATATGTCTATAACCGACAGGGCGAAAAACGGAATAAGCTTCGCCTTTCAACAGCCTGTTCGCTTTAAGGGCATCACTGTAAAAGACCTTATTTCACTTGCGGCAGGAAGAAATACCAATATTTCCGAGGCTTGCGCCTATCTTTCCGAGGTGGGCTTGTGCGCCAAGGATTATATTAACCGCGAGGTTGACGGTTCATTGTCGGGGGGCGAGCTGAAGCGTATCGAGATAGCTATGATAAATGCCAGAGGAACAAAGCTGTCGGTTTTTGATGAGCCTGAGGCGGGAATTGACCTGTGGAGCTTCAATAACCTTATCAAGGTGTTCGAAAATATGTATGAAAGAACCCGTGGAACTATAATAATTATTTCTCATCAAGAGCGGATACTCAATATTGCCGACAAGATAGTTGTGCTTGCGGGCGGTGAAGTGGCTGAATACGGACGTAAAGACGACGTGTTCCCGAAATTGATGGACGTTCAAAGCGGTTGCCGCTATACGCAAAAGGTTTAAGGGGGATCTGATATGGATAAGATACAGCAAAACCTGCTTCAAGAGGTGGCGGGTATACACGAAATTCCCGAGGGGGCGTATTCGCTGCGCATAAACGGAAAGCTGCACGGAAAGAACTCGTCGGAAAATATAGAGATAGTAAAAAAAGAGGATGCTCCCGGAATAGATATTTACGTAAAGTCGGGAACGAAAAACGAAAGTCTTCATATTCCCGTTATACTTTCTCAATCAGGAATCAAGGAACTTGTATATAACGATTTTCACATAGGCGAGGATTGCGACGTTACCATAGTTGCGGGATGCGGCATCCATAACGGTGGCGCTGATGATTCTGAGCATAGTGGAATACACTCGTTTTTTGTGTCGAAAAATTCAAGAGTTAAATATATTGAAAAGCATTACGGTCAGGGTGATGGAAATGGAAAAAACATAATGAATCCTCAAACCTACGTGGAATTGGATGAAAATGCTTATCTTGAAATGGAAACGGCGCAGATAAAGGGTGTAGATTCTACTGTGAGAAGCACGACCGCTAAACTGTCGAAAAATGCAACGCTTATAGTTCACGAAAAGGTTATGACTCACGGCACTCAGCTTGCTGAGACTAACTTTGAGGTAGAGCTTAACGGCGAAAATTCGGGAGCACACGTTGTTTCCCGTTCGGTGGCGAGAGATAAATCCTCTCAGAAGTTTGTGTCGTGTGTAAAGGGTAATTCCAAATGCTCGGGACATACCGAGTGCGATGCCATAATAATGGATGATGCTACGGTTATCGCTATTCCTGAAATAATGGCGGTTGACCCCGACGCGTCGCTGATACACGAGGCGGCTATCGGAAAGATAGCGGGAGAACAGCTCATAAAGCTGATGACCTTGGGACTTACCGAAAAGGAAGCTGAGGAAGAAATTGTAAACGGATTTTTGAGATAATTTCAAAAAGTAACGGACGTCGATAAAGGCGGTGGAGCGATAGGCTTCGCCGCTTTTTTATGTTAAAAACGCCCAAATGGAAAAATGAGAAAGATATGGAAATATATGTAAATAATTGCCTTTTTTATTAAAGATGCGCCCTGCGTGGGCTGGAAGGGATAAAAAATACTAAATTTTCTTAAAAAATTTCATTTACGAATGTGTAGAAAATTAGGGGCATAATTTGTGCAGTTTTTACAAATATATTGGCTGTTTTTTACAGAGCAAAAGTGGCGGCAATGTTGGTGTGGGTAAAAAATATTTACCGTGGCGCATAACGCCAAGGTGGCGAGTGAAATGTGGGTAAAAATAACCAAATTATTGCCATGAAACAGTTAAAAACAAACAATCGAGGTAAATATAATTTACACATCACGAGGCGATAAATGTCAAAAATGTAAAAATGACGGTTTTGCAAAATCACTGACATCGCCGTGGGGCTTGTGACGGTATTATGTTTATATGTTGTTTTTATTTTGTCGTCTTGACTTTTCAGGCGAAATGTGGTAAGATATGATTACGATTTTACGGCTTTTGGGGTATCTGCGCCCTGAATGCCCTCAAACAACGCTTAGCGTTGGCTTTGAAGTATAGCTTTGGTGCCATCTTTTGCCTTGCGCTATGGGCGAAAGTAAGCCCATTGGACGTCTTTTGTCGGGTCTTGCCTTGAATCTGACTGGGATGGCGTAAGCAAAGGATACTGCAAGGCTCGTCTGTCCCCTACGGGGACGAACGCGGGGTATCCCCCGACTTCAAAAATATTCACAGGAGGATTTTTTAATGAAAAAGGCGAATTTTCTACGAATTTCGGCATTTACGCTTGCTCTGCTCTTTATAGTATCGGCCTGCGTATTTTCCGTAAGCGCGAAAAAGACCTCGGATGAGGGTTCTGTGTCTGATGCTACGACCAGCGATATCCAAGAGCTTTTGAACGCTATTTCGTACAATGACTACATCACTAACAAGGGCGATGTACCTAAGGCGGGCGTGGGTGACGAGATAACACTTGACGCTACCAAGGATTGGGATTACGTTCTTAAGAACGGCGAAGCTCCCGAGGAGGGAGACGAGCAGGCGAAGGTGACCGACGAATACGGCGGTAAGAGCGGCTTGTATATCCCCGGTACAGGTACTGTTAAGTGGACAACCGACAAGGTTACCGTGGCTAAGCGCTACAACATTGTCATCGAATACTATCCGGTAGTGAACAAGGCAACATCTATCGAGAGAGTTCTTCAGATCAATGGCTCTGTGCCTTTCGCAGAGGCGCGTCAGCTTTCCATTGAAAAGATATGGGCTACAAGTGAGCCTTACGCTGACGTTGAGATAAACGCGGACGGAACTGTAACCTACAAAATTGACCGCAAGGACGTTACCAAAAAGGCTGACGAATGGATTGCTGACGCTAAGGCTAACGGCGGCTTTGGCGATGAGGACGTTTTCGTTCACGATAAAAAGGTGGCTAACGATACAAGAAAGGTTATTCGCTACAGAATGCCCCAGGTTTGGAACGAGACTAACGTAGCTTACGTGAACAAGCTCGGTCTCAGATTCTTTACCACTGATATCGATAACAACGAGATACGCTCCAATCTTTTGGATGATCCCCAGTGGACGACCTACACTCTTAAGGATTCCAGCGGATTTATGCAGACACCCTTTGAGGTAGTGCTTGAGCCTAACGAGGACGGCGTGCTTGAGATAGCTATGAGATCGGTAAACGAGCCTATCGTTATTTCCAACATATATCTTACGGCTCCCAAGAAGGCTATCACTTATGCAGAGTACATAGCTGATTACGCAAATACCCCCAAGGGTAACGGACAGCTTAAGATAGAGGCTGAGTATTTCTCTAATACGTCATCTCAGACAATTTATCCTCTGTCTGATTCCACAAGCGCGATAACGTCTCCCGTTGCGGTTGACAGAACACTGCTTAACACAGTGGGCGGAGATAAGTGGCAGTCTGCGGGACAGTGGATAGAGTATTCTTTCACGGTTACGGAAGAGGGGCTTTATCAGATAATCCCTCGCTTTAAGCAGAACCTGCTTGACGGTATGTATACGTCGAGAATGCTACATATATATAGTGACGACGGAATGTATGACGGACTTCCCTTTGAGGAAGCGGGCAGACTTCAGTTTGAATTCTCCGACGATTGGCAGGCTAAGCCTCTTAACGACGGCAACACCGAGTTTGAGTTCTACTTCAAAGAGGGCGTTGTTTATACTATCCGTTTTGAGATATCCCTTGGTCAGATGGGTGATATCGTAAGACGCGTACAGGAATCTCTTGACTCGATAAACGATGACTACCTTAATATATTGAAGCTTACAGGCGCAACTCCCGATGAGTTCCGTGACTACGGCTTTGCGCGTGTTATGCCCGATACAATGGTTGATATGATAATTCAAGCGAGGGTATTGGCTGGCGGAGCTGACGAGAATTGGGAGGGTGGCATCGTAGGCGAGCTGAACGCCGCTTCGGGAATTAAGGCATCCTCTATGACGGCAACACTGCAAAAGGTTGCGCGTTTGCTTGACCAGATGGGTAAGAACGAGGACGAGGTTGCTAAAAACCTTGAACAGCTCAAGACCTACATCGGTTCTCTCGGTACTTGGCTTTCCGACGCTAAGACCCAGCCCTTGGTGCTTGACTACATTTGCATTCAATCCTCCGAGGCAAAGCTGCCCAAGGCTAAAGCTAATTTCTTCCAGATGATTTGGCACGAAATAACAGGCTTTATCCAGAGCTTCTTCCGTAACTATGACCGTATGGGCGCTATGACCGAAACGGTTGAGGAAGAGACTGTTGAGGTATGGCTTGCATACGGACGTGACCAGGCACAGGTTATTCGCGGACTTATCAATAACGACTTTACCTACAACGGCGGAGCTCCCGTAAACCTTAAGCTCGTTTCGGGCGGTACGCTTCTTCCCTCTATTCTTTCGGGAAGCGGACCTGACGTATACATCGGTCTTGGACAGGGAGACGTTATCAACTACGCAATACGTGGAGCGCTCGTATCTCTCGACGATATCCCCGAGCACGAGGAATATAAGGATAACGCGGCTAAATTCTATGAGGACTTCGGTCAGACTCCCGAGGAGTTCTACGCTGAATTTGACGCGCAGTACGTTCCTGTTAAGGACGGTGTTAAGAACGAGAATTACGTGGGTGATTTCAACCACGCGGCAATGATGGTTCTTGAAATTATAAACGAGTTCGGCGATACCCACTGCTACGGTCTGCCCGAGACACAGAACTTCAATATGATGTTCGTGCGCGAGGATATTCTTGCAGAGCTTAACATCGAGATTCCCAAGACCTGGGATGATGTTAAGAAAGCAATTCCCGTGCTTCAGGCAAACAACATGGAAATAGGAATGCACAGCGACTGTAAGATATTCCTCTACCAGAACGGCGGCGAGCTTTTCGCTGACGACGGTATGAGAATAAACCTCGATTCCAACGTGGCGCTTGATTCTTTCACAGTTATGTGTGACTTCTTTACAATGTATTCCTTCCCCTACAAATACGACTTCGCTAACCGTTTCAGAACAGGTGAAATGCCTATCGGCTTTGCAACCTATACGGCTACTTACAACCAGCTTAAGGTATTCGCTACCGAGATTGAGGGACTTTGGTCCTTCTATCCGATGCCCGGTGTAATGTATGAAGAAGACGGTGAGGTTAAGATAAACAACGCGTCTGTTTCTGCTGTATCCGCTATCGTTATGATAGTTGACTGTGAAAACAAGAAAGGCTCTTGGGACTTTATGCGTTGGCATGCGGGAGCTGATTGCCAGATAGACTACTCCAACGAGATGGTTGCTATCCTCGGTCCCTCGGCTAAGCACGCAACTGCTAATGAAAAGGCTCTCGTAGAGATGCCTTGGACTAACGAAGAGCTTGAACAGCTTACCTTCCAGTTCCAGAACCTGGCATCCGTTCCTAACTACCCCGGTAACTACATAGTTGACCGTTATCTTAAATTCGCATTCCTTGATGCGTACAACTCTAACGTTGACCCCGCAAAGGCAATTGAGAGCTACGTATCTATCATCAACAAGGAAATAGCGCGTAAGCGTCAGGAATTTAGACTTGAAACTCTCCAGTACGGTGAGGATGTCTGCCCCACTCTCGCTAACAAGCGTCTGAGACAGGCAGAGGCAGAGCTTCTTAAGTTTAAGAGTACCTCGGCATACAATAGCAGCTATGACGAAACCCTTAATATAATAATGAAGCTTATTGCAAGCCACGAGACAGAGGACTTTGCTTCGCTCAACGAGCTTTCGGATGTTCTTGAGACCGCTATAAAGGAAAAGGGCGGCGCAAGCTACGAAACCGCTGTGAAGATCGCGGCAGGTGAGATAAAGGATGATGAGAATAATCCTAATCCTTACGTTTCCGCAGTTCTCGCTGTACAGTATATGAGAGATGCCGCTAAGGCACTTAAGATATACGAACAGTATAAGTAATTCCAACGACTCTATAAATATTAATGAAGGAGAAAGAAAGTATGTCCCCCAAAACGGCAAAGAAAAAAGCTGTGGCGCGTAAGGATATGTCCAAGCTTGCTTGGACGTTAAAGGAAATGAAGCGCAACTGGGTCGCCTACCTTATGGTAGCGCCGTATATGCTTATATTTACCTGCTTTACCATACTGCCGGTTGCTCTGTCCATAATTCTTAGCTTTACGGACTTTAACCTGCTTCAGCTGCCTAATATAGTCTGGTTTGATAACTATATCAGACTCTTCCTTGATGATGACATATTCCTGACAGCGGCTCAGAATACGCTGATATTCGCGGCGATAGTCGGACCTGTGTCCTACTTTATGTCTCTCTTGATTGCGTGGTTTATCAACGAGCTTTCGCCTAAGATAAGAGCAATAGTAACCCTTATCTTCTATGCGCCCTCTATTTCGGGACAGGTTTACCTTGTATGGGCGACCCTGTTCTCCAGTGACGCGTACGGTTGGGCAAACGCTTGGCTTATGAAGCTTGGCATAATCTCAAAAGAAATAGCATGGTTTGAGGATGCAGACTACGTAATGCCCCTGTGTATTATAGTTGCTCTTTGGACCTCTCTCGGTACGGCGTTCCTTTCCTTTATCGCGGGCTTGCAGGGTATTGACAAGGCTCAGTATGAGGCAGGAGCGGTTGACGGAATCAAGAACAGATGGCAGGAGCTTTGGTACATCACCCTGCCGAATATGAAGCCTCAGCTTATGTTCGGTGCGGTAATGTCTATTACAAGTTCCTTTGGCTTCGGCGGAGTAGTAACCGCGCTCTGCGGATTCCCCTCGGTAGACTACGCTGCGCATACCATAGTTCACCACCTTGAGGACTACGGCTCACAGCGTTTCGAAATCGGTTATTCATCTACTATCGCGGTGGTGCTTTTCGTGATAATGATTGGCGCTAACTCGTTGGTTAAGAAGATTCTTTCAAAGGTAGGATGGGGATACGGCAAAAAAGTTAAGAACAAGAAAACATAAAGTCGTACTGTCACGTTCCAAGGGCGGTGACTTTGGTATAACACTTTTGCTGGTGCTTCTTGGAGCATTTATGTTCCTGCCTATGTACTACGTTGTTATCCAGTCCTTGAAGCCCCTTGACGAGCTTTGGATGTTCCCACCGAGATTTTACGTAACACGTCCGACACCTAATAACTTTACGGATCTGTTCACATTGATGTGCGGAAGCCTCGTACCTTTCTCAAGATACATATTCAATACCGTGTTCACCTCGGTATTCGGAACTCTCGGAAACCTGTTCTTCTCATCCATGGCGGCATACGCTATGGCGAAGATCAAGTTCCCCGGCGGTAAGACGATGTTTAAAACAGTAAGAACGTCTCTTATGTTCCACCAGACGGTAACGGCTGTTTGTTGCTTTATGTTGATGAGCTGGTTCAAAATGATAGATACATATTGGGCAATAATAGTTCCCGCATGGGCTACATCCCTGGGACTTTACCTTATGAAGCAGTTTATGGAAACGGGTGTTACAAATGCGGTTCTTGAAAGCTGCAGACTTGACGGCGCAAGCGAGCTTCGTACGTTCTGGACTATAGCAATGCCTATGGTTAAGCCCGCGTGGCTGACGCTTATCGTTTACTGCTTCCAGGATCTTTGGAACAAGGGCGCGTCTATCTACATTCACTCCGCGCAGCTCAAGTCTCTGCACTACGCAATACAGTAGATCACCGCCCGCGCGATCAAGCGTGCGGGCGCCAGCGCGGCGGCAACCGTTGTTATGATGGTAGTACCTATTCTCGTATTCGTTGTATCTCAGTCCAACATCATTGAGACTATGGGATCCAGCGGTATGAAAGACTAATATTACAGAGGAGGAGAAATATGAAAAAAATAGCGGCAATTATTTCCGTACTGTTCGTAGCAGTTATGATATTGGCTCTCCCTGTAAGCGCGGCGACACCTTATCAGACCTACACCTACTCCATAGACGGAACAGCGCTCTATTCTCCCGACGCATACGTGCCTTCGAAGAATATTGACGCTACCTATATGGGTCTTAACGACGTAGAGTTCCTTTGCAAGTATCACCCCGACCTGGCAACTGCCCGTGAGAAGCTGGCAGAGACAGAGGCGGCGTTGGCAGAGGCTGAAAAGACCTACGGAAAAGACCACGAAAATTACAAGCAGGCAGCAGCTGCGGTAGCAACCGCGACTACTACCTATAATGACCTCTTAAAGAATTACAGCAAAATAGCGAACCCCTCCGATATTGAGGTTGACGCTGCGGGTAACGTTTACATAGCGGATACGGGCAACAGCAGAATAGTTGTGCTTGACCGTTACTATAACGTAAAGTTTATTATATCAAGCTTCCTTAACAAACAGGGAATAATGGACGGTCTTAATAAGCCTAAGGGCGTATATATAACCGCCGATAAGCCCCTTGAGGAAAAGGAAGGTAAGATATACGTTTGTGATACCGAGGCTTACCGTATAGTAACCTTTGACCACGAAGGTAACTTTATCAATATCATTCCGAAGCCTGAGTCTGAGCTCTTCGACGCAAGCTCGGTATATAAGCCCGTTGCGGTAGTGGTAGATGACTACGACAGACTTTACGTTGTATCCTCTACTACGTATCAGGGTATTATCGTTATGACCGAGTCGGGCGAGTTTACAGGATTTGTAGGCGCGCAGAAGGTTACTATTTCGGCTTGGGACAGAATCTGGAGACGCTTCCAGACCGAGGAGCAGAGAAAGCTCTCCGAGTCTTACGTTTCCACAGAGTTTAATAACATCACACTTACAGGCGACTTTATCTACGTTACCACCTCGTCTATCAGCGAGGCAAACGTAATATCCTCCCTTACCTCAAAGTCGGGTGACTACTCTCCCGTAAAGATGCTCAACGCATCGGGAGACGAGATAATGAGACGTAACGGCTTCTTCGCTCCCTCGGGTGAGGTAGACCATAAGAAGCTTAAGGTTTCGGATACCATCTTCGGAGCGTCTACCATAGTTGACGTTGCGGTAGGACCCGAAAAGACCTGGTCTATTATCGACCAGAAGCGAAGCAAGGTATTTACCTACGATTTCGACGGTAATCTCCTTTTCGCTTTCGGTGATATGGGACGTCAGCTCGGTAATATATCTCAAAAAGGACTTGCGGGTATAGTTTATCAGGGAGATAATATGCTTCTTCTGAACGCTACCGATGCAACCTTTACGGTTTATAACAGAACCGAGTACGGTAACGTGCTTATTGAGGCGCTGAGAAACCAGAATAATCGCCAGAACGACCTTGCAATTGCCGACTGGCAGGAGATCCTTAAGAGAAACTCTAACTTTGACGCGGCGTATATCGGTATAGGTAACGCGCTCTCCAACGAGAACAAGTTTGAGGAATCTCTCACCTACTATAAGGCGGCATACGATACCACAAACTACTCCAACTCCTACAAAGAGCTGAGAAAGAACTGGATATCCAAGTATATTATACTTATTCCTATATTCGTTGGCGCATTGGCGTTCGCGATCACCAAATTTATGGGATTTGCCAATAAGTATAATAAGCGTGTTTCCACGTCTAAGGAGAAGCGCACCTACTGGCAGGAGCTTATGTTTACGTTCCACGTCATCCTGCACCCCTTTGACGGCTTCTGGGATATGAAGCACGAAAAACGCGGCTCGCTGAGAGCGGGACTTACTATACTCGGCGTAACGCTTTTGGCGTTCTACTATCAGTCCATCGGACAGGGCTACGTAATGAACCCCACGGGAGCTTACTCAACCATACTCTCCACAATAACGAGCGTATGTGTTCCCCTTGCTCTTTGGGTAATATCCAACTGGTGTCTTACTACGCTGTTTGACGGCGAGGGAAGCATGAAGGATATCGTTATAGCAACCTGCTATGCGTTGGCGCCTTTGCCGATAATAATGATTCCCGTTACGATAGCGTCCAACTTCGTTCTCGAAAGCGAAATAAGTCTTCTTTCGCTCTTCTCGACCATAGCACTTATTTGGGCGGGAATACTCATATTCTTCGGAACGATGGTTACACACGACTATTCGATGGGTAAAAACGTAATAACAACACTGGGAACTATTGGCGGTATGGTATGTATAATGTTTATCGCAATTCTGTTCTCAACACTGCTCGGAAAGCTTGTAAGCTTTGTTACAAACATAGTAACCGAGCTACAATACCGAATGTAAACAGATAGGAGGTAGATCTTAATAATGAAAACAATAAAATTAATATCGACTCTCTTGGCTGTTCTTATGCTGATGAGCTCATTTGCCATTTTGGCAAGCGCTGAGGTAACCGAAAATAACGAGCCTGAATACTCAACTCTTACGGGTAACGGACAATCCTTGATGCTCAAAGACGAAAAGGATGAAAAAGACCCTTACAGATATAAGACCGGTGAGTATCTGGGTGCCGACGGTAAGGTAAAGGTGGTCGAGACCGCTGAGGAAAAGATTGCCCTTATGGATTACCGCTACGGAACCGATAAATACGAGCTGTACGTAGACGCGTACAGCGGAGAGGTAGCCATTCGCTCGAAGGCTACAGGCGAGACACTTTTCACCAACCCCTACAACATCGGTCAGTCTAAGGCTACCGCTACAAGCGGAAGTACTAAGGACGAGATCATGTCCCAGCTCATTGTCAACTATACGGATGTCAAGACCGACACAAGCGGAACTCTTTACAGCTATACATGGGCTGCTGTAAGAGAGCAGATAACCGTAATGAACATCAAGGGCGGAATTCGCGTTGAATATACAATGGGACGCGAGGAAAGTCGCAGCCTTTTGCCCCGTATGATCGAGGTATCCGCATGGCAGGAAATATACGATACTATCGAAAAGAATATCGAAGCTGCCATAAATGAGGGTAAGGTTGCCGATGCTGAAAACGAATGGCACAGACTTGAGCAGTTCAAGGCTTACTATTCAAAATTCACACTTTCTGAGGCTATAAATCAGGAAATGCACGACGAGTACTGTAAGGATTACCCCATTCTCGAAAAAGCAGAGAAGCTTGCGGAGACCGATCCCCAGTACAAGGATTTTGCTATCTATGTTCTCGATGAAGCGAGCATGGGTGAGCAGATGATAAAAAAGCAGGAAACTCTTATTAAGGAGTACTGCAAGGAATACACGTTCCAGGATATGGAAGAGGACCACGCGTTCGTTGAGTACGAGGCAGAGATAGAGAACTATCCTCTGTTTAAGATGGCTCTTGAGTATACCGTTGAGGATACGGGACTTGTTGTAAGACTTCCCGCTAACGGTATCCGCTTCAACGAGACACTTTACCGCCTTGACTCTATCGAGATACTCCCCTATATGGGCGCGGGAATGAACCCTAACCCCGGCTATACTTTCTTCCCCGACGGTTCTGGTACTCTCTTCGATTTTCAGGAAATAGCAATTCTCGGTACACGTCAGCTGGTATCGGGTAAGGTATACGGACAGGACTACGCTTACCACGAGCCCTCGGGAATGTACGAGGAGATAATCCGTTACCCCGTGTTCGGTATATACGAGCAGGAGACCCTCACTAAGGTTACGGGTACGGATGCAAGCGGAAACGAAATAAAGACCCAGTATACAAAGGACAGAGGCTTTGTTGCTATGATAGAGGAGGGCGACTCCCTTATGGAGCTTGCTACCTCTCACGGCGGTGTGGCAAGTGAATACAACACCATCAGAATGTCTGTATTCCCCAGACCTACCGACTCCTATAACATAGCCGACGCTATCTCGGTTGGTTCAAATACCGAGTGGACAGTCGTTTCGTCCAGAAAGTACACAGGCAGCTACAAGGTTCGCTACGTAATGCTTACAGATAACGACGTTGCTGAGGCTACTAACAAGGCAGCGGTTGCAGCAGGTCAGCCCGCTCAGACTTATTACGAGCCCTCTTACGTAGGAATGGCTAAGGCTTACCGCGATTACCTTATTTCCAACGGAATACTCACAAAGCTTACCGATGATAAGGTTGGCGAGGATATTCCTCTTTACATCGAGACGTTCGGAGCGCTTCAGACAACTGAAAAGTTCCTGTCTATACCGATAAACGTAATGACCCCCCTTACAAGCTTTAAGGATATACAGACAATGTATGAAAACCTTAAGGGTAATGATATTACAAACGTTAATTTCATTATGAAGGGCTTTACAAAGGGCGGTATGACATCCCCCGCAGTTCCTTACAATCTTAAGTGGGAGAACGCGGTATCCAAGGAGATGGATTTCGAGGAGCTTACAGCATATGCTAAGCAGGAAAACTTCGGTCTTTTCCCCGACTTCGATTTCGTATTCTCATCAAATGACACTTGGTTTGACGGACTTACTCTCAGTAAGCACGCCGCAAAGACCATAGATAACCGTTATACAAGTAAGCGTGAGTATAGCGCAACAAAGCATACCTACGTAAGCTACTTTGAGCTTGCGCTCTCCCCCGCATACTTCAGCCATTTCTATGAGAAGTTCATACCTAAGTACGAAAAGTACGCTCCCGTAGGAATATCGGTATCTACTCTCGGCTCTTATGTTAACTCCGACTTTGACGAGGATGAGCCCTACAACCGCGCAGACGGTCAGAATTATACCGAAAAAGCATTCGGCTACATTGAAACCGAGCTTGAAAACGCAGAGGTTATGACCGCAGGCGGAAACGCATACAGCTGGAAATACGTTGACCATATCACCGATATCGCTCTCGACTCCAGCCGCTTCTCAATCTCGTCCGCATCTGTTCCTTTCCTCGGAATGGTTCTTCACGGATACGTTGAGATAGCAGGTACGGCTATTAACGAAGAGGGTAACCTCGATTACGCGTTCCTTAAGTCTGTTGAAAGCGGCGCGGCAATGAAGTTTATACTTTCCTACCGCAACACCGAAAAGCTTAAGGAATATGAGACGCTCAGCCAGTACTATTCCGTAAACTACGATATTTGGTACAACAACGGTCAGGGCGACCTTATTAAGATGTATCACGAGCTTAACGCTCTCCTTGCGGACGTTCAGACAAGCGCTATCGTAGGTCACGAGTTCATTAGCGGAGTTCGTGTTCCCGACGACGATGAGCTTATGCTGGATGCTGAGCAGGCGATCAAGGACGCTATCGAATACGAAAAAGCACTCGAGAATGCCAACAGCGAGGCTGAAAGACGCGAGATATTTGAGGCAAGACAGCTTTTGATCAACGGCAAGGATATCATCAGCGCGACAGGCATGTCAGACCTTGAAGCAAAGCTTGACGCACTTCGCGCTATATACAACGGCGTTGACGGTGAATACGACCAGCTTCTTGATGCCGCTGAAAAGGCACTTAAGGAGTACATGGCAATTCAGCAGTTCCACGCAATATATTCCGACAAGAACGACACTAAGGCTAATACTTATACGGTTGAGGATGCTATAGCTGCTTATGAAGCATGGAAGCTTGAACAGACCAATACCGATAAGCAGGCTGCTTGGAGTAAGTTCAGAGCCGTTTTCGGAGATACATATGCCGATAAGCTTGTAGAGATGGTAGACGCAAAGCAGGCATATGATGCTGATAAGGAAAATGCAGATAAAAAGACTGCATACGAGACCGCGGCAGAAGAGCTTGAGGCTCTCGTTCCCGGCGCAGTTCCCAACCTTGCAGGCGCAATTACCGCTATGGAAGCTCTCGAGCCCTATAAGCAGGCGTGGATATCGAATTCTAAGGATGAGACTGCTAAGGCGAACTTCAACGCCAAGGTTACAGAGCTTTACGCGGATCTGCTTGATGACGGTGTCGTATACACCATAACCTATAATAAGGTTGCTATCGGTGGCTCTCAGGCGTACAGAAACGCTATGGGCGAAGCCTTTAAGCTTGCGACAGAGAACCTTGATAAGGCGATCAATAAGCTTCCCGCGGCGGCTGAGGCTGCGCTTGACCTTGTTGAGCTTATAACAAAGAAGTACAGCAAGGCTGAGCTCGTAAAAGCGGCTGAGATACTCGGACTTGACAGCGACGTAGCTGACGAGAACGATCCTTTCAGCGGTGTTGAGCACAAGAAGCTTTATGATGCTTATACGGCTATTTTGGCTGTTTACGATGATCCCGCTTATGCGGCACTCCTTGCTGAAAATTGTGAGGATATAGTGGCAGAGGTAAACGCAGCTTACAAGTCTTACAATGAATTTTCCGCAACCGTTAAGTCCGCCCACACTGAGGTAAAGCTTGGCGATATCGCGGACTACGAAATAGACCCTAAGTACGTATCTCTTAAGGCAGGCGGATATACCTGGAGCGAGAAGATACAGGCTGTGACAGTGGCAGATTCTGTAAAGAAGCCCGAGCCCAACACAAAGAAGTATATCTCCGACGATAACAAGATAGTTCACGAGACCTTTGATAACGGCAAGGAATTCTTGCTCAACTTCAACGATTACCGCGTTGTAGTAAAGCTTGACGGAAAGACGTACACTATCGACGCATACGGATATATCGTTATCGCGGCGGCTAAGAACTGAGAAAGGAGAGGCGAAAAATGACAGAACAAATAAGCGTTAAACCCGCAAAGAGAAGAAAAGCAGCCTCTCTTGACAAAAAGAAGGCTCGCGGCGGATGGATATTCGTGCTTCCGTTCGTGATCGGATTTATATTCGTATATCTTCCCATTATATATGATTCCATCTCTTACAGCTTCTGTACTATGAAGGTGCTTGGAGGCGGAGCAAAGCCTGTGTTTGAATTCGTAGGCTTTGCAAACTACAACGAAGCTCTCTTCGTTAACCCCCACTATGTCGAAACACTTTTGTTGGGCTTGCAGAACATGGCATTCGATATCCCTATGATATTGATATTCTCCCTGTTTATGGCAGTTCTTCTTAACCAGAAAATGGCGGGACGCGCCGTTTTCAGAGCAATCTTCTTTATCCCCGTTATTCTTGCAACCGGTGTTATGGAGTCTATCGAGGCTCAGAACATTATGGGTGACTACATGGAAGAAACAGGCGGTATAGACGACGGCTCGGGACAAAGCGCAGCTAACGATATCGTAAGCTCTATGGACGTCGAACAGCTATTCGCAGGAATGGCTGTCGGCGAGGGGCTTGTTACGTACGTTACAACGGCTATCAACAATATTTACAATATCGTAAACCGTTCGGGCGTTCAGATGCTTATATTCCTTTCGGGTCTTCAGTCTATTTCTCCCGCTATTTATGAGTCGGTACAGATAGACGGAGCTTCGGCTTGGGAGACCTTCTGGAAGATAACGTTCCCAATGATAAGCCCGATGATACTTGTAAACGCGGTCTATACTATAATCGACTCCTTTACGTCGGGCTCAAACGTGGTTATGAAGTTTATATCTAACCAGTATAACCAGCCTAACGGAAACGTTGTCAGCTCGGCAATGGCTTGGATGTACTTCCTCATAGTAATTGCTATAATCGCTATTGTGGCAGGTATCTTCTCGGCATACGTATTCTACCAGAAACGTGATTAAGGAGGTGAAGAAATGAACGCGCAAAATATTGATAATAAACCCACGGTAAGAAAGAACACGAAGAGAAAAATTCGCGTTGATTTTGAGCGTGCGCCTCTTATGGAAAGACTGAAGGCAAAGTTTCTTTCACTCTTCTTCTTGAAAAAGGTAGTATGGTACGTTTTCCGTTTGATATTGCTTGTAGGTATTTCCTACATAGTACTGTTCCCGTTCTTCACCAAAATCGCGGGCTCCTTTATGGCACCCGAGGATTTTGTTGACGTAACGGTAAGACTTATCCCAAGAAACTTCTCTATTGAGATGTATACGGCGATATGGACAGAGCAGGAATATATGTCTGCATTTATCAGCACGTTTTTCCTGTCTGTAAGCACCGCGCTTATACAGATGTTTATATGCTGTCTTATAGCTTACGGACTTGCAAAGTTCAAGTTCAAGGGCAATAAGCTGGTATTTATGGCTGTTATCCTGTCGCTGACAATTCCTCACCAGACCCTGCAGCTGTCAATGTTTATGAAGTTCCTTGACTTTGACGTCCTCGGAATATTCAAATTCTTGAACGGCGGCGGTATCGGAGCGCTTAATACCGTTCTCGATTTCATAGGTGACAGAGGTTGGGTAAATCCCGCAACGATGAACAACATTCAGTCGAGCGTGTCGAGCTTCTTCGCATCAATCGACATAATCCCCTCGGCAACCACGGGTATCTGGTCGAGATTCCAGGACGGCTACGGCGTAACGCTTACAAACTCCTTCTGGCCTCTCATCATCCTCTCCCTCAGCGGACTTGCGTTTAAGAACGGACTTTACATCTTTATGCTCCGTCAGTTCTTCAGAGGCGTTCCCGATGAGCTTGAGGAGTCGGCGTACATCGACGGCTCGGGCATTATGCGTACATTCTTTACCATAATCCTCCCCCTGTCCGTACCTATGATGATAACCGTATTCTTATTCTCCTTCTCGTGGCAGTGGACCGACGAGTTCTACACAGGACTGTTCTTCACCTCTACCACAGACACAATACTTATGCCCGATATTATAGGTATTCCCGCATCTCTGGTAACAGACTATGCAGGACAGAACCTGTACTACTCGGCAATACGTAATACCTGCGGAATTATGATAATCGCGCCCCTTATCGTTATGTACCTCTTCTGCCAGAAGTTCCTGGTTCAGGGTATCGAGCGTTCGGGTATCGTTGGCTAATAAGTCAATATTTAAGGCGCTGTCGAAAGACAGCGCCTTTTTGTGCAAAGAGAAAGCCCAAGTCCGAGAGATCGGACTTGGGCTCACGTTATTGATTTGTTGATTCGTATTTTTGGACAATCGGAGAAAAGGTGTCGGGGCAGTCTGCCTCACTTGAAAGTTGGAATTTCGTCATTCCCGAATTTTTTGCAAACGTAAAAACCAGATCGGCTTCCTCTGCGTCTGTTACAGCGTGCTCACCGCAAATTCTTAGCCATGCCGTGTTGGAGTCGATTCCGAAAATCAGACCGTCTGAAAAGAACCCGTAAAGCTCGTTGTAAGCCTTGGTCACGTCCTCGCTGTCATACTTTGCCAGCTCGTAACGCAAGGACGTCGGACAGGTGGGGGTCATGGGAGCTTCGATTGCACCCATCATTTTGTATTGCAGGGCAGTTAATTCCAAAACAGCACCGCTTGATGTGTCGTAACAGCATTTTTTGCCGTTGTACTTGTACAAATAAATCATTTTTTTGTCTCTCTTTCGTATTTTATCTGCTGCGCTCTTTAAATTTTGGCTTCTTTTTCTTGGAAAGCTTCACGCGACCTGCCACACCTCCTGCAAGAGAGCAGGGGATAAGCAACAGCTTCAAAAGAATGCTTTGACTAAATGTGCCGCCGCTAAGCACGCCTGCGGTCGTAATCAACAGAAGGATCGCTGCCGAGTAAATTACGGCAGAGATAAAGCGACGTTCGTTGTATACGCATGAAAAAAGACCGCCGAGGAACGTAGAAACGTAAAGCGCTGCCGTTCCTATCACGCGGGAGTACTGTGCGGGATCGTCCGTACCGTATGCAAGCCTGCCGCCGATCATTACCATCGTTGCCGCTATTGCCACCGTTACGGTGATGCCGAGTAGTGCCGAAAGGGGCAACGCCCAAATTTCTGTTTTTGCGTTATTTTTCTT
>JAZOMG010000037.1:0-50915 GCA_045653705.1 Eubacteriales bacterium | reverse complement strand
GAGGTGTCCTTGCTATCGTCGGGAATAATATTACATCCGACCAATACCGCCAACAGTATTGTGAGTGACAAATATGCACATAATATTTTTTTCATACTGTACCTCCACATACAATTCGTTTATATTATTATACCATATTTTAACTTCGTTGTAAATAGTATTGAAATGTATTTTCTCGACACATTTCTATTGTTGCATTACCCTGAAAATCCAGACACAACCTTTGCAACAGTAAACCATGAGAACGGTATGATTTATGCATGAAAATCAGGCAGTGTAATTATCAGAGCAAAGGCACAGGACGGAAGCGGAGTGGTAGGAGAGGCAACGCTTACGGTCAAACCGCCCATAAAGGCAACGTCTGTTACCGTCTGCCCCTCGAGCGTTACCGTGAACGTGGGAAGCTCTACACAACTTAATGTCGAGGTATATAGTTACCGCCAACATTCTGCCGAGTTTGCGCCAATTTGGGAAATCGGATTGACAAGTTAATTTTTATATGATACAATAATCGCGTAGAGTATCTTATTTGCCATTGAGCATATATAGTTTATCAGAGTTACACAGTGTCCGGCGGAGAAATCCATCGGGCACTTTTTTGTATTTTAGGGCGATGAGCCAACAAAGCACACAGAGAATTTTCTTTGTGTGCTTTTTTATATAGATCGGAGTCCTATGGCTCCCACTAACCTTATTATCGGGATGGTTTCGACCATCCCGTTTACATAAATAATCAGAGAGGAGAAATCAAAATGACATGGATTTAAAAACCAAAATAGGAGGATACAGATGTGCCTGAATACGAAATAACGCTTTTGAAGCTGTTTACGAAAATAATGCTTGACGAAACAATCTCAGATAAAGTTCGGGAGCTACAGTTCAGCGCTATGAAAACACTCTGGGGGCAGTTGGTATATTACCAAAAGTTCGGATATATGGAACGGCTTCTGACCTCTATTGCCGAGAAAAAAAGCGAGATGATTATGAGGACAACCACTAAAACCGAGATGGACAGAATCATGAAGCCCAGAGCACCTCATTTCAACGGTTGCGAGTTTGTACCCGATGAATATCTTTTGCCCGAAGAAGAAATGATCGCTTGGTCACAGGCTTCTTTTCAGGCTTCGTTATCGAGCATCGCTTGCAAACGGTATATGAAGCTGTTTACGGAATTCTTCCCCGAAGAGAGCGAGCGGCTGAAGATAGGAGGATAAAATGACTATTTCATATACCATCCAAGGCATTACCTTAAATGAAGATGCGCTATATGAGATCAATAAATACTATGAAGCTGCATGTACTGCCGAATATATCGCAGAGAATTACGGATTGGATGAAGAATTATCTTTAAAGCTTGGATACGAGATTCGCAGAAAAATGGATAAGTATGGGTACAGCGAGGAAGAAGCTATAAATATCGTCTTTATGGAAAAAGGTATCGAAGCAGATATCGATGCTCAAAAGGAGAACTGAACGATGGTAAGATCAAACATAATCTACACACCTCAGACCTTTGTTGAAAAGCTCGCTGGAAGATGCTACTGCTTCAAAAATGAGAATACGGTAGCAGAAATAGAGCAGTTACTGAAACGACACAAAAAGCCATATGCCAATTATGCGTTTAATGAGATCGAATGTATTGTTGAGAATATGCTTGATGTTGTTCTCGTTGACGTTTCAGGCTTTGATAAATGCGGACGGTGGCAGCGAGAGTACAGATGGTTTGAGGTGCCAGAGAATTTTTCGGACAAACAGGAATAGCAATTATTCAAAAAGTTAGAAAAGGAGGATAATGTAATGCAGTTTACTGCGAATAATCCCTTCTACGGCAAGACCGTAGTTGTGACAGGGAAATTTCAAAATTACACGAGAGACGGTATTCAGAATAAGCTGATATCACTCGGCGCCAATACCGCAAACTCGGTTACAAGAAAAACAGGCTATCTCATCGTAGGCGATAATGCAGGCAGCAAGCTCACGAAAGCATTGCAACTTGGTATCAGAACGCTGACTGAGGAAGAGTTTGAAGCAAAGCTCGCCGGAGAATAATCGGCAAAACAAAGGCGGAGTCGTTATCGGCTCCGCTTTATATTAAAAACAGTATAAGGAAAGGGAATAAATATGAAAACAAACATTACTTGGCAGATCCATTTGGTAGAGGATAACAGCCGCAAGGCAAAAGAAGCCTTATTCAAGCCGTATCTTTGCAACGCGCATACCCACGGAATGGCACGGTACGGACATCCCGATTTTCAGGTGGTTCTCCGAATATCCGACCGTGAGATAAGCAGAATACTCAATACGCTCTGCTTGGCAGTACAAAAGGGCATAACCTTTGAAGACGGCGAGTACATCGGAGGCATTTACGACGACTGCCCCGTAAGATTGCAAGCGTTCTATGAGGGAGATAGAAAGGTTCTGAGGGTTATAATTCCCGATGACAATAACATCTTTCCCGAAAGAACGTATTGTCAAAGACCGTATTCCTACCAGCTTCTTCGGACAGACGCGCTGAGAATATAAAAATGAGTTGCGAAACGAAAGATGCTGATTGCCCATTTTGCGAGGCGCTCAAAAAGCATAAAGAAGACAGAGAGTATTACAGAAGATCAAATGATAAATCTGTAACGGAATATACGGCAGCCTTAGTGGATAGAACCTACCTTGACGATTATCCGATAGGGCAGTTTACTCATTATGGTTTTAAATTGAACTTCTGTCCTGTATGCGGAAACACACTTATGGAGGAAATATATGAAAGTAAGAATATACCAGATCGTTCCTGAACTCGATTGTAATAATCTGATGTTTAGAAATTTGCAAACAGTTACAGGTAGGTCAAGCGGCAAAATACCCGAGGAGATCTATTCAAATATTTACGAAGGTGAGCTTGAGGCGAATAGACTTGAAGATGTATTTTACATTTTGAACTGCAATCAGCCAAAAGACTATCTTGCGAGAAGTCTGTCGGTATCGGATGTCGTTGAAGTGATACATTCCCCCGAAAATAGCAGCTTTTACTTCTGCGATTCGCTTGGTTTCCGACCGTTCCCGTTTGATACGAGCAGAATTTTCAGTGGTCAGGAGGACAAGATATGAAATGCAACGCTTGTAAAAAGTATAATATTAAAAACAACGAGAGGAAATACGGAAAAAATGCGGATCCGCGCTTGATCGATATCATAGAGAATATGGATAAAATGACAATAGGACTCGATGATGAATTTGAGTTTGGCTGTCGTGCATGCGGAGAGTGCTGTACCAACAGAACAGATATTTTGCTTAACCCCAAGGATATTTATAATATCGCCAAGGAGCTGGGAAGAGAAGCAAAGGAAATCATCGAGAGCTATTGCGAGTCATATATCGGCGGAACATCGAGACTACCGGTTGTTCGGCTAAGAGCTGTCGGTTCGGATAAACACTGCCCTCTTTTATCTGACGGTAAGTGTTCGGTACATAAATCCAAGCCGACCGTTTGCGCATTGTTTCCTCTTGCGCGTGCTTTCAGAGTTGACGGCGACGGTAAGGTCATGCCTGGTGACGTTACGTATTTGCTTCAGCCGTCGGGCTGTAACTATAAAAAAGAAAAGCATACAGTCCGCCAGTGGCTTACGGATTTCGGTATTCCCATTGAGGATCAATATCACGCCGATTGGAGTAATTTGATAAACGAATTGTCACAGAAACTCAGGGAGCTTGAAAAGAAGCTTGATAAGGAAATAATGAATTTGCTCTACAGCACAGTCGCAATAAGATTGTACTATAATTACGACATATCGCGCGACTTTGAAATTCAGTTCAAGGAAAATGCGGAGCGCGCATTGGAAGTTGTAAATACTGTATATGAAAATCACAAGGAGAACAAAGATGAGTGACGAAAGAAATCAAGAACAGATAATCAGAAAGGATGCGAGAAATTGCTTTGTAGAGAGCAAAAATGATTCCTTTGACAGAAACCGTATCCATTTCTTTTTCGCAACGTATGACACGACCAAGCCGGAAGGAGCTCGATACATCAATACCGTGAATGTCTATATTCCCGCAGAGGAATTTCTGGAGCTTTGCCGTAAACTCAGTTGCGGAGAGCTTCGGTATCTCGTAAATGAAAAAAAGAAAAATAACGATGAGAGTGATATTTACAAAACGATGGGCGGAACAAGCGCCGAGAAGTTGAAGCAGTTCAATAAAGAGAGGACTGACGGAATGAGTCTTTCCCGCTGCTTCCGTATTTCTATTGGCAGAAAGACCGAGGTGGCTCTTACGGCAGACAGCGGACCGGGTGAAACGGATGCAAAGGGACTTATCGTTCCTCGCTATAAAGGAAAGCCTGAGAATCACGTTGCTATCGGAATGAGCTTTGATGATTTCAGTGAACTGATGCTGATGACTAAGGCTCACTTCGATGCGTGGCTCACAGCTCGGTATATGAAAGGCGCGCAAGCAACGAAAACAGTAGTGCCGCAAAAGAGCAGGGAAAAGACAGATATCCATAAAGAATACGAACCATCGCAGTATCTTGTTGCAAAACCGATACAAGACGCAATGACATCATTTTTTGCATAATAAGAAGCACAGCGGTTCATTTAGAGCCGCTGTGCCAATATGTATGTGGTAATAGCGAATTTGATATTGACGAAATTTTCGGTATGTGGTATAATAACAGTGAAAGAATAATTAGGGAGGAATAATATATGCCTGAATTATGTAGATTTTATAATATCGTTATTAAAATGATCTATAATGATAACAGCCAGCACCACAAGCCTCACTTCCACGTTTACTTTGCGGAGTATGAGGCATCCGTGGGAATTGACGGGGAGTTGCTTGCAGGCAGCCTTCCTGTGAAGCAGTTGAAACTTGTACAGGCTTGGGCACTTATTCATGAGGATGAGCTTTACGCGGCGTGGAATAAAGCAATTCAAGGAGTTGCCTTTGGAAAGATTGATCCTCTCCAATAATTAGTTGAAAGGAGTTTACGGTATGTATATAAGAAACGGTATTGCCTATGCAGGCGAGGAAGCGCCGATGCTCAAGGTCAACGGTGTTCGTCCTCTTGATAACCACAAGCTGTGGCTTCGCTTTAATACAGGAGAGGCAAGAGTCTTTGATTTCACTCCTCTTTTATCACTGCCGGCTTTTGCGCCCCTTGCGGATACAAGTGTGTTCAGAAGTGTATATATTGATTACGGAGTTCCAGTATGGAATGACGGTGATATAGATATTGCTCCAGAAACGCTTTACGAACAAAGTGTGCCTGCCGGAGGCGCTATCGGTGCCTGAACAGTGCGCAAAAATTATAGACACCTTGGTTGAAAAACGCAAGGCACAAGGACTTACGCAAAAGGAACTTGCTTAAGCTTCCCATTTGACACAATCCGTAATTGCGCGTATGGAAAGTAAAAAAGCAGTTCCTCAGCTTGACACCCTTTTGAAGGTTGTGGATGCGCTCGGGTGCAATATAGAGATTAAGGCGGAGTGAATGTATTGTGGAACGATTAGAAGTAAACTGGGAAAAGCTTTCTCCCGAGGAAAAGAAAAAACAATTGTTTTTAACGCAAAAAAACACGTTAGATATGTTTCTTGAGCGTAATGCAATTTCAAAATTGCAGTATGACAGCAGCCTTAGTTACCTTATAGAGAAAAAGAATATAACCGAACTATAAGGCACAATCTTGGCGTAAAGTCGGCGCATATGCGCGAGTGACAAGTAAAAGAAAATATGGTAAAATAATATCGTGAAAAGTTGGGCTTGAGAAAGTCCCTCTTTTTGCGATATTTTTATTTTAAAGGAGAAATGATGAAAAACAAAAGTACAGAAAAGGTAAGATATGATTTCGGAGATTACTATAACGATATTCTGCCGGAAGACGCGTTTGATGATAGAGGAGAAAGCAAGGATAAAAGGCTTGCTATAAGATTGGCAATTTTAGGCTTTTTCGTTGTCCTTATACTGTCGGCGTGCGTAGCGCTTCTTGTTTTATTGGGAGGAGGCGCATGAAAGAAAAATTTACGGATATCCCACAGGTGCTAAAAAAGCATATTATAGCGAGGATTGTTGTTGGGGTGTTATCTACCATAGTAAGCCTTATAATACTTTTCACTTTTGATGGGTTATATTTCGCAGTGCCTTTTATTGTGTTAGCGACGGTAAGCTGTATCAGCGGAGTTCTTATGCTTAATAACTGTCTGTGGAAACGCTATGTGAAGATAACAGGTGAGTGTGTAGACGTAAGCGTAACAGCTCTTAAAAAGCGCATTAATTCCGTAACGGTTGATTATGAAGATAAGAGAATCAAGGTCATAACGCGGTTAGGAAGCAAACGTATAAATGTTGGAGATAGCATAGTTATATATATTCCCGATAAGGCTCAGGTTTACGAGAAAGGTTCTGAAAAACTCATTACCGACATCTATGCGATAACGATAGAGAAGTAAGCTTCGCCAACATTCCGCCGCCTTTACGCCGACATCGGTAAAAGCTATTGACGGATAAGTTTTTCTTTGGTATAATAAGAACGTAGAGTATCTTATTTGCCAATGAGCAATTACAGTTTATCAGTATATTTACAGTGTCAGTCAGCACCTACGTGCAGATTGGCACTTTTTATTTTTACTGGATTTCTGCCCGAGAAATTCGGGATGAAATAAAAAATATATAGCAGTAAAAACTGCGGAAAGGAAAAGAAATATGTTTCTTATTTTAGACAATGTCGTTATCTCAAAAGGATACGGCGACAACCCCGCAATTCGTATCAGCAATGGAGAAAAGGGAAGCCTTGCCCGTTTTGGCGTCGGTAAGAAGATGTATCATCCGAGAGCCGACGATAAGATCAAGTGGGTCAATCTTCAGGTAAAGACCGATCGCCCCGACCTTATTGAGCAGATAAAACGAATGCAGCTTAAGGAAGGCTCTTGGGTAAACCTCAAGGGTGAGATCAAGATCGAGGCGTGGCAGGACCAGACCACAAAAGAAGAGAAGGAAGGATTTGTCCTGTACCTTGCATCCGTAGGATACGCGGGAGGCGGTAACGGTAGAACCAAAAACAGCGAAAACAGTGGCGAAAGCTCAGAAGCCAATGCAAAGTCGGAATCTCCGAAGCAATCGGACAACTGGCAGGGCTATGAAAGCTTTAACGCGGGAGCATTCTTCGACGTATAATCGTCAAAAATAATACTTAGCGTAAGGACGCACATCAACTGTAGAACGGTAGATGTGCGTCCTTTTTGCTTTTAGGAGGAATTTGTAAAAATGGTAAATGCAGTATTTTCGGTTCTTGCCGATACAGTAAAAGAAAACAAATTGAGAAATGCTATCAAAAGCAAAACCAAAAACAGATTAAACAGTGATGAAGCCGACTCTATTGTCAAAGGTGTGCGATTGAGCCATCAGTACAGTATCAGCGTATATGAAAACGAATCGGATTTTCGTAAGGCTCTGGATATCGAAGATGGATATAGAGGACACACCCTTTTCGGACAGGCTCTGGCGGCAACACCGTGGTGTGTAGGAGAGCTTTACGATCCGTCTCGCGCGGCAGCAATAATCGTAAGGAATATGGTAAAATCGGATGCTCCCCAGCAAATACACATCTACGTACCGCGTCCTCTTACAGAAAGGAGATAGTATTATGAATGACAATGCAGTAAGATTACAAATGTTAAAGGACGTTCGGATAATACTTTGGGTAATAGTCGGTGTTGCCGTTCTCTTTCACTTTTGGACAATGATTTTTATTGCCCTTATCGGTGTTATTACCGTAAGCGTTATGATAGGAAAAGCGAAGCGGAGCGATAAAGAACAGCAAGTACGAAAAGAGCCGCAGCCCTTATTATTGCCTAAAGCCGTCACAGAAAACGATGTGGTCAATATGGCGTTTGAGGTTATGCAACGAAAGATAAGTGAATTGGTGACGACAGAATATCCTACGGCAAAATGGGTATGGGAAACTCCCGACGCCAAAAAGAAAATTGCTATGGGGGATCCAGTTTTCATACGCCTAAATCAGGCTGGCGGATACCGCAGAGCGGAGATACGTTATTTCGAGCTTAAGGTCACGGCGGTAATATTTTTACCGAAATGCGATGAAAAGAAAACCGTGATGAACGATACGGATACTCCAAGCGCTCCTAAAGCTGAAAATTATCAGCTTATGGCGTTTGAGTGGGTAGATGAGAATATCGTAAGTATCGGTAACCGAATGAACGAGGCAATCGGAAACTCTGAGGAGTCCATACACTTTGATGAAAGTGTGTTACCCGTGAAGGCTTGTTGGCAGGATATCTGCGCTGTGCTTGAGCGCGAGGGAATAAAAAACACAAAGATAGTACCTGACGGTATTACAATAAAATTTACGCAAAAAAATGCAGAAAGGGAATAAAAATGGCAGCAGTTATTTCAAACTTATTCAGTTTTTCAAAGGATCTTCCGTCACCGTTTGACAGTCTTGCGAAAAAGATAGTTTCCACAACATCAAAGTACGGTGACGGTACACGTTCAACTCTTTGTATGAGCGTTATTACCGCTGTGAACTCAATATGTAATATCGTAAACAGAGGTGCGCCCGGCGCTGTAGGAACTATTGATTACAGAGGAATTGCGGAATATAAGACCGAGAGTAAGCCCAATGAGTATCATATCGTCGTATATGACAGCGCTACGGGAAACGTTCTCGCATCGGTATATGACGCGGAGACCGAAAATCCAAGCAACTATATTTTAAACAGCAGGGGACAGGACGGTGTTGCCGTTATTATGTCAATGTTTCCGTTTTTAATGGAGGACGAGGAGTTTTCTCAAAACTATTCCAAGTACTACGATCAGTTTATGGCAGGCTTTTCGGATATGAACAAGGCGACCGATGCTATGGCAATACTTTGCGATAACGCATACAGACGTATCGTTAATGAACGATGTTCGGCTCACTTGAAGCTTTCACTCGACGAGGCGGGAAATATCATACGCCTTACAAGAGTACAGATTGAAGCGGGAAGCTTTGTACCCACTGATACGATTGCGGGAAAGTTCAAAATATTTGTAGGCGACAGTAATGATGATGCCGAGGTGATACTCGTCGAGCACGCCGATTTCGTAAATAAGTATCGGTTTAATGACCGTGTATTTTCCCCCGCCGAGCAGATCCACATTCCCAAGATACCGTCTTGGTACGTTATTCCCGAGGAGGTCGTGGATGTGTGCAAGCATGCGGCAGGCACTACGGGAAAGCCCTCGCAGATGCGTAACTTTATGTTTCGCGGTCCTGCGGGAACAGGTAAGACTGAGGGCGCAAAAGCTGTGGCGGCAGGACTTGGACTTCCATACTTTGAGTACACTTGCTCCGACGGAACAGAGATATTCGATTTTATCGGTCAGGTGTTTCCCGAAACGGGAACGTCGGATGCGAGGAGTCAAAGCGAGCTTGACAGGGAGCTGGAAACGGTCAATACTTGGGGAGGTATTACCTATGATAATGTAAAACGGCTTTTAAATCTGCCAACCCTTGACGATATGGAATACGATTCGGAGAGCGCATATCTGGCTCTTACGGGTGTTACAAAGGCTTACGCTTCGCCGCAGGAATGTATGGACATCGTTCTCCGTAAGGTTTCGGATAAGATATCCGAGCTTATGAAACATGAGGCACAGAAAAAGTCAAGCGGGCAGTCCTTTAAATACGTTGAAACGGGCTTTATGCAGGCAATAAAGAACGGATACGTTATAGAGATCCGTGAGCCGTCTATGATAACACGTCCCGGCGTTATGGTAGGACTTAACTCTCTTATGGAACAGGACGGTTCTATATTACTCCCAACGGGAGAGACTATTAAGCGTCACCCCGACACAGTCGTTATAGTTACGACGAACTTGGACTACGAAGGCTGTAGGGCTATGAACCAATCCTTTATCGACAGAATGAGTATAGTAAAGGATATGGATCTTCCATCAGCCGAAACGCTCAAAAAGCGTGCCATGAAGGTAACCGAGTGCGATGACGAGGAGATGGTAGAGAATATGGTATCTGTTGTAACACAGATAAAGGATTACTGTGACAGTAAGCATATTGACGACGGCGTTATCGGTATGAGAGGTCTTATCGACTGGATACATAGCACACAGATCACGGGAGATCCTCATAAATCCGCGCTTGAGACTGTTGTAAGCAAGGCGACGACCGACGCAAAGGCAAGAGAGTCCTTGATATCTACCATACTCGAACCTATATTTGCTCCCAAAACCTTGAAAAGCGGAAGATTTGCTTCGGCAAGATAAGGAGATAAGGATATGGGTTGGGTAGATCATAAAAAAATAAGAGAGCGTATTGCATCAAGGCGTTCCGCCATCAGTGACGAGACTTTCTTTACGTCCCGTATTTTTGCGGCTCACCTTGAGGAGATAGTTGCCGTTCAGCTGAATCGGTATAAGTACAAGCGACGCGTAAGAATTAAGATATATTGGGACGCAAAGGATCCTTTCATAGCGGCGACCAACCATACGCTTATTATAGTGAATGCAGGTAATCCGCTTGTAACGCGTGAGGAGACGAGAACTGACAGATATCACGTTATAGTTGGTCTTGTGGTACACGAGCTTGGTCACGTGCTTTATACAGACTATAAAGAGTCAAAGCAATACTTTGGCGATTTTATAAAATGTATATGGTATCCTGCATCCCCCGAACTTATGGATAAGAAGCTCGTCGAAAATGAAAAAGCATTTTGGGAATACGTACGGGCCGATCCTGAAAATAGGGACGCTATTATGAACGTCGCAAAAAATATCGTAAACATCATTGAGGACGGATACGTTGAGAACCGTATGCTTTGTAATTTCCCCGGAACGCTTGGCTATGCTCTTGATCGAATGAGGCTGGGATTTAGAGAACAGCTTCCCACGATAACAGAGCTCAAGGAAAAGGAATGCGGAGATAAAGGGCTTATCTTTTTCAGTATTATGCAGATCATGCTGTCCTACGCCTTGTACGGAGACATCAAATACGGTGAGGAATCGGTTGACGATGAAAGAGTACAGGCTGTTTATAAGTTGCTTACAAAAATAGACTATTCCATTATGAGTAGAGATTATAAAGACAGACTTAGTATTGTCAATGAAATAATGATCTGCTGTTGGGATTATCTAAAGGAATTTTGTGAACGTAGCAAGGAGATGTCAAAGATAGGTAAGGATACGGTGGATATTATCGATGAAGCTTTCGGCTCTTTGATCGGTATCAGCATGTCGGGAAGCGGAGATACATCCCCCGTTATGGCATCTGCTGATGAAAAGCCTATGCTTGTTACTATGTCTCGCAGAGAAAAGACTGTATCCGAAATTGAGGAAAATACAGAAAAAGGTGACGAACTCGAGACGGAGTTATCGGAAGAATCCGACAGCAAAAGCTCAATGAAGGATACCTCCTCCGCATCCGAAGACAAAGAAAGTGAGTCTGAGAAAACCGAGACAGACGGTGATGAGAGCGAGGAAGCCGTATCTTGCGTGGTCGATGACGATGAAAGGAAAGATCAATCAGAAGAAACCGAAGAAGAACCTTCCGATGAAGAGTTCGGTGATACTGGCGATGAAGAAATATCTGAAGACTTCGAGGAAAGTATCGATATGGAAGACGACATAGACGCAGAGGATGAAACTAAAGCAACAGACGAGGAAAGTTTTGATGAAGAACCATCGGAGATTTTTGAGGATAGTACCGACGGGGAGGCTGAAGAAGAAACAGACGCTGAAAACTCCGATGAAGAGCTTGTCAATAATGACGGTGTGGATGAAGAGAAAGAATTCCGTGCGGACGAAGATCAGCTCTCGCTCGATGATGTTGAGGATGAGGTAAGTGATGAAGACTCTGAAGATGTTGAAGACGATTGTGATGAAGAGCCTGAAAACATTGATGACGATTGTGATGAAGCGACTGAAGAAGAACTCGAAGATGCAGATACGCCGGATGAAGAACAAGAGGCAGACAAGGAAGAGCTTTCAGATGAAACAGATGATATCTTCAATCTCCCCGGGCAAGACGGTGAAGGCAAGAACTCCGAGGAAGACCGCGCTGAATACAGCGAGGGAGGTTCTGTAGAGTACGATGAGGAATATGAGCATTTGCATAATGCTCGCGCTGCTGCCGAGATACAGGAGCTTCTTGAAACGATGGAGGAGCGCGCGGCGTGTATGGAGCTTGAAAAAGAGCGTATCAACGCGCTGAATGAGATTGCGGGAGAAATACTCTACGGCGATCTACACGAGGGTGTAGACGTAAAAATTCACCGTATGACCGAGGTATCTGATGCTATAAAGGAAGAATATGACCTTATTGCAGAACCGCTGATCGATATATCCAAGAGACTTGCAAGAGCTTTACAGAAGCATCTTGATGATAAGCGCAGGGGAGGAAAGGTGAACGGACTTATGATGGGGCGTAAACTTGACGCAGCTACCGTACATCGAAACGATGGGAAGATATTCTATAAGAAGAATGCCCCCGATGAAAAATCCGAGCTTGCTATCGCTTTGCTTGTTGATGAGTCGGGTTCTATGAGTTGTAGTAACCGATACGTTTACGCAAGAGCTGTTTCTATTATTCTACAGGATTTCTGTGAAAGATTGAATATCCCAATGATGATCTACGGTCATTCTACAGATTACCGATACGGTGGGAAAGAACCCGTTGCTCTGTATTCATATGCGGAATTTGAGTCCTATGATAGCGACGACAAATACCGTCTTATGGATATTGACGCAAGGAATAACAACCGTGACGGTGCGGCGCTCAGATTTGTTTCTGAACAGCTTGCAAAGCGAGAGGAGGATATCAAGCTTCTCATACAGATATGCGACGGAGAACCTTATGCCGATGGTTACAGCGGAAAAAGCGCTGAGGCAGACCTCGCAGATATTAAACTTGAGTATGAGCACAAAGGACTTATCTATATAGTAGCAGCGATTGGCGAGGACAAGGAGAATATCGAGCGCATATACGGAAACTCATTTTTGGATATCACAAATCTAGACGAGCTTCCTACAAGGCTCACGTCTATTGTAAAAAAGTATATCAAGGTATAAAAAACGAAGGGTAACTGTAGAAGTTGCCCTTCTGTATTACACAGTGAAAGGAGAGTACAGTATGCTGGAACATAATAATATAAATTCCGGCGGATCACAGGCAAAGTCAATTTGCAATAAAAGTAAAATACGTATCAGCGGCAGACCCGTATTTCCCGTAAGGGAAGGCGCAAGGGCGGTCATTCTCTATGGCGGAGAACTTATCCGCACATCACGAGTGATAAAGGTGCTTGAGCAAAGCGAATACCTGGCGTGCTTTGAAACGGAGAAATATGTTTATGAGGTTTCGCTGATTCCACATGCGAACGTCGTGCAAGTACGAAAAGAATACGCAAAATGCGCATAGTAAAGAAAAGGAGATAGTAAAATGGGATATTTTTCAGAAGCAGATATTGATAGACGCATGGCAAAAAACGATGATGACGGTGTAAAGGAAATAAACTTTTTTGCTTCGATGGCAGGATTTGCTGATAGCGTTAAGACTTCAAAGCCTACAGTCCCTGAACCCAAAAATGCAGAGCAAAAGCCAAAGGAGAGCGAGAAGGTTGATTTGCCTGTAACAGAAGAAAAAGAAAAGCCTGTCGAGGCTGTCCCTAAAACGCCTGCATCCTCTAAAAAGACACCAACCGATCCTTCTGCAAAAGAGGCAAGTGAGGACCAAAAGCGAAAAGAACACGAGGAAGCCGAGGCAAAGCGAAAGGCTGAATGGGAGGCAAAAAGGCAGGCAAAAGAAGATGCAGAGCAAGAAGCGTGGAAAAAAGCGACATCCCTTGACAATGATGCGCTTGTGGCTGCATCAACGAAGCGCGTGGGTGACGATACCGAACGGTTGACACGACGGAATATGAAGGAGTGCGTAACAGAAAAATTACAGAAGCTATTTTGCGAGGATATCGAGCTTGCAAAGCGGGCTATGCACCCTCGCAAAAATATGGCAAACTGCTTCAGGTATATCAACCGCAAGGCGCTTGAGTTTATAAAGCAGGAATTAAAGGACAACGGCATTGAGCCTAACAATGAGGTTTACGGCAGTGATGTTCCCGATGAGCTTTGTTATCAGTGGGCAAGAGAACACTTCTTTGATATGGATGCTCCCGAGGATAAGAATGAAAACGAGGAAAAATTTGTTCCAAGACCTTACATCGGAAAACCTGTGTCAAAATCAACCAAAAAGACCGAGAAAAAGGTAGAAAAGAAACCAGAAAAGACCCCCGAGTCCCAAATTGAATCCTCGAAAGAAACCCCAAAACCCACACCGATTGAAAAAGACGAGCAACTTGACCTGTTCTCTATGCTGGGAGGTGACTTTGCGGCATGATCGCATACAAGGGTTTTGACAAAGGATTGGTTTGCAGAGGTTATCAGTTTGAGATGGGAGAGAACGTTACCGCAGAGGCAAACTGCGCGCAGAACGGTTTTCACAGCGCAGAAAATCCTCTTGACTGTATTACATATTACAGTGACATCAATAACTCGGTTTATTGTGTCGTTGAAGCAGGCGGTGATATAGACGAGGATGACAGAGACAGTAAGATAGCAAGTACGGAGCTTCGAATTATACGGCAGTTGTCCGTTGAGCAGTTGTTTCTTCACGGACTTGCTTTTATGGTTGACTATCCAAAACGCACTTGGAGCAGTCATGTTTGTAAGGATAAAGCTACGGCATCCCGCGGTTACGCGGTAGTAAGAGGCTCAGATCCTATAGCCCAAGGTCGTCTTGGAGATATTCTTGCGTTCGCAATGGAAAGCGAGGATAATCAGACTGTAGAGAGAATAGCGCTCACACGCGTAGACGGTAAGAATATCCGCCCAAACGTATGGTACGACATAGACTTCAGGGAAAGGCGGGGATAAAATGATGAATAAAAAACAATTACTTGCAATGCCAAAACTAAAAGTTACGCCTTCCATGTACCGCTCGGCTATGGCTGATAAGCCCAAGATCACCGTTCACAGTAATTGGTATGGAAATAAATATGAGACACGTGAACACAACACCGCAGTTTATCTGCGGTGCTGTGTAAAAAACGGCATCCTAAAGCTATCGTGTTTTATTACAGAGGACATACGAACCAGCGTAAAAAATCCTTTGTATGAAATTTATTTCAGCAAAGAAGAAAGAACGTATCTTACCTACAATACCGAAAACGGACATTGGTTGACAGGCTCCTTTTGGCGTTTGAAATGGCCGTCGTATTTTTACGCATCAAAAATTGCTTGCTGTAGCGAAACTCAAAGGGCAATACAGGTTTATTTTGAAGATGAAAGCACAGACGCGATTACCTTAATATCTCGCTTTCAAGGCAAAATAATGGATGAACGTCTGGTAAAGAGACATAAAAAGCAAACGGATCCTTGGGACGAGGATATGAAGCAAACGCCGCCGTTACCAAAGGATTGGAAACGGTGGGTAAACAAGGTCGGAATCCCTGAGAATTATATCTTTTACAGATATTCAAAAAGCAAAATGAGAGATGGCTACTGCACGTATTGCGAAAACACCGTAAAGGTAAGTCCGCCTCATCATAATGCCGAGGGGGTATGTCCTCATTGCCATAAGAAAATAGTGTTTAAATCCGTCGGACGGTTTAAGCGTCTTTTTACTGACAAATATCTTATGTGCCTGATACAAAAGTGCAAGGACGGGTACATGATAAGAAAGTTCGAAGGCTACAGAAGATACACCTTTGATAACTATAAGAATCCGGAGGTGTGTTTCTTTGAATACAGAAGAGCAATAGGGAACGCCCAAGAACACAATATCAGGGCATATATCTACGGGTCATACAAAAATATAGAATACCGTTGGATACGTGATGCGTCGCCTGTCGCGTATTATCTTAGAAATAATACCGGTAAGGTGTATGGGAGAACACTTCCATCTTTGTTCAAAGGAGAATTAAAGACATCGGGGCTCAAGGAATATATGCAGTACAGACCTAATATAAATCCCGAAAAATACTTGGTCGCATATACCTCGTGTCCTTTTTTAGAAAAGACGGTAAAGGTAGGCTTGTACAAGCTTTCAGATGAGTTAATAGACTCGTATTCGTGGAACAGAAATCAGTTTTTACCTGTCACGGCAGAAAATATTCAAAAAAGCATTATCAAAATACTTATGCTTACTCCGACGGCATTTCGTAAATTGATAAAGCATAACGGAAACATGGATATGCTCACATGGCTGCAATATGAGACCGAGACGAAAAAGGAAATCCCCGAAGAAACGCTTCTTTGGCTATTGAAAAACGACATAACTCCAAAGAAATTGAGCTTTATAAGTGACAGAATGAGCATTGTTCAGATAGAGAGCTACATAAAAAGGCAGATGTCTGAAAACGCTATGAAACTCCGAGAGGTTCTTGAAACCTGGGAGGATTATTTGTCTATGGCAAAAGATCTCGGTTATGATGTCAACGACGAAATCGTTTACCGAACGCGTAAGCTAAAGCAACGTCACGATGCGCTGGTTGACCTTTGTAATCAGGAAGAAGATGCTATTCGAGCTCAAAAGATAAGAGAGGCATTCCCAAATGTTGAGGGCAATCTGTCTGAAATAAGAGAAAAGTATGAGTACGCTAACGATAAATACACAGTTACCGTTCCGACTACAATAGAGCAGATACTTTCCGAGGGACGTGCGCTCCATCATTGCGTGGCGAATATCGATAAGTACTGGGACAGAATTGAAAGGCGGGAGGCGTACGTATTCTTCTTGCGTAAAAGTGACAGCCCGAAGCAGGCTTATTATACCTTGGAGGTAGAGCCCTGCGGTACGGTTCGTCAGAAGCGAACGATGTATGACAGGCAGGAAAATGATATAGCCTTTGCGTCAGAATTTTTGCGTGAATGGCAAAAGGAGATCAAGGAGCGTATGACGGACAATGATCGAGAGCTTGCTAAGACGAGCCGTATTCTCCGACTTGAGAATTTCAAGGAGCTTAGCAAAAAGAATATAATTATCAATACAGGACAGCTTCAGGGTCAACGCCTTGTTGACGTTTTAATGGCAGACCTGATGGAAGCGGCATAATTGAAAGGAGAGCGTATGAAACAGCTTGGTAATTTGGCGGTGGTTTGCGCTGAAAGAAAGGATGTGCTTATGCAAATACATAATGGCATAGTATCCGTTCACTATGGCGCAGGACCTACGAGAGAAACCGCGACTGCAAGATGGGACGACGATAAGGCTATAAGCGAGATTGTTTACGAGCTTAATTTCGGCAAAGGGAATGAATGTAGAAACGCACGTTACACAAATAGCAGTAGTCAAATTGCAGTTTGAAAAATCACAGTAAGAAAGGGAATAATTATGATTTATAAGAAAAATGGTGAAAGCCTTAACTACAAAGGAAAAATATATACGGTCGGGGAAGAAATATACTCAACAAATAAGAGCATTTACAAAGGAATGTTCGGTGTGATCAAGGAGATACGCACGGGAAAGGATAGAGAAACTGACAATTCTTATCCTGATATTTACTGTTCATTGGATTTACCACCGTTTGAAGCAGAGTATGAAGCTTTGAAGCAAGCGGCAGGAAACGAAGGCGTTTCTCTTGATATGGTAATTATGAGCCCTGAAATGATTGTAGCCGTGTCTGAATTGCTCCCTGATGAAAAGGCAGTAATGGTGTACGCTCTTATAGAGGATTGTACGGTAGATTTTGAGGACTCTAATACCTGCTGTCTGTTTACTGATATAGAAAAAGCAAAACTTCAAATGAGGCGATATATCAGTAAAGAGCGAAAAGAGGGTTGTATAGAACGATGGAGCGGAAGATCTGCTTTCGTCGAGGAGAAAGCAACAGATACGGAATACATAGCTTTTATTGAGGGCGAGTATTGCCAAAATCATTATCGAGTTTTTATCGAGAAAAAAGAATTGCCGTTGCCAAAAGTTTATATTGATAATCTTTGATAGGGAGGGAATAGTTTGAGCTCAAGTATCAGTTATGAAAAGTGTCCACGGTGCGGAGGAGTACTTACGGTAGAGTTTGATTGCAGAACCTTTGAAGAATGGGAAATGTGTAATCGCTGCGGAAGACGTAGCGGTTGGCACTATGTTCGTGACGAAAATGGAGAAGTCATATTTGACGAAAGCGGAGAACCTAAAAAGGAAGTAGACGAACTGATTGGCTTTGGAGCCGCGTATTTTCAGTTTAAGGAATTTGGCGCATGTTATTCTATGCCCAAGCCCTTTGACGAGGAAGAGAAGCAGATCTTTTATCAAGAGCTTGATGAGAACGACGAACTCATAAAGGAAAAATGCTATCTTTCCGTTTGGGACGATGAATTAAGTAATGTCAGAGCGGAGTACGGCGTAATTCCCAAAACTTATGATGAGTTTAATGAGCAGATAGAAGCGATGGAGGAGCAACTATGAATGCTTTGCAGACTAACGAAAGGGTGAAAAATTACTGTATGCGGCAAAGAGCAGGAGAAATACTGCCTTGTCCAAGGTGCGGTGACATAATGAGACCTACACTTCTGCGCAATGCGTTGAGCAGACGCGCGGACATATATGTTTGCAGTCTTTGCGGTATGCGCGAGGCATTGGAGGATGTGTGTAAAGCCAATAATCCCGATTTTGTAAAATTACCTATCGAGGATTGGAACTTTATGAAAAACGCATTTATTGCTTAAAATTCAAGCAAAATTATCTCCGAATTTGGAACAAAACGAAGAATAAGCAACACTAAATTCCGATTTCGGAATTTAGTGTTGACATTCTGGAGATAATATGATATAATAGTTACACCGTAAAAAACTTAAAAGGGGAATAATGTTATGGTACAGCGCAATGAATATTTGGAACAATTAAAAAAATGGAAAGATGAACAAGTGATCAAGGTCGTTACAGGTATCCGTCGTTGCGGCAAGTCGACATTACTTGAAATGTTTCAGGCATATTTAAAAACGCAAGGTGTTGACGATGATCAAATTATATCAATAAATTTTGAAGAACTCGAATACGAGGATCTGTTAGATTACAAGGCTCTTTACAATTACATTAAGGAAAGACTTCACAAGACAAAAACTACGTATGTATTTCTCGATGAGATACAGCAGGTTGAGAATTTTCAAAAAGCAGTAGACAGCTTGTATGTAAAGAAGAATGTGGACGTGTATATTACGGGTTCTAACGCATACTTGCTTTCCGGTGAACTCGCCACTTTTTTATCAGGTAGATATATAGAGATAAAACTGCTTCCGCTGTCTTTCTCTGAATTCTGCGAGTTAAGAGCATCGGAAGATAAGGAAGCATTGTTCGTTGAATATATGAAGAACGGCGGATTACCTTATATAACAGCTTTGGGAAATGATAGCGACAAGATCGATACTTACTTGGAAGGTATCTATAATACGATAATCCTAAAGGATGTTGAAGAGCGTCAGCGACGCAAGGAGGTAGATCCCAACAAACGCAAGATCACGGATATAGCGCTTCTAAAAAATATATCTAAGTTTCTCGCAAGCTCTATAGGAAGTCCCGTTTCGGTAAAAAGCATAGCGGATTACGTAACCTCAAGCGGTCGTAAAATATCTCAGAATACTGTAGATGATTATGTAGATGCTTTGGTTGAGCCGTATATATTCTACCCGGTAGAACGCTTCGATGTTGTCGGCAAACAACTACTGAAGACAAATCAAAAGATGTATATCGTTGATCTTGGATTGAGACGTCATCTTTTGGCAAGACAAAAGTATGATTTGGGATTTTCACTTGAAAACATAATCTATTTTGAACTTATACGTCGCGGTTACAGTGTAAACGTTGGAAAAGTCGGTGCGACAGAGATAGATTTTGTTGCCAGAAAAAATGAAGAGGTATTTTACTATCAGGTAACGGCATCAATGGTAGAGGAATCTACTTTTGAAAGAGAAATGTCTCCTCTCAAAAGCATCAACGACAATTATCCTAAAACCGTTATCACACTGGATCGTTTCACTCTTGGCAACTATGAAGGAATAAAGGTTGTAAATGCAATTGATTGGCTTTTGAATAAATAAAGTCAATTTAGCCAACATTCCGCCGAGTATACGCCAACTTTGTGCAAAGCATTGACGGCAGACAAAATCTTTGATATAATATCTGCGTACAGTATCAAAATTATCTACGGATAATTACAGTTATCAGTTATAAAAGTGTCAGTATCGCCTACGGGCTATATTGGCACTTTTCGTTTTCAAGCAAAATTAAAAGCATAACCGTCAGTCTTTTATGGATTGGCGGTTTTGTCATATTTAGCGGTAAACCCGCAAAAAAGAAAGGAGCATAAAAATGCAAAACGCATGTATGGACAACTATTCCACAACCTTTAACTCGTTTCCTATGATCTTGGATTATCACAGTGAGCAAAACGAGAATTCACGGTGGCTTCGATGTAAGATAAAGGATCTTACCGTAGAGCCGCTGGGAGAAAGCTCGGAGCTGTTTGCAAATCCCGACAGATTTGCGGAAGGTATCAGTGAGCTTGCCGTTAAGGATACGGCATATAATCTCGGTCTTGCGATTACGGTAGACGGAGATACGTATCCTATGCGATCTACAGCCTACAAGACAATGCTTGACCGAGCCAAGATCAACGGCTCGTCCTTACCCAAGTTAGAGCGTCCGTTGCTTGCTCGCGTAGTAAACGACTGTCTCAAGCTGTCAACGACCGATGCGCTGGTGCTTATCCGAGACGAAAAGGTATCCGCCATCCATTCAGGTGATGAGGCGGATTATTCTGTTCTGCCCATTAAGGAGCTTCTGAATGCCTTGCAGGTAAAGCTGAATGAACGCTTCCCGGGCAACCAATTTGACACAGGATATAGCGATCACTCTATAACGAGCGCCTCGTGGAGCTTGCCAGAGCAGCGTGACGAGCTTCTCGACACCTACTCAAGGCTTCTTAATTCAAATGGAAAAAGAGGAATGCTTCGCCGCATGACACCGGGGGTGAGATTTACCACTTCAGATATAGGTGTCTCGTCGGCAAAGGTATCCGCACTCCTCATGGGGAACGGATATTCTATTCACATAGGAGACTGTATAAACATCGATCACCGCAACAAAAAGACTGTCGCTGATTTTGATAAAGCGCTTGACCAGCTTTTCACTCAATATGAGGATGGTATCCGACGTCTTGAAGAACTTGAAAGGACAGTATTGAGCTATCCCGTAAACGCTATGACCCGAATCTGCAAAAAACTCTGTATGCCTAAAAAGCAGGCTCTTGAAGCAATAGCAAGATTTGAGATAACATACGGCGGTGGCACAGCAACCGCTCACGATGTTTTCTTTGCGTTACAGGAGATACCTTATCAGATGAGGTGCGATAACGTTTCTGAAAGTAAGCTTATTGCTCTTGAGGAGAATATGGCTCGCGCCTTAAAGCTGAATTGGCGTGAATACGATCTTGCATCAAAGGCGGTGGATTACTGATGGCAGCGCCGATACCGCTATGTGATACCACAGGAATGCCTCGTAAAAGATGGCTTGAGTGCCGAATGCACGGACCGAAAGGGGATATTCCATATACGGTCGGCGGCAGTGATATTGCGGCAATATTCGGTGTGTCGCCGTGGGTAACCCCAAAAGAACTCTGGCTCATAAAAAAAGGCAGAATGAGTCCTGCGCAAAAGATGAACGAGATGCAGCTTGAGATGGGACATCTTCTTGAACCTATCGCGGCTCACTGGTACGGACGAAAGACGGGAGATAAGGTGATTGACGATAAAATAATGTATCGTCACGCCGATCTTCCGTACGCGCTCGCGGATTTCGACCGCCGCTATGTTAGGAAGAGAGATGGAAAGAACGGCATACTTGAGTGTAAGAGCTGTAGCTATCACAAGGCGCACGAATGGTCAAAGGGAGCATACCCCATATATTATGAGCTACAACTGAGATATTATCTCGCCGTTGCCGACGTGGATATAGGAGCATTTTCTGCCGTATGGGGCAATAACCCCGAAAAGGATCACGCAATCCCAAGTATAGAAAGGGAAAGCGTAAAGGAAGGCATTATTCTCAGTAAGCTTGAGGAATGGATATGGAGCTTGGAGAACGACAGGATGCCTACTATGGACGACATTGAGCCAAAGGTAGCTCTTGAGTCGCTTGCCAGAATATATCCCGTAAGTGATGCGAGTTTGCCAACCATCGAATTCTCTAAAAAATTTGAGAAGCCGTTGAAACGCATACTGACGCTTCAGGACGAGATAGATGCTTGCAGCGAAGAAATAAAAAGAAAACAGGAGGCTATTGAGGCACATTCGGTGCGGATAATTGATGCGATGGGAGCACACGAGCACGGTGTGTTTGAAACATCCACAGGTAAAATTCTCATCGACTACGTAACAAAAACACAGAACAGAACCGATACAAAAAGACTGAAAAATGACTATCCCGATATTTACAGTGAGTTAGTTCAGACAACAATAGGACGAAAGCTCAAAATAACGAGAGAATCGGTTTGAGTTCGGAGAGGAGAAATAATGCTTTGTACCTTTGAAAAGCTGCTGTATCCGTCGAGCCCGCAGGAGATCTTGCCAAGCTCGTATATGGTGGCGGTATATAAGCCGTGTGAAAACATAAGGGATAAATCAGGACACATTTTGGAGCAGATCAAGGCAGTGGGATATTGCCTTCCCATATCAGAAAATCTGAAATATCAAATGAAAGGGGAGTGGAGCAAAAATCCCAAGTTTGGTCTGCAATTTGAGGTAGAATCCTATGAGGAGATCATTATCCCAAACCGAGACAGTATCGTTTCATATCTTACCTCGGGGCAGATAAAGGGCATAGGTCCGGTAATTGCTCAAAGGATATACGATAACTTCGGTGATAAAACGCTGGAGATCCTTGACAAAGAACCTAAACGGTTGTTGGAGATACACGGCATTAGCGAGGGAAAGCTTAACAAAATATGTGATTCCTACATTGCTAACCGTGGGGCGCGTGACGTAGTTGCATTTCTTACACCTTACGGTATCTCCGCAAACCGAGCCGTAAGGCTCTATACCGAGTACGGTAGTAAGGCGATGGAGATCGTACACAAGCACCCATATAGGCTTTGTGAGCTTACGGGTATAGGCTTTAACACGGCTGACAAAATAGCGCAGAGCATGGGTGTAAGCAAAACAGCTCCCGAACGTATTGACGAGGGGTTATTGTATACCCTTCGCGATGCTGAAAGCAGGGGACATCTGTGCCTTGAAAAGCATGAATTTATCAAGGAAACGGTAAAATTGCTTAATACTCCTGAGCTTACCACGGAGCAGATAGTTGAAAGAGCCTTTATCCTGCAAAACAGCGGTAGGCTCAAGGCGTATCGGGGCAACTCATACAGAACCGACACGGCGGAAAAAGAAGAGGCTCTTGCCAATATGATACACGCAAAGCTTTGGAATACAAAAGTAAAGTTTGACGGAGATATAGATGCGGAGCTAAACGCAGAAGAAGAGCATCTCGGTCTGAGGCTCGCTCCTGAACAGCGTTCTGCTGTAAAGACAGCGCTGACGAATGGGCTGTGTATCGTTACGGGAGGACCGGGAACGGGAAAGACACTCATTCAGAGAGCGATATTGGATATCTTCAGACGAAAGTATCCCGAGAAAAGCATTTGCTGTTGCGCTCCCACGGGACGCGCGGCAAGAAGACTTGAACAGTCCACAGGACATACCGCGTATACGGTACATAAGGCGCTTGGACTGTTTGCGGGAGATAACGGATATCTTGGAGAAGCATCGGAGCTGAAGGCAGACCTGATACTCGTAGATGAAGTCTCTATGTTGGATATCTACCTTGCGTGTCGGTTGATTGAGTCGGTAAAGGACGGCGCACAGCTCGTTCTTGTTGGTGATGCAGAACAGCTCCCCTCGGTTGGACCGGGCGCGGTACTCAGCGAAATGCTCGTATCCTGTTGTGTCCCGTTCGTAAGGCTCGATAAGGTATTCCGACAGAATGCGGGTAGCCGAATCGCTATCAATGCAAAGCTCATACGTCACGGTTCGCTTCATCTTGAATACGGAGATGATTTTCGGTTTATAGAGTCCCCCGACCTTGTTGAATCGGCAGGACTTATTGCCGACCTTTACGTAAAGGAAACCGAGAAATACGGCATTGATAACGTAGTGCTTTTATCTCCGTTCAGGCAGAAGACCGAGACAGGCGTAAATGCCCTTAACACTCATATTCAAAATATAATAAATCCACACAAAAAAGGCAAGGCTGAGGTTACCGTCGGACGAAAAATTTTCCGCGAGGGAGACAAGGTCATGCAGACGAAAAATTACGAGGACGTCAGCAACGGTGACGTGGGATACGTAAAAAAGATAACGCTTGTTGACAATGAGGCGTACGTTCTCGTGGATTTTGGTGACAAGCGGATAAAGGAATATGAGTCGGCAGACCTTGATATGCTTGAACTCGGTTATGCTTCGACTATACATAAGTCGCAAGGATCGGAATATAAGTCGGTCATTATCAATCTGCAATGCGCGCATTATACAATGCTTAACCGTCCGCTTATCTATACAGCGATAACCCGTGGTAAAGATAAGGTGACTATCATTGGAGAGCGTCGGGCGTTGTGTATTTCAATTCAAAAAAACGACACAGAAAAACGAGGCACGTGCTTGGCAAAACGCCTTGACGAGCTCGATATAAACGAAAGGATCTAAACATGGCAAAAATACTTGATGTTTACAAAGAAAAACAGAATATAGTGGAGCAGGCTGTTAATCAGAATATGCTTCCGCTTAGCGATCTCGAACGTGTGCAGGAGCTAAGATACCGTATCGGTGTCATAGAGGCGCTTCGCATTTATTGCAAGACCGCTCCCGTAACCGATAACGTAAAAACTATGGTTGAGCATTTTACTCAGGTGTTTAATTACCTCAGAGGACTTCAAAATGAGCATGCGGTTCAGGAGTCGACCGATGAGGCTGTAATCAACACACGTAAAACGGCGAAAGCTGCTCTTGCGGATGCTTACAATGGAATTGCCAATACCATGTCAAGCTTTAAAATGACATCTAATGAGTATTATAAGGAAACGGTTATCAAGATGATCAACGGCTTTATTCCCGTATGGCTTCAGTACAGGGACACGCTTGTTCTTATAAAAGTCTCCAAGGAGGAAACCTGAGTATGGCTACGGAAAAGGATAAGGCAGCGCAATTCAGAATACTTGGCGCTCTTAATCAGGTACACGGATTTGATCCGTCGGTATTTGCCGAGGAAAAGGCAGACCTGACTACAGGAAGCAGTTGGAAAAAGCTTCCCACACCAATCAAAATTGCGTGGTTCAGACTGAAATATCCCGAAGGGAGAATTGCCGTACAGGTCACTCCGCTTAAGGAGCATTTTATGGCAAGAGCAAGGATATATTTCAACTATAAGGACGGCGCGGATGAATACGTTTCCGAAGCTACCGCTTATAGCGAAAAAGCTTTTTGGGCGCAGTCGTCTGCTATCGGTTTTGCCCTTAACTATGCGGGCTTCGGTTCTCAGTATTCGGTATTTGACAGCAACGAGGACGAGGAGCCGTCCGATTCTGTATTTAGTGACGTAATTGAAGATATAACCGAGAACTCTACGCTTGCCGATAGCAAGCTGAAGTTCGAGGTCTCTCGTGGTCTGCCTTGTATCATTTTTTGTCACGTTCCGCTTACAAGTAAGCAAATGACTCACGAACAGGTACATCCCGACCTTGCGGCTACCGAGGATGAGATAAAATTTACTCAAGCCGTGACAAAATATATTATAAACGAACCGAACATAAAAGCCGTATTTTCTGGACATTATCATAGTAATGGAACCGAACAGCTTGGAAATAAGAAGGGATATATTTTAGGTGGATTATTTAAAGGAATTGTTGGGGAAATAATTATCGATTAAAGTTCGAGGTTTTTTTCATAATCTGATTAAATCATTAAAAGGAGATTCTTCGTATGTATGTAAAATACACTGTGGAAATAAATGACCGTGTATATGATGGAGATACGAATGATATTTTTAATATTATCGGAGATGCAGAATATTATAAAAAACGAATATATATATACCCATCGGAAACCGAGGAGAAGGTTTGGTTGTGGAGCGCGGGATATGTAAAAATGTCTTCGACCATGGCAATAACCGATAGAATATTACAATCCAGATGCGCAATACATTACTGCGTCAAGGGTAAGGGATATTATAATGGAACGCTTATCACCAAAGGAACGGGCTTTGTTTCATGGAATAATAAAGTTCATTCACTAATATCTGACCCCAATGATCCAATTGAGTATTATTGGATTATGATAAGAGGCGATGAGGTTACATCGTATGTAAGAGAGTTTTCCTTTAGACCCAATGCTCTCATATTCGAATGTGACTATATAAACGATGTGACCGCGCTTATAGATTGTTTGTTAAATACAGATTATGAAAAAGTATATTTGCCAAAGTATTCTTCATCAATGATGACGGCAATATTGTCTTTTCATATAAAAAACAATAAAAGCTTGAATATCGAAGATACCTCTGATAACGGTTCAAATCATATTGACTATGTAGAAGCTGCGAAAAACATTTTGTACGATAATAATTACAGCTTATCTGTGTCACAGATCTCCAAAATGTTGGGAGTAACCCCTCGATACTTGATCCGAATATTTAGAAGAACAGTTGGAGAGTCACCAAAACAGTATAGTATGCGCAAGCGGTTAGCATTGGGGTGTATGCTTTTGGAAAAGGGGACAATGCCAACTGTGGTTTCAAATATACTGAAGTTTTCTGATTACGCCTCTTTTTACAGGGCGTTTATGAAAGAGTACAACATGGCTCCGGGGGACTATCAGAGGAACAAGAAATCGCTGTAGGTATAATAAGAGTTTTGAAACAAAAATAATATATGCCGAAAAACAGTGGGGAAACAATATGTAAACTCATAGAGCTTTTTGTCCGAGGATAAGAGTGAGGTGTCCAGTACCTGAGTTGTAATGCTGAGCAGTATATATGACAGACATTATGTTAGTCTTTTAAGACTTGTCGAGAACAAAAAGTATCTTAACGATCAGACTGGACAAGTAATGTCAGGAAGAATGCTTATGAATGCGGGAATATGTATTTAGGAAAAGCTTAAGGATTTTGTTTCTTGTGTTCTCCATTTTACGGTATTTGATTGAAATAGTATCAAGACTTTATGAAATAATTATGGAACAGATAAATTTATGATGAGTAATATAAAATTAAAGCATCACAGAAATCCCAATATATTACATATTAACTGCGAATACCCTCATTCCTATATGATCCCATATCAGAGCGAGGCTTTCGCTTCAAAGGGCAACCGAGCCGACAGTGACAGATTTATCTCTCTGTGCGGAGAGTGGGATTTCGGATTTTTTGAATCGGAGAAGCATTTGGGAGATTTTCTCGGTGCAGAGCTTCCCGATAAAATAACCGTTCCGATGAGCTGGCAGATGGCACTCGGACGGGGGTACGATACCCCACAATATTCAAACAAAAGATACGTCTTTCCCGTTGATCCGCCAAATATTCCCGAGGACGATCCTTGCGGACTTTATTCAAGGGATTTTGAGCTTACAGAGGAGCAATTACAGCAGAGTATCCGCATCGTATTCGAGGGTGTGGACTCTTGCTTTTACCTCTATGTAAACGGCAAATTTGCCGCTTACAGTCAGGTGAGCCATACAACAAGCGAGATAGTCATAAATGACTACGTGCAAGAGGGAAAGAACAATATAAAGGTCTTGGTATTCAAGTGGTGCGACGGCTCGTACCTCGAGGATCAGGACAAGATACGCCTTTCGGGTATCTTCCGCGAGGTCTATCTGCTCCTTCGCGAGCCTGTGCATATCACGGATATTTTTGTAACCACAGACACGGATGCGCCTTTTGACAAGGCTACCGTAAAGGCGGAGCTGACGCTGACGAAGAAAGCCCCCGTTTCGTATAAGCTCATATCTCCCGACGGTAAAACGCTAAGCGAGGGTGTGACCGAGAACGGATCAATAGAAATACCCGTGAGTGCGCCTATGCTCTGGTGTGACGAGATACCGAACTTGTATTCGCTTTATCTCACCTGCGGTACGGAGATCATCTGCCAAAAGGTCGGTATCCGCCGCTTTGAAATAAAAGGCAGAGTGATTTACGTAAACGGTAAAAAGGTCAAGGCAAAGGGAGTGAACCGCCATGACAGCAATCCTATTCTCGGTGCGGCAACGCCTATGGAGAATATGATAGCCGACCTTATGCTGCTTAAAGCACATAATGTTAACTTCATAAGAGCAAGTCATTACCCAAACGATCCGAGATTTTTGGAGCTTTGCGATAAATACGGCTTTTACGTTTGCAACGAGGCAGATATAGAAACGCACGGTATGCAGCTAACGGGTAATTGGGATGCCTTTACCGATTCGGACGAATGGACGGCGGCTTACCTTGACCGCGCCGAGCGTCTGATGGAGAGGGATAAAAACCACGCTTGTATTTTGATGTGGTCTGTTGGAAACGAAAGCGGCTACGGCAGAAACTTTGCCGCAATGTCGGACTATTTCCATGAGAGAATTCCAAACTGTATCGCTCACAGTGAAGACCTCTATCGCCGTATTACGGAACACGAGCAGAACGGTAACTATGAGGCTCTCCGTTCGATGCGTACCGATTACACCGACGTGGAAAGCTATATGTATTATATGCCCGATATGTGTGAGCAGGTATGTAATAACAAAAAGCGTACACTTCCTCTGTTTCTCTGCGAATACAGCCACGCAATGGGCAACGGTCCGGGGGATCTTGAAGAATATTGGCAGATCATCTATAAGTATGACCAATTCTTTGGCGGTTGCGTTTGGGAGATGACCGACCACTCGGTTGATGTCGGCACTGCGGGTAACAGCAAATACATATACGGCGGAGATTTCGGACACGAAATAAACGACTTGAACTTCTGCTGTGACGGACTTGTTTATCCCGACAGACATCTTCATACGGGAATGTTAGAGCTGAAGCAAGTCATGCGTCCCGTAAGACTGACGAATTCCGATTTTGAAAATTCAAAGATTACAGTTAAAAACCTTCGCTACTTTACTACACTTGAAGATATAGACCTTTATTGGAATATCGAGAGAAACGGTAAGGTCGTAAAGCAAGGCAGATTTACCGAGCTGAAGGTAAAGCCACAGACACGCAAAACTTATGCTTTGCCCAAGGATACCTTTGGGTCGCTTGACGGCATTTGCTATTTCAATATTTCTTACCGTATGGCAAAGACGACCGAATGGTGCGACGTAGGATATGAGATAGGTCACGAGCAGGTGCTTATACCTACTGCAAAAGCTCAAAGAAAAGCAACGACTAAAAAAATTCTGAATTTCAGTCAGAAGGAGAATGTCTTTATCATCGGAAATTATACGGTGGATAAGCACAGCGGTATGATAACCTCTATTTGTAACAGAGGCAAAGAACTGCTTGCAACACCCATTACTCCATATCTCTGGAGAGCACCTACCGATAACGATAGAAAAATAAAGGTAAGGTGGTACGAGCTTGGCTTTGACCGTTTGAAGAACAAATGCCTTGGTTGTACACTTGACGAGCAGACGGATGCAAAGACTGTCATAACAACACGTTTTGAGATAGCAGCCGATGGTAGTGAGCCGATAGCTACGGGTAAGGTGTCGTATATATTCACCTCGGACGAGGAGTTGACTATGTCCTTTGACGTAAACATAAATGATATGGATTACGTTACTATCCCAAGGCTCGGTGTGATGTTTGAGATGCCCAAGGGTACAGAAAAGCTTAAATACTTCGGACGCGGACCGTTTGAGTCCTATGAGGACAAGATTCACGCCTCAACTGTAGGCATATACTCTTCAAGCGTTGCGGAGCATTTCGAGCATTATATAAGACCGCAGGAGAATATGGCACATTCCGAAACGCGCTGGGCTGAAATATACTCCGAAGCAGGACACGGCCTCATGATAGCTTCCACCGAGGATACGGAAACGTTCAGCTTTAACTGCTCTCACTTTACTCCGATACAGCTTACCGAAACCAAGCACGATTACGAGCTTGTTCCCAAGGAAACGACCGTAGTCAATATAGACTACAAGCAGGCAGGAATTGGCTCGGGCTCTTGCGGTACGGTGCTGAATGAGAAATATAGACTGACTGCGGGTAATTATAAGTATTCGTTCCGTATTATTCCAATTGTTACGGGAGACGTAGGGCCGTTTTAAAAACTTGGGATAAAATTGGGAAAACAAAAGTATGTAAAATGTTTTTATACGGTCAATGAAAAAGAAAGGATACGCGGAGGACAAGTATGTCGTACAACAAAGAACAAAAAATAAAGCTGCTTGTCCTCTACGACCTTCTTTGTCGTAAGACAGACGAAGAACACGCATTGAGTACCGAGGACATAATAAGCGAATTGTTGAAGCTCAATATAGAGCTATCCCGTAAAACACTTCCGCAGGACATTGAACTGCTCAACGAATATGGATATGAGGTGCTTTCATATAAGAAAAAGCATAACTATTATTATGTAGTTGACCGCAAGTTTGAAAATGCTGAGGTAACTTTGTTGTCCGATGCGATAAAAGCATCTAAGCTCAGCCTCGGTCAGAAATCGTCCATGATTCAAAAGCTCACGGAACAACTCGGAGAGCACAAGGCGTTGACCATAGCCGAGAATATAGTAAATTACGATATGCCCAAGCATAGTAACAGCCATATCATCTACAGCGTTGATGCAATATCTACCGCTATCGACGAGCGTAAGCAAATATCGTTTCTGTATTACTCACTCGACTATAAGAAGAACAAGGTTTATCGCAGAGACGGAAAACGGTATATCGTAAACCCGTTATTTATGGTTTGGAGTAAAGATAACTATTATCTTGTCTGCTATCGTGATGATAAAGAGGGAACAGCTAACTACCGTATAGACCGTATGGAAGACGTGCGTATAGAGAGCATACCTGTTACTAAAAAAGCTGAATTTGAGAATATGGATATAGAGAAGCTTAAAACTCAGATGTTTTCTATGTTCGGCGGTGAGATAGAGACAGTTGAGCTTGAATTTACAGGAGATATGCTTGACGATATTTTTGATAAGTTTGGTGAAAATATCAAGGTGCAGAAAACAGGTGATGATACATACAGAGTATTTGCACAGATACAGGTAAGTCCTACGTTCTTTTCTTGGGTAGTAGGCTCATGTGGTAAAATGCGTATAGTTACTCCCACAAAAATCAAAGACCAATTTAATATGTTCGTAGAGCAAATCACGGCTCAATACTGAAAAAATCTCGGAGAAATCCGAGATTTTTCTTTTCATGTCCGTTCCACGGGACACGAAAATTTGACGGACGCTGTCGTTTGTGATATAATATGCTCACCAAGCAAAGAGAACACAAAGTTCCTTTTGAGAAAGGAGAGCATTTTATGGGGATCAGAATGCCTAGTAAGGATATGCTTGATAGAGTAGAACGGTATATCAAGGAATATCAAAAAGAGAACGGCAAGTCACCAACCTACCGTCAGATTATGCACGAAACGGGAATGACAACGCTAAGCTCGGTATTCCGATATGTGAACGCTCTTGAGAAAGAGGGAAGAATTGCAAAGACCTCTCAAGGAAATATTGCCACACCGCAAAATCTACGGCGAGGCGGTACAACGATGATACCGCTTGTGGGTGCAGTCGCTTGCGGTAATCCTAATATTGGTGTAGAAGATATAGAGGAAACTTACGCACTTCCTACGAGCTTATTTGGTGACGGAGAATTGTTTATGCTGCGTACATTCGGAGACAGTATGATCGACATTGGTATCCGCAAGGACGACCTTGTGGTTATAAAAAAACAAAACTATGCCGACGATGGCGACATTGTAGTTGCTCTGGTTGACGGAGAAACAACCTTGAAGCGGTTTTACAGAGAAGGAAATAAAATCATACTTCACCCCGAAAATAAAACGATGAGGGATATCATAGTCAAGGATTGTGAGATACAGGGCGTTTTAGTCAGTTGTATAAAGATGTATTGATCTTTCAGGAGGAAATATGAAGGATACAAAGATGTGGAAACCCGCAGTAATGTACTGTAATAACTGCGCACAAAAGCTCATAGGTTACGCAAATGAAACGGGAACCGTAAAATACGAATGTCCTCGCTGTCAATGCAAATTGGTGTCAAAACCCAAAGGACGCAGGCATACGCAGATAGATATATTTGCTCCGCAAGGACAGATAGCGCTATATTAAATAAATTGAATGGTGTAAACGACGGTAAGGTCGGGCTGAAACAGCGCCGCGTGTAAATCCTTATCAGGTCATACACGACAAATCGGGACGTTTTAACCGGATATACACGAGAGGACGCCGATAAACAGGTACTCAATTTGGGTAGCTGTTTATCGGCGTCCATTTTTAGTTTATGGAAAGGAGGAGAGCATGAGAGATACTGCTGAAAGAAGAATGCAAATTCTTGAAACGCTATGTGTCCGTAGACACGATACGATAAAGAATTTATGTGAAGAATTCAACGTAAGCGAAAGAACGATCAGATATGATATTAAAGTACTCGAATGCTCTTATCCGATTTATACCACACAAGGCGGCGGTGGGGGAGTACACGTTATGGACGGTTACAGACTTGGTATGAAATATCTTGACGACGAGCAATTTGAGTTGCTTAAACGAATATCAAGCAATTTGATAGAAAAAGACAAAGCTGTTTTAGATAGTATTATTAAAACCTTTGGAAATCCGATAACAACAAATGCAAAAAAATGAAACAACCATAGGTGTGAGTATAACTCTCATAACCTATGGTTGTTTTTTTACAATGTGAGGTCCTTTTTCATCAATTCAACTCTGTATTTTGGTTTACTCCATTTTTACTCCATTTTCGCGGGGAGTTATATGGAGATGCGTGTGATTATAAAATTTTTGGTTGTTCCGAAAATCTTGAAATATCAAGCTTTATAGACTTTTATTAGGACAATATTAAGATATGAAATCAAGGCGATCAACAACGATACCAAGTTTCATTTTTATCTAATCTCCTTTATTTTACAAGGTTTTTTCGTGTTGGGGTATACGCTTTTACGCCATTTTACTCCATGTTTTATAATTTGACAAATTCACCTTTTAATTATATCATATTGTTGCGAATTTTTCAACCATAATTTGTATGCAATTAAATAATTTTTATATATTTTGCCCCTCTGCCGTCACCGATTTTCTTAACGCTTCCGCTTTTCACCATCTGACCAAGTACTGCTTCCACAGTGGTGGGGCTAACGTCGGGGAGTATTTTGCAGATCTCCGACTTGGATATGGGTGTCAAGCTGTTGAGAACAGTGGCTTCTACGCGGCTTTTCTTGGTGATCTTCTTGCCGTTGACCACCGCAAACCGCTTGTCAAGCTCCTTATAACACATATACAGTGTAGAGAGGAAGTTTTCGATAAATGGGAAATAATCGTTTTCGCCTGTTTCCCAACCGTCCGAGGATTGCTTCAACGCCTCGTAATAAAAGCCCTTGTAATTGTTGATCTGCTCCTCAAAGGAAACGTATTTGCCGGCATCAAATCCGTTTTTATAGAGCAACAGCAGCGAGAGCAGACGAGACAATCTTCCGTTTCCGTCACGGAACGGGTGAATGCAAAGAAAATCGAGAATCACGCAGGGAATTAACAAAAGCTGATTGATATTTGCATCGTTTTTTGCATCCAAATAAGCAAGCTCCAGCTGTTCCATCGCTTGCCCTACCTCGCGTGCAGGAGTAGGACGGAAGCGAACACGGCGGTTGCCGTCAACATCGACTTCCAAAATTACGTTGTCATCGGTTTTATATTTGCCACCAAACTCATATCCTGCAATCGACATCATTGTTTCGTGCAGACGAAGAATATCGCCCTCGCGGAAATCAATATATTCGTGTCCGGTGTGAATGGCATTCAGAGCGTCGCGGTATCCTGCGATCTCCGCCTCGTTATGATTGAGGGGCGCACTGCTGCCGCTGACGATAGCGGCAATTCTGTCGTCGCTCGTTACGATTCCCTCAATAGCGTTAGAGCTTTTAACCGACTGTATTTTTGCCACTGCTTCAAGTTCGGTGTAAATCTTTGCATATTCGTCCTTGCGCACTCCCGCCATTGTTTTTAACTCGGTAATGCCCGAGGTCAGATTAACGAGCCGCGCAGGGAGTAATCCATTATTCAAAAAAGAATAATCAAATTTTCTCATATTCATTCCTCCGTATCTGCATATATTATACCACGTAATATGCAGTTTGTCAAGAGAATGACAAATTTAAACTGCATATATATTTTTTAATTATATGCAATTAAATATTTTTTTATACAAGGCTTGCAATGCAGTCGATTGTATATTTTTTATAATCTATTTCGGTATAATATTGCAAAAATGTAATAATTGTGATATAATTTCCTCAAAAATTAGAAAAAGTGAGGAATTTTGCATAATGTTACCAATAATTTTGCTTATTCGAGACGAAGAGGATAAAAAATTTGTAGAGGAGGTGTATGCACGGTATAAGGATGCAATTTTTAACAAAGCGAAAATTTACGTAAAAAATGAGCAAGACGTTGACGAGTGCGTGCAGGACGTGGTGGTAGTTCTTATCGACCACGTTGAGGAGTGTCGCGGATGGTCTGAGGATCATCTCAAAAACTTCCTTATGAAATGTATTAGATGTATTGCCGTAAATAAATATAAAGAGAATATGAGAAGATACGCAAACGAGATATCTGTCAACGATATCATCAGGGATGAGTATGGGGAGATTGTTGAATTTGACGTTCCCGATGAGGACGAGTATATTGAACAAATGGTAATAAGCGAAGAAAACGTAAAGCGGATATCCAATATAATCGAAAATATGAATCCGCTGTATAGCGACGTTCTTTATTTCAGAAGCTTTATGAGTATGAGTAATACCGAGATAGCCGAAATGCTTAACTTACCTGTAAATACGGTAAATCAAAGGATATTACGTGCTAAAAGAATGTTGGAGGAAAAGGGGGTAAGGAGATAAATGAAATACTCGGATAATAATAAGCTTGACTGCCTGATACGTCTGGCGTATATGAATTGCGGAGAAAATGATATAAAGCTGTTTGACAGCACCGACGGCACGGAACAGCCCATACCCAAGAGATTAGATGCGAAGATCAGACGTCTGATAAAGAGGGGCGGTCGTGTCGATATCTATGCAACCACCAAAAAGATTTTTGTTAGAATAGCCATTGCCGCAATGCTTGTAATGTCTATCTTGTTTGCATTATTTGTAAGCGTATCGGGTATCAGAGAGGCAATATGGAAAGCAATCGTTGAATGGTACGATGACTACATAACGATTCATTATGAGGTTGAAGCTCCCGAGGCTGACAGCCAAACGCCCGAGGACAGCGCGCCTGTCAAGGAAGAGGACAGCGCTAACGCCAAGGAAGATGAAAGTGTGTCCGAAAATGAGGATGAAAGCTCGTCCGAAAGCGACACAAGCAGCTCATCAGAAGATACCACACCGCCTGCCGCGCCCACACCGCCTACTAAAATAGAAGAAATCCGAAAGCCGAGTTATGTGTTGGACGGCGTTTTTGAGGATGTGCTAACGAGTAAAACAGGCGTTTTAGTAGATTATATTTCTGGAAATAATGTGGTTTATTCATTTAGTCAATATGTAATGGATGAAAATAAGACATATGTTGATAACGAAACCGCAACGGTACAGCAAATAAGCATTAATAGTTATGTTGCAAGTCTGGTAACGTATGAAAATAATGCGGAAACGTCTATTATTTGGAATGATGGAGAGTACGTATACATAGTATTTTCTTCTGTTATTGATGTTGATGAAATGATTAAAATTGCAGAAAGTGTACGGGCAGAATAATAAGGTAATACAAATAAAAAGGGGCTGTTTAAACGTAACAGCCCCATATTTATTGATTAACCGAAAAGAGAGAATATAAGCGAAAAAATACGTGCCCCATACAGGGTTATCAGGTTTTTCCTCGCGTTTCCTTAATTTTTTTATTTTGTCGGGTTGTCGAGGATATCGATTCGTACAAGTGTATGAGATATTTTGTACCGTGAAATTGCTGTAATTTTGGCGAAAAGCAACAAATTGTTTGTTGATTTATACAAATAATAAAAATTTTTTAAAAATATGTAATTTTTGGGTATATTATTTTGAATTAATAAATAGAGGGGTAAATCCTCAAAAAAAGAAAAGGAGTTGACATTATGAAGAAAATCACAAAAATTATCACCGCTGTATTGCTGACCGTGGCAATGATGATTCCCGCAACAATAGGAGTATTCGCAGCTTCCCCCGAAAAGGTACAACCCAGATGGACAAGTATTGCTACAATTCAATTAGATATTTCATTCGATGGATCAGAGGGAAATGCAACGGGTATAGCGCGTAAGCAATCCACTGCAACGAATATTGAGGGTACAATAACTGTTTACAAGAGAGTTGGTCACAGTTGGATATTCGTAGCAGACGGATATGCTCAAAAGGCGGTTGGTTCGCTTTTCATAAGCGTTGATTTCGTTGCCGAAGAGGGAGCAACATACAAGGCTGAATTTGAGGTTACCGCGTACACAGGCAGCGCGGCAGAAACCGAAATTGTATCTCATTCCGAAACTTGCTGACGATCGGTTTTACAACTGAGGTTTTTGGGTGATCGTTTGGCTGTCTTGGACAGAATTTTGCTGTTCAAGACAGCCAAAATCCATTTTTTTCCATTTCCTGAGGTGTACCTCATTGAAACTAGTCCTGTTTTATATTATTATTTTAATGTTTGTGTTCGTATAAAAAACACAATGAGAATAAAGATGAACAATATTTTAAAGCAAAATTTAAGAGAGCTGGTACTTCGTGAAAGAGAGAGGTTAGGCTACACACAAAAGCAGATGGCAGAAATGTTGGCTATGAGCGAACGCTCCTATGCCGATATAGAAATCGGAGTAAGCAAGTGCGGGACACTTACCGTTATGCTGTTGCTGATGAGCCTGCCTGACACAACGGATTTTTTGCAAAAAATGCGTCTTGAGTTTGAATTGCTAAAAGAAAAGGAGGGGGCAATATAATGCTTGAGGTCAAATACGATATAGTAGAGGAAACGTACAGATGTGATGATACATACAGAACGTCCTACGGAATAGCGGCATACGATGCCAAGAACGGAGTGGGTGATGTTTTTGCATCATTTCACGATATTTCCAGTGATAAAGAAAAGGTATACGAATTAGCAAGCAAATGCAACGAGCTCGGTCTCGACCTTGAGCATTTGCAAGACGTTGTTATAGATTTTCTTTGCGATTGATATGTACAAAACAAAATTATGAAAGGATATTACGAACACAAACTCCTTGAATAATAGGTTGCGTACATAATTATTACACATCTGCTCCGATAGCTGTATTGGCTTTCGGGCTTTTTTTATTAAGGTCATAACCACCGGCTAAGTGGCTTGCTAAGCCCTATAAGGGGATGTTATCGGAGGAGCTAAAAGCCTCTATCGAACCAAAAACGGGGCTGTTTTACGCAACAGCCCCTGTTTGGAATTTTGATTTTTCGCTAATTGAAAAGTATCTTACAGTCCGAAATATTCAGCCGCATTGCGGAAGCAAATGTCCTTTATTACCTCGCCAACTGCCTCGATATCGTTTGTCATCTCGCCCTTTTCCATCATATTACCAAGATAGTTGCAGAGTATTCTGCGGAAGTAGTGGTGACGGGGATAGGAGAGGAGCGAGCGGCTGTCGGTAAGCATACCGACAAAGGACGCTATATGTCCCGTAGCGGTCATATCTTCAAGGTGTCTCTCCATTCCGACCTTATTATCCAAGAACCACCAAGCCGCGCCGTACTGTATCTTACCCTTTGCCTCTCCGCTTTGGAAACAACCGATAAGCGACATGATTTCGGGATTCATTTTGGGGTTGAGGTTGAAGATTATGGTCTTCGGCAGACTGCCCTCGCTCTCAAGTCTGTCAAGCAGACGGGAAAGGAGAGTGATGCTGTTGGTGTCCGAAATGCTGTCGTATCCCGTGTCAAGTCCGAGCTTTGCAAGCATACGGCTGTTGTTGTTTCTCATAGCTCCTATATGCAGCTCGGTAGCGATGTTGTACTTCGCGTAAAGCTTCATAAGGAAGTAAGTGAGATAGCCCTTAAAGGTCTCGGCATCGGCTGTTGTAATTACCTCGCCTGCGATTGCCTTTTTCAGCACCGCATCGGCTTCATCTGCCGTGGATATGGGGCAAACTCTTTCTACTGCAATGTCACTTGCAAGAGCGCCTCTCTTCAAAAATTCGCAAAGTCTCTCTTCAAGAGCGGCTTCAAGGTCGGAAAGGCTTGTGATGGGCGTGGTGAGAGCTTCAAGCTTGCCGAGAAACGTCTTGTAGCCTGCGGCATCGATATTCATTATCTTGTCTCCGCGGAATGCGGGGATAACCTTGAACTTGTAATCCTTTTTCGCTATCTCGTCAAATACGGTCAGGTCGTCAAATACCTCGTTTGTGGTGCAGAGAGCGGCAACGTTTGAGGACTCGATGAGCTTTTGAGGAGTGATATTATTCTCCTTTATGTATCTGTTGCAATGCTCCAAAATTGCGGATGCGTTCTTTTCGTTTAATTCAAGCTCGCAGCCGAAAAATTCCTTCAGCTCCACCTGCGACCAGTGATACATAGGATTTCCGTATGCCGTGCCCACGGTCTTGCAGAATGCGGCAAAGCGTTCCTCTTTGCTTGCCTTTCCCGTTATGTATTCCTCGTCGATACCGAAGTTTCTCATAAGACGCCACTTGTAGTGGTCGCCGCCGAGCCAGAGGTCGCAGAGGTCGGTGCAGGGCTTGTTTTCAAGTATCTCACGCTCGGAAAGATGGCAATGGTAATCGAATATGGGCATATCCTTTGCGTAGTCAAAATAAAGCTTTTCAGCCGTCTTGTTTGTCAGTAAAAAGTTGTCTCTTAAATAGCTCATAACTCTCCTTATAGCGTAACGCCGCATTTGATTTTTTGGGTTTATTTTTAAATCTGTGTTGAAAAATATAATTTATAAGTCGACAAAATATTCAGATTTCTTTGATGTGTTATAAATTTTCCCGTTGCTTTTTTGCAACGTCGGGATAATTTGTTATGATAGCGTCAACTCCGGATTTGAGCAGGAAGTCGATATCCTCCTCGGTGTTGGCGGTCCATACGTGAACTCTTACGCCTCTGTCGTGACATTCCTTGACGTAATTTTCCATTTTACTTATCTGAGTGTACTTGGGGTGAGTAGCCTTAGCGCCGATGTCAACACAGTAGTTCCAAGGCTTAAGCATATTGAAGCCATACAGGGGCGCTATAAATGCTTGGCTGTCGTATTCCTTCATTCTCGCTATCTGGAAATGGTCGAAGGAGGAGTATATCACCCTGTCCTCCATTCCGTGCTTCTTTGCAAGCTCGATGCAGGCGGGGATAATGGCGGGATCTGCGGATTTTATCTCTACGTTTACTATCATTCCAAGGGGAGCGACAAGGGCATAGACCTCGTCAAGGGTAGGTACTTTTATACCCTTTCTTTTCTTGTCGTAAAAATGATAGCCGAAATCAAAGGCTTTAAGCTCGTCAAGGGTGTATGAGGTAACAAGCCCCTGTCCGTTGGAGGTCCTGTCTATTTTTTCATCGTGGCAAACGACCACCTGTCCGTCAGCGCTCAGGTGAACGTCAAGCTCTATGCCGTCGGCGCCCATTTTTGCCGCCAATTCAAAGGCTTCCATCGTATTTTCAGGGGCGTATCCGCTTGCTCCTCTGTGAGCGATAATAAGTGTTTTTTCAATCATAGATTTCATTTTTTATACCTTCTTTTTGTTAAGTATTTTATTTTTTGGTTTGTCTTAATAGTATATCCTGTGATATTAAAGCTTGTGAAATATGGGTTTTCTGTTTTCAAAGGTGCATACGTATCCGAAAATATCCCGCAGAAGCTCAATAGCAACATCGCAATATTGCCCAACCCGTGTTTCACCGTGAGCGTCCGAACCAACGGTCACTATCTCACCGCCAAGCTCACGGAAGCGCCGAACGTGATTGGCGGAGGGTAAAAGGCCTACACCTCTGTCAACACCGCTGGTGTTTATTTCTATACCCTTTCCGCGGCTTATCAGAATACGCATTATCTCATCCGATATATCGCTGCATTCTTCATAAGTCAGCGGCGCGTGGTAGGGATTACAGGGCGACTTGCATACGTAGGTCAAATGACCGAGAACGTCAAAATCACTGTGAAGCTTTACACATTCAAGTACCTTTTCAAGATAACGCATGTACGCGGTCTCTACCGATTTGCCGTTCCAATATCTTGGGTCATAAGGGTCGTATCCATCAGCGTAGTGTACCGAGCCAATAACAAAATCAAAGCTTTTTTCACTTAATACCCGTCGGCAGTCATCCGTATTCCATTCGTTTAAGCCAAGCTCTATTCCTCGGCGTATTTTTAGCCCGTCTGCGGTTAGATTTCCGTATGCCGCGTCATATTCCTCAAGGGAAAAAAGCTTGTGCTCGTCCTCTCGGGCGGGCAAATAATCCCAGTGGTCGGTAAAGCATATTTCGCGAAGTCCTTTTTTTTGCGCGGCTTGCGCGATATCCGCTGCTCTCGCCTCGGAATCAAATGAAACAGACGAGTGAATATGAAAATCAAACATTGCTTTCATCCTTTTTTTGTTTTTTGTGAAAAGCATAGTGAACAATAGGACACCAAAACCGAGCTTTATGTTCAAAACTACCTTCCCATAATTATACAGCAAAATTATTAAAAAGTCAATAAATACATTTATTATAGCGCCTAAAATATGCTCGAAACCAAACAATCACATAAAAATCATAAAAAATTCAGAAAAAAAGTAAAAAATTATTAAAAAATTGTTTGCAATTATAGGAAATCTATGGTATAATAAGATGATGTGTAAAAATTCCCGCTACGCGGACAGGAAAAGTATTCATAGGAGGTTGTAAAATGTTGGATACGAAAATACTTATAATAGATGACGACACGAACATATGCGAGCTTTTAAAGCTCTATTTTGAAAACGAGGGCTACAGCATAAAGGTAGCTAACGACGGAGTTGAGGGACTTAGCTATTTCAAGATATACGAGCCCGACCTGGTTCTTCTTGACATTATGCTTCCAAAAAAGGACGGCTGGCAGGTCTGCCGCGAGATACGGGAGATGTCCGCAAAGCCTATCATTATGATAACCGCTAAGGGCGAGGTGTTCGATAAGGTCCTCGGACTGGAATTGGGTGCGGACGATTTCGTTGTCAAGCCCTTTGATATGAAAGAGCTGTCTGCCCGCGTAAAGAGCGTTCTGCGCCGTTACAGGGCTCACGCTAATCCCAACGATGAAGAGGTTATAAAGTTTGAGAATATAGAGATAAGCCATCAGAAGTATGAGCTGAAGCTCAATGGAAAGGCTGTTGACGTGCCCCCCAAGGAGCTTGAGCTGCTCTATTTCCTTGCTTCCAACTATAATCGAGTATTTACGAGAGACCAGCTTCTCGATAAGGTATGGGGCTTCGATTATCTTGGAGACTCCAGAACTGTTGACGTGCACGTAAAGCGCTTGCGTGAAAAGCTTGAGGGAGTATCCGATAAGTGGACTCTTAAAACAGTTTGGGGCGTAGGCTACAAATTTGAACTTTTAGGTTAATAAGATTTAGGGGTTGTTTCCTTTGGAAGCAACCCCTTAAACAAGAGAGAATAAAACCGAGGTTGGATTAGTATCTCTTGACTAAGGAGAAAACAATGTTTAAAAGCGTATTTGCCAAGTACGTGTCGGCGTTTATGCTGATGTTGCTTTGCAGCTTTCTTATAATAATACTGCTGACATCGTCCATTGTGGGGAATTACTCCGAGGATGCAAAGGCGGATATGATGAACACCGCCGCGCATTCCTCGGCAGAATATATCGAAAAGAAGCTTGAGAATGCGGAATCACTTTCTGTCTTGCTTGAAGAGAGCGGCGAGGACGTTGATACGGTGCTTTCTATGGTCGCCTCTAACTCCGATGACGTTACCTTGCTGTTAGCCGACAGTAAGGGTGCTATACTTCGGGCGGTAGGAAGCGACATAGACGAAATAGCGGTGGGAGAGACTATCCCCGAGGAGCTGATGGCAGAGATAAACAGCGACAGGGAAATATCACAGGACAGTCAGATATACGACGTGTTCAGCTCTCCGAGATATATCTACGCTGTGCCCGTTCATACGCCCGCGGGGGAGATTTGCGGTACTGTCTTTGTCTGCGCTACATCCGTAATGCTTGCGGACCTTTTGCAGACCCTTATAAAAACTATGACGCTGTCGATAATGCTGGTAATGCTTGCGGCGCTTGTTGCCGTGTATTTTGTTACGGAGCGGGTCATTTCTCCCCTCAGAGAGATAAGCCGCGCCGCGAAAAGTTTTGCGGCGGGTAAATTTGACGTGCGCGTTCCCGTAAGAGGGCGAGACGAGGTGGCGGAGCTTGCCGTGGCTTTCAATAATATGGCAGAATCCCTTGACAATTACGATAATATGCGTAATACCTTTATATCAAACGTCTCCCACGACCTGCGCACGCCGATGACGTCGATCTCAGGCTTTGTGGACGGAATTATAGACGGAGTTATCCCACCCGAAAAGCACGAATACTATCTTAAGATAGTATCAAGCGAGGTGGGGAGACTTTCAAGGCTTGTATCTACTCTCCTTGATCTGTCGAGAATACAGGCGGGGGATCGGAAGTTTACAATGGTGCCCTTTGATATTTGCGAAATGGGTAGGCAGATACTTATTTCCTTTGAGGGCAAGCTGGTTGAGAAGAAGCTTGACGTGGAGTTTGACACCGATGCCGAAAACATTTCGGTATCCGCCGACAGAGATGCTATTTATCAGATATTCTATAATCTTTGCGATAACGGCGTAAAGTTTGCCGCCGAGGGCGGAAAGTTCAGAATATCGGTAAAGAAGCAGAAAAACAAAAAGGTTTTGGTGTCGGTCTACAATGACGGACAGGGAATTGCCGATGCCGACCTGCCCTACGTTTTCGAGCGGTTTTACAAGAGTGATAAGAGCAGAGGGCTTAATAAGACAGGCGTAGGACTTGGCTTATACATCTCGAAAACTATCGTAGACGCTCACGGAGAAAAAATATGGGTAGAGAGCGAATACGGAAAGGGCTGTGAATTTAGCTTTACCTTGACGCAAGAATAAAATAAAACTGAATAAAAATCCGCCTTTTGACAAAAACTGTTTAAAAAGACCTTGTCGGAGGCGGCTTTATTTATGCGAAAGAGAATAGTTAAAAGAAGAAAGAGAATAAAACAGGGAGCAGGGGATAAAAGAAGCCCATCTCAGACCTCGGTTAAAAAAAAGCGCGAGAGAGCTTTCGGGGGCTGTTCGGCTCTTGTGGAGCTTGGACGCAGAGACGTGTATGAAGCAGAGCCCATATTCGAGGAGAATAGCGGCGAGGGAGCAGACGAAATTTCGCTTAGCTCATTGGATGAGGAAGCCGAAAGAGTGCCCGACAGTCGCCGTCATGATATATTAAGGCTGGTTTGCGGATTTGTTGTAGTCTTTTCTATCTTTTCGGCGGTGGTTATAGCCTGCTTTGCTTTTGCGGTAGCGGTCAAGCATTCGGAAAACGGGAATGAGCCCGAAACGGCTATTGACACAGAGTATGACAGCGGTGAGGGCAAGGTTGTATTTGTAAGACCCTACGACGATGAAAGCGGCATACTGACAGCCCCCGAAATATACGCAAAATGCGCCCCCTCGGTGGTCAGTATATCTGTCAGAGCGTCCTCGGAGTACGGGGGAAAAAGGGGAGTGGGAACAGGCTTCGTTATATCCGAGGATGGATACATCGCTACCGCGGCTCACGTTACGGTGGGAGCGGAAGAGCTTTTCGTTGTGTTCTCGGACGGAAAGAGATACGGCGCGGAGGTCATAGCCGAGAACGAGATGTCGGATATAGCCCTTTTGAAAATAGACGCGTCGGGGCTCAGAGCCGTTGAGTTCGGGCTGTCAAGCGAGCTTCTTGCGGGGGAGAGGGTCTATGCTATCGGCACGCCTGCCGCCCTTGAGTATTCGGGTACGCTTACGTCGGGCGAGGTATCCTACCCCAACCGTATTTTGCCCATATATGCCACAACGGGCGAGCTTGAAAAAAAGCTGAAGCTCATACAGACGAACGCTCAGCTCAATTCGGGATGCTCGGGAAGCCCCTTGATAGATGAATACGGCAGAGTTGTCGGAATGGTTACTATGAAGCTTGGCGAGGGTTATTCGGGAATAGGCTTTGCCATACCCTCGGACGGCGCTTGGCGCATACTTGAAGCTATGATGTCGGGCAAAAAGCTCAACGGCGCGATACTGTCGGGGGCGGTGATCTCAGCTCCAAAGCTGGGAGTTTTGGGCGAGAGTACTGAAGAAAATCAAATTTTCGGCTATAAAATAAAGTCATTTAGTGATAGCGGCTCGGGAGCGGCGGGGGCACTTAGAATAGGGGATATTATAGTCGATATAGACGGTTTGGCGGTTTACAGGGAGAGCCATATAGCAGAGGCTGTAAACAAAAAATCCCCCGGTGATACCGTAAGCGTTACAGTTATCCGCTCAGGGCAGAGGCTTACGTTCGATATTGCCCTCGGCAGTTTAAAATAAGCCTGACAAAATAATAAAAAACTATTGCAAAAAGCGAGAGTTTATAGTATAATAGTATATTATACTATGTTGGTCTCGCTTTTTTATTTTGCGGGATAAAAATTCGATTGTCGAAAGGAGAAGACGGTGGGATACACAATGCCAACTATGGCTGACCTTACGTTTTGGGATATGCTGCTAAGGCTTTTGGCGGCGGCTCTTTGCGGGGGGCTAATCGGAATAGACAGAGGAAGAAAGCGCCGCGCGGCGGGCTTTCGTACATATATGCTGGTCTGTATGGGAGCGGCTCTTACAATGGTGCTGAGCGCCTACCTTTCGGTTATGATAGCCGATATATGGAAGCTTCCCGCAGACGTGTTTAAAACCGACGTATCGCGTTTCGGAGCGCAGGTAATAAACGGTATCGGTTTCGTCGGAGCGGGTACTATTATCGTTACGGGACGTCAGCAGGTCAAGGGAATGACTACGGCGGCGGGGCTTTGGGCATCCGCCTGTATGGGACTTTCCATCGGAGCGGGCTTTTATCAGGCGGCAATAGTAGGCTGTGCCTGCATAATTATTACGTTCGTTGTTTTCTCAAGGCTTGAATCCTTTATCCTCGCTCATTCGAGAAACGTAAATCTTTACGTTGAGTTTGAGCATACCGACGACCTTTCGGTCATTATCGAAAAGATAAAGGAGCAGGACGTTCGTATATTTGATATTGAGCTGACAAAGGCAAAGGGCGAGGCTTATCCCAACGCTATCTTTTCCTTACAGCTTCCCAAAAGAAAATCACACGCCTTCGTTATGACCTCCATTGCAGAGGTCGATAGCGTAAGGACTATTGAAGAAATATAAGGGGGAACGGAGATGTTTGGTTTTTTGAATTTTCTGCGTAACGGCGAGCTTGGCTGGCTGACTATAACCGTTCGCCTTGTTCTCGCTATGGTTTGCGGCGGAGTTATCGGACTTGAGCGTGAAAGAAAGCGCCGTCCCGCAGGCTTCCGTACACACATACTTATCTGCTTGGGCGCGGCTATGACCACCCTTACAAGCCAATATCTTGTGCTTAATCTCGGATTGTTTACCGATATGGCGCGTCTTGGCGCGCAGGTAATCGCGGGTATCGGTTTTATCGGCGCGGGTACGATAATTATTACCAAGCGCAGACAGGTAAAGGGACTTACCACAGCCGCGGGACTATGGGCGGCGGCTATCGTTGGACTTTGCTGTGGCGCGGGCTTCTTTGAGGGCGCGGTGTTCGCTACGGTCATAATTCTGCTTGCCGAGCTGGTTTTCTCAAAGCTTGAATATTTCCTTGTTTCCAACGCGAGAGTATGTAACCTCTACGTGGAATACGCGGACAGCGCTAAGCTTGGAACTATTGTTGATACTATAAAGAAAACAGGCGCGTACATAGTAGATATGGAGATAACCAAAAAAAGCAGCTCTGAGGGAAGAAATCCTTGCGCTGTGTTCTCAATACGTACTCCGAGAAAGATATCCCATCAGGCTATTATGACTATGCTCGCAAAGCTTGAGGGAATAGTTTCGGTGGAGGAGCTTTAATTTTAAAGGAAAGACAGATTATGATCAAAACGGATATTACGCTTATCGGCGATCCTCAGATATTACTTTATGAGGGTACGTATTATTGCTATGCTACCACTCCTACCGAGGAAAACAAAAATTTCTACGTTTGGAAAAGTGACGACCTTGTAAATTGGAGTGATAAGATACTTTGCTTTGAGGCATCAAAGGCGTGGGGCGTTAAGGATTTCTGGGCACCCGAGGTAGTTTTTCATAACGGCAAATTTGTAATGCACTATTCCGCAAGAAACAGTGAGGGCTCGTTGCGCCTTGGCGTGGCGGTCTCGGATAATCCCGAGGGACCCTTTTCGGACGTTTACGGCAAGCCTATGTTTGACCTGGGTTACGCTACCATAGACGGTTCGGTGCTTTGCTGTGATGAGGGCAACTTCTTTTACTATTCAAGAGATTGCAGTGAAAATTACATAGACGGCGTTCGTATGAGCCAGACCTACTGTATGGAGCTTGACGATACTCTCACTAAGGTCATCAGCGAGCCTATGCTTATGACTACCCCTACCGAGGAATACGAGCTTAAATCACTGCACGTTCGCGCAAAGCCTACCCTTTGGAACGAAGGACCTACCGTTATCAAGGTAGGAAATAAGTACGTAATGAATTATTCGACCAATTATTACGCAAGCAACGATTACGCTATCTGCGTGGCAACAGCGGACCATCCCTTAGGTCCTTGGAAGAAATCGGTTAACAACCCTGTGCTTTCTTGCAGAGCCGACCTGTTCGGCGCAGGACATAACGCGTTTTTCAAGGGAAAGGACGGGGAGCTTTATACCTCTTTCCATATACAGACCTATCCCGATAAGCCCTCGGGCGACCGCAGAACGGTAATAGGAAAGGTCACGTTCTCCGAAAAGAACGGAGATATTTTCCAGACTATTGAATAAAAAATCGGTGTGTCACTAAGGACACACCGATTTTTTATTGTTATTATTATTTCTCAAACGTAAAGCTTTCCCAAGGAATATTAACTTCCTTTTTGTCGGTAATTATCTCATCAACGTGCATAAGAAGCGGGAAGTCCTTTGTGTCAAGCGTACCGTTCTTTGCCGCTACCTTTACGGCGCGGGCAACGCGAACGGCAACCACAAGGGATTCAAGGGTCACACCGTTAAGCTCAGCCTTTGCCTCGTCAATGTTAAGACCGCGTCCGAGAAGAATACCAACAAGACGGGTACGTCCGCCGTAAACGGTAACGTAAAGGTCGCCCGCGCCGACGCAGAGGTTGTCAAGAGTACCTGCGCCCTGATAGTCGAGAAGTCTGGACATCTCCTTTACTGCCTGTCCGAAGATTGCAGCCTGAGAGTTGAAGTGAAGCTCGCTGTCTATGCCGAACGCCTTTTGATTAAGACCTATGGTAAGAGCGATACCGAGAGCGTAGCCGTTCTTAAGTGCAACTGCGCTTTCAATACCCGTTACGTCGGTAGAAAGGCTTATGTGATAGTAGTCGGTAGCCATTATTGCCTTGAGCTTCTTAAGAATTTCCATATTCTTTCCGCAGAAAGCAACCTCGGTCTGGTCGTGAGCAACAAGCTCGTAGCTTGTGCAAGGACCGCCGATAGCGTTGAGAACAAGCTTCTTTCCAAGCTCGTCCAGCTTCTTTTGCCATACGTCGGGATATGTAAGAAGCTTACCCTCGGGAGTATCCAAAAGTCCCTTTGTTACGCTGAGCACGGGAATCTCATCGGGAATCTTGGGAAGAACGAAATCTCCAAACCAATCAACGCCGAAGGAGCTTACGCCGCCGATAACCATATCCGCGCCCTTTATAGCCTCTTCCATTTCTTCAATTTGATAATATTTAACGCCTGCGGGAAAATCCTTAGTAAACTTGGGGTGTCTGCCCGTAGCGCGGCTTGCGTCTATGATGTCGCGGTCAAGATGCGTACCTACAAGTCTTACCTCGTTTCCATTTTCTCTTGCGGGGAATGCGAGAGCAGAACCCATCATACCCGCTCCAATTATAGTTACAACTGCCATTTTTTTCTCCTTTTTCACATTAAATGCCGAATTTTTGTGAAAGAGCTTGCAAAAGTTTGAAAAGTATGTTACAATTAATATGAACCCAACAAGCCTTTCCAACATCAATTATACGTTTATTTTGCTCTTTTGTCAATAGTTGTTTCCATTTTTGACAGCTTTTCATATTTACAGGACAGAATTTCAAACTGTTTCAAACTTTTTCAACCGTGGGGATTTTATGATAAGATACGAAAGACAGCAAGGGATAATCGAATACCTTGAAAAACGAAAAAGCGCTACTATACACGAGCTTTCGGAGCATATGTACACAAGCGAGGCGTCTGTGCGCCGAGATATACAAAGTCTGGAAGCCAAGGGAATAGTTCAGAAGATGTACGGCGGTGTTCTTCTGTCAAAATATCAAAACGGTATAGTTCCCGTTGACCTGAGAGACAGCGACCACTCTGCTGTTAAGGAGGAGCTTGCTAAGCGAGCTGTGAAGCTTATAAAGGACGGAGATACGGTTATCCTTGATGCTTCGTCTACCGTCCGCAGAATGGTGAAATATATGGGGCATCTGCATAACGTGAGGATAATTACCAACAATTTGCGGATATTTTCCAAGTGTGAAAATCCAAATATAAAGCTATACTGCACAGGCGGCGCGTTCTCCCACGATAACCACGCCTTTGTGGGTCCGTCGGCTGAAAATTATATTCGGGGGATATCAGCCGATTGCCTGTTTTTTTCAAGTCAGGGAATAGATGAAGAGGGAATAATAAGCGACGCGTCGGAAGAAGAAAGCGCCCTCAGACGGGTTATGATAGAGCATTCGCAGAGACAGTATTTTTTGTGCGACAGCTCAAAGCTCGGTGTGAAAAAAACCTTTACGCTTTGTCAAAAAGACAGCATAACCGATGTCATATGTGACAAAAAATTACCGTGGGAATGAAATAAAAAATAAAAAGGAGATACAATTATGAATTTTTTGGAGATTGCGAATGCGAGACAGTCCTGTAGAAGCTACGACAGAGAGAGGAACGTGGAGAGAGAGAAGATAGATGCCATATTGGAAGCGGCGCGGCTGTCGCCCTCGGCATGTAACGGACAGCCCTACCACATAACCGTTTGCACAGGGGAAAAAGCAATAGAAGCGGCGAGAGCTACACAAGGAATGGGTATGAACAAATTTGCCACCGATGCTCCCGTACTGATGGTGATATCCGAGATGCCTTACGTGAAGACCGCTGCTTTGGGGGCAAAGGTCAAGAAGAATGATTACCGTTCAATAGATATAGGCATTCTGTCGGCGTATATTACCGCGGAAGCTACCGCGCAGGGATTAGGCAGCTGTATCCTCGGCTGGCTCGACAGTGACAGGCTCGGAAAAATATGCGGAGTTGACGGCGCTGTGCGTCTTGTTATAACAGTAGGTTATCCCACGGCAGAGGACAAGCTTCGTCAAAAAAAGAGAAAAGACCTGTCCGAGCTTGTAAAAGAGATATAGAATGATTTTTTAAAACACATATTGACAAGTATCGAAAAAGGTTATATAATGTTACTTGTAATAATTCCACCGAAAAGGAGAAGAAATGAAAAAGATAATTGAAGAATTTAAGAAATTTATCACCCGCGGAAACGTGGTTGATATGGCAGTCGGTGTTCTCGTCGGTAGCTCCTTTACCGCTATCGTAAACGGGCTGAGCAATTTCATACTTAAGCCTATGATAAATTGGCTTTTGGCTATTATCATGGGAGAAAACTCGCTGTCCGACATCTATACCGTTCTGAAGCCAGCATATAAGGCAGAGCAGATATTGAACGAGGCGGGAGAGGTTATCGGCTCTCAGGATGTGCTTGACCTTACAAAGTCTATATACATTGATTGGGGCTCGTTTATAAACGCTATTATCAACTTTATGCTTATAGCTGTCGTTCTGTTTATTATAGTTAAGATAATAAACAAGCTCAGAGAAGAGAATAAGGAATTTGTTGAAAAGCTTCTTGGCAAAAGACTTACCAAGGAACAAAAAGAAGAGCTTAAGGCAAATGGCGTAAAGAGAAGCAACAGACGCGCTGTTAAGGCTTATTTCGACGAGAAACAGCGTAAAGCCGATGAGGCTGCGGCGGCAAAGGCGGCAGAGGAAGCGGCGGCTGCGGCAGAAGCCGCAAGGCTCGAACGCGAGGCTAACCCAACAACAGAGGACCTTTTAAAGGAAATCCTTGCTGAAATGAAGAAGCAGGGGTAATAGATAGTTTGCGAGAAGGCTTTTCCACTTTCTTTTAAAAAAGAAAGTGGAGTAAAGAAAACATGAGAAATTATTTATTGCTTGTTCGACCGTTCTTTTGCTAAAATTTTATACTTTCTCTCTATTGTAGAAATAGGGCGGACAGCTGCTACGCTACCGCCCTATTTCATTGTTTCCGAAAACCACCAGCGGTGCTGGTGGTTCCAAAAAGCTTTAGCTATGCGTAGAGTATTTATCCGAGCGAAGTAAGGAATCAGTAAGCCTTCCCCAGCGGGGAAGGGGGACCACGAAGTGGTGGATGAGGAGAACA
>JAZOMG010000036.1:0-39065 GCA_045653705.1 Eubacteriales bacterium | reverse complement strand
CCTCTGAACGCGAATATTTTTACCGCCTTTAGGTTTTTTGGAAAGGAGGCAATATGAGAAGATACGAAAATGTACCGATAAGACAGCTAAAACCATATAAGAACAACGCGAGAACGCACAGCGAAAAGCAGATTGAAAAGATCGCAAAGTCGATTGAGGAATTTGGCTTTATAAATCCCGTGCTGATAGATAGCGATTACGGTATAATCGCAGGACACGGCAGAGTAAAGGGTGCTGAAAGGCTCGGAATGACCGAAGTGCCTTGTTTATTCGTTGAGGATCTAACAGACGAGCAGAAACGAGCTTATATCATAGCCGACAATAAGCTTGCATTAGATGCCGGATGGGATTATGATCTGTTGAAGATCGAGCTTGAAGAGCTTGATAATATGGATTTTGATATCACCTTGACCGGCTTTGATATGGATATCATTTTCAAAGATGACGATGACGGTTATTATGGAGATGAAAGGGAGAGAACAAACAAGGAATATAACCTTGATATAGTAGATCACGCGAACCTCTCAAATGACTTTTGGCAGATGCCGATAATTAGGAATGACAATTACATTCCCGATGATCTGATCGGTTTTAACTATGCAAAAACGAGCGAAAACAAAAACACGGGCATTCACTTTTATATTGACGATTACCAATTTGAGAGGCTATGGAATGCACCGGAGAAATATCTCGATGTATTAAGGGAATATGATTGTATTTTAACGCCTGATTTCAGCTTATATATGGATATGCCGATGCCTATGAAGATATGGAATGTTTACCGCAGTAGGCAGATCGGAGCTTATTATCAATCTATGGGAATAAAGGTAATACCGACAATATCGTGGGCAGAAGCGGAAACATTTGAATTTTGCTTTTTAGGTATTCCCAAGGGAAGCATTGTATCGGTTTCAACGATAGGCGTAAAGCAGAGCGAAGAAGCTTTGCAGATATGGGAGGACGGAATGCGAAAAATGATTGAGCAGATCGAGCCATCAACGATATTGGTTTATGGTGGGGAGTTAGATTTTGATTATGGCGATATAGAGGTCATATATTTTGATAATAAAGTATTGAAGAATTGGAGGAACAATAAGGAATAATGGGTGGAAGAGGCGCAAGTAGCGGCGGTGAAGGTTGGTTAGGCGGAGGCGGTGGTGTTTCAATCAATCCGCTTGACATCACATCGCTTGTAAGTGCAAGAGAAGGAAAGCAAACAGAGGTTGACGAAACCTTGCAAGTATTCAAAGATATGAATGAAGAATACGGATATGTGGCGGATGATTTGCAGTTAGCAACATTAACAGGTGCGGACAATATGGCGTTGGCTTATTATGACGGTTCAAATATTGCATTTAACCAATCGTATTTTGACAAAGCTAAAATGGAAGCCGTTTATGCGCGATGTGTTAAAGAGGGTTTCCATCCTTCGCAGGGAAACAAGACAGCACTTCAGGCGGTAGCCGCGCACGAAATAGGACACGCTTTGACGGATCAAGTTATTGCCAAAATGGGAAATAAACTTGGAAAACAAGACGGAGCAGAAGCTATTTTGAAAGAGGCACAAAAACAAGTAGGTAACAGAGGCAAGCTTGCAAAGATGGCAAGTAAAATTAGCGGATATGCCAAAGAGAGTGCAAGAGAGTGTATCGCAGAAGCGTGTGCCGATGTTTACTGTAACGGTGGCAGAGCAAAAAAAGAAAGCCTATCCATCGTTGGTGTAATGAACAAATACCTAAAAAGCTAAAAAGTATTGAAATAAAAGCTAAAATATGGTATAATATCTTAATTAAAAAAGGAGTAATAATTATGGCAACTAAGAAAGTTAAGTACATTGAGCCTGGGGGTTATATCCCTAAGCACCTGAGAAAAGAGTTTGGTCTTGGAGAGTATGCGGAAACAAGCAAAGATGCCAAGTCCGACACAAAGAAAACACCGGCAAAAAAGGCAGACACAAAAAAGAAGTAATAACGAGAGGGAGAGCGAAAGCTCTCCCTTTTGCGTGAGGTGAAAAATGGAAAAGGTAAATTTTAATATACAAGAACAAGCAAACGAAATACTGCGAATAGCGCAGAAATTCGGCGTTGAACAAAACTTCCTCTTCCTGACTACCTTCAAAAGATACCAAGTACAGTTGACCATATTAACTGATTTGGAGCAGAAAATCAAAGAGGACGGTTCACTTGTAACCAAGGAATACGTTAAGGGCAGAGGAAATATCTATACACATCCTGCGATCGGGGAATACAACAAGACAGCTCAAGCGGCGAATCAGACCGTTGCTACACTCATCAAGATCATCAAGACTTTGAGACCGGAAGATGAGGACAGCGAGAGTGACGATGAGCTGTTGGCGGCACTCGGAATAAAGTAAGCCTATGAAAGAAGCATATATTTACAACAATAAAGCCTATATATATGCGAAAGAAGGTATAAAACAAAAAGAAACCCCGAAATACGTTAAAAAACAAATGCGATCATTTGTTAAAATCGCAGAAGGTAAGGATAAAAAATACTGTATCAACGAAGAAAAAGTTAAACAAATTGAAAATGTAATGAAGCTATTGATAATGCCAAAAGGCTTGAAGGCAGGGCAAACGCTCTTTGAGTGTTCGACCAATTATCAATGGCTTTTTTATGTGTCGGTGTTAGCTGTTGTTTACCGTGAGGATAAAGCAAGGCGAAGATATGAGACCGGAATATTGGAGATCTGCCGTAAGAATTTCAAAACTTACACGATCGGTACGCTCTTTATATTACTGTTCCTATTAGAGCCGCGTTTCAGTAAATTCTATTCGGTAGCTCCGGACGGTACGCTGTCGAGGGAAGTAAAGGAAGCAATCAGCGAAACATTAAAGGCAAGTCCTTTGGTGTATATGCACCGAGAAGAACCGAGATTTAAGATCTTAAGAGATTACATTTCATTCAAGCTGAATGAAAGTCAGTTTATCCCGCTTTCCTATTCAACATCAAGGCTTGACGGTAGATTACCGAACGCATTCGTTGTTGACGAGGTTGGGGCATTGCCGAACTCATACCCTATTGAGGCGATGAGATCCGGTCAGCTTAACATCAAAAACAAATTAGGTTGTATCATATCCACCAAGTACCCGACAGCCAATAATCCTTTTGAGGATGAAGTAAACTATGCAAAGAGAGTGCTTGATGGTCTTGAAGAGGACGAAACGGTATTCGCGTTATTATATGAGCCTGATAACATTAAGAATTGGACTACCGATGACCTGATCTTGAAGCAAGCAAATCCCGTGGCGTTGGAGATCCCCGAAATTTGGGCGGACTTGCTAAAGAAAAGAGCAAGAGCAATTGCTATGGAGAGTGCGCGTGAGAATTTCCTCACGAAGCACTGCAACATCATCTATCAGGGTGTAGGCACCGAGAGCTTCATTGATATTAACGATCTGAAGCAATGCAAAGTCAACAAGATTGATTGGTACGGTAGAAGCGTTTATATCGGCGTTGACTTGGCAATGACAAATGATAACTGCGCTGTTGCAATGGTGGCTGAGGAAGAGGGCAAGATATTGGCTGATGCTATTGCTTTTATTCCTGAAGGTCGCATTGATGAGAAGATACAGTTTGAAAAAATTGATTACAGACGATTTATCGAGGCTATGAAGTGCATCGCTTGCGGTAACAGAACCGTTGATTACTCGGTAATTGAAGATTTCGTATTCCAAATCGAGGAAAAATATGGCGTTGTAATAAAAGCATTGGGTTATGACCGATTTAATGCTTTAAGCTCTGCCCAAAAGTGGGAGGGCGGCAACGGCGGAGAACGTGCGGGTATTAACTGCATCCAAATCCGACAGCATTCGGACACGCTTCACCCTCCGACAAAGCTTCTTTATGAAAAGATAGTCAATAAAGAGTTTGAATATGAGCCGAACACATTACTTGAGATCAATTTTGAGAACGCAAGATGCACATACGATACCAATATGAACCGTTATATTACGAAAAAAAAGAGTAACGGCAAGGTCGATATGGTTATGGCGATCCTAAACGCCACATATCTGCTTCAAAGGGATATTATTTTTGAAAGCGGATTCATAGTGCAAACTTTTTGAGGAAGGAGGTAAAAAACTATGGGAATATTCAGAAGAGAAAAGAGAGAAACCGTGATGGATGAAACTCAGGTTGACGATCTGCTCCTGCAAGCACTGCTGAAGGGCGGTGATGTTGACAGATCGACCGCAATGTCAATACCGGTGATCGCCGGCTGTGTAGACCTGATCTGCAACACGTTCGCGATGATCCCGTTCAAACTGTATAAGGAAACAATAAAAGACGGGAAAAGAGCAACGGAGGAAGTTGCCGATCACAGAGTAAGGCTGATTAATGAAGATACCACCGATACGCTCGATGGTTTTCAGTTCAAAAAGGCGATTTGTGAAGATTACCTTATGGGAAAAGGCGGTTACGCCTATATTAAGAAGATCGGCAATGAGTTTGTCGGTCTTTTTTATGTCGAGGATAACAAAATCGCAATTCAGATCAACGCGGATTCTATTTACAAGCGATTTGACATTTTGGTGGACGGTGCAAAATACAAAAATCACGAATTTTTGAAATTGCTGAGAAACACCAAAGACGGAGCGAGCGGAAAAGGCTTAACCGAGGAAATAAGTCAGGCATTGCAGACGGCTTCAAGGCGTTTGAGATATGAATATGAGCTGACCGCAACCGGAGGCTCACGAAAAGGCTTCCTGAAGTCGCAGAAGCACTTGGATGAAAAGTCCATCAAGGCTCTTAAACAGGCTTGGGAAAACTATTACGCAGGTAATGCCAATACCGTTGTACTGAATGACGGTATCGACTTCCAAGAGGCAAGCAATTCATCTCAGCAGAACGAAATGGACTCAAAAACAAGGAATTTTGCTGATGAAATGCGCGAGATCTTCCATCTCAACGCCAATTTTGACGATTTTATCAAGAATGCAATTATGCCGATAGCAACCGCATTTGCAACGGCATTAAATAGGGATTTCCTTCTTGAAACGGAGAAAACAAGCTATTATTTTGCACCTGATACGAAGGAATTGCTCAAGGGAAGCCTTAAAGAACGTTATGATGCTTACAGAATAGCCATTCAAACAGGATTTAAGACACGAAACGAGATCCGATATATGGAAGATGACGATGCAATAGAAGGACTTGATATGATCACGCTCGGTCTCGGTGAGGTTCTTCTTAATGCAGAGACAGGCGAGATTTACACGCCTAACACAAATACCGTTGCCAAGATGGGTGTAAATGGCACAGAAGCCACCAATTTGGCACAAAATAGTGGAGTTGTGGGCGAAGGGGTATAAACGCTTATCCTAAACGCAAAACGAAGCAGAAGGCAAAATAAAGGCATTAGAGAGGGGGTGAAGATATGAAGATAGAAGTGAGAAATGACAGTGTTGTTATTTCGGGTTATGTCAACGCCGTTGAGAGATGGTCGAAGCCTCTGAGGGGGAATTTGAGAGGCGTGATGCAGATATTTATTGAGAAAATCAAAGCGGGAACATTCAAAAACGCGCTGAAACGTAATGACAATGTTAAAGTCCTTTTGAACCATAATTCCGATAGAGAGCTTGCAAATACCAAAAACGGAACGGCAATTCTTGAAGAGGACAATATCGGTTTGAGAGCTGAGGTAACAATTACTGATCCTGAAGTAGTGGAAAAGGCACGAAATAACAAGTTGGTCGGTTGGAGCTTTGGATTTAGTTCTAATTCGGACGAGGTTTCTCAGAAAGCGACCATTGCTACACGAACGGTCACAGATATGGATCTTGTCGAGGTATCAATCTTGGATGATACAAAGTCACCTGCATATTACGGTACAAGCATCGAAACACGAAGCGATGAAGGTACGGTAATAGAAATTAGAGAAAATACCGCAGACGAGCCTCTAAATATTGACGAGTTGGCTGATTTGGTAGCTGATATTGTTGTCGAAAAGCTCAAAACTACGGAAGAAAACAGGGAAGAAACGCCCGAAGAAACCACGGAAACCGAAGTAACCGAGGAAACCACGGTAACTGAGGAACCCGAGGAACGAGCTATTGATTATTCCTCTTTTGAGGAAAGAATAGCGAAATTAAAGTAAGCCCGAACAATGAAAATTGTGAAAAAATAAAAGGAGAAAAACTATGAATATTAAGGGTCTTGAAGAAAGAAGAAATGACCTTAAAGGTCAGATGAACGCACTGCTTGACACCGCTAAAAACGAGGAAAGAGCGATGACAAGCGAAGAAATCACCAAGTTCGATGAGCTTGAAGCAGAAATTCAGAACATTGACAAAACCATTGAAAGAGAGGAAAAGAGAAACAGTATGGAAAACATTGAAACCAAGAAGGAAGTAACCGTTGAGGAGAGAGATGTTAAGTCTTTCGCGGATTACATCAGAAACTCCGTAGCGGATATCGAGAACAGAGCAGAGACCAACCTTGCAAAGGGCGATAACGGCGCGGTTATTCCCAAGACTATCGTCAAGAAGATTATGGAGAGGGTCGAGGACATTTCTCCTATCTACAAGCTTGCAACCAAGTATCACATTGCAGGTATCGTGAACGTTCCTAAGGAGGACAACACTTCCGATACCATCACCGTTGCTTATGCAACCGAGTTCACCGAGCTTGAGAGCCATTCCAACAAGTTTGCAACCATCGAGCTTACCGGTTATCTTTACGGTGCGCTCACTAAGATCTCTAAGTCGCTTCTTAGAAACTCCGACTTCGATCTTACTAATTGGGTTGTTAAGAAGATGGCTAAGAAGATCGCTAAGTTTATCGAGGGCGAGCTTATCAATGGCACTTCGGGCAAGATCAGCGGTATCATCGGCTCTTACGATGCAACCAATATGAAGGTAACTCTTGCAAAGGCATCCGAGATCAAGGCTGACGAGCTTATCGACCTTCAGGAGCTTGTTCCCGATGAGTATCAGTCCGATTGCATTTGGGTAATGAACAGAGCTACCCGTAAGGCTATCAGAAAGCTCAAGGACGGTCAGGGCAACTACCTTCTTGAGAAGGACAGCACCTCCAAGTGGGGTTACAGACTTATGGGCAACGATGTTTATTGCTCCGATAATATCGTAGCACTCGGTACTGCGAGCAAGCCTGTTGTTATGTACGGCGATTTCTCCGGTCTTGCAGTTAAGGAGGGCGAAAAGTCCGAGATTCAGGTACTTACCGAGAGATTTGCAACTCAGCACGCTGTTGGTGTAGTAGCTTGGGGCGAGCTTGATGCAAAGGTAGAGGACACTCAGAAGATCGCTGTTGCGGTAACAGGTTCTGCCACTTAATAACGATTAATACAATAATGTTCGGGCAACCTCAGTAAAGGAGGGAACTTAATGGTATCAAAAGTAAGTGAAATTACCATTAAAGATGTTGCAAATTACATAAGACTTGACGATTATGAGGATAGCGACATCGAAACATATCTAAATATTGCCAAAAACTATATTTCAAGTTACACGGGTATTCCCGTAACAAGCGAAGAAGGGGAAAGTCTCGATGACTTCCCCGACTTCGTGATCGTTGCGTATGTGCTTTGTCAGGATATGTATGACAACAGAGCTATGTATGTTGAGAAAGCAAACATTAACAAGGTGGTGCAGACCATTTTGGATATGCACACAAGGAATAACCTATGATAAACGCAGGGGAATACAACAAGAGAATATCCATTTTCAAGGAAGAAGCTAAAGAGGACAGCGCAGGTTTTGTCACAAAGACCAAAAGCGTTGTCCTCAACGCTTGGGCAAAGGTAAAAACTACAAAGGGATATACTTTAATTGTCAATAACACCGACTTTGAAAAGGCGTACACTAATTTCACGATTAGATTTCCGAAAAAGGAGATCACAAGGGATATGCTCATCGAATACAATTCAAAGATCTATACTATCGAATACCTTAATAACATTGACGAAGCCAATAGCGAGCTTGAAATTCAGGCAAAGGCGGTTGTTAAGTAATGGCTAAATTCCAAAGTGAATTACCTAATGAGTTAATTGAAGTATTTGAGGATTTAGGATTGAAATGTGATGTGATGTTCGGTGAAATGTGCAAGGCGGGGGCGAAAGTTGCTTATGACAACATAAAAGTAAATATGAAAAAAGCATTCGGCACCACAAGTTCATTGGATAAAGGGTTAAAGATTACTAAAGTATATAAAACTCCGAGTGATGACGGCATAAATGTTCACGTTGGCTTTTATGGCTATACAGAAGATGGCGTACCTATTCCTTTAATAGCGTTGGCACGCGAATACGGTACAAGCAAAGGCGAAGAAAAGAAGCCTTTCTTCCGCAAGTCATTTAAGAAAAAAGAGATTGAACAAGCTATGCAAGAGGTACAAGACAAATATATTAAGGGTGATTGAGTATGAATGAAGAATTGAAGTTAATATTGGGCGAAAATCTCACTATCGGCGAAGATCAGATACCCGTTGCTCATTTGCGATACAAAGGCAAATCAAAAAAGTTTGTTACTTGGACGATTACCGGAGAATCACCGGCATTATCCGCCAATGACGAGGATCTGTGTAGCATCTGCTCCGTTGATGTGGATATTTTCAGCGATGGCAATTATTTAGATATTGAAAAACAAATCAAACAAAAAATGAAAAAGAACGATTGGGTATGGGTTGAGGATAGCGAAGAAATGTATGAGGAAGATACAGAGCTATACCATAAAGTCTGCTCATTCGAGAAAGAAAGGATATTGTAATGGCAAGAATTGGCTTTAAGAAAGCAAAATACAATAAGATTGTTGACGATGCTTATGCTCCGCTTACCGAAGGTGGAGTGCCTCTGTTCGAAAAGGTGATTGACGAAAAGTTTGCACCTGAATACAACAATGCGGAGCTTTATGCGAATGACGGTCTTGCAGAGTGCGATTATAGCTTCAAGAAGGGTACACTTTCCCTTACTGTTGCGGATGACAATGACGAGATGTGCGCCGAGCTGTTCGGCAATGCCAACGAGGATGGTGAGGTAACTTCCACCATTGAAGATACCATTCCTGAATTTGGCTATGGTCATATCATACCCAAGATCGTTGACGGTGCGAGAAAGTACAAGGTGGAATTCTTCCCTCGCGTTAAGTTCACCAAGATTCAGAGTGACAACAAGACGAGAGGCGAAAATATGGAGTTCAGCACCACTTCCCTTGAGGGTACTGTTTATCCGCTTGACACCGTTCTTAACGGTATGAAGGTCGGTACTTGGGAGAAGCACAAGACTTTCGAAACACTTACCGAAGCAGAGACCTATCTTGACGGTCTGCTTACACCGGCATCGTAACAAAAAATATAGCGGGGGTTTTAGCTCCCGCTTTTACTTTTAGGAGGCAATATGAAAAACAAACTTACTTATATCGAAACTGAAAAAAGAAGATACCCTATCGTGTTTAATATCAATGTTATGGAAGAAATTCAGGAAGCATACGGTAGCATCAGCGCGTGGGGTAGCATCGTAGAGAATGCAGACGGCGGAGAGCCTAAAGTAAAGGATCTTAAAATCGGACTCACGATGATGATCAATGAAGCGATCGACATTGAAAACGAGGAAAAGGGCGAAAATGCACCTTTGGTGACTCCGAAGCAAGTCGGCAGAGTAATCACCGAGGTAGGATTTGAAGCGATCACGAAGAAGATTCAGGAGCTTACTATTGCTTCCACTCATACCGGAGATAACGAAGGAAAAAACGAGTAATCCGAGAAACCGAAGATGACGAGATCGATTTTTCTTGGCTCTTGTATGTAGGTCATTGCTTATTGGGTTATACAGACAAAGAAGTCGGCAGAATGACACTCAAAAAGCTGTTGAAGCTGTATAAACATTATAAAAATCATTATGATTTTACGTTAAGAGGCAAGACATATAGAGAGTTAGAAGAATACGCAGATCACGAAGGGGAGTTTTTACCCGATTAATTCGGTTTCTCGGATAACTAAAAAATCAAGAAAGGAGGAATACAATGGCAAGTAAAAGTTTTGGCGGTTCGGTCAAGCTGACGGGCGAAAGCGAATACCAAAAGGCGTTGAGGGGCATTTCGGATAACCTCCGAGTGCTAAACAGCGAAATGAAAGTTGTTACCTCACAGTATGACAAAAACGATAATTCCTCTCAAAAGCTGAAAGCAACAAGCGAAGTCTTAAACAAGAAAATCGAAGAGCAGAAAAGCAAAATAAATGTTTTGAAATCTGCGTTGGCTCAGGCTGAAAGCGAAACGGGCAAGAACAGCGATACCACGAAGAAGTGGCAGGTGCAGTTAAACCAAGCCGAAGCTGAATTGAACGATCTTAACAAAGAGCTTAAAGATCAGCACGGCAATTTGGATAAGTCGAGTGAAAAGGCATTGAAGCTCGGCGATATTATCAAAGGCAACCTTATCAGCGAAGGTATTATCGCGGGAGTAAAAGGTCTTGGCAAGGCGATCGGTGCTGTCGGATCGGCATTCATCAATGTAGGCAAGCAAGCGATTCAATCCTATGCGCAGTATGAGCAGTTGGTCGGCGGTGTTGATACTCTGTTTGGCGAAAGCTCAAAGAAGGTGCAGGAGTACGCTTCAAACGCCTTTAAGACTTCGGGGTTGTCAGCTAATCAGTATATGGAGACCGTCACATCGTTCTCTGCGAGCTTGATCAGCTCATTGGACGGTGATACCGCAAAAGCAAGCGAAGTCGCAAACAGAGCTATTATTGATATGTCGGATAACGCAAATAAGATGGGTACTGATATATCAATGATACAGAATGCTTATCAGGGTTTTGCGAAGCAGAACTATACTATGCTCGATAACCTGAAGCTCGGCTATGGTGGCACAAAAGAAGAAATGGCAAGGCTTATTAGCGAAGCATCGCAGATGACGGATGTGCAAAAGGAATTGGGCATTACTGTTGCTGATGGTGATATGTCATTCGCTAATATCGCAAATGCAATCAGCGTTGTGCAGAAGAATATGGGGTTGATGGGAACAACCGCCGCAGAAGCAAGCGGCACGATCTCAGGCTCAACAGGATCAATGAAAGCTGCTTGGCAAAACCTCGTCACGGGAATTGCAGACGATAACGCCAATTTTGAAGTATTGGTCGATAATCTTGTTACAAGTATAGTCGGCAAAGACGGTGAAGGCGGCTTTATCAATAATATGCTTCCGAGAGTACAGCAAGCATTAGACGGTATTGTAACGATGGTGGTTAGTCTTACCGACACACTATTACCGCAGATCGTTGTTATCGGTACGGACTTGATATTGAATTTGGTTAATAGCATCAACGAGAATTTACCTGCTCTGTTAGACAGTGCGGTGGTAATACTTGATACTTTAATCAATGGTATTTTCACATTGTTACCTGCTTTGATGCCTGTTGCAATATCGTTGATTGAAACGCTTGTAACCGCTATTTTGGGCAACTTACCTATGATCTTGGAAGCAGGAATACAGATGCTCGTTGCATTGACCGAAGGTGTAGCTTCGATGCTTCCCGATCTGATTCCGTTGGCGATCAATGCCGTCTTAAATTTGGTTGATACTCTTATTGACAATATCGACTTGATTATTGATGCCGGTATCGCATTGATTATCGGCTTGGCAGATGGTCTTATCGTGGCTTTGCCTCAGTTTATAGACAAAGCTCCCGTTATCATCGATAAATTGATGATGGCGATCACAAACAATCTTCCTAAACTGATCCAAGCGGGCATCGAGTTGACCGTACAATTGGCTCTCGGTCTTGTTAAGGCTATACCGAATTTGCTGAGGGCAATACCTCAGATTATAAGCTCTTTTGTGAACGGTATCGGAAATTACTATTCCAACCTCGGTGAATGCGGCTTAAACCTCATCAAAGGACTTTGGAACGGTATCAGCAATGCGGGTGCTTGGCTGAGAGATAAAATAAGCGGCTTCTTTGGCGGTGTTGTTGATAATATCAGAGATTTCTTTGGTATTCACTCTCCGTCAACGCTATTTAGAGATGAGATCGGTAAAAACTTGGCTCTTGGTGTTGGCGAAGGCTTTGGAGATACTATGGCGGAAGTATCAGCAGATATGCAGGGTGCAATACCGACCGAATTTGATACAAGCGTGAAAATGAATGCCTCTTCCTCTTCTTATGGCTCTAACTACGATCTTTTGGTTACGGCTTTTAAGGAAGCACTAAAGGATGTAAGGGTGGTTATGAACAATAGAGAAATGGGCGCATTTATTATTGATACCGTGGAAAGGGAGGTATATGCGTAATGAATTATATTCTTTGGAACAATAAGGACAGCAGAGACATAAAAGGTCTCATAATTAGCGAATTACCTCCCATAACCAAACCGAATATGCGCGTAAGGGAAACGATCATTGACGGCGTTGACGGCTCTGTTATCGAGGAAATGGGATATGAGAGCTATGACAAGACCGTTGCGATCAGCTTGAAGATTGGTGCAGATGTTGACAGCATAACCGAATTTTTCACGGGAAGTGGTGAGGTAGTATTTAGCAATGAGCCTGATAAATATTACATAGCAAGAATTATCAAAAGTATTGACTATGCAAGGTTGCTGAGATATAGAGTTGCAACGGTTACGTTCAGGGTTCAGCCGTTCAAGTATAACCGTGTAGAAGTCGCTCGCGAAGCGACCAACGCAAGGCAGGATTTGACCGTCCAAAACATCGGCAATCATACTGCGAAGCCGTTGATCCTGCTTATCGGAACGGGAACGGTCGAATTTACCGTAAACGGCAAAAGGATGTTCCGTTACACCTTTCCAAGCGATGAAAATGCTGTTTACATTGACAGTGAAAAGCAAGATGCCTATTGGGATGGTGAGCTGAAAAATAGGAATATGGAAGGCGATTTTCCCATCTTTGAAAAAGGTATCAATGTAATCACTTGGAGCAGTGCGCTCAGTAACGTAACAATAACGAAGTATAGTAGGTGGTTGTAATGATTAGGGTTTATGATCCGACAGAAAGATTATTCAATCATAATGGCGTAAAAGTGCTTAAACCGTTGTTTGCGGAGATCACAAAGGTCGATAACGGCGATTATTATCTTGATATAGAGGATCTTCTTGATAACCTTGAATACTACCAAAAGGGGATGATAATTAGAGTATCAACTCCGTGGGGCGTTCAAGGTTTCAGGTGCGATAATCCTATTATTCAAAACAATAGAATATCCTGCAAGGCTTGGCATCTATTCTATGATAGCGAAAATTATGTGATTAGTGAAGCATCGGCGGTTGACAAGAACTGCAACGATGCTCTTAATCATTATAATCTCGCCACAGACACGGAAAGTCCCTTCATCGTAATAAGCGATCTCTCTGAATTAAAGTCAACGGGCGCGGTTAGAAAGTCCTTGTATGCCGCGTTCGTTGATCTCACCAATATCTATGGTGGGCATTGGGAAAGAGACAATTTCAATTTCGGTATAAGATCGAGCATAGGTCAAGATCGCGGCGTTGTATTGGCTTATAACAAAAATATAACCGATATTAAGGTCGAAGAGTTTTGGGATAATGTTTGCACAAAGATCCTGCCTTATGTCAAGGTTGATGACGAGGAAATCACCTTGGACGAGGTTTATGTCGAGACCACCGAAAGCGTATATGATATTCCATATACAAAGCCTATTGAATTTAAGTTTGAGGAAGGATCGGGAACGGTCATACCTTCTTCTCGTTCAGCTTGGCAGGAGTGGTTACGCAGTCAGGCTTTGATGTATTTGGAGGCAAACAAGCTCCCGAAGGTAAACTATTCGGTATCGGCAAAGTTGGATAATGTTTCCGATGTTGGCGATGTCATCCGCGTAAGGCATCCAAAATGCAAGATTGATATTAAAACAAATGTTATATCCGTAAAGTATGATGCTATAAAAGGCAGATACACGGCGGTCGAATTTGGCAACTTCAAGCGAGAAATGAAAAGCCTTGTAAATGAGGTTGCAACCGTCATAAAGACGGATATCGAGAAGCACACAGCCGATAATAATGCTTTACTTCATACGGAGCTTACGGATGCAACGGCAGAGATAAATGCGGTATTGTCGGGAGGCTTTGTCATACACAACGGAAGCGAGCTTTTGGTGGTTGACAGATTACCGAAAGAGAATGCGACATACTGCATAAAAATCAACAGAGCGGGCATCGGTTTTAGCAATACCGGAGTATCAGGAACATTTACAAGTGCTTGGACTATTGACGGTACACTCAATATGCAGGCAATCAATGTTATCAACCTGACAGCATCACTCATCAAGGGCGGAACGCTTCGACTTGGCGGTATAAATAATTCAAGCGGTACATTTGAGTTATACGATAATTCAAATAAGCTGATTGCATTAATGGATAAATCGGGATTGACCGTCTATGCACAAAACGGCGATTTTGTCAAGCTCAATGCAGAGGTAGGATTTGCGGGGTATAACAAAGACGGCGTTAAAATTTATTGGGCGGATGGTGATGTGTTCCGTATGAAGAACGCTGAAGTAGAAAACGAAATCAAGATCGCGGGCAAAATCAAGATCGTGCCGGTATCGACAAGCGAAAATGTCGGTGTAGGCTTCGTGGCACTTAATTAGGAGGTGAGGAAGTGGCAAGTATAAGCGCAAATGGCTCAAGAGGGCATCATAAATTTACATTGACCGTAACTGAAAACAGTACATCAACGGCAAATAATACCTCTTCCGTAGGTTTTAGCTTCGTATTATCTCCCGTCCAAACCTCTTGGAATTGGGAGCAGTGGGGCGCAAATATTACTTACACCGTAACCATAAACGGCACTCAATATACAGGCTCAATCGCCAATTATGACGGTTATAGCTCGGTAACACTTAAAAGCGGTACGTTGAGTGTTGCTCATAATACCGATGGAACAAAATCAATCTCTTATAGCTTCAGCGTAACCGATACATCGGGGCAGACTTACACTTGTGGTAATGCAAGTGCGAGCGGCACATTGACATTGACAAACATTCCGAGATACGCCAAAATTACAAGCTTCACCGTCAGCCAAAGAGACGAAACAAGCGTTTTATATAACTTTACCGTTGACAGCACTTGCGATTATGCGTGGTATTCCACCGACAACGGCGCGACTTGGAACGGTTTGCCGAATACTAATATCGTAAGCGGATTAACCGCGAACACCTCTTATCAATTCAAACTGCGATTGAGAAGGGCGGACAGCCAATTAACAACCGACAGCGCGACTTATTCACAAAGCACCTATAATTATCCACATTGTATCAACAGTCCTGACTTTACAATAGGCAATTCGCTTACGTTGGAGCTTTACAATCCTTTGGGAAGAAACGTGACGATTAAAGGCTATGCAAAGAGCAACGATGCAGAGATATTCGGTGGAGAGATAGCGGGAACAAAAATATCGGGATTTAATGATCCGGATTCGGTGAACATCCAATATGCGAGTATTCCCACGGCGCGAAGCGGTGCATATAAGGTTGTTGTAAGTTGGAACAACAAGGCTATGACACGCGATGCGGGAAATGTTTACAGTATCAGGGGCAACGAGATCCCCACGATCAATTCCTTCGACTACATTGACGGAAACGATGCTGTTGTCGCGGTTACGGGAGATAACACGCAGATTGTTCAGAATAAGTCAATGCTTAAAGCTCGATTCCACGCCGCAACCGCAAATTACGGTGCAAGCGGCATAACAAGCTATTATCTTGAATGCAACGGTATCACCAAAAGCGGCTATGATGCAGGATCATACGAAATCGGCACAATAGACAGCTCGCGCGATGTTGAGCTGAAGCTGACGGCATACGATAGCAGAGGTTTATCCGCATCAAAGACTATAACTGTTAAGATGGTCGCTTACGAAGCACCGAAAGCAACCGTTGATCTCCGCAGACTAAATAACTATGAGGACGAAACCTATTTGACCGTTGACGGCTCGGTATCAAGCGTTCTCGGCAAAAATACTATGACGATTCAATACCGTTATAGGTCGGTTGACGGTTCGTTTGGCTCGTTCGCCACAATAGGCGATCAAGCAACGCAAACCTTATCCCTTGATAAAAACAACATATATATTTTTAATGTTGTTGTGACTGATATATTCGGCTCAAAATTCGATGCCGAGTATGAGCTTTACAAGGGCGTTTTCCCTCTGTTTATTGACACGGAGAAGAATTCGGTCGGCATCAACTGTTTCCCGCAAAAAAACAACAGCCTTGAAGTGAACGGCAAGGATATATACGATTTTGTCACAAAATACGAAAAGTCGCACAAACAAATCCTATTGGGAAGTGCGGGAGGATTGACAATATCCGTTGATAGTGTTTACGGTAGCGACAAAATACCGATAGTCATTACGGGCGCGGATAACGCATCAATGACACCGGTACACACCATTATTCAGTATAGAACAGACGGCTCATTCGGATATGTAAATCTCGGTTATGAATGCACCGTAACAAGAGAGGGCAAATATGTGCATATAAACGCGCTGCAATGGTCTTTCTTTGATGTTTCAGTACCTATGGGAAGTGAAATATCATTGTCAAATCGTGCATTGTAAAGGAGGTGAGACGGTGGAAATACTCGCATTTATAAAAGAATATTGGGTGCTTATTGCTGAATTCATCGGGGGGCTCGGTGTGCTTTGGGTGTTTGTTAGTAACATTAACAAATCAACCAAATGCACATTGAGAAATGACATCTTGGATATCTATGATCGGTGCAAGGATAGCGGCAAGATCACTCGATATCAGCTTCAGAGCATAATGTATTCTTATGACAGATACAAGAAGCTGAAAGGTAACTCTTTCGTTGATGAGATCATTGAAAAAATAAAAGATTTTGAATTAATTGATTAGGAGGCAATATGCAAGATATCATATTAGTTAATATCGGCTTGGATCACTCTTTCGGTTGCAGTACCGAGGTAATAGGCAGAGCGGGCGAAGGTTATGTTACGCGATTTGTACTAACAATTCCGGAAGCATTACGCGCCTGCTCCCTTTACCTCGATTTCCAATTGCCGCGCGGACAAACGCACAGAACGCCGAGGTTGGCAATGAGCAACGGTGTAGCAACTTACGATGTGCAGCCTTTTATACTTGACGATAACGGAGAGCTGAAGGTTCAGGCTGTTCTGAAGAAAACAAGCGGAGAGACTTGGAAAAGTTGTATTAAGACTTACATAATTGATAAGAGCGTAACCGTCAGCGATGATGTTGACGGTTATGTTCTGCCGAGTGGAACGCTTGAAATCGCCGAAAACGGCAAATATAATGTATCGTTGTTTGCGAGTGCGGAAGTTAAAGTATCTGCATCCGATAAAGAACTGAAGTTGCAGGAAAAAACCATAACGCAAAACGGAAAGATCACGCCCGACAATGGATATGACGGCTTTTCAATGGTCATCGTCAATGTTGCGGACGGAAATCTTCGACAAGCTGAGGAGGTGAGCTTCTAATGGCAAAGATAAAGGGAATTTGGGTACTCAATGCCGTTATCAAGGCAACCGAAAGCGCAAGCACACTTGCACAGGCTGTCAACTTCACATCAAATGGAATAACTTTTGACCGTATGCTCTTGCTTGCCGATTACACATCGGCTATGACATACAGTAATATTGCTGACAGTTATTCCGTTTACACTCATTCAGGTGGATGGGTAAATGAAGCGTTCAGGATCGTTGACTTCGGCACTTCCGATCAGGAGGTTTCCGATGCGTGGTATGCGGGATTTACCGCAAACGGAACACAGGTCGGGGGCGAAGAAGAACAGCCTGAAGAGGGTGGCGAATTAATCGCAATTTGGAAGTCAACTCTCGATGGCATTGCAGATGCAGTGCGCTCAAAGACGGGCAAGACGGAGCAGATGCTTGGCTCGGAAATCGAGGACGAGATAAGGAGCATTGAAGCCGTTGAAGAATGGGATGGAACAGTGGAGGTGATTTAATGTCAAGAACGGAAAAATTATTAAAGACTCTTATCAACGGGGGCGATGTGGCGAACTTTGAGCCTCAATCCCGTTGCGAAGAGATTTTGAAATCGTGTTGCACGGGTGAACCGTGCGGAGTAGAGCCTCAATCTCGCATCGAGGCATTACTCAAAAATTTACAGATAAAGATTGCCGAGGGCGAAGTCGAAGAATGGAATGGGGAGGTGGTGATAGAATAATGGCTATTACAGATTTAACGGGAACAAAGTGGCGTTTTAACAATTCCGTCGCACGGGGAAATAAGACGGTTGCTTTTACGGTCGAGTGCATCATAAAATCGGGAGAATATACAATATCAATTCCTTATCAAGTTGGTACCTATATTTATAATCAAATTTATATAGGGGACGCGAATACGAAGACGGTCAACGTATTTAAAGCGGGCGTATATGGTGGCGGAAGCTCGGCAAGTGGCTATTTTATATCTTATTCAAACGCAGGAGATTACTATTATTCGGGCGGTTGGAAAGAATTCACAAATTCGGGTTGGCGATATTCTACGTATAGCTACTCGCCGTCCGTCCCTTTGGACGATAACACACCGATAATTGACGCGCCTACAATTGAATTTACCGGCGGCACAGATGTAACAAATACAACGCTTATTGCTTGGCTTGAAGCTAACGCAACATTGGTTGAAGAAGAACCCGAAGCTTCGAAAACCACAATCACCTACAACGGCAACGAGATCGCAAGCCTTGAAGCAGGGCAGACGGCAATATTCCCCGAAGGTAAAAAAGCAACGGGCGATGTGTCTATTGTTTTCGCTTCAAATGGTTCAATCACCTATAAAGGCGTGACAACCGAAGTTGAAAAGGGCAAGACGGCTAATCTGTTTTGTAACGGCAAGAAATTCGGATCGGATGTTGTTATAAGTGCGAAAGCGGAAGAAGATGATAGCCTTGCGGGTACAACGTGGCAATTCAATACTTCTATTACACCGCCGACAAGCAATCTGTTTGTTTATGCGTCTGAACAATCCGCAACAGAGTGGCAGGCACAAGTTTTATCTAATTATGCATACCCCAATCGTCCGGGCTCATCTGTTACGGGGTATATCTCAATCGCATTCACGCCCTCAACGATAATCGGCACAAGAACAGACGGTGGTACTACGGGAATACCTTACACATTGCATAGCGGTCAAGAGGAAGCCCGAACATTGATATTTTCGGACAAAGAACCTTTAGTAAGTGACGGCTTTATTGATTGGCTCAAAGCAAACGCAACGAAACAATGAAACCTTTAATAATAGCCTACGCGCTCAACGTGATTGATTATCTATTCACCGCCTATTGGGTGCGTACTTACGGCATCGAGATCGAGGGCAATCCGCTTGCGCGGTGGATGTTCAGTCACAACATAGCGTGGGCAGTCAAAATCCTTGCCGTGGGCGGTTTGCTTGCGTTGCTCGGATATATTTTCAAACGATATCCGAAATACGCTTGGGTGGCTTATATTCCGCTTACCGTGTATGCGGGAATCGTTATTTATCACATTATACTCGCGGTGATTTTATCGCGATGTTAAAAATATCAAAAAGGAGTAAAACAAATGGAAAACTACGAACTCAAATCGCAGAACCTTATTGACGGCATTATTTCGCTCGTTAATATGCTCGTTCAGACCAACGGCGAAATCGACAAAAAGATCGAGGCAAACAAAGCAGAAGCCGAAAGCTCCAAACAGCGCATTGAACAGCTCGGCGTTGATAACGAAAACCTCGCAAAAGTGAAAGCGAATAACGAGGCATTCGCGAAAGAGATCACGGCAACCATCGAACGCTTCAGGAATGTTTAATGTAGCCTTGAACGCGGGGCATTATCTCGGGAATCCCAAGGGATGCCCCAAATCCCTTGATCCCAATATGACGAGGGAGTGGGTGCTTAATAATCGTATCGTTACGAAGATGCAAATGCTCCTTTTGGAATGTCGCGATATCAATGTTCTGCGAGTTGATGATCCAACGGGGCGCACCAATCAATCATTTACTCAAAAGCGTAAGATCGTCAATGACTTTCACGCGGATCTCTATGCCGGAGTGCATCACAACGCCGCAAGCAAGATTTTCGACGGTGGCGGTATTTCTGCCTATGTAACGGTAAATCCCTCCGCAGAAAGCGTTGAGTTGCGCGATGCGCTATATTATGCATCGGTCAAGGAAACAGGACTAAAGGGAGACCGTTCTTCTCCGCTTGCCGAGCGCGATCTAATGGAATTGCGCGGCTTGAATTGCCCCGCCGTACTTATGGAATGCGGATTTATGAATAGCCGTATTGATTGTCCTATAATTCTTACCGAGGAATTTGCCGACAAAATGGCAAAGGCATTCGTAACGGTTATCGTTGAGAAGTCAGGAGTGAGATTATCCACAGAGCCTCCAAAACCGTCCACAACAGCCGTAAAATTTACTAACATAAACATTCCGATATTACGCAAAGGCAGTCGCGGTGAAGCCGTGGTGAGCTTGCAGGTACTTCTGAATGCAAACGGTGCGGCTTTGTCGGTTGACGGCTCATTCGGCTCTGCAACGGATAAGGCTTTGAGAGAATTTCAGGAGGCACGAGACCTCGATATTGACGGCTCTTGCGGTGCTGAAACTTGGTCGGAGCTGATACACAAAAGAATCGTGTAAAACTTAAAAGGGGAGTGATCTTTTTCACTCCCCTTTTTCTTTTTATGTGCAAAAATCAATCTTTTGCGGAAAAGATTGCAACTATACTATTAAACATTTTAAGGAGATGACAATATGAACGTAATAAAAAATTTAGTACCAACAGAAAAATATAATATTAAATGCCCTTATTCAATGACACCTTCAAGGATCGTGGTGCATAATACGGCAAATGATGCTTCCGCGAGAAATGAGATCGCTTATATGATCAGCAACAATCAAGAGGTATCTTTCCATTACGCGGTGGATGATAAAGAAATAGTACAAGGCATTCCCGAAAACAGAAACGCTTGGCATTGCGGAGACGGTGCGAACGGTAAAGGAAACAGAGAGGGCATAGCAATAGAGATCTGCTATTCAAAGAGCGGAGGAAGCAGATTTACCAAAGCAGAGCAAAACGCGGTGGATCTTATCGCCGACATCCTGAAGCGTTACGGTTGGGGTGTAGGTGCTGTGACGAAGCATCAGGACTATAACGGCAAGTATTGCCCTCATAGAACCTTGGATCAGGGATGGGATAGATTTATAAAAATGATCGAAGCAAAGATGAGCAATAAATTGTATAAGGTGCAAGTCGGAGCATTCGCCAACAGAGCGAACGCCGATAAACTATGCAACGAGTTAAAATCAAAAGGGTATAATGCTTTTATCAAAATTGAATAAAGAGAATACGCCATACTTGACAATTTTCTCCAACTATGATATAATGTATGGCGAAAATTCCTGAAGAGGATAGACGGAGACAAAGCTATGAAAAAATGGTTTGATTCTTTAGAAGAAGATGTGAGAAAAAAGTTGTTAATTGGTGGTTGGTTGATCACCGTTGCATTATTTTGGTTGATTGCCTTATTGCCGAGTACATCAGGAATTGCAACTTTTCTTTCCCTTATATTTATTGTTGCATTGATCTTTAGTATTATTTTCACCAAATGGAGTAATGCTATACACAAAGAGACAAATGTTATAGCTAAAGAAGATAATCCCGCAGAAATCGAAAGGCAAAAGGAGAGAGAAGAATATTTAAGAAATAAGGTGCTTGCCGCTCAAAACGAATTGGAGTCTTTACCACGTTACACGATCGAACTTTCTAATGAAGCAAGAAAGCGCAGAACAGGCTATGAAGAAGTATCTTGCTCTAATATCACACCGAAGGGCAAATATCCTGAATTTGTAGTTTTTGATACCGAAACAACAGGATTATCCGGATCAAAGGATAGGATAGTGGAGCTTGCCGCTATACGCTTTATTGATGGTGTTCCAACAGAAATCTTTGAAACATTTATCAATCCTGAGCGTGAGATTTCCCCTGAAGCATCTGCTATAAATCATATAACTAATGATATGGTCGCTGATGCTCCCACAATTTCCGAAGTTTTACCTTCATTTGAAGCGTTCGTGGGTAAAAGTCCTTTAGTAGCTCATAACTTGGAATTTGATATTAAATTCTTGTTCTATTCAGGAAGTACCATTACTGACACACCAAGAAAATATTACGATACTCTTGCACAATCTCAAAAAATGCTCAGGAAGATGAAGCATAAATACAACAAAGATTATGATATGTGGGAACAAGATTATAATAGCGATTGGGATGTAATAGATTATAAATTAGGCAGTATTGCCCAGTATTTTGACATAACTTTTCCGTGTCAACATAGATCATCAGGACATGCTATCGTTACGGGCAAAGTATTTTTAAAACTCATAGAGAAAAAACAAGAGGCTATTCCGCATTCGTAAAAGCCGAGGAAGAAAAAAGCCGTGAAAACAATCACAGCTTTTTCCTTCCTTTTTAATATATAGGTGTGGAGAATTGAGGCAAAAGGACTTTTCCGACCGTCCTCACTTTTGATTATAAGACACTTACAAGACACAAAGAGTGCAGAATTGTTAGGTTTTACAAGGGTTTTCAGTTCTCCAAGAGATAAAGACCAACAAAAATTTAACATTAGAAAATCCCTTGAAAACATTGATTTTTCAAGGGATTTCTTCTTTTTATCGTTCTTCTAAAATCGTCAGAATTTTTGGGGATATGACACACAAATGACACATATATGACACAACGCACTATTTTTAAACAGGCTGTCTTGTGTAAGACATTTTTGACAAAAAATTAATCGCATTTTCGTGATTTATTTATGGTCATTCTGACCTCTTTCATCTTGTCAACTTGGATAATTCTTGATCCTGTCACATCGTTTATATATCCCTTCTTCAATCGGATAAAATAACCATCCTCTTTGGAATAGTGAAAGTCTTGGATCATATCCCTATACTTTTCGGGAATCTGCCATTTATCCATCATCTGTCTTTGCTCTTCGGTAAAGCCTTGCATCATAGACATTAATTTTGATGTTCCTGGCCTTGTATCAGCTTGTATGAGAAGCTTTATATATTCATTTAAGGAAATATCCATCTTTTCGCAAAAGTCCTTCAGAAGCGATTTTTGCCCCTTTGGGAGTACAAGGCTTATACGGTCATAATTGTCTTTGATGTGCTGATTTTTATAATCCGTTCTGTTCAATAACATCACCACCTATTAGAGCATATTAAGCTCTGCCTTTAGCTTTTCAAATTCAAAGTGAGTATATACTATTTCGCCGATGCCTTTACCGGAATGACCTTGAATTTTTCTTCTCATAGCTTCATCAAGTTTCTTTTCCATCCACATCGTTGTAAAGGTGTGACGGGTATCGTATGGAAGATGCTCAACAGTCTCGCCCTTGGCGTTGGTGTATTCAAGTATGCCGATATCTCGGAGGATCGGAGTCCAAAACGAATCGGTGTAGGCACTGTGATTTGTATCAAACTGAAACTTGCCGCCGCTTAAATTGGTGATAAGGTATTCGTTGCCCTTGCTCATCCAATTTGCGAAGAAGGGAAGTGTTCTATCGTGTATAGGAACTTTACGCGCCGCGTTTGCATTCTTGCCTTTTTCAACGGTGAAATATTTTTCTTTAAGGTCAACGGATGAACATTTGGTATTGAATAATTCGCTCGGTCTTACACCTGAGTATATGAGCATCAATATAACTTGAACGTATTCGTTGCCGTCCGCCCATCTCCATAATGCATCAAGCTCCGCATTGGTAAAGCGGTAATGCTTGGTGCTTTTTTCTGCCTTGCCTATATCGAGGTATTCGACAATATGGCGGTCTTTCGGGATGATCTCATTCATTACGGCAAAATCGAAAAGCTGATTAAATAGGACTTTCAGCTTTTTAAGCGCGGGTTGGTTTTTTCCCGATTTGTCAACAACGCCTTGCAAGTGGTTGAGCTTGATGTCAATAAATCTCATATCGTATATAGATCCGCACATCTTATATGATGCCTTATAGCTATTGACATTGGAAGGACTTATTCCCTCAAACTTCTTTTCAGACCACTTATCGTATACCTCCGCGAAAGTGATCTTGTTTGCATCGAGATCGTATGGGTTCGCGTTATACTCCGATAACGCTTGCAATGCTAATTGTCTTGTCGGGTAATAACCTATTGTGATATATGTCTGTTTTACTTTTTGTGTTTTCTCGTCTATTATCCATCCTGTTGTTTTTCTCGCTCTCCAAGCGTTTCTGCGCTTTCCTGAGAGCTTTGATACGTTTCCGAAACCATTTGGTAATCTCATTTTATATTCTCCTTTCGATTATATTTTCCGCCCTTCGGCAGGTACTTGGTGCTTATGTAGCTTAATGATCTCCTCTTGCAGATCCACGATCTGTTGCTTGTGTGCAAGCATCTCTTCCTTGTGTGCAAGCGTGAGGCGGAGGCGGTCAAGCTCGGCTTCGAGAGTGATGACTTTATCTTTTAAATCCTTGCCCTCGTTTTTAAGGCTGTCGTTCTCTGCGGCAAGAGCCTCCTTTTCCGATTTAAGGGCATCGACCTCCGCTTGCAAGGTAATAACTCCTTGGTAGGCTATGAGAGCGGTGGGTTCGGCAAACAATTCCCACGGAGAGAGTCCTACTGACTCGCCTAACTTTAACACCGTGGTTATTCGTGGATCGTCTGTTTTTTCGTTCAATATGCGTGTGATTGTTTCTACAGTCAGATGAGAGGGCGTTCTTTCTGCCATCATCTTTATTGTTATGCCTTTTGCTTTTCTTGTTTCAATGATTCTTTCGCGCCACATAGATATAAATGTCCTTTCTATATGACAAATTTGTCTTGCTTATTGATAAATTTGTCTTTAGTGAATGATAAATTTGAGTAGTAAAATGACAAACTTGGGTATTGAATTTAAGGTATAAAAGGATTATAATTTTATCGAACAAAAACCGACAAAATTTGTTTGACATTCGTTTTGTAATAAAGTAAAATTAATTTAGAACATACGTTTGGGTACTATTCAGGGGGATTGAGTAATGACAGAAAATAAAGCGGAGTTAATTAAACTAATACTTGAAAACGGTAACTTGGAAGAAGCGGTGCTTACCGTCGCAAACATTATTTCTTATTTCGCAAAGCAACACGGATCAATTCAAGAGCGAGTTGTTGCTGATCTGCAGGTAGCGCATCAAACGAGTCAAGAGATGTTATAAGTATCTCCCTTGTTTCACTTGAAAGACGATGGTATAATTCCAACCACATCCTTTCACCCTCGGTGAGTATAATCTCATCGGGGGATTTTTTTGTTGCATTAGTACCGTTTTTATCGGTAACATCATCATTCATTAAATATTCAAGCGAAACATTAAGAACATTTGCATAATGTGCAACCGTAGTAATTTTGGGCGTATTTTCGCCTCTTTCGTATCTGCTTATTACTTGTTTTGATGTGCCAAGTAAAGTCGCAAATTCCGTAATATTCATATTTCGCTCTTCTCTTAAAAGCTTTAGTTTCTCACAAAACTTCATTGTATTTTTCACCTCCTCTTTTGGGATGTGAACATATTATATCATACATCCGTCACAAAATCAATACGCAAAATAAAAATTTTTCAACTTTTTGTGACAAACCTATTGACAAACGCCAAAAAGTGTGCTACAATATGCTTGTCGCAAAAATGTGACGAAAATAAAACAGGAGGTTGAAAAATGGTCATCAACAAGGTAAGAGGTGCGGTATATTCAAGATATAGCGACATCGCCGCACTTGCCAAAGAGATTGGATGGAGCAGACAGAAGCTCTCTCCGATAGTAAATGGAAAGAAAGAGCCTGATTTGAGCGAGGTTCAGGCAATGGCAGATGCAATGGATATGGAAGCTTCTGTTCTTGCTTCATTTTTTTTAGAGTTAAAGTCACAGAATTGTGACGAGTGAGAAGCGCAAAGGAGATCGGTATGGAAAACAATCTGACAATAGAAGAAGCATCAAAGCTGATGGGTGTTTCAAGACAGTTTATTCGGGTAGGCTTACAGAAAGGTATATTACCTTTTGGTTACGCGGTGAAGATCTCCGCAGGAAGATTTACCTATTTTATCAGCAAACAGAAATTTTTAGAGCACACGGGCATTAAAGGAGAATAACAGCTTATGTACGAAAAGATGACTGCCTCTTATCACGAGGCAAATGCTCGTGCCAATGGCACAAACGAGGAAAAGGTGTTTGCATACACCATTTTAGACAAGGATTTCCGTGAGGTTGAAACGGGATTTTGCACAAATGTGCAACGCAGATATGATCCTTGCTACGACTTTAATTGGGTGAGTTTCACCGACATCAACACTCACAAAAACCGTTGTGTCTGTCAATTCTATGTGCAAATGAAGGGAGAATAAGGAAATGGAAAAGCGGTTCACGGTAATAACGAAAGACGGTAAAGCTTATGAATGGAGCTTTATTGAAAGCAAGCGAGAGGGCGATTATGGAAATGGTATCTATATCGCGGTAAAAACTCCGTCCGGTGATGTATTCAGTTTAGATCGTAGATATGCGATAGGGTATAGCTTCCATAAGGCTTGTGTGGATTATTTGCTTACCTATTACGGCGAAAATCTTGACGAGCTGTCCGAGAACGACTAACAGATAAAAGGAGAATAAGGCAATGAGCAAGAAGTATGACGGATTCCTCAGCGATGAAGAAGTCGAGCGTGAAATAGAGCGACTTAACGATTCCGAAGCGGTTGCATTGGCGCGAAGAGAAGCAAGATTGAGGTATAAGCGCAGACAGTACCTCTATCAGCTCCGAGACCTTGAAAAGAAGGGCAAGGCATTGATCGCGGCGGGTATCACTCGCGAAGTGCTTGATGCTATGTATAGCACCGATAACGAAGAATAAGAGAGGGTAATAACTATGTGCAAACTTAAATCTGCAATTATACTGAAAGACCGCATTTTTATGCCGGACTATGACAGCCATTCCGATATGCTCACGGAACTCGGTATCAAAGACGATTATCTCGGAGCATCGAAGAAATTCGTTAGAGCTGAGTTTTCACCGGTAGACGGCGATGCTTTTTCTCCCATTGACGGATGGGTTTTCAAGGTGGATCAGGATATCACGCCCGAATGGTTCTCGGAAGAAGAGTACAAGCCGAGAATGCTTGAAGCGGTCAAGGAGTGGGCGAAAACTCATATACATATCGGTATTACCGGCTTGAAGATTGATTCGGGAAGCAACCACTACATAAAAGACTGCAAGGATGTTGAGGTGTACGGAAACGCCACGGTCAATAAGGTGTGCGGAAACGCCACGGTCAATGAGGTGTACGGAAACGCCACGGTCAATGAGGTGTACGGAAACGCCACGGTCAATGAGGTGTACGGAAACGCCACGGTCAATGAGGTGTGCGGAAACGCCACGGTCAATGAGGTGTACGGAAACGCCACGGTCAATGAGGTGTACGGAAACGCCACGGTCAATGAGGTGTACGGAAACGCCACGGTCAATGAGGTGTACGGAAACGCCACGGTTGCATCAAGCGCATATACAAAATGGAATAATGCCGGTAGCCTTATTCTCTCGGATAATTCGACATTCAAGGATAATTACGGCAAAGTAATCTATCAATCGGGAGATTATAAGTTGATTTCGGTTGAGAGTGGAAAAGCAATAGGAGAAGCAAAATGATCTATTACTTTATTAATATGACGGCGGATGAATTCTTTTGGTGCGTATTTATCGGGTTTATAATCGCGGGCGTGGTTATCGGTATAATCACCGCGATTGCAGATAAGATTGCAGATAAGATCGACCACAAGAGAGAAATGGAACGCAGAGCTTGCAAGCGTTACAACGCGCCGATTAGACCGACACGGAGATATTGAAAATGTATAAATGTGTTGAATGCGGTCACACCTTCGATGAATGCGCCGTATGGTACGAAGATCGGGGCGAATTTTGGGGTTCTCCTTGTTCCGAGCGTATGGAGGGATGCCCTAAATGCAGAGGCTATTTTGAAGAAGCATCCGAATGCAAGGAATGCGGAAAAATAGAATTTGACGATGAAATGATCGGCGGACTTTGCAAAAGCTGTCGAGAAGAAAAGGAAGGATAAAATCAATGATTACTTTTGAAGAAATCAAAAAAGCGAACGAGCAGATTAAAACAACGGACATTAAGGGTAAGGAATACGCCGAGGTCAACCAAAGAATTAAGGCGTTCCGAATGGTATTCCCTAACGGTTCAATTTCGACTGAGATCTTATTTCTTGCTGACGGTATAGTAACAATGAGAGCTACCGTTTGCAACGAGGATGGGCAGATCTTAGGCACCGGAACGGCACAGGAGAAGGAAACATCCTCTTACATCAACAAAACATCTTACATTGAGAATTGCGAGACTTCCGCAATTGGTAGAGCTTTGGGAATGTGCGGCTTTGGTATCGATACATCGGTAGCAAGTGCGGAAGAGGTAGCTAACGCGATCCATAATCAGGAGAAGCAGAACGCACCGCAAATTGTTTGCGAAGGTTGCGGCGGCTTTGTGGTAGACACACCGAAGCGAAACGGTGAGATATGGAAAGCAAGCGAAATGAAAGTATACAGCGAAAAGAGATACAACAAGGTTCTGTGCGGGGAATGTATGAAGAAAGCGGAGGGGAAGTAAACAATGGAAACATTGATGAAAGAAATTAACGCGATCTTGGAAGATAAAAATACGACTATTTCCATTCTTCAATGGGAAGTCGAAAAGCTCAAGAAAGAGATCGCGGATCTAAAAAAGGATATTGAAAAATACAAAGAAAACGAGGCAAAGAGTAATGAATAAGGTTATTTTAATCGGTCGCAACACAAAGGATATTGAGCTGAAGAAAACCACATCGGGTGTATCGGTAGCAACTTTCAGCATCGCAGTAAAGAGAAATTTCAAGAACGCAAACGGAGAATATGAGTCCGACTTCTTTAATTGCATCGCATACAGGAACACCGCCGAGCTTGTCAGCAAGTACGTTGGCAGAGGTGATCAGATCGCGGTCGATGGCAGACTTCAGACGAGAAACTACACCGACAAGAGCGGTCACAAGGTTTACGTTACCGAGATCATCGTTGACAATGTTGAATTCTTGCAGAATAAGAAGGACAAGCAGGAGCAGACCGAGGAAGCACACGATGCCGGAGATCCTTTCGGCGGCGAAGCATTCTATGCTGTCGATACCGAAGAGGGATTACCCTTTTAAGCTATGAAAACGGTCGGACTTGTTAAGCAGATCGTCACCGAGCTGTTCAAGTTGGATATGGATAAGGTCTATATCTGCGAGATCAAAGAGCTGAAATCCAAAAGGAGCTTGGAACAAAACAAGCTCCTATGGAAGCTCATTCACCGCATAGCAAAGGAAACATTTCAAAGTGACGAAGATGTTTATTGCGCGGTATTGGAAAGAGCCGATGCTTTAAGCGATTATGTGATAACCGCAACGGATATGGGCGATGCCTTACGAAAGACCTTCAGAGGCGTTAAATTCATACGGATGCAAGAAGTCAACGGTAAAGAATGTTACGTTTGGAAGGTTTACCTCGGAAGCTCAAAGATGAACACAAGCGAGATGAACGAGCTTATAGAGATTGCGATGCAGATATGCTCGGAGCTTGGGATAGATACAAGGGAAGAATGGTATGGCGATTGTTAAGGTCGGTTGGAGCGGTGGTAAGGATAGCACGGCAACGGTCTTGTTGCACTTGAAGCGAGGCGATAAGGTAAAGGCGGTGTGTTACATTCCGATGTTTACCAAAGAAATTCCGCTCATCCTTAAAGACCATTATCACTTTATCTTACATACAGCCGATTATTTTCGCTCTCTTGGTGCTGAAGTCTTTATTGTTTCGGGAATTACTTATTGCGAGTATGTTCTTCATAGAGCCACAAAGGGAAAACACAAAGGCTTAATTTTTGGGTTTCCTTGTTTCGTGAGAGGGCAATGCGGCTTTAAGAGAGATAGCAAAATCAAAGCCTGCCGAGAGCTTGATGTTGGTTATTATGACTACGAAAGCATAGGCATTGCTTGGGATGAAACGAGCCGACACAACCAATTAAATGACAAACTAAGATCTATATTGGTTGAAGAAAAATACACGCAAAGCGATTGCGTTGCGTTGTGCTTGGAAAACAATGTTTATTCACCCGTTTATAATGAACGGTCAAGAGATGGTTGCGCTTTATGTTTCAACGCCAAAGCCAACGAGCGAAAGCGATGGTTTGCGGATTACCCCGAAGCCTTTAATATCTTGTTGAATTTGCAAAATGTTGTTAGAGCAGAACGCCCTGATCGCACACCATTGCGAAATTATATGTGGTTTATAGAACCTGATTATCAAATATCAATATTCGATGAACCACACGAACAAAAATACATCATTAATTGAAATACAAGGGAGGAATGGTATTAAAAATGGATCAGTTAGACATATTCGACCTTATGGGAAGTGAGGGCGAAAAATTCAAGCCTATTAAGTCCACCGATTGGAAGTGGACTATGGCGAACGATTACCCAAAGGAAAAGAACGGACTCAAGGTATTTTCGTGCTTTGCTTGTGGCGGTGGCTCGACTATGGGTTACAAGCTCGCCGGATGCGAAGTGATCGGGTGCTGCGAGATAGATCCCAAGATGAATGAGGTGTATGTGAAGAATCATCACCCAAAGCATAATTTCCTTATGGATATTAGAAAATTCAATGAAATTCCGAATGAGGAATTGCCACCGGAATTATTCGATCTTGATATTCTTGATGGATCTCCTCCTTGTACCACCTTCTCAATGGCGGGTGAGCGTGAGGATAGCTGGGGCAAGAAAAAGAAATTCCGAGAGGGACAAGCAGAGCAGACACTTGATGATCTTTCGTTTGTGTTCATCGAGACGGTGGCGAAGTTAAAGCCAAAGTGTGTGATTATGGAGAATGTCGAAGGACTTATCAAGGGCGAAGCGTGGTCCTATGTACAGAAGATTTACAAGCAGCTTCATGATATAGGCTATTCGGTCAAGCATTGGCTCTTGAAAGGTCAGCACATGGGAGTGCCGCAAACAAGGCATCGTGTGTTTTTCATCGCACTTCGCAATGACGTCGACTATTCGCTTGAGCTGTTAGATATGGCATTTAACTATAAACCTATTACATATGCAGAAATCAAAGAAGGTAAATGCAAACCATTAGGGAAAGACACTAAATTCTATAACATAGCGAAACAAGCTAACGAATATGACAAAAACATTGCTGACACGCGTGTCCGATTAGGTGAAAAAGGTGCTGCTTTTCAAACATTGTATATTAGACCGCACATGATTATACCAACACAAAGAGCAAAGCCGGACATTATTGATTTAGAGGAGCTGGCATATATAAGCAAAGAATCAATAAGGAATGCACAGACGTTTCCGCAAGATTATGATTTTGTCAATGACTCATATACGAATATTGGCTATATCTGTGGAATGTCCGTACCGCCTATTATGATCAAGCGCATCGTAACAAGGCTTATCGAAAGTGGGGTGTTTAAGTGATGGCAAAAGTAATAATCAAATTCAAAAACGGTGAATTCATTAATATACCCGCCGATTGCATTGACATCCGCGATGGTTGGATAATGGCTTGGAGAGGTGAATTCATCGTCACAATAGTCAAAGCCGAAGAGGTCATCATTTGTTACTTGAGTGAGAAAAAGGGGGGAAGTATATGAGTAAAAAATCAGAATTTTGTATAATGCGCCCTGATGTTAGATGGAGTACAACGCGATTCCCGAACAGCCACCGTCACGAAATCTTCGGCGGTGCTAATAGGCATAAATCCATAGAGGACGGACTTGTGATATTCCTCACACCGGAAGATCACAATATGGGCGATAACGGAATACATAAGAATCGCGAGTTTGATCTATACGCCAAAAGGAAAGCGCAGATCCGTTGGATGGAGTTTTACGGTAAGACGGTAGAGCAATTCAGGAAACGATACGGTAGGAATTGGCTATGAGGCTGTTTATAGAGTATACGCCGCCTAATTGGAACGAGTATATCAACGCAGAGCGAACAAACAAGTACATAGCCAATAACATCAAGCAACAAGAAAAGCAAATTGTAAGGCTTCTTACAAGGGGCAAGAAATACACGGGTAATTATCCCGTTGAGGTTATCGTAAGACCTCATTACAACGCTTACAGACAAGATTTAGACAACTTCCGATATAAAGGACTTCTTGACGGTTTAGTGTCCGCAGGAGTGCTTAAAAACGATAATTTAAAGCACATACAAAAAATAACTTTAGAGCCGATATTTGATGATAAAGTCGGTGTTGAAATCGAGATAAAGGAGATAGAAAGATGAACGGAGTAATTATAACAGCAATCATTTGCGTAACGCTTATTGCTATTTGCATAATCAATAAAAACAGTAATAAGTAAACTGACTTTTGGATAAAGGAGATTTGAGATGACACAGAGAGAAGCTATTTTACAGTACATTGAAGAATTTGGGAGCATCACACCGATGCAGGCGTTTGCGGATCTTGGCATCACGAAGCTTGCTACACGAATTAGCGAGATGCGAAAAGACGGAATGAAATTCACGATCGAGACGGTGAATGTCAAGAATAGATACGGCAAGACGGTCACTTATGCGAAATACTCATTCGCGGAGGCGCAATAATGGCAGATGTAAAGTGGGTAAAGCTCACAACAGATATGTTTGACAACCGCAAAATCAAGCATCTGCGCAAACTTCCGGAGGGCAACAATATCGTACTTATTTGGGTAATGCTCTTAACGATGGCGGGCAGATGCAACGCCGGAGGAATGATCTTCTTAACCGAAAACATACCGTATACACCGAAGATGCTTGCGGACGAGCTTGATTTTGAAGAGAATACCGTAATACTCGCGCTTCAGGTATTGGAACAGCTCGATATGATCGTAACCGATAACGGATTCTTTGCTATTGCAGGATGGGAAGAATACCAAAATACCGATAGATTGGCTGAAATAAGGGAATATAACCGCCTTGCAAAGCAGAAATCAAGGGCGAAAAAGAAGCAACTTGAAGCTTCTTACGATGATGTCAATGACAAGTCAATGACAAGTCAACGCGGTCACGATATAGAAGAAGAGGAAGAAGAAGATAAAGAAAAAGAAATTCATTCATTCACTCGTTCTTGCGCAAACGCGGAAAATTTATCCACTCCCGAATACCGAAGAAGGTATTTAGGAGGTATCGGAAAAGGCGTTGTATTTTTGAGTGACGAGCAGATCGGCGATTTACTTGATAAGATATCAATTGAAGAATTCGACCATTATGTCGGGGTGGTTGCTGATTGTGAGCTTAACGGACGTAAATTCAAGAAGAAAACGCATTATCAAGCCATATTAGAAATGGCAAACCGTGACAGAAAAATCAGTTAAGAAAGGAATAAACAAATGATTGAAATTAAAATCAAGCTCGATGAGGGAGCTTATGAGCCTATCAGAGCAATTGAAACCGATGGCGGACTTGATCTCCGCACTCCCTACGATGTAACCGTTCCGAAGAGAGGATCGGCGAAAATCGACACAGGCACACACATCGAGATCCCACCGAACACGGTGGGGATCATCGAGCCGAAGAGCGGACTCAACTTCAAACACGATCTTATATCTTTCGGAACGATAGATCACGGATATACGGGAAGTGTGCAAGTAAAGCTCTATAACCTCGGCGATGAAGATTATACCTTTAAGGCGGGAGATAAGATCACACAGCTCGTTATTAAGAAAATTGTTATTCCGAAGATCCGCATCGTAAACACGATTGAAGAACTTTACGGTAGCTACACTGAGCGCGGAAACGGCGGTTTTGGCTCAACGGGGAGGTAAAGGATAATGGATAGTCCTTGTCATTACTGCGATAAACGCCCTTGTTATGAACACGATACTTGCGAGAGATATCTTAAATATCGGGCAAGGATTGATGCGATGCGCTCAGGTACGCTGAGAGGGCGGTTGAGGCGGGGTATGTCAAAGTTGTGCGGTGTAAGGAATGTGTATACAACAACGGCGCGTGTACTCATAGCGAAATATATGACGATACCAATTACAACTCCGATTATTATTGCGCTGACGGAGAAAGGAAGGAGCAGAAATGAAAGACGAAAAGCAGACCATTGAGGAAATGGCGAAAGATGTTGTGAGGTCAATCAGTTGGTGCGATGATGTAATTCCGACGGTTGATTGTATTGGAACAGCCGCGGCACTCTATGGAATAGGCTACCGCAAGCAGAACGGGTGGATAAGCGTTGACGAGAGGTTGCCTGATAATTATCAAGAAGTATTGTGCTTGATGAAAAAAGGCGATTTTCGCGTATTGTGTTGGGGTTATTCCGAATGGACTTGGATTGACGAAATAGTATATTGGAACGAGCGTGATGTCACCCATTGGATGCCTCTTCCCGAAGCTCCGAAGATGAAAGGCGGTGCGGAATGAAAATCATCGAGATAAACAAAGACATCAAGCGTTTGGTGGACGAGAATGACGGCTACTGTCCGTGTACCTTTGTGAAGAACGAGGACACAAAGTGTATGTGCAAAGAGTTTAGAGAACAGACTCACGCGGGTGAGTGCCATTGTGGGCGTTTTGCGAAAGTGAAAGGCGGTGAGTGATATGGCAACTTGTAAAGATTGTATTCACTATAAGGCTTGTGCTGATTGGGTAAAAAGTGTGAATGACGAATATTGTGCTTGTGCGGAGTTAATTCCTTGCAAAAACTTCATAAGCACTGCCAATGTCGCACCGAGGGCAGAGGTGGCGAGGGAGATTTTTGAGGAGATTGAGGAAGGCTTAAAATATGAGATTGACCTTGAAGATAAGCGCGGCAGAAATGCTTGGGCACAAGGTGATGTATCAGGTTTTCAAACCCACGATTACGCAGAGGACAAATTAGACACGCTTTTGACTGCGTTGTCTTTACTCAAAAAGAAATACACGGGTGGTGAGGACACAAATGTCCCTGCCAAGAAGGACTATTATACTCCCGAAGAAGTACGCAATATGTCTCACACGGAAATATCAAATAACCTTACTGTCATAAGGGAGTCTATGAAAAGGTGGCGAGAGAAATGAAAGATCGCAATTTTACGGACGAAGAAGTTATAAAGGCTTTAGAATGTTGCGCATCATACGATTGCAACGGGTGTCCTTTATATAGTCCTACTATCAATTGTGTTATATTGCTTCCGCAAAAAGCTCTTGAGCTTGTTGATAGGCAGAGGGCGGAGAATGGGAAGCTGAACAAAGAGGTTGACAGACTTTCTCAATGCGTTCTTTATCACGATGGAATTGTCAGCGACCTTGAAAGAGATTTATTTAACGCAAAAGCCGAAGCAATCAAAGAGTTTGCAAGAGAACACAGAGAAATTATGTTGGCATTTTGTGATGATGACGATCAAATCTCATTAAAAGTGTGTGAATATGACGCAAACACAAACAACCTCGTAAAAGAAATGACGAATGGCGGTGGTTTGGAATGAATATCAAAGAAGCATCTCGCGAAGTGGCGAGGTTAGCGGTTAAAGCTTATACCGAATTTTCCGAAAGTCTTTATAATGCCGCAAGGATCGCAGAAGCCGAAAACCGTCTTGCAAGCGTGTCAAGATATGGCTATACCTTTGTATCAGCTTTCAGAGAATACAAAGACGATGACTTGCCCGATACATATATCTCAATGATTGAAGAAGCTACCGATATGCTTGCATCAGGCGTGGACGATGCGAGTGTGTTATATTATTTTGATTCACGAAAAAAGAAAGGCGGTGACGAAAAATGAAAACACAGAATCGTCTGCCCGAGGGATGGGAACTCTTGACCGAGGAAGAAAAAGCCGAAAGGTTATACAATGTGCTTCAAGAAATCGCGCGGATCTATCAAAGCATTGAGGAAGCATTAACGCCTATAATTGAAAACGTAATAAACACAGTAAACCGTGTTTGGGAAGCCATATTGCATACATACCCGAACAAGCGCGTTGTTTGGCTTGCAATGCATCATCCGAAAGAGAGGGTACGCAAAAAGAACCGAAACAGGATCATCAAATGGATAAATTTACAGTATAAGCGAGTGGGCAAGAAATGATAATTGACGATATGTGGATGCCATACGGACGGATACCACACCCCGAAGAAATGCGAGAAGCACCGCATCGTTGCGGACTTACTCGCAAACAATGGGAGAAGAAAAAGCGAGAGCGCAAAAACAGAAAGAAAGCGAGAAAGAAGAAATGAGAGATAGGCTGATAAAGATATTGAGTGCGTTTCCCGTTTGGGGTAAGACACTTAAAGACCAATGGTTTGACAAAGCAATCGAACGCCTTGCCGACCACCTTCTCGCAAATGGCGTTATAGTGCCGCCCGTTAAGATAGGGCAGACGGTGTATGTGGTAAGCCGCTATTTCGGTGGATTTTGGCGCACCCACGAATGCAGAATTGATAGTCTCACAATTTATGAGAAGCATATGTTTATGACTCTTTTTGATAGTGACAACCTTGATTTTGGTATAGAAATATCCGAAATCGGCAAAACCGTATTCCTCACCAAAGAGGAAGCCGAGAAAGCACTTGCGGAAAGGAGCGGGGAATGACCGACTATAAAGAAATCCGAGAATTGCACGAGTATTGCTTAAAAATCGGTGTGAAATCAACCATAGAGCCTTTGTTTGATGGCTTTGCAATACGTTTCAATAGTGGTGGTGATTTCATCCAGCATCGCGTCTCATACGGACATAATTGCGGATGTGTCGAACCTGCGATTGGTTGCAGACTTGACTATACTGCCGTTGAACTCAAAAACGCAAAGGCGTTGGTAAAATATCATAAAGACCGATTGAACAAAGGAGTACTGCAATGACCGACCACAAATTCACGGACGAAGAGATCATAAAGGCGTTGGAGTTGCATTCAAACAAAGATGTGGCTTGCCTCGATAAATGCCCGTATGCGGAAAGACATTTTTGCGGTAGCTCAATGGCGAGAGATGCCCTCGCCCTCATAAACCGCCAAAATGCGGAGCTTGAGGATTTGCGTGAGATTATTTTCACAGACAGATCCGAAGCAATCAAAAAGCTCAAAGCCGAAGCAATCAAGGAGTTTGCGGAGAGGTTGAAAGGCAAAGCGGAATTTACAACGATAGCGGGATATAGAGATTATTGCCGACTTATCAACACCCTTGTAAAAGAAATGACGGAGGAACAGAAATGAGCGCGAGAAATTGGGAAACACGAACGGCTGCCACTTTAGGATGTTGTCTTTTTGAGGAGAAAAAATGCTCTGAATGCGGAAAGGTATTTATACCCGCACCGTATCACGCATACAGGCGAAAGCAAAGAACGGGCAACGGAAATATATGGTTTTGCTCATATCATTGCTTGGTAGCGTGGGATAAAGAGCATCCGAAAAAGCGAACCGTTAAAAACGGAAAAATGCATTAAGAAAGTGAGGTAAAATATGAGAATTAACACAGTAAGATTAAGAGCTTTGATCGGTTGGCTTGGGATGTTGTTACCGTGGATCGTGGTACTCTTGATTGGGTACATACCACAGTCGATCTCGGCAACTTGGTACACAAACGCTTGCACGGTATTTATGATAATACTCGGATCGGCATCATTCCTGCTTATATCATATAAAGGATATGAGAAGATAGATGATATTCTGCTGACTTGTTCGGGAATTGCCGGACTTGGTATATGTTTATTCCCTTGTTCCGCGGATGATATAACGGGTAAGGTTGGAACATTCCTGATAGATAGTGAGATCAGCGGTATAATTCACAATGTTTGTGCAATAGTTTTCTTCGGTATTCTTGCCTATAACTCATTCTTCCTATTCACAAAAGGATCGGGAGAAATGACAGCAAACAAAAAGATCCGCAATATTATTTACCGTGTGTGCGGCGTTGGTATGTTGGCATCGTTCTTGATACTGCTTTTACCGACATTCCGCACTCAGGTTTGGCTTACCGAGGCGATTGCTCTGTACTTCTTTGCAATCAGCTTCTTAACAAAAGCAAATATTTATACGTGGTTAGCTTGCGATCCACTGCGAAATGACTACACCGAAGAAAAATTTTAGAAATTTTAAAATTGGGAGGGAAAAGTGATTGAGGGGATTAAATAAACTATATTACTTAAAAATTGATATAGAAAACATAAAAAAGGAAATAGAGAACATACCAACGATAAGCTCACCACAGCTCACGGGTATGCCTCACGGTTCGGGGATAAGTAATCCGGTTGTATCATACGTTATCAAAAAAGAGGAATTAGTCGAGAGATTAAACCAAAAGATAGCGAAGTACACCGAGGAGCTTGCAAGGATAGAAAACATAATAGACGGTATAGAAGATATTGAGATAAGAGCAATAGCAAGGATGCGCTTTGTTCTATGCCTCAGTTGGGAAGAGATAGGCGAGAGGGTACACTCTGATAGGACAACTTGTGCGAGAAAGCTGAAGAAATATATAAAAAATATGGATTTATAGCAAAGTTGCCCACAAATCCCATTCAATCTGTGCTATAATAGTACCGTAAAAAAATACCTAAAGGGCATCTGCTGTATAAGTGGATGCCCTTGTTATATAGTAAGGGGTGAGCTTATGGCTGATTATGTTACTTGTAAATACTGTGGCATAGTACCAAGAGGTCACAAATGCCCATATAAAACCTATAAAAAGAAAACCTATGACACCGAGGCTGATAGATTCAGGAAGAGTAAGAGGTGGACTAAGAAGAGTATCGAAGTAAGGCAACGCTTTAAGTATTTATGTCCTGTGTGTATGGCTAATCTATATAACACAGTACAACAATTCAATTATAAAGAGTTAGATGTTCATCACATAGAGAAATTAAATGAGAACTTTGATAAAAGACTTGATGACGATAATTTGATTCCGTTATGTCGCTTCCACCATAAGATGGCTGACGAAGGAAAGATACCTAAAGAAGTATTATATAGCCTTTTAAATAATCCCCCCCTGCCTAAAAGCTGAAAAAAGAAAAAGCCAAAGGCGA
>JAZOMG010000035.1:0-25497 GCA_045653705.1 Eubacteriales bacterium | reverse complement strand
CTCCAGCGGAGAAGGTGGCACGAGCTTGCGAGTGACGGATGAGGAGATCGCCGTTTGTGCAGTACAACACATGTTCTCCTCATCCACCACTTCGTGGTCCCCCTTCCCCGCTGGGGAAGGCTACCGCTGCGGCGGGATAGCTCATCGGCAAAAGCCTCTACAGAACCACCAGCACCGCTGGTGGTTTTCGGAAACAAAATAACAGGGCTGCTTCAAATTAAAATGAAGCAGCCCTGTTTTATAACCCTACGTCCAAGCTCTACCCTTTCAGGCGGGCTGTCCGTTCTCTACGGCTTTAACGTCAACTGTATATTTGTTATCACTTGCGTACTTAGCAAATTCAGTACCCTCGGTTACGGTTACAACAAGATCCTTATGGCAAGAGTGGAATACTATCTCTCCAATAGGATGATAGGTATATCTATCCTCGTCATCCTCTTCAAGGGTTTCGTCAACCTCGGTCTTACCAAGAGCATCACCGAGAGCGGTTACCTTTGCAAGAGCGTCGCAATCGTAAAATGCCGAATCTCCGAGATCCTTGACCGTCTCGGGAATAGTCACCTCGGTTATTGCATCACAGTTCCAGAATGCCGCCGATCCGATGCTCTCCAGTGTTTCGGGAAGCGCTACGTTTCCGAGCTTCAAGCAATCTCTAAAGGTGTTTTTTTCTATAGTCTTAAGTCCCTTGGGAAGAGTTACGCTTGCAAGCTTATCGCAAGCCTCAAAAGCTCCGATTCCAATAGAGGTCACGCTGTCGGGAATAACCATAGCCGTTATCTCGTCGCAATCGAAGAAAGCATACTGACCGATATATGTAATTCCCTCGGGAATAGTAACGCTCTTTATGGTATCAAACGCCTTGAATGCGTCTTTCGCGATACCCGTTACCTCACGTCCGTCTATCTGAGAGGGGATAACAACGTCATAAAGCGTTTCCTGAGGCTTAGTAACGTCATAGATATATCCCGTTATTTCGTATGTACCCTCTCCGTTGATCGCGTATTTAAAGTTTTCGTATACCATTTCAGTGACAACGTCTCTACCCTCGTCCTCACCTGCTGTGTTTTCATCTTTTTTACTGCATCCTATAACGGCAGAAGCAAGCAGAGCCGCCAAAAGAATAGCAGATATTCCTTTAATAATATTCATCGAGAAACCTCCGTAAATATTTATTCTCATTATAATTCCATTCTATTATACCTCAAAAGTTCCCCATTGTCAATATAAAAAACATTATATGTTGGAAGATTTTTATTAATTGTCGGTAAATTTTTAAAATTCGCGAAAAACTGTGGCTCATATTGCTTGACAGATATGCCCAAAAGGTTGTATAATAATCATATATTGGGGAAAGGAGTGACAAAGAGATGAAAACGGATATCGGCAAGCTCTACGGAGTGGGAAGCGTGAAAAAGGAAGCCTACTGCCGTCTCGGCATAAGAACGGTAGGCGAACTTCTCTCCCACTACCCAAGAGGTTATGAGGACAGAGGCAACATCCGTCTCCTTTCCGAAGCGGACGGAATATCAAAAAGTGCTCATATACTCGTTATAGCCACTCAGCCCCGCTCAGCGCGGATAAAGGGCAGAATGTCTCTTCTCAAATTCCGCGCTTACGATGACAGCGGAACCTGTGAGATAACCTTTTTCAATCAGGACTACCTGAAAAACACCTTTACCCCCGGCTCGGTCTTCCGCTTTTACGGAAAGGTAGAGCGAAAAAACAAGGGGTATTTTATGACCTCTCCCGTATACGAGCCCCTCACAGAGGGCGCGGAGCTTCCGCCTCTCGTGTCGGTCTACCCTCTCACCGAGGGGATATCTCAAAAGCAGATAGCAAAGGATATGCGCTCCGCCTTTGTTTTGGCGGCGGCAAAGGAGCTTGACGACCCTCTGCCCGACAGCATACGTCAAAAATACAGTCTGTCTCCCTTGTCCTACGCCCTAAGAAACATCCATATGCCCGAAAGCTTTTCGGCATTGGCGGCGGCAAAAAAGCGGCTTATCTTCGATGAATTTTTCACCTTTGCCTTAGGGTTATCTATGGCAAAAAAGGAAAACACGAAAACTCCCGCCTACCCTTGCAAGAATGGCGACCTGTCTGCGTTGACGGCGGCGCTTCCCTACGCTCTTACTGGAGCGCAGAAAAGAGTAATAGCCGAAATAAGCTCGGATATGTCAAAGCCCGTGGCGATGAACCGAATGGTGGTGGGTGACGTGGGCTCGGGAAAAACAGTATGCGCCGCGGCGGCAATGTATATAGCCGTAAGCTCAGGCAGACAGGCGGCGCTTATGGCGCCTACCGAAATACTCGCCCGTCAGCATCACCCCGACCTGTGTAAGCTATTTGCGCCCTTGGGCATTAGCTGTGAGCTTCTGGTCGGCTCTCTCAGCGCTTCTGAAAAGAGACGAATACACAAGGGGCTGTCCGAGACAGACCCACAAGGACGCATACAGGTGGTAGTAGGCACGCAGGCTCTTCTGAGCGAGGGCGTGACATTTTCCGCCCCCGGGCTGATAGTTGCCGATGAGCAACATCGCTTCGGCGTTGGTCAGCGAGCGGTGCTTGCCGAGAAAAATATGCTTTCACATACCTTGGTGATGAGCGCAACTCCCATTCCCCGCTCTCTCGCATTGGCGATATACGGCGACCTTGACGTATCTACCGTTGACGAAATGCCCGCGGGCAGACAGCGTGTTGACACCTTTGTGGTTGACGAGAGCTACCGCCCACGGCTTGATAATTTCATTTTAAAGCAGATATCCGAGGGCGGTCAGATATATATCGTTTGCCCTGCCGTTGAGGATGCGGAGGAAGAAGCCGACCTTTCTATGGAGGACATAGACGGTGACGGAAACGTTACAAGAAAAGCCCCCCTGCGCTCGGCGGTCAGCTTTTCCGAGGAGCTTTCGGAGAAATTTCCTCAGCTAAATATCGCCTTTCTTCACGGCAAAATGAAGAGCAAGGACAAGGATGGCGTAATGCAGAAATTCGCCGCGGGCGAGATAGATATTCTCGTATCTACGACCGTTATTGAGGTGGGCGTAAACGTACCCAATGCCTGTCTTATGATAGTTGAAAATGCCGAGCGCTTCGGTCTTTCTCAGCTTCATCAGCTTCGCGGACGGGTTGGCAGAGGACAGAGGAAATCCTATTGCGTTCTCGTCTCCGAGGCAAGGGGCAAGGAAAGCAACGCGGGCGACCGACTTGACATTATGAAGACCTGCTACGACGGCTACTCAATTGCCGAGCGTGACCTTGAAATGCGAGGTCCCGGTGATTTCCTACGCGGAAACAGTGACAGCTCAATACGCCAAAGCGGCGGCGTGAAATTAAAGCTTGCCGAGCTTTGCGACGATCTGGGGCTTATGAAGACCGCCTTCGCCGAAGCCCGCGCGCTCACCGATAGCGACCCCGAGCTTTCAGGGTATCCTATGTTGAAGGAACGTGTAACCAATATGTTCTCACTTGATGCGGGAACGATAAATTAGTTTGTTTACATTGGGTTTTTCTCTTACTTTTTCTTTTTGGAAAGAAAAAGTAAGCAAAAAGAAAACCTGAACAAGAAAGCATATAGCTCGACCTTTGGTCAGTATAAAGCTTATGCTTTCTTTCTAATGTAGAAACAGGTCGGACGGCTGCTGCGCCACCGACCTGTTTCATTTTATTATAGCTCGAACCCCGTTCGAGCATATAGTTAGTTTGATTTTGGGGGTTCTCTTACTTTTTCTTTTTGGAAAGAAAAAGTAAGCAAAAAGAAAACCTGAACAAGAAAGCATGTAGCTCGACCTTTGGTTAGTATAAAGCTTATGCTTTCTTTCTAATGTAGAAACAGGTCGGACGGCTGCTGCGCCACCGACCTGTTTCATTTTATTATAGCTCGAACCTCGTTCGAGCATAAAAACCTCTCGGGACGTAGGGTCCGAGAGGTTTTTACCTTAGAGAGAAAACTATAAAATTTAAGCAATCTATGGAATAGCTACCATAATCATATCAGTTATATTTTCTTTTGCTCCACTTTTCTTTTTTAAAAGAAAAGTGGAAAAACCAGTCATAAACTAACTATCTTACTTACTAACTACCTCAATGCTGTCAATAACGATAGGGTCAACAGGAACGTCCTGCATATACCAGCCGTAGTTACCTGTTTCGGTGTTGGCAATAGCGTCAAGGACGTCAAGACCCTCGGTAACCTTACCGAAGCCAGCGTACTGTCCGTCAAGGTGAGGAGCGTCCATGTGCATTACAAAGAACTGAGAGGAAGCCGAATCGGGAATAGAGGTACGAGCCATAGAAAGCACACCGCGGGTATGCTTCAGGGTATTGCCCGAAAAACCGTTTGCGCGGAACTCGCCGCGGATAGACGCGGTCTCCTTTTGCTCCATCTCGGCGGTATATCCGCCGCCCTGTATCATAAAGCCCTTTATAACGCGGTGAAAGATAAGTCCCTCAAAGAAATTCTGCTCGGCAAGCTTAACGAAATTAGCCACCGTAAGGGGCGCCATTTCGGGGTAAAGCTCTGCTGTCATAGTTCCGTAGTTTCTTACGTTAATTTTGATTATTGGATTATTCATTTTCATTTCCTTTCTTATCCGTATTTTCAGTTTTATATGCAATAGCGAAAAGCTCCGCTATTCTTTCCTTACGTCCGCATAGGTGAAGATAACCGAAAAGGGTCTCCATTCCCGTAGCGGCTCTGTATTCGGCAACCGTTGCCGATTTCGGGGTATTGGTATGCCCCATATTTCTGCCGCGCTTGAATGCGGCTTCCTCATCCTCTGTCAAAAAAGGGAGAATATTTTTCATCGCTTCCGCCTGCTTTGTGGCTTTTACGTATTCAAGAGCCTCTCCGTTAAGCCGAGCCGATGATGACAGCCCTAAAAGGACCAAATGCTCCCTGACGCAAAGCTCCAGCACGCAATCTCCGAGGTACGCAAGAGCGGCTGTGGAATAATTATTCGGATTTTTTTCCATAATTCCCTCTTAAAATCTTATTCTCTTAACCTCTGTGACAAGCCTTGTGTCGGTATTTACGGTGAATACAGCTCCCATAGCGGCTATCTCGCCATCGGCAACCTTGTAGCGCACGGGCATTTTCGTACGCATTTTTTCTATTACCGCATCGGCATCTGTGCCGATAACTCCCCCCACAGGTCCTGTCATTCCCAGGTCGGTGATATATCCGCTTCCCTTGGGCAATATCTGCTCGTCGGCAGTCTGAACGTGGGTGTGCGTGCCGAACATTACGGCAATACGCCCATCAAAATATCTTGCGAGAGCAATTTTTTCCGAGGTTGCCTCGGCGTGTATATCCATAAGGGCAAAATCGTAATTTCCCCGCTCCCTGTCGAGTATTTTGTCCACCGTAGCAAAGGGACAGGCTAGGGCGTCCATAAGCGCCGTTCCCATAATATTTATGCAGAGAACACGCCAACCGCATACGTTGAGCAAAGTATAACCGCCGCCCGGAGCAAGGGGCGGATAATTGGCGGGGCGTATAATACAGTTACTGTCCCCCAGAAGAGGACATATATCACGTCTGCCAAAGGTATGGTTTCCAAGTGTAATAAGGTCTACGCCAGCCGAGAGTATCTCCTCGGCATCGGGGGCGCTCAGACCGTGAATGTCGGTAGCGTTTTCTCCGTTGGCAACCACAAAATCAATGTCCTGCTTGCGTCGTATATCCCACAGGTTTGCCCTAAGATATTCAATGCTTTTTGTTCCGACTATATCGCCTATAGCAAGTATTTTCATTATTTTCTTTCTATTTGCTTTGAATTGTATTTACTGTATTATTCAGAAGCAGAAATTCCATTATCTTGTCGCTTCGCATAGCATCGTATATCTGCTCTGTCATATTAGTCTTAATGTATTCCTTGTCGTTTCCGTAAAGGGTAGCAAGCTTTTCGGCGTACTTATCGGTATGCTCCCGCTTTTCTTCATCGGTAAGCTCGATCTCCGCATCCCTCGCGATATATTCGAGAACAAGGTCATCCTTTACGTAAGCGCGGGCGGTGTCATATATGCTCTCCTCGGTAACTCCAAGCTCCGACAGAAGCTCCGCGTACTCAATGCCGTCTCTTTTAGCATAGTAGCGGTATTTCGCTCTTTCCTGCTCGGCGTAATATTCAACCTGGGCTTCGGGATAGGCGACTATCTCGGCAGAAGCCACAAGAGTTTCCCAAAGCTTTTGCTGTTTTGTCTCTCCCTCGCCTACGTTTACCGTAAGCCCCACGTACTCAAAGGGTTTTACGTAGCTTTCGATATTTTCCGCGTCGTATTCGGGCATACCCAAATAGCTTTGTGCCTCTGTGCCGTCACTCTCTTCCCCGTCCTTACAGCCGACGAATGCCGACAAAAGGAAAAGGCAGGCAAGAATAAGCGCCGATGCTCTAAAAAACCTTTTCATTTTTCTACTCCTATAAAAAGAACGGCTCCCCTACAGAGCCGCTCTCTTTACAACAATTATTTGCTCTCGACCTTGAGGACTTCCTTACCGTCGTAATAACCGCAAGCCTTGCAAACACGGTGGTTCATAACGAATTCGCCACACTTAGGGCACTTCGTCATGCCGGGAAGCTCCAATTTCCATGTGCTGGAACGTCTCTTATCTCTGCGAGCCTTTGATACTTTCTTCTTCGGTACTGCCATTATCTACACCTCCTTGAAGCGTGTATAACACAACTTTCCTTTATATAAATTAATTGTTTTCACTTTCGCCGTCATTGTCAAAATATGTCTTGAGGATCGCAAGCCTTGGGTCGATCTCCTTTACCGTACAGCCGCAATCTCCATCCCTCTTGAGTTTACCGCAATGGGGACAAAGACCGAGACAGTCCTCGGAGCAGAGCAGCCTTGTGGGGAATCCCAGCAACAGCTCCTCGCAAAGAGCAAGGTCAACGTCAAGCTCACCGTCCTCGATAACGACGTACTCGTCGTCAAGCACAGACAGCTGTTCCTCGGTAAGCATTTCCTCAGTAACCAACGTACGCTCCAAGTCAAGAGAGAAAACTCCGCTAACGGGAGCAAGACATCTTGCGCACTCGCCCTGATATTTAAGCTCGGCACGAAGTGTAAGGCGCATATATCCCGCGCTATCGGTGATATGCCCTGTAACTCTCGCGTCGCTCTCAAAGCTTACTCCGTCAATTTGCTCGGGAGAAAGCATATAATCAATATCCAAGCGTTTCACCTCTCCTCGAAGAAGCGGAGACACATCGACTGTCATATACACACCTCCTGTCGCGCTCGTGGCGCTATGCAATCCATTGACACAAAATGCGACAATACATATTATAATAGATATTTGTTCGGTTGTCAAGAGTTTTTTTGAAATTCTTAAATATTCTTCTCCTTTTTGGAGAATTTACAAGTTTTTTTCTTTACTTTACGGCGGGTATGTGATAAAATATCCATATAGAAAGCTCTTTGGGGGAAGATCTTATGAATTATTCTGTTTATTCTTATACGAAAGACGCGCTGAAAAACATGCCCGCTCGCAAGGACGACAGCCACAAGGGTGATTACGGCAGGCTTCTCTGCGTTTGCGGAAGCGAGGGAATGTGCGGCGCCGCATATCTTGCGGCAAAGGCGGCGTACAGAACGGGGGCGGGGCTTGTTCGCATACTGACGCCAAGAGAAAATCTTGTTTCCCTGCAAACGCTTCTGCCCGAGGCTATCGTGAGCGTTTACGACAGCGGCTCACCCAACCGCCAAAGTGTACTTGACGCGGTCGATTGGGCTGACGCCATAGTTATAGGCTGCGGACTTGGTCGCTCGTCAGTATCACGGCAAATACTTTCCACCGTTTTAAGACACACCGAAAAGCCCACTGTCATAGATGCCGACGGACTTAATCTTATTTCGGCAAGCCCCGCCCTTAAGAAATATCTTTCGGGGAAAATAATTACCCCTCATATTTTGGAGATGTCTCGGCTTTGCGGTCTTTCCGTAGAGGATATCAACTCAGGCAGAGAGACGGCGGCATACGAATTTTCAAAGAAATACGGCACAGCTTGCGCGCTGAAGAGCCACCGCTCCTGCGTAGCCGACGGCAGTGACCGCATTTATGTAAACAACAGCGGAAATAACGGAATGGCAACGGCAGGCTCGGGCGACGTGCTTGCGGGTATTATAGGCGGTATACTCGCCCAGAACAAGGACGGCTCTCTTTCCCTCTCCGATGCCGCCGCCCTCGGCGTGTATATTCACGGTCTTGCGGGAGATCTTGCCGCCGAGAGGCTTGGAAAATACTCCCTTATGGCAAGCGATATCATCGACGCTCTGCCCGAGATATTAAAGAATTTGGGGTAAAAGACCCACAAGAACGCAGGTTAAAGGCAAAATACAAAATTACGGGGCTCTCCTCTGCCCTATATAAAAAACAAATCGGCTCTCACAAATTCGCGAAAACCGATTTGTTTTTTATTTTATTCGTCCAGCGCTTGAAATCTCTCTCTTGCTCTGAAAAGCAGAGACACGCACCATATACCCGCGAGGGCTACTATGGTATACACGATTCTGCTTCCCACAGCCGCCTGACCGCCAAGCAGCCACGCTACTATATCAAAACGGAAAAGTCCTATGCTTCCCCAGTTCAGCGCGCCGATAATAGCTATAATAAGAGCTATTCTATCCATTATCATCGCTATTTCCTCCTTTAAACGGTTTTGCCGTTCATCTTTATTTTCTACCAAACTTCCTCACTTATAACCGCCAAATTTAGGAACTGTTTTTTATAAACGATTATATAAAAAATAACGGTCTATAATAATTATGTCACAAAAATCTATGTGAAGAGTTTTTTCACACAAAATTCACACAAATCCTGTTATTCTTCACACAATATTTAAAAAAACAAAACCTTGCGTTAAGAAAAAAATGTTATCATTAATTAAATGTTCAAAAAATATATTTAGGAGATAAACGATGCTCGAATTACACAACATTGTAAAGAAATATTCTTCGGGCGATAACGAGGTGCTGGCGCTAAACGGCGTAAGTCTCAAATTCCGTAAAAATGAATTTGTTTCTATCTTAGGACCGTCGGGCTGCGGTAAGACCACCATGCTTAACATCATAGGCGGTCTTGACAGATATACCGACGGCGACCTTGTTATCAACGGAGTATCCACAAAGGAATACCGCGACAGGGATTGGGATACTTACAGAAACCACTCCATAGGCTTCGTATTCCAAAGCTATAACCTTATTCCCCACCAGAGCGTGCTTTCTAACGTAGAGCTTGCTCTGACCCTTTCGGGTGTTTCCAAAGCGGAGCGCAGACAAAGAGCCAAGGACGCGCTTGCACAGGTAGGACTTGGCGACCAGCTCCACAAGAAGCCCAGCCAGATGTCGGGCGGTCAGATGCAGAGAGTGGCTATTGCACGCGCTCTTGTAAACAACCCCGATATCCTTCTTGCCGACGAGCCTACGGGCGCTTTGGATACTGTTACCAGCGTTCAGATAATGGACCTGCTCAAGGAGGTAGCAAAGGACAGGCTTGTAATTATGGTAACTCACAACCCCGAGCTTGCGGCGGAGTATTCCACGAGAATTGTCCGCCTGTCCGACGGCGTTGTGGTAGACGACTCACAGCCCTTTGAGGGCGAGCCTGTTTGTGACGCCCCCAAGGACGGTGCAGTAGTCGTAAAGAAGCCTAAAAAGGATAAAACAAAGGGCAAAAAGGCAAAAACCTCTATGTCCTTCTTCACCGCTATTTCTTTGTCAACGAAAAACCTTATGACAAAAAAGGGACGTACTATAATGACCTCCTTTGCGGGAAGCATAGGTATTATCGGTATCGCTCTTATTTTAGCGGTTTCTCAGGGTGTTACAGGCTTTATTAACGACGTTCAGCGAGATACCCTTTCCTCTTTCCCTATCAGCATATACTCCGAGGAAGCCGATCTTTCTGCTATGATGTCCTCTATGATGCAATCAACCGAGGGCGCGGGAAATACCGAAAATGCCAATGACGCGGTATATTCAAACCCTATTCTTTTTGACCTTATCCACAGCATGACCTCGGCTGAGGTGAAAAAGAATAATCTTAAGCCATTCAAGGAATGGTTGGATGACAGAAACAACCACGAGCTGGGCGAACACGTTTCGGGCGTTCACTACACATACGATATTGACCTTAATATGTATGTCAAGGATCCCAACGGAGAATACACAAAGGCTGACATATCGGAAATATTCGCCGATATGATGGGAGATAATAATTCTTCCTCGTCTATGATGAGTATGAATTCCTCTTTCTCGTCCATGAACGTATGGTGCGAAATGCTTCCCGGCGATCCCGCTGCCAATGGCGGTCAGCAGGAGCTTATCAGCCAAATGATATACGACCAGTATGACCTTGTCAGCGGTAGCTGGCCTACGGCGGCTAACGAGGTAGTTCTCATACTCAATGATAATAACGAGATATCCGACCTTGTTCTCTACACCCTCGGATACGTTACAAAGGATGATATCGTCGATACTATCATTTCCGCTATGAGAGGAGACGATTCCTATTCATCCGAGACCAAGCGTATAGAATATTCGGATATAGTAGGAAAAAAATATAAGCTTATCCTTAACGATGCCTACTATAATTATAATACCAATACAGGTCTGTGGGACAACGTAAGCGACAAGGCAGATATAATGAAGCTCAGAATAGAAAACGGCTATGACGTTACTATTTCGGGTATCATAAAGCCCAATCCCGACGCGTCAAGCACCATCCTTTCGGGCTCTTTGGCATATACCTCGGCTCTTACCTCTCACGTTATAACCGAAACGCTCAAAACACAGCTCGCCATAGATCAGCTTGACGAGAAGAACGCAAACTTCGACGTATTTACAGGTCTGCCCTTTGTTAAGGATGAGCAAGAGGAGCTGACCGACGAGGAAAAGCTGGCAGAGCTTGCGGAATATCTCGCGGGCGCAACCAACGATGAAAAGGCAGAGCTTTATCTTGCTATAATGACCACGCCCGATGACGAATACGTTGCGGGTGCGCTTGAAACTATGAAAAAGAATTTCGGACTTGGCAGCGCCGAGCCCGAAGAGATAAGAGCTATGCTTGCGGAATTTCTGTCAAAGCAGGATCAGCTGAACGGTCTTTCTCCCGAAAATATCGAAAAGCTCATCGCATCCTATTCCGACGAGGAGCTTGAGAAAATGATGGATGAGTATCTTATTGAGTATATAGTGACCGATTACAGAAATAAAAAGACCGCTGAGATCAAAGCCGAGGTATCGGTTCCCACGGCAGAGCAGCTTACACAGATCAAGGCGTACGTTGACGCTCAGATACTGGCAGGAATAAACGCAAAGCTGCCAGACGGAATACCGCAATTTACCGAAATGAACCATCAGCTAAGGCTCACCTCGGTTGCAGGCGCGTACGCGCAAAAAACAGGTCTGACTATGGAGGAATACACAGCGTTCCTTTCTACAAAGACAGAGCCTGAAATATCCGCTATGTACGACGCTATGCTCACAGAGCAGGCTGCCGTTATTTATGAGCAGACCCAGAAGCCTACCGAGGACGAGATCAACAAGCGCATTGCGGCGCGCATGGACGATTACGCATGCTCGGCGTCAGGTGAACAGCTTTTAGCGGTATACACCGAGCATATGCCCGACGGTCTGTCCTCCAATACCTACGAGGATAACCTGAAGCTTATCGGAATATGTAACGAAAGCGAGCCATCGGCAGTTCACATATACGCCTCAACCTTTGACGCAAAGGATGAGATAGCGTCGCTTATCGAGGGCTATAACGCCGACAAGATCGAAGAGGATAAAATAAGCTACACCGACTACGTAGCAATGCTTATGTCCTCTGTAACGACTATTATCAACGCCATTTCCTACGTCCTTATCGCCTTTGTTGCCATATCCTTGGTGGTATCCTCGGTAATGATAGGTATAATAACCAACATCTCCGTGCTCGAACGTACCAAGGAAATAGGTATCCTCAGGGCAATAGCCGCTTCCAAGTAGGATATTTCCAGAGTTTTCAACGCGGAAACCTTTATTATCGGTCTTGCCGCGGGTATTCTCGGAATCGTGGCTACGATCATACTTTGCTTCCCCATAAACGCAATTATTCAACACCTTACGGGACTTACAAATATCACCGCGTCACTCCCTGCGGTTGCCGCGATTATTCTTGTGTTCATTAGTATGATTCTTACTATGATAGCAGGCTTGATACCCGCTCGCTCGGCTTCCAAGAAGGACCCTGTTGAGGCTCTTCGCTCCGAATAAAATATAGAAAGGTTAGAGCCCCCGCCGCTCGTCAAGGCGCGGACGGTGGGAGCTTGATAGCTATGAATAAAATAAAAACCGCCCTGTACCGATTTATGTACGGCAGATACGGTTGGGATACGCTTTCAAAGGTGCTGATGTGGGTATATCTGGCAATTGTATTTATTCACATTATTCTGAGCATCATATTCAGAAGCAATCAGTTAGCGTCAACTATTATCTCGACTACCTATCTCGTTACCTCTATGGGGCTTGTGTTCTGGATATTCTTCCGAGTATTTTCAAGGAATATATACAAAAGACGGCGGGAAAACGACAAATTCTGCGGTTTCTTCAAGCTGTTCAGAAATAAATTCCGCGACCGCAAGACCCACGTATACCGCAAATGCCCCAAGTGCCGCGCGGTGCTTCGCTTGCCAAAGGCTAAGGGAAAGCACACCGTGGTTTGCCCAAGATGCAAAAACCGCTTTGAGGTCAGGGGATGACTCCGAAAACCATAAAAACCAAACGCTTCCGCCGAGACACACGGTGGGAGCGTTTTTGTAGAATAAAATTTTGAAATAATCGAAAAATATCTTGATTTTACGCGAAAAATGTGTTATAATTTTTAGTAACATTGAATTAACCTAAATTATTGGAGGTCGTTATGGCATATTATTACGAAGAACCGTCACATACTTTTAGCGAGTATCTTCTCGTTCCCGGATATTCAAGCTCTGAGTGCATTCCCAACAGAGTTTCCTTGAAAACTCCCCTTGTAAAATTCAAAAAGGGCGAAGAACCCGCTATAACTATGACCATTCCGCTTATATCGGCTATTATGCAGTCGGTATCAAACGACACTATGGCTATCGCTCTTGCTAAAGAGGGCGGCGTTTCTTTCATTTACGGCTCTCAGACCGTTGAGCAGCAGGCAGATATGATACGCAAGGTAAAGGCTTACAAGGCAGGCTTCGTTACCTCCGACTCCAACATAAAGCCCGACGGCACTCTTAACGACATTCTTTCCCTTAAGGAAAAATACGGTCACTCTACCATAGCTGTTACCGATGACGGAACTGCTCACGGCAAGCTTCTCGGTATAGTTTCATCCCGTGACTATCGCGTTACCCGTATGACGGGCGATGAAAAGGTTTCTACCTTTATGACCCCCTTTGAAAAGCTTATCTTCGCAAGAGAGGGTACGACCTTAGCCCAGGCTAACGATATCATATGGGAGCATAGACTTAACTCCCTGCCTATAATCGATGACAACGACCACCTCGTTGCTTTCGTATTCAGAAAGGACTACGAGCAGCACAAGCAGAACCCCGATGAGCTTCTTGACAGCAAGAAGAGATACGTAGTAGGCGCGGGAATCAACACCCGTGACTATGAGGAAAGAGTTCCCGCTCTTATTGAGGCAGGCGCTGACGTGCTTTGCATAGACTCCTCTGAGGGTTTCTCCGAGTGGCAGGCTCGCACCATAAAGTGGATAAGAGACAATTACGGCGACACCGTTAAGGTTGGCGCGGGTAACGTAGTTGACGCAGAAGGCTTTAACTTCCTCGCGGACGCAGGCGCGGACTTTATCAAGATAGGTATCGGCGGCGGCTCTATCTGTATCACAAGAGAAACAAAGGGTATCGGACGCGGACAGGCTACTGCCGTTATCGAGGTAGCTAAGGCTCGCGACGAGTATTTTGAGAAGCACGGCGTATACATTCCGATATGCTCCGATGGCGGTATCGTTCACGACTACCACATCACTCTCGCTCTCGCTATGGGCGCAGACTTCTGTATGCTTGGCAGATACTTCGCAAGATTTGACGAGAGCCCCACACAAAAGGTGCTTGTTAACGGCAACTATATGAAAGAATACTGGGGTGAGGGCAGCGCAAGAGCCCGCAACTGGCAGAGATACGATATGGGCGGAGCTAAGAAGCTTTCCTTTGTTGAGGGCGTTGACAGCTACGTTCCCTATGCAGGTCCTCTCCACGACAACCTTGAGGTAACTCTTTCCAAGATAAAATCTACCATGTGCAACTGCGGAGCGCTTTCTATCCCCGAGCTTCAGCAAAAGGCTAAGCTTACTCTCGTAAGCTCGGTATCCATTGTTGAGGGCGGCGCCCACGACGTTGTGGTTAAGAATAACAATAACAGATAATTGTAAAAAAGACAGAGAACATCGCGCTCTCTGTCTTTTCTAATATTTTTCTTAATCTTATGTTGAAAAATCAATAAAAATATGCTACAATATATTTTGTACGGCAAGCACTTAAAATCGAGAAAAATCAGATAAATATAAGGATGTAAAAATGAACAATAATTCACCTACGCAAACGCCCAACCGACCGCCTCAGGGTCAGCAGCAAAGACCTGTTCAGGGGCAACAAAGACCCGCGCAAGGGCAAAGACCTATACAGGGCCAGCAGAGACCCGCGCAAGGGCAAAGACCTATACAGGGGCAGCAGAGACCTATGCAAGGGCAAAGACCCATACAGGGGCAACAGAGACCTATGCAGGGGCAGCAGAGACCTATGCAGGGTCAGCCCCGCCCACAGCAAGCCCGTCCCCGTCCTCAAGGCGCGCCGAGACAGGCGGGAAACGACGATCTGTCTATGCGCTCTATCCTCACAATAGCAATTATCGCGGTGGCAATAATTCTTGTCGTTTCTATTGTAGTTGGAGTTATCGTTATGGCGTATAACGGCGTTTTCGAGGATATTGCCGATATTTTCGACAAGGACAAGGGCGGATACGTCAGTGACGACGAAGATGATGACGGCCCGTCAAAGCCAAGCTCGGGTGGTCTGTCTTTTCCTAACACCTTGGGGCTTCCCGTAATCGCGCCGAAAAACAATTACGTCAGCTCTAAGGCAAGCGGTGTTAAGACGATAAGCGGAATTCAATCGGAAGCCGCTATACTTGTAAAGATGAACGGCAACGTATCTATCGCCGAAAAGAATGCCGACACAAGAGTTCACCCCGCGTCTATGTCCAAGCTTATGACCCTCATAGTGGCTTGCGAGAAAATAACCGACACTAACGCTCTACTGACTGTGGAGCAGTGGATGTTAAACTATAAATCGGATGAAGAGGGCTCGGGCACAAGCTTTTTAGAGGCAGGAGAACAGATATGTGTCGAGGATGCTCTCTATCTCATAAGCTACAAGTCGGACACTGTCTGCTGTCTTATGATAGCCGAATACGTGGCGGGAAGCGAAAAAGAATTTGTAAAGCTTATGAACGAAAAGGCGGCGGCGCTTGGTCTAAAAGACACCCACTTTGCAAATACTACGGGGCTTTACGAGGACGTAACTAAGGGAAATAACCCCGACTATACCTACACCACCTGCCGTGATATGGCGGCTATTATGAACTGCGCTATGAACAATAAAGCGGTCAAGTCCATCATAACCTCGACAAGCAAAAGCTTTAACGTATATAAGAACGGCACGCGATATACCGAGGGAGATTTTTCCGAGTCTACCAGATGGTACAGCCACGGGGATCGATTTGCAGGCAATCGCCAAATAACAACCGACTTAAAGGTCATTGCCGGCAAAACCGGCGGTGAGGATATTCCCTCGTCCTGCTTTGTCACGGTTGCAGAGGACTCAAGTGGCGAAATGTACATATGCGTTGTAATCGGACGTATCAATCAAAGCGGCGCGTACGTGGATGAGAAGAAATCCACCGCCGACACAAAGCACATCTACAAAAATTACATAAACTGACAACGGAGAGCTTATGAAAAAGGTAATAAAAAAAATAGGCATTATCTCCGCCATTACGGTCGGAGCGGTCATATGCCTGCTTGCCCTCGTTCTCGGCGGGCTTAATCTCGCGAAATTCCTTATCTATTCCGATTATTACGGAATAAAGACCGACCTATGCGAAAACCCCGGACTTTCCGACGGCTTCGTATGTCAGGGCATATGCGCCTATGAGGAGGGCGGCAAGATATTCGTTTCGGGCTATATGAACGATGACAGCCCAAGCAGAATTTATATTACCGACAAGGAAGATAATTCCTATTACGTAAAGCTTGCCAAGCCTAACGGAGACGAATTTACAGGGCACGCAGGGGGCATTGCGGTTTACGGAGATACCGTATACGTGGCAAACAGCGGCAAGGTCCACCTTATATCACATACCGATTTACTAAAGGCTGAGCCCGAAAGCACGGTGCAGATAAGCGACAGTATATCGGTAAACAACGAGGCATCCTTTATATACGCCGATGAAAATTATATTTACGTAGGCGAATTTCACGATGGCGGAAAGTACGTTACCGACCACCCTTATAATACGGCAGACGGCACCTATTATGCTATCGTATCCCGCTATCCCGCCCACGAAATGGTCACCTATGACAACGAAAGTGGTGAGATGGTAGCCATGCCCGACAAGGTCTATTCCATTCGCAACAAGGTACAGGGCATATGCTTCACCCCCGACGGAAAGGTAGTCATGTCCACGTCCTACGGTGTTGCCGACAGCGTCTATTATATCTACAATGAAAGCGAAGCTGTGGATTCGGGGCTTACCCTTGACCGCGCGCCTGTCTATTATCTCGCCAAGCTTGAACGAGAAATAAAGGGCCCCGCTATGGCAGAGGGCTTGGACTATTACGAGGGCAAAATAATCACCCTCACCGAAAGCGCATCGAACAAATACATTTTCGGTAAATTCTTCTTCGCAAACAAAATCGTTGCGTTGAATATAAGCAATATAAAGTAAAAAAGAGGCTGTTGCACTAAGGAGATATTGCACAAATCTCGGAAATGAGAAAGGCTCCCTTGTGTAAAGGGAGCTCCGCCAAAGGCGGTGAGGGATTGTTTTTGATATATTTCTATATTTTACAACCCCTCCGTCTCGCTTCGCGAGCCACCTCCCCTTACATAGGGGAGGCTTTTTGTGCAATGTTACTTGAATGATGCAACAGCCCTTTTTCTGTTTAAAATAAATTCGATCTCGTTTTTTATGCGCTTTTACCCTTGCACGTTTATTTTAATATCCCCCGTATCGGTGGTTATCTCGCATCTGCCGCCGCTTGCGGTATTCGGAACGTCTATGCGTCCTGTATCGGTTTGCGGTATAAATACCTTTTCGGTAAGCAAAGTACCCGTCACCTTTCCCGTATCTGTCGTTACGTATATTTCCGAAGCGTCGCATCGGTCAAAGTTCACGTCTCCTGTGCTTCTCTCAATAGAAAACCTCTCGGCTGCAATTACGTTTTTCAAGCTAATATCTCCCGTGTCACCCGTGGTTGCAAGGCTCTTGCAGTTAATACCGTCCAGAGTGGTTTTGCCCGTGCTCACGTCAATTTTAAGCTTTCCCTGACAGGTAGTATCCGATACCGCCACCGCGCCTGTGGTGGTTTCTATGCTGATATCCCCCTGACAGCTAACGCCAAAAACCGCCACCTTACCCGTTGTCAAGGATAGCTCCATACTGCCTGCCGAGATACCCTCCACAGCGATATCGCCCGTACTCGTCTTTATTTTAATACTGTCCGAGACCGACGCAAGGCACTTTATATCTCCGGTGCTTGCACGGATATCAATATTATTGAATTTTAACCACTGAGGGATTTCTATATCTCCCGTACTTTCCTTTATTGAAAGAGAGTTATACTCGCCCTCGGGAAGATATACGGTAAGGGCGGGAGCGCCGAAATTTATTCCAATATGCTCATACCATTTTCTTGTGTCCTCTGCCTTGATAACAAGCTCTCCGTCCTTAACCTCAACCGAATGCTTTAGATTTTTCTGCTCGTAGCATACCACCGAGCTTTTTGAATCCTCTGAAAGAACGAATTGAATATCGGCAGTATTGCTATTTACCCATATGCTTTCGTATTCACCGTCAATCTCATAGCTGTTAGTCTCATATTCCACAGTTGACAGTTTAGCAAAATCCCATTTAAGCACAGTCATCACCCCCGCTATTATAATAGTTCCGATAAGTACAAGAGAAGCCGCCACAATGAGCCATATTTTCGTTACCTTACTCATCATTTTTCTCCTTTTTTACAAAACAGTTCTTAATGCCCATAACAACCTTTTTTCCAAGCCACACACCGCCCTTGGTTGTCGCCATACATCCAAAGAACGCGAAGATCGCAAGCCCAGCGCAGGCAAGACCGCAGCCTATCAACCAAATACCCGAAAGAACCTGACCTCCGACAATAACGCCCACTCCGCTTGCTACTCCGCCGACAGCAACGCCCACAAAGGCGGCAAATACCGACCACAGCGAAGCTACCACCGACCACAGCGCTACGTAAAGCGAAAGGATAACGGATATGGCGGCAATACCAAGAGAAAGCCATATGGGCGAACCGAGTACTATCAGCACTATCATCCACGGCTTGATTTTCTGTTTTGGCTTCATTTTCTTCTTTACTATCTTTATAAGAGGTGTCTCGGATATTATCTGCCCCGCTATCTCCTCAACGCTCCCAAGCTGTGATATGACCTCTTCCTCAGATATTCCCTCTTCCCTGCGGTCGTCTATCATTTCGCCGTAAAACGTCAAACGGTCCCGTATATCCTCCTCGGGCAATCCCGATAAGGCTTTTTCAAGAGCCCCGAGAAATTCATATTTAGTCATTTTCCCCATCCTCCTTTATAACGAATTTATAAATGGACATGACCTCGCTCCATTCTTCCTTAAATGTGTCAATACGCTCAAGCCCCAACGCCGTGATATGATAATATTTGCGAAGTCTGCCCCCATGCTCCGCCGTGCTGACGGTGAGCATTTTTGCAAGCTCCAAACGCTTCAAAACGGTATAGAGCGTTGATTCCGACATTTCGATGTAGGGCTTCATATCCTTTATTATCTTATATCCGTAAGACGGCTCATTTTTTATCGCCGCCAGTACGCTTACGTCTAAAAGTCCTCTTTTTAACTGAATATCCATACAATACTCCTTTCCACGTAATACATCATATCACGAAGTATTGTTTTTGTCAAGGGGGTTTTGAGAATTTTTTGAAATTTAATGCAGAACCTACAGCCGTTTGCCACCGCGAAAAGCTACCGAACGTCTTCACTCTTCACTATTCGTTATTACCTTCAACAAAAAATCCTCGGAACAAGTCCGAGGATTTTTTGTTGTACAGTCTTAATAGAGGTCGTTATTTCTCGACGATATGAGAATAATCAATCATTAAAGCTCTACTATGGTTACGCCGTGATTACAAACCGTAAGTAATTGTCCTAATTCAGGATAGCGTGCTTTTAACTCTCTTGCTACCGGATTGAATATCGTAAATTCCTCGCCATAAACAACGGATTTTAAGTGTCCGTTCCTCTCTTGTGCTTTCAGCCACTGCCTTGCTTTGGTACAGATCACACCGCCTTTTCCTGTACTACCATAGCCGTGAACGATTTGAACACACTTGTATTTATTACGGCGCAAACGCGTCAACTCGAACTGTAAAAATCTCATCGCCTCGTCTACTGTTGGCATATCCTCTTTGATGTTGATTTCAATATAGGCACTCATTTTTCATTCCTAAATACTATCTATAATAAGCTCTCTGAAAATATTATACCTTTTTATTTTATGTTACGGTTCATAAAAAACTCGTTTAAATATCTTTATAAATTGCGTTATGTTCTTGTTTATATATTTTTACATATTATAAGTACAAGAATATTTATTCTTCTAACATTTGTTCGATTTGTGCGTATAGTGTAGGATTTTTTATTTTTTGACTTGCAAGAAAATCAATATATTGACCCGTTCCACAAAATTCATCTATGTGGTTTTTATCAATCTCATAATGTGGATTTCCTGATAAGACACGAAGATAGTTCTCTATACTCATATTACAACATTCCTCAAGACACATCAAAATGGATAACAGATGAATACGATTTTGAGATGCATATGGCGAAGCTAATTGATCTGCTTTAGGTACCGAAAGAGACAATAAAATTATAGCACTAGATACAGCGCCTGAACAAGCAATCGTTTTATGCCACCAGTCCGCCATATCCGTATAAAGTATTCCACTTTTATGATACAACGAGGAATACCCTAGAGATGCTTCCAAATACCGTCCCTCACGCTTTAGTTTAACCAATTCGCTAACATCATAAGGACAAGGATCATTGCTTATAATTATGTTGGCATCTGGACTATCTACCATATCTTGAATTTGTACTTTTATCGCCAACATCTGCGAATTCTGTATCATGTTACAATAAGGACATGCCTTTAGATTTGATGAGTATTCTTTATAACAACGAACACATAGCATTATATTGCGCCTCCCAATAAATTACTATATACAATTATAATACATATGTTTACTATTGTCAAGAGTTCTTAGTAAAATTATTTACTAATTTTACTAGTAAAGTTATTTACTTGATATAATATCCTTGACGATAGGCATATGGAGGTGATAAAAATGTATCTAGACACCTACGCATACAGAAAAAAATTGCGCGATCTTAGAGAAGATCACGACAAAACACAGAAAGAAATAGCGGACGTTTTAGGTACATCGCAAACCATGTACGCACGATACGAACGCGGAGCAAATGAACTTCCTATCAGGCATTTGTGGATGCTGTGTAAATACTATAATGTCAGCGCAGATTATATTTTGGGTCTGAGTGATAAAAAATAGAATTCAAGGGGGTGTCTCAAATGCAAGTTTGAGTCAGCCCCTTGTCTTATATTTTTCAATGGAATTTGAAAGACCCACTCGAAAAAATTGAATCTCACGACCTTCCGCGGCAGTCGCATAGTCGTCCGCCTTCGCCTCGACGCTTCGCTTACACTCGGCTCGCCGTACTCCTTGCTTTGTGCCGTCAACCGTCGTCAAAACGATAATCAATCGTTTTGACTTAGGTTGCAGGTTATTCGCCCGACATTCCGAGCCGCCGCAGGCGGTCGGAGGTCGGTCTCATACAGGAGGTCGTGTAGCACAGACCTCATTTCCGCAGCCAACGCAAAAAGGACACCATTCGGTGTCCTTTTTCGTTGGTTGCGGGGGTGGGATTTGAACCTCACGACCTCCGGGTTATGAGCCCGACGAGCTACCAAGCTGCTCTACCCCGCGATATTAAGTTTTCCCGTTGGTGCCGGTGACCGGGGTCGAACCGGTACGATACTTTCGTATCACGGGATTTTAAGTCCCGGGCGTCTGCCTGTTCCGCCACACCGGCAAGCTTTCCTTGGACTTTTCGTTCCCTATCGGTCAGCGTATGTTATTATATCATATTTATACTCATTTGTCAACCCGTTTATTAAAATTATTATCCTTTTATTTCTCTTTTTCACATTTTTTCTATTTATCTATTCATTTCCTGTCGAAAAAAGAGCCATCGTCCGAATAATCGGTCGACAGCTCTTTTGTTTTTATCTTTTACCGTTCCTCTCGGAAATAAGGCAAGCCAAGTCCCGCCGGGGCTTGATTTTCTTTCTTATTTCTTATGCTCGTTACTATCAGCACTATTATCGTAACCACGTAGGGTATTATCTTAACAAGGGATGTCAGCCACAGTCCTGCGCTACTGAACACCTGTGGGAAGAACGTAGGCAAGAACGTTCCCAAAATATACATCGCTCCGAATATCATAGAGCCAAACACGGTCAAAATAGGACGCCACAGTGTAAAGATTACCAGCGCCACCGCAAGCCAACCGAGGGGCTCTATTGCCTTATAGGATTCCTGTGAGCCTGAATAGTCCATAATGTAGAAAAGTCCGCCAAGGGCTGCCACACCGCAGCCTATACAGGTTGCAACGTACTTATATCTCGTTACGTTTATTCCCACAGCGTCTGCTGTTGCGGGATTTTCTCCAACCGCTCTCAGGTTAAGTCCTATACGTGTTTTGGAAAGAATGAGTGACGTTGCCACAGCTATAATTACAGCAAGATAAACCATACATCCGCAATACAGCCACTTACTTCCCGCTTTAAAGGGGTATCTGAAATAATTGAGGGCGTATATGCAGTTGGTCCAGGATATATATTTCCAAACAAAGTTGGCAAGCGCCACTCCGAATATGGTCATTACAAGTCCCGTTACGTTCTGGTTAGCTCTCAGCGACACCGTAAGGAAGCTATATATAAGCCCCATCAGCGCGCCTGTAAGAAAGCCTGCCAATATGGCTATTGTAACAACGAGGATAGGGTGTATTCCCTTGTTTGCCATAACCTGGAGCGCGATACATCCCCCTGCTCCGCCCATACACATTATACCGGGGATACCCAGATTCAGATGTCCCGCCTTTTCGACGATTATCTCACCTACCGCGCCGTAAAGAAAGGTAACTCCCAAGGGAATTGCGCAAAGAATAAATGTTATAATGTTACTCATTACAGTTCTCCCCCTTTCGTTTTATCCTTTTTTCTAAACTTTATTTGGTAGTTTATGAAGAACTCACAGCCGACAATAGCGAAAAGAATTATACCCACGATAACGCTTGGGAAATCAGAGCTTATTCCCCTTACAACGTCTCCGTTTGACGCCCCCTTATTAAGGAAGGACTCAAGCTTTGTATTACTGAGATTTGTTACAAGCTGATTTGCTCCTCGGTTAAGGAATGATATAAGGAATGACGTTCCCACCATTATAAATGGGTTGAACTTTGCAAGCCACGAAACCATAATAGCCGTAAAGCCCTGTCCGCCTACTGTATTCGGGCTTATTCTATGGTCGAATACGGCGATTATCAAAAAGCCAACCAGTCCGCAAAGGGCTCCCGATATTATCATCGTTCTGAGTGTGACCTTTTTTACGTTTATTCCTATATATCTCGCTGTGTTTTCACTCTCTCCCACAACCGATATTTCATATCCGTGCTTACTGTATCTCAAATATACGTACATTCCCACGGTAAGCGCAACAGCTATAAGTATTACCGTAAGCTCATCTCCGTAGCTCCAGCCGGGAACAAGATTTAAAAATCCGTGCTTAGCGGGCCAAGGATTTGACTGTGTGGGGTCCCAAACCGCCAGCATGCACATTACCAACTGAATTGCTATATAGTTCATCATCAGGGTAAACAGGGTCTCGTTAGAATTCCACAGCGCCTTGAATAGGGCGGGAATAAAGCCCCACAGCGCGCCTGCTGTTACAGCTGCCAAAAACATTATGAGCAAAAGTAAGGGCTCTGGGATTTTTCCGCCAAGCTCGTAAGCGCAAAAAACAGCTACAAGAGCGCCTATAAGTGTTTGCCCCTCCGCGCCGATGTTCCAAAATCGCATAAGGAATGCAGGGGTCAAGGCGAGCGCTATACATAGGAGTATAGAAAGCTCCTTTCCAAGCCACCAAATATACATCTCCGAGCCGAAATTACCCTGAAAGAACGCCTTAAAGAGCTTATCAGGGGTAACGCCTACAAAAACGTAGGATATGAGCATACAGAGAGCCAGAGCGCCCACAACAGTTGCCGCGCGAACAATAAGCCCTTTCCACCAAGGCATTCTATCACGCTTTACTATATGAAACAGAGGCTCGCGAACGCTTTTTTCTTTTTTTATCCTTGTCATTTTAAGCCTCTCCCTCTACGTTATTTTCATCATTGGTCATTTTTTCGGATTTGGTCATCAAGCGTCCAAGCTCTTCCTTTATAGCGCTTCTTCCGTCGACGATACCCGTAACGCGTCCGCCGCAGATAACCATGATCTTATCGCAAAGCTCCATGAGCACGTCAAGGTCCTCGCCCACGAATACCACGGCAACTCCCTTTTGCTTCTGCGCGGTAAGAAGATTGTATATTGTATAAGAGGAGTTAATATCAAGTCCTCTTACGGGATACGCCGCCATAAGCACGGTGGGAGCGGAGGCAATTTCACGCCCTACAAGCACCTTTTGCACGTTACCGCCCGAAAGCCGTCTTACGGGAGTGTTTGCGCTTGGGGTAGACACCTCGAGACTGCTTATAATATCCTCGGCTAATTTTTGCGGATTTTTTCTGTCGAGGAAGAGAGAACGACCCTTGCTGTAGCTTCTGAGCATCATATTATCAATGATGTCCATATTACCCACAAGTCCCATGCCAAGTCTGTCCTCGGGGACGAAGGAAAGCCGTACTCCGATGTCACGTATCTGTATGGGGGTCTTATCTCTCAGATTTTCGGGCTCACCTGACTCTGGGTCGGTATAAATTATCTCCCCCTTGTCCACATGCTGAAGTCCCGCAATAGCCTCAAGCAACTCCTTTTGTCCGCTTCCCGCTATTCCCGCAACTCCGAGAATCTCGCCAGCGTTTGCGCAAAAGCTCACGCCGTCAAGTATATATCTTCCGTCCTCGTCCTTTATTGTAAGGTCGTTGACCTCAAGCCGTTTTTGTACATTCCGAGGCTCGGGACGGTCTATATTCAGGGTTATTTTTTTGCCTACCATCATTTCGGTAAGCTCAGCCTCATCTGTCTTTGCCGTCTCAACGGTAGCGATATGCTCGCCCTTTCTGAGAACCGCCACTCTGTCCGAAATAGAAAGCACCTCGTGGAGCTTGTGGGTGATTATAAGAATTGATTTTCCGTCGTCTCTCATTCGGCGCAATACGGCGAAGAGCTTTTCTGTCTCCTGTGGCGTAAGCACAGCCGTAGGCTCGTCCAGAATAAGTATATCCGCTCCTCTGTAAAGCACCTTTAGTATCTCTACCGTGTGCTTTTCGGAAACAGACATCTCATATATCTTTTTTCTTGGGTCAATATGAAAGCCGTAGCGCTTACACATATCGAACACCTTATCATTTACAGCCTTTAGGCTGTATTTCTTTCCGTCGTTTACTCCGAGAACTATATTCTCGGCGGCAGAAAAGACATCAACAAGCTTGAAATGCTGATGTATCATTCCTATTTTATACTTAAAAGCATCCTTGGGAGAGCGTATTACCACCTCTTTACCGTCAACGAACATATGACCCGAATCGGGATAATAAATACCCGATATCATATTCATAAGGGTAGTCTTTCCGCAACCGTTTTCCCCAAGTATTGCCAATATCTCGCCTTTATATACCGTAAGGTCTACATCCTTGTTGGCTATAACAGGTCCGAAACGCTTGGATACCTTTTTTAATTCCAGCGCTATTTCTCTGTTCACAGTGAAACCTCCGTCTCTTTAGTCATAACCACCGGCTAAGCCGGTGGCTTGCTCAGCCCTATAAGGGCATATTACTGGCGGGGCTGAAAGCCCACCGAAAAATCTAACACTCGCACCCCCGCCCTACAGCCACAAATGCGGCTCTAACTATAAGCCTTCT
>JAZOMG010000034.1:0-8910 GCA_045653705.1 Eubacteriales bacterium | reverse complement strand
TGTGATATAATTGTTATACAAAGTTTCTTTTTTCAGTATGCTATGGAAGCTCTCAATGGGAGAATCGTCGATCGGAGTGCCTTTCCGACTCATAGATATTTGGATCCCATTGGATTCGCATACAGCTTTGTACTCGAAGGATGTATATTGAAAGCCTTGATCACTGTGAATGATAAGGCTTGATACATCCTTCGTTTTAGCAATAGCTTGATTTAATGTGTCAATAACCAATTTAATATCGTTGCGTTTCGATATTTGATACGCAACGATTTTTCTGTCATAAAGATCAAGAATGGTAGAAAGATACGCTCGCTTATTACCAAAGATCAAATAGGTAATATCCGTAACCCAATCCCGATTTGGCTCATCTATATTAAAATTTCTATTGAGCAAATTCGGCTTAACATTTTTTTCGATTCTTTGGTAAGTGATGTTCGGTCTGATACGTTTAATATACTCCGGCTTTAAGCCATATTTTTTCATAATTCTTGCTGTCTTTTTGTGATTAAATATTACACCATATTTAATCAACAAGCCTTCACAAATCCTACGATATCCATAAGTACCTTTAGATTCATCAAATATTTCTTTAATCAAAAGGTAATCGTAGTAATCTTTATCTTCCACTGCACGGTATTTATAGTACGTTCTCTTCGAAATATCTAATACCTCACACATGTTTTCGAGAGAATAGTTTTCAATGTGCATATTGATAAATATTACTTTTTCTCTCGTTGTGCCTTGAGGAAGGCTTGGTATTTTTTTAGTATTTCATATCGTTCTTTGTAATTTATTTCTTCATCATTCTTTCGTCTGCCTTTTGGATTTGCATCGGTATCCTCTAATACCCCTCCTTGATGTCTAAATCTGTGTATCCATGTTTTTATAGTGCCTTTTGGAATACTATATTCTTTTGAAAGTGCACCTGCGCTTATTCCTTCTTCTATGTATTTGCGTACAATCTCCTCTTTGGTTTCTTTTTTGTAACTGTTTGATTGTTGTCCTTTGTTTGCCATAACATAACACCTCCTATGGCTTTATTATACCATAGGAGGTGTGTGGTTTTCTATTTTTGTGAACTAAATGGGGTTCACTTCAACCGCTGGTGGTTTTCGGAAACAAAAATGAAATAGGTCGGTAGCGTAACAGCTGTCCGACCTATTTCTACATCAAAAATAAACCTTAAAATCTAATCAACACAACGGACGAACAGTTAAATCCACTTTTGCAATATTTTCTTTTTGCTACTTTCTTTTTTAAAAGAAAGTAGCAAAAAACTTATCGCAAGCTAACTACTTACCCTTTCTCAGCCCCGCTATCCTTTCGGCATCGGGTGTCACGTAGGCTGTCCAGTTAGTATGATAAATAACGAAGCCCGGTTTAGCGCCCGCGGGCTTTTTTACGTTTTTGGCAAGGGTGTAATCCACCGCGATATTATCGCCCTCCGCTTTGGAATAATAGCCGGCTATCTCTGCGGCAATGGTAAAATCAAGGTCGGAAGGCTCGCGCCCGCCCGTCACCAGCAATACGTGAGAGCCTGCCACCTGCTTTGCGTGAAACCAGTAGTCAAGCTTATCCGCCAGCTTGTGTGTAATGTATTCATTTTGAAGATTGTTCTTTCCGCAAAGCACCCTCATTCCGTCAGGTGTCTCAAACTGCATTACCGTGGGGGCGTGAGACTTGTGAGCCGTGTAGCTCTTCATTCTCGATGCGTAGCCCGAACGGTAAAGCTCGTCGCGTATCTCCGACAGGTCGGTGGGTGTCTCGGCTCTTGTCAGCGCGTCAAATACCGTATAGATATATTCAAGCTCCGACTCTCCAAGGGCTATCTGCTTTGTCAGCTCCACCTTAGCTGTCTTTGCCTTCGCGTATTTCTTGTAGTACCGCTGAGCGTTTGCTGAGGGCGACAGGCGGGTGTCAAGCTCTACCCTTATCTTCGGGAAGCTTCCGTCCTCCCGCATATTCTCATAATCGTCAAATTCGGCAAAGCGGTCGCCACGCGACAGCCTGTAAATATTAGCCGTTATAAGGTCGCCCTGCCGCTTGTATTCTATTCCCTTTTCACAATCGGCAAGCTCCGCGCGCTGAGCCTCCAGCTTTCGCCGTATACGCGCTTCGGCATTGGTCAGAAGCTTCAAAAGGTCAGCCGCCCTTTGCCGAACTCTTTGCTCCTTGTCTCTGCTGTCAAAGAAAAGGTCAAACAGCTTTCCGACCGATGGTACAGAACGGCACTCCATAGCTCCGTACTGAGTAAGAGGCATAAAGGCGTATTCCACAGGCTTCTCGCCGTCAAAAACGATACACGGAGAGAAATCCTCGTTTTTTATTCTTTGTATCACGCCCGAAAGCTCACGCCAGACGCTGTCGGCAAAGCAATATTTCAAGGGCGTGTCGGTGTGCCTTGTGGAAAGATAGGCAATCTCCCTCGCCACCGATGGGGCGATACCCGAAAAAGCTCCCATAATAAATTTGTCACAGGGAGTTTCGGCGGGAGCGTTCTGCCACATAGCCATAAATTCGTCCTCAGTGACCGCCAAGGGGTCTGCCTTGTCCTGCTTCGGCGGCTCTGTGTAGACCATTCCCGAAACAAGCTGACGCTTACTGTCAAAGGACAGGTCGGATGTACGCAGAGCGGTGATTATCCTTTTGTCGCCATCGGCAAATATAATATTGCTGTACCGGCCCATAAGCTCGGCAATAAGATAGCGACGGCAAGGGAAGCCCATTTCGTCTCTCGTGTCAAAGCCTAGATACGCCACACGGTCAAATTGCGCCTGTGATACCTCGGAAAGCTTCGCCCCTTGCAGGTATTTTCGCAAAAGCATACAAAACATAGGTGGATTTTGGGGATTTTCCTTTACCGTTTCGGTAAAGCCTATCCGTCCGTTACCAGACCCCACGTTTACAGACAGACGCTTTCCGCCCTCAATACTGCGCATACCGAGAACTATCTCGTCTCTCTCGGGCTGATAGACCTTTTCAATTCTCGCGCCAAGAGCCAGCCTGCGTATCTCGGACAGAGTGCAGGCAAGCATACAAGCATCAAACGCCATAATTAACTCCTTGTTTTTATTCTTACTTTTTCTTTCGCGAAAGAAAAAGTAAGCAAAAAGAAAGCAAAGCATAACGGAAAAATTCCATTATTACATATTAAGCCTTTATTTAACCTTTCTTCTTGCGAAAGAAAATGTGAGCAAAAAGAAAGCAAAGCATAATTTCATATCAAACAGGTCGGTGGCGCAGCAGCCGTCCGACCTGTTTTTTATAATATGTCGAACCTTGATCGTTCCAACAGCTCAAGCACAAAAATCTTTTAAGATTTTCTTTTGGTTACTTTTCTTTGCAAAGAAAAGTAACACCGCATCCTCGCATCCTTCGCATCCTCCGCATCCTTCGCGTTCTTAGCCGAACATCACCTTGTCAACGTCGTCAAGAGAACCGAACACAAAATCGGGCTTGTCCGCTACAGCCGCCGCATCAACGTCCTCAGGCTGTGTTTCACCCGAAAGCACAAGCACAGCGGTAACGCCGAACTTCTTACCGAGAGCGATATCGGTGTAAAGTCTGTCTCCGAAAATACACATTTCCTCGTTCTTGTAGCCCGTTGCCTCACCTATCATCTCGATAGTCTCCTTGTAGGGCTTACCGAAATAGGTGGGGGTCTTTCCCGTGGAAGCCGTTACAAGGGCGGCTATCGCTCCGCTGTCGGGAATAAATCCGTTCTCGGTGGGGCAGTTGAAATCGGGGTGCGTGGAAAGATATTCCGAGCCGTTGCGAACGAAACGGCAGGCATTGTTCAGCTTCTCGTAGGTAAGAGAGGTATCAAAGCTCGTTATAACGATATCGGCGTTCTCCTCGTCTCCGTTCAGAAGCTTTATACCCTTAGCTCTGTATTCCTCTACAAGCTCGTCGGTGGCAACAAGATATACCGACTTGCCGTCTCTCTTTCTCTTAAGAAACTCATAGGTCACGTCTCCCGAGGTCATAATTTCATCCTCGCGAGGCTCGAAGCCGAGACGCGCTAACTTCTTCATATAAAAGGGAGTGGTGTGAGATGCGTTATTGGTAAAGAAAAGCACCTTTTTTCCGTTCTCACGGAGATTTTTGATATATCTTATAGCGAAATCAAAGGGATTTCCCCCAAGATATATTGTGCCGTCCATATCGAAGATAAACAGCTTTTTGTCCTTTAAAATATCGGTGTTGGGATTTGTGAAATTCATAATTTTCCGTCCTTATACAGTATAAATTTATTGCTTACTTAAATATTATATCATACCGTTGATTTTTTTTCAAGGATATGTTATAATATATTTAGAAAATTATGCAATTATTTCCTTTTTTAGGGGGTACTGATATGAGAACAGTTATAGGAATAGACGTGGGCGGAAGCACTACGAAGATAGTAGGCTTCAGAAAATGTGAAAACGAGCGAGCGCTTATAGAGCCTCTTTTCGTCAGAGCAACCGATGCTATAACCTCTGTATACGGAGCGTTTGGAAAGTTTACTATGCAAAATGATTTGGAGCTGTCCGACATCGACCGCGTGCTTATGACGGGTGTTGGATCTTCCTTTATGGACAAGCCCATATACTCTCTTGAATGCCGCAAGGTATCCGAATTTGAGTGCGTAGGTCGAGGGGGTCTTTACCTGTCGGGGCTTGACGAGGCTGTGGTGGTAAGTATGGGCACGGGAACGGCGCTTATACACGCCAAAAACGTAAACGGAGTAACCGAAACCAAATATCTCGGCGGTACGGGAGTCGGCGGCGGCACGCTTCTGGGACTTTCCCGAAAGATGCTTGGGGTTGATACTATTGAGCATTTAGAGCAGCTTGCCGAGACGGGCAACCTTGAAAACGTTGACCTGCGTATACGCGATATATCAAGGGACAATAGCTTCCAGATAAACGCAAATCTTACCGCGTCGAATTTCGGAAAGCTGTCGGACATTGCCAACAGCAACGACATAGCCCTCGGTATATCCAACATGGTGGCGGAGACCATCGCAATGCTGTCGGTATTTGCCGCAAGAAGCTTTAACGTAAAGACCGTAGTGCTTACAGGCAACCTCACTACCCTGCCCTCTGTTGCAAGCGTATTTGAGGGGCTTGAAAAGAATTTCGGAATTAAGTTCCTAATACCCGAAAATGCTCAGTTCGCCACAGTTATCGGCGCGGCGCTTGCGGACAAGGAGATTTAAAGACGCGATTTCGCTACTTTTCTTTTAAAAAAGAAAAGTAGCACAAAAGAAAACATTGCAAAATGTGTTTGGGTTGTTGACCCTTTGTTTAGTTTAAATTCATAGTTTCTTTCTGTTGTAGAAACGGGACGGACGGCTGCTGCGCCACCGCCCCGTTTCGATTTTTCAAAATAAGTTTTTGGTTAAAATAAAATCAACCATACAAACCATTGCAGTTTTGCTTTCTTTTTGCTTACTTTTTCTTTCGCGAAAGAAAAAGTAAGAGAAATCCATTGACAATATTTTTCCAAAGTGATATAATAAGATGATATAAAGATTTTTAAGAAAGCTGAGGCATATTTATGGAATGGACTTCCTTAAACGACCTGCGCGAAAAGTATCTTTCATTCTTTGAAAGCAAGGGACATCTCCGTCTCCCCTCTTTTCCGCTGGTTCCGATCAATGACAAATCACTTCTTTTGATAAACTCGGGTATGGCGCCTATGAAGAAATACTTTACAGGCGAGGAAAAACCACCCCGCAACCGCGTTACCACCTGTCAGAAGTGTATCCGTACTCCCGACCTTGACCGTGTGGGTCATACCGCGCGCCATGGCACTTATTTTGAAATGCTCGGAAATTTCTCTTTCGGCGATTATTTCAAAAACGAGGCTATTCCGTGGGCTTGGGAATTTCTGACCGTTTGGCTTGAGATCCCCGCAGACCGTCTCTGGCCCTCTATCTACGAAAACGACGAGGAAGCCTTTGAGATATGGAATAAGGTCATAGGCGTTCCCGCAGAGCGCATCGTTCGTCTCGGTAAGGCAGATAATTTCTGGGAGCATGGCTCAGGTCCCTGCGGCACTTGCTCAGAAATATATTTTCACCGCGGTGAAAAGTACGGCTGCGGCTCTCCCGATTGCAAGCCCGGCTGTGACTGCGACCGCTTTATGGAAATATGGAACAACGTATTTTCTCAGTTCAACAACGACGGAAACGGCAACTACACAGAGCTTGCTCAGAAAAATATAGATACAGGTATGGCACTTGAGCGTCTTGCCTGCGTTATGCAGGGTGTGGACAACCTCTTTGAGGTAGACACAGTCCGCAAGATACTCAATACTGTTTGCGCTATTTCGGGCAAGGAATATGGTGCGGATGCCAAGGACGACATTTCCATCCGCGTTGTCACTGACCACATCAGAAGCGCTACCTTTATGATCTGCGACGGCGTTATTCCCTCTAACGAGGGCCGCGGATACGTCCTCCGCAGAATTCTCCGCCGCGCCTGCCGCTTCGGTAAGCTTCTCGGAATAAACAGAGCATTCCTCTGCGAGCTTTGCGAGGTAGTTATCGGTGAGAATATCGGCGCGTACCCCGAGCTTGGAGAGAAGAAATCCTATATTCTCAAGGTCATAGCTATGGAAGAGGAGCGTTTTGACGCTACCATCGACGCAGGTCTTTCCATTCTTTCCGAGATTATTGACGAAACCGTTAAGAACGGCTCGTCCACAGTATCTGGCGAGGATGCCTTTAAGCTCTACGACACCTACGGCTTCCCCCTTGATATCACCCGCGAGATAGTTGAGGAAAAGGGACTTTCCGTTGACGAGGACACCTTTGCAAGACTTATGCAGGAGCAAAAGACCCGCGCAAGAGAGGCAAGAGCCAATATCGGCGGTTGGGATGAAAGCTCCAAAACACTTATATCGGGTCTTGACAAGACCGAATTTACAGGCTACAGCGAGTACTCGAGCAAGGCTCGGGTAGTAGCGATACTGACCGATGAGGGCAGTGTTGACTCGGCTGAGAGCGGTGATTGCTCTATAATACTCGACCGCACACCTTTCTACGGCGAGGGCGGCGGACAGATAGGCGACACGGGAATGATATTCTCCGAGGGCTTCTCTGCTAAGGTATACGATACCAAAAAATCCGACGGCGTTTATATCCACCTCTGTTCTGTATCAAGTGGCTCTGTTAAGGTAGGCGACAGCGTTACCGCCGAAATAGACGGCGCAAGACGTGACGCTATTAAGAGAAACCACTCAGCTTGCCACCTGCTTCAGGCGGCTCTCCGCGCAGTTCTCGGAAATCACGTTGAGCAGTCGGGCTCTTATGTAAGCGGCGACGTTTGCCGTTTCGACTTCACCCACTTTGCGGCGCTTACAAACGAGGAGCTTGCAAAGGTTGAGACCCTTGTAAACGCAAATATTCTTGAGGCAAGCGGCATAGTCACAATAGAAACCGATATTGAAACGGCTCGCAAAAACGGAGCTATGGCTCTCTTTGGCGAAAAGTATGGCGCGGTTGTCCGTATGGTTAAAATGGGAGACTTCTCCACCGAGCTTTGCGGCGGTACTCACTGCGACAATACGGGAAAGATTGGTCTTTTCAAGATAGTATCCGAGGCATCGGTTGCGGCGGGCGTTCGCCGTATCGAGGCTGTAACGGGCTTGGGCGTTCTTAAGCTTATGGAGCAAAAGGACAAGCTTATAGGCGAGACGGCGGCTGAGCTTCGTTCCCAGAATCCCGCCGACATCGCAAAGCGTGCGTCTCAGCTTCAGGGTGAGCTTCACGCAATGAAGAAAGAGGTCGAATCCCTCAACTCCAAGCTCGCATCGGGCAAGCTGTCTGCTATTCTCTCCTCTGCCGTTGAAGTAAACGGATTTTCACTTGTTACCGCTAAGCTTGACGGAATGCAGGTCGATGCGGCAAGAAAGCTTGCTGACGATATAAAGGCGAGAGACGAAAGATACGTTGCCGTTCTTGCTGTAGAAAACGACGGAAAGCTCAATTTCATCGCCGTTGCGGGCAAAGCTGCCGTTGCGGCAGGCGCTCACGCAGGAAAGCTTGTTGGCGCGGTAGCGGCAATAAGCGGCGGTAAGGGCGGCGGACGCCCCGACAGCGCTATGGCAGGCGGACAGGATATATCCAAGATAGATGCTTCCCTGGCAGCCGCGGCTGAAATTCTACGCGGACAGTTAAAATAATATAATATAAAAAGCCGATGTGGAATAATATCCATATCGGCATTTTATATCGCCGTCTCGAGGCTCGACATGGCCTGTCCTAACAAAATATAAGGTAAAAATCCTCGGTCGAGGACGCCTGTCCCTACAACAAACAATGAGTTTAAAAACAACAGGGCTGCTTCAAATGAAGCAGCCCATTTTGTTGTTTTGTATTAGTCTGCGGTAAGTCCCGAACGCTCGATACCCTGAACCAGATATCTCTGGCAGAAGAGGTACATAATAATGAGCGGAGCGATAATAAGCATACCTGCGGTATTCTGCACGATGTTTCTGTACAGAGTGCTTGCACCGTATCCCTTACCCGGAACGAGCGAGGGCGGCATGGTTCTGTACATATCGGGCATAAGAGTAACCTTAAGGCTTTCTCTCTCGGTAATGAAGAAGATTCCATAATAGAACTCATCGGTCCACTGCCAGGAGAATGCGAAGAGGAATATCGTAATCATCATGGGAACCGCAAGGGGAATGATGATCTGCACGAAGGTACGGAACACGCCGGAACCGTCAACGTATGCAGACTCTTCGAGCTCGTCGGGTACACCCTTGAAGAACTGCCTCATCAGGTATATGTAAAGTCCGTTCTTGAAGGCGAGACCGCCGATAGAAAGGATAAACATAGGCCAGAAGGAATACATCAGGTTAGCAGACTCTCCGGTGATCAGCTCGATAGGACCGGGGTAACCCCAAGAGATT
>JAZOMG010000033.1:0-15190 GCA_045653705.1 Eubacteriales bacterium | reverse complement strand
CAAGAGATTCGCTGTGTAGCTCATTCTGTTGGTATGCTCGATGCCGTCCGTATCTGTCGTAATACCTATAAGAGTGTCATTAACGTGAGAGTAGCCGTAGTGCGTCTTGATACCGCCCGCGCTCTCTACACTCTTTACAAGGCTGTTGCCCCATTCATACGTATATTTCTGCGACAGCGTCTCGCCCTTGACCTCGCCGCGCGCGTCCATTACCTCGGTCTCCCGTCCGTATTCGTCACGGGTGTTCTCGGTATATCTCTTACTTGACGGATCGTTCTTGTGATACTGATAGCTCTTTGTCAGAAGTCCGTTTTCGTTGTACTCGTACTCCGTTACAATGCCGTCAGGATTCTCTACCATAATAATGGAGTCCTTGGCGTTGTAGTAGTAGCGAGTTACTCTGCAACCCTTGTCCGCAAGCTCCTTAGCGTCTGCCTTGACAAAGTAGGATACATCGGGAGTGAGGAGCCATTTTTCATATTCTACCTCAACCACCTTTGACGGATTCTTCGAGCCGTCGTAGCCGTAGCAACGGACTATCTTTCCGTCACTCTCAAACAGCAGCTTTCCATCGTCGGAAAATTCCTTTTCTGTGCCGTACTCTGCGGTAAGGCGGAAGTTATCTATGTAGGCTGTGCCGAGGTTGTAGCCGTACTCAAAGCTTACCTCAATGCTCGTTGCCTCGGACTTCAAACGAATGGGAAGCTGGCAAAGCTGCCAATCCGTGTTATACCAATCGAACGAGGAATAGAACTCGTCTGTCGTTCCGTCGGCATACGTTGCTACCGCCTTGATACCGAACTTTCTCGGAGCGTTTTCGTCGAACAACTCGGTATTTGAGTGAGTTTCGAGATACTGATCCTCATAGCCTGTATTGCGCTCGGTCTGTATCTGCGCAGACTCTGCCTTTGCCCACAGCGAGAGCTGATAGTGCAATCTGTCTGCGGGAAGTCCCGTAACTGTCTTATATACGCGTCTGTTTGCATCGGGATCGCCTGTTATCATGAGCGACTTTACACCCTCGGTATAGTTGCTATTTGCTGATGTTACACCTGCGGTAGTATTCCAAGTACCGATACTCTCAAACCCTGCATCTGTAATGTAGTTATGCTTTGTTTCGTCACTCTGTGCACTGTACGAACGCTTCTTCTCGGTGTATGCGAACGTAGTTCCGTTCTCCACGACGAGCTTGCCGTCGCTTACGCTCTCCGCGCTTACCTTGTACTTTGCGAGAACGCGACCTGTGTTGTCAAACTGATACATCACCTTGCCCGAATCGTCCGTAACCGACGTACGCATGGGTGAAACAAGCTCAATAACAGTATGCGTCTCCCCTGCGATTTCTTCCGTCGCAGTGATTTCGCCGTCGCATATTTCGGCGGTTACCGTTGCATCGCTTACAGTTATCGTGTTTGCTCCGTATTCGAGCTTAACAATGTATCCGCTCTGATCCGTGATGGTAAGAAGATTGCCTTCGTCATCATAAGTAAAGCGCGTTGCGGGAACACCGTGATCAGAACGGGTATCATTCTCGGGATAAACGATCTTAACAAGCCTTGAGCCGTCATACTCGTAACGTGTAACTCTGCCGAACACGTCGGTTATCTTTTCAAGTCTGCCGTCACTGTTGTATGCAAATCCAATAGTCTGCTTGTCCGAGGTGGTAACCTCTGTAATCTGCTTGTCGTCGTTGTAGCTTATGCTTATGCTGTTGTTGTAGCAATCGCAAACGCCAATAAGTCTGCCGTGATAGTCGAACGTCAGCATATTGCCTGACTCGTCGTAGATGTAGTCACAAGGAAGCTTTTTTTCGGCGAGAATGATGATATTTCTCTCCGCCTGTCTATTATTCTTGATGCTTTGAATTTCGGCATACTGTGCATCAGTCTTTTCAATCATCTTTTCAAGCTCTGCTTTTCTTGTTTCCTCATTATTTTCGTCGATTAGCTTTTGACACTCATTTATCAAATTGTTTTTGTTATTCAAGCGTTTACTATAATTATTTATTGCAGTATTACTGTTCAACTCTTTTATTTGCAACGATGTACTGTCATTCTGCATTTTATACTGAGCGATAATATCTTCATAATTGTCGGTAATGTAATTATTATATGCTTCATCGTAATAATCAACTCTGTTAGCATATTCATAATTATGAATCATATTTTTATTGTAATCTATACTATCATTCAGCGCTTTTATTTTTTGTGCATTGATATTGGTCGTTTGCCTAATTTGATATGCGTTCATTTCATTATAAATTGACGAATATTCATCTTTCAGCTTTTCCAATTTTTTAACCGATTCACTTGGATTATTGATATCCTCCAATTGGGCACTATAAGCATCCCTTGCTTCACTTAGCTCTATCAAGTAATTATCAATTTCAGCGATTTCATTATCGATTCTAACCAGATCTTCCGAAAGCGTCTCTGTACTGAGCGTAAATGCTTCATCTTCTCCAAGACGAGTCATTATGTACACCTTTTGCTCTACCTGCCCAAGGTCATATACACTTGTAATTGCAACAGTATTATAAATTACGAAATACTCGCCTTTGTCATCTTTCTTTATCGGTCGGGTATATGTTTTCTCCACAACTGTATAATCTTTACTGTTATTACAGCATGAAACGGTAAATTTATTATTAGCATTTACATAAATTGGGTTTACTTCGTAATATCTGTACTTGTAATATATTGCATAAGTCTTGTATCTGAAATAGTTCGTATTTCCAATATAATCAGACTTCCCAATAACATGTTCTTCACCGCCTAATACATAATATTTTTCATAGCTATCCTCGTTGAAATATAGTGTCTTATTTATATCTGTATAAACGGTCAGATTGTTATCGCTCATAAACGCCTCAACTATAGTGCGCTCCTTACCGTCAATTTTTTTCTTATACGTTCCGTCACTCTCCTTCTCATCGGGAAGAATATCTTCACTGACAAAATGCTTTACTCCGTCCTCAATGTAATAATACTTCTTTTCAAATGTGATGTGGCTACCCTCAGCATTGACATAATATATCTTATCGTCAATGTCCGCTGAATTCTCTCTTTCCGGAACGATAAGATTCTGCTGAACATTCAGCTTCCAGCCTTCTCCCATGCGATAAATTTGGGGTATATCAACTGTACTGTTGGCGAAATCGAGTGTTGCCATCTCCTTCCCTCTATTGTGACCGTTGAAAATATGATTCACGGAAATAGGCATTACTGCACTATCTGATGCTACATCCGAATGCTCAAATACTACATTACCCGTGTTGAGATTGACCTTGCCCGCACCTGCACGCTTAGCGTCAAATCCAATATCTTCTCCATTCTGCTCCGCGATATATTCGGGAATATAGTCGACAAGCATTCTCAAGGCGCTCGCTGCATTACTCAGATACAACGCGTGCGTGCAGTCACAGTCGGCAGACACCTCAAACGTAAGTGTAAACGAATCACTTCCATCCTTGATCATTTCATTGAGGAAATTTGTAACATCAACTCGGATATCCTGCTGTCCGTCATAAACGAAATGCTCTATAACTCTCTCACCACTTTTGATAACGAAATGTCCGTTACAACCGCTACCACCGGAAATATCCCATATAAGAGAGGCTCTCATAGCTCTAACGTTCTTATCAAACGCGCGTGAGTATTTTGTAGGGTTCTTGATTTCCACTTGGATATAACGCTTTTCAACGCTATTATCTGAAAGCTCATATGAGCCTGACGTATAAATGGGCGAATTATTTCCGCAACAATCACACAGACATCTGCAAACATTAATTAGCGCAGTATTATTTTCTGTTTGATTAAGTACCACCTGCGGGTCAATAGTCACAGGGAAACTGCGTCCATCATCATTGATCCATTCACTGTCCGCAATCGCAACAAAAAGATATTTGTTTTCCTCTTCCGAAATTGTCTTAATGTCGTATTTTACAAGTTCAGAAGAATTACCGTCTCCGTCAAACATAACGGGTGCGGGAATACTGAAGATTACTTCGGACACCGCCGCCGTCTCATCATCTGCAGAGAACAGAGATATACTTCCGTCATCGTTCAAATCAGGTACGAGATTTTCCAAATTCATAATAAACGCAAATTTGTACTGCGCTCGCTTTTCATGCACAATTATGTTTTCCTTGACCCTGTCGTTAAACACACTGTATTCCAAGTCTCCACCTTTACAAAAACTTGTATATACTATTTTTGATTTGTCTGAATCATCGATAGCTGCGAGCTTACCGGGGGTATTCTTATAACATCCCTTAAGTGAAGAACGCATTTTCGCAGGTATAGTATCATTGTGAGAGTCTACCACTGAAAAGCAAGCTTTATAAATTCCTCTTTCGATGCTGAATGTCTTATCACTCATCTTTTCGGGGAACCGTGCTGTAAAAGCATTTGCCTTATTTCTAAACACTACCCCTTCATCGCTTTCTTCTGAAACCAATGAATTATCGATTTTATCAAATCTTCCATCGGAAGACTGATACTGAGAAGGAACGTTTTCAAAAAGTGCAGTAAAAGAACCGTCCTTGTTTTTATACGTTCTCTCGAATTTTCCTGTGCGGTCTATTCTCGCCGCATCTGATTCAAGTGTATCCCACTTCTTGTTGCCTCTGTAGCTATTATGGGATAAATTTTTGTTTTCGGCATAATTTTCTTTTATGCCACCATTTTTGTTTTCTGTAAATTTCATTATTTTTCTCCTTTATTTTTTAAATGTAATTTCTATAATTTGAGGTGTATAATAATTATCACCTGTTCCTATTATTGAAAAATGTTCTCCTCGCGATTGTATGACAAATCCTTCATTCGGATTCCATTTTCCTGTTTTTGATATAACATATTTTGATATATCAAATGTGATATAACCATTATTTCTTGTACCCGACAAAACGGCATTTGAATATGGGATTTTATTGTTCCAATTTGATCCGAAGCTACAAAAGCGTTTTATAGGGACAGAAATACGGAAATCGTTTCCGTTTACCGCATAATACGGTATATGTAGTTTGACATTATCAATTTTCAGATCTGTAGGAAGATCCATTTTTGATACATCTATTCTCGAATACAAAAGCTGTGTACCAAAGCCATTTGATTTACCCAAAAATGAAATGTTACCGTAAGCATTGTTTTCTTTCGGCATCTTACTTTCAACCGTAGTATCTTGTATCAATTTTGGTTCATACAAGTTTATATCGTATGTCAATTGGAAAGCATCGCTACTGTCCGAAGTGATATCTATCTCATACGAGGTATCCGTAATCTTTCGTGAACGAATAATAGTATTATAAAAAATGTCTCTGTATCTGTTTTCCGCAAACATAGCGTTAAACGTAACGATTGGTTCAAATTTTGACTTCATGAATGCAAAATACTTAGTGTTGCTTCTAACATCAAAATGCTTTGATGCTTTTATGTATAGTTTCATTTTATTTCCGCGTTGTCTTATTGCTATACCGTTAAATGTTGGAAAGATTACCATATCTTGAGTTTTTAAAACATTTCCGTTTTCAGACATTAATATGTTTTTTCTCTCATTCCAAGACAAATGTATTTCTACTGTTCCATTACTTAATACGGCGTGATCGCCGTATATTTTTGTCGTTCCATTGCTGCCGTTATAGAAAAAGTATTCTGCGTATTTTTGAAAATTAGGTTTGATGGGCTTATTGTCAGATCTTTTTAAAACTGGGGTGCTAAAATAGTATGCTCTTTTATTTTCGGTTGTCGATTGAGACATAACAGCATATCTGTTTATTATTTGATACTTAGAAGTGTTAAAAATCTTTTGTAATAATTTATTTACCGAGTTCATTTTTTGCCATTCCTTCGTGATTCATATTGCTTTGATCGCTTAACTTTATGAAAAACCTTTCGGACTTAGATTTTGATAACTCAGGTGTTTCCATTAATCCAAGAATAGCTTGTAAGGTAAGAATTATCCCATTTGCCTTTTCTTTGAATTCGGGAACATACTCAAGCTCCAACTCATAATCCTCTGCACCAAGATATTTATTGTAATCAAGCATGAGTGTTATACCGTCGTAAATATTTATTTCCGTCCGCTTCGTATAAAGCTCACCATACAAATAAAGTTTTTCACCGTTGTATGTAATCATATTTGACACATTCTCCGCACGAAATCTTGTTTCTTTGCTATGTTCTATCCCTGCGGAATGGTCCTTTATTACTGCCATAAGCTTACCGTCTTTTTCGCGTATTCTTGCCGTAATATTTTTATCCCGCATCTTCTGATCGTAAGTATCATAATAATAATTGACTTGTTCGAAAGTTATAGAATCACTGTCAAAGAACACTTTCAACAGCTTATCATAAGCTTTCTTGCTAATTAGATACTTAATCTCGTACTCATCAAATACCATTTTGCACTCTCCTTTTTCTTTTGCCACCTGCAAGCTTTTCGAGCTCGCTTGTAAGATCGATTTTCGATGGTATCTGATAACTCGGAAGATACCGCTGACACATCTTCATAACCTCATGCTCAGAATAAAAATTCCCACTGATTGTCATACCTATCTCCTGAGTATCGTTCTTGCTGTATCCGTACACCTGCACCTCGCACACTCTACCGTCTGTTGAAAGAATATTTTCAATCTCCGCAGGATAAATATTCATACCCGCTCGAATTATCATATCATCCTTTCTGCCCTTTATGTAAAGTCTGCCATTCTTGCTGATATAGCCGAGGTCACCCGTATGAAGCCAACCGTGTCTGACAGTATTTCGTGTGCGTTCAGCGTCGTCAAAATATCCTATCATAACATTGTTTCCTTTTACAAGGACCTCGCCCACCTCACCTCTTGCCGCGTCCTTTCCATTAGGACGCGCTATTCTTATTCTCACTGAGGGCAATGGAATTCCCGCGCAAGTTGGTTTATCATCAAAATCTTCTACGGGAAGATATGCTACTCTTGGAGAAGCCTCGGACAAACCGTAGCCGCAATAAATATCTGCCTTTGGAAACGCTTTGCGTATCGTTCTCGCCATCCCCTCAGTCATGCACTCTCCGCTTATGGACAGTAACGAAACGGAAAGCTCACAAGGCTCACGCACAAATCTCGAAAGCATAGTCATAAGCGTTGGCGTACTGCCGAATACGGTTATGTTATTTGTTTTCAGCACCTTAAGAATGTTAAGCGGTTGAAAAGACTCCGAGGTAAATACTGTTTTAGCGCCTGCGCACAGTGCAACAAGGAGCTCTCCCGTAAGCACCGATGAATGATACAGAGGTCTTGATATAAGTATAGTATCATTATTTGTAATCGGGAAATACGAACGTATATCCTCAATATTACAGATAAGGTTATTCTCGCTGAGCATAATTCCCTTAGGCTTACCCGTACTTCCCGAAGTAAATAGAATAACCGCAGTATTCTTTTTGGGTGGCTCGGGATAGCTTTCGGGAGATACGGGAATTATATTTACCCCGCCGCCCATATCCGTAATAATACACGGCGGTTCTGCACGCTCCCATATCTTGACGTAAATTTCCTTGCCATATCTTGTAGGCAGAGGAACAGCGGGCTTGCCTGCGGCAATACAAGCAAGCAAAGCCATTGCCGACGGCATTTCGTAGTTACATAAAATGCCGTAAAAATCAGCAGTTAGCTTTTTTGCAAAGCTTTCTGCAAATATACAGAGATCCTCATACGTCATTGAAACGCCTTTCTCACTTATAGTCTGTGTCGGGTGCTCCAACATTTTTCCTTTTATGTATTCCCACAACGTCATTTTACAAGCTCCTCCAATCTGCTTATAAATTCTCCTACGATTTCTCTGTCGCTATCTACAAGCTCAAGAAGTCCGTCACGTATCTTATCAAGCAGCTTATCGTTATGGTTCTTATGATACATGGCGTACATCATTCTGATACGGTTAGCTTTTTCAACCACTGGAGCATAACGCTCGCTCAACTCATTACTCCAGCCATTTTTGTTCTCGACCGCCTTTATTCTGTCAAACATACATTTCTTATGCTCCCATACGGGACGCAATGCTCGCCAATCCATTTTCTCATACGGAATACTTCCGTCTTTAAGCTTGTCTATATACATAGCAAGGTAATCGTGTACTACAATACCTCTTACTTCTCCCTCTTTGTTGGCGGGATATTTTTCAAAGTTTGAATCCATATATGCCTTAAGAAATTTCAGCATTTCATTCTCATTTAGCTCTACCACGGTATTTTCTCTAATCTTATATGCAGTCATATTTCCGTATTGCTTGGCTTCAAGAGATGAATTCAAAGCTTCCAAAAAGCACTTTTGAGGTATTCGTATAAGATTATATACCCAGTTTATATCATGCGCCGCTATACTGATAGTCGAATCATTATCATCATATCCACAGATAATTCCATCGTGATGCATATGTCTTGTCCCGTACCAACTCTTGCCGGGAAGATAAAAATCATCTACCGCATGGTAGTATATATACATTCCATCATCAAGCATCGATTTAATAATGTCCAAGCAATAATCATACACATATCTAAAATTAACACCGTATCGTTCTATAAATCTGTACGAGTGAATATATACATCAGGGTTTGAAACCTGCGGTGTAGTGAATCCTCTGATAAATCTTCTTGTGCAACATATATTTGTTGCTTGATTTAGAGTTTGGTTATAGGCTGTAGGATGCCCTATCATAGCAAGCTCTGCCGCACCGGAAGACTGAACCGTAGCAAAATTAGGAACTTCAAATGGCAAGACAACTGATTTAGCCATTTTACTCACCATCGCTTTCAAGCTTGTACTTAGCAACAAGGTCTATCGTATCTTTTACCGTAAGCAACGCAAACGGATTCATATCCGACTCATCAAGCTCAATCTCAAACGTATCCTCAATCATAACGAGAAGCATTACCATACGCAAGCTATCCATTTGAAGATCATTCTGGAGAGTTGCGGTTTCGTCCGTCACCTCTATTGCACATATATCCTCAAGTATTTCTGTAACCTGAGATTTAATCATTTCAACAGTCATAATTTCCTCCTAAATAAAATATATTTCCTAAAAGTTGATACACGCAAGTTTTTATTGCGGAAAACGTGTGCCCAATGCCAACGTCTGATTTTACGAGTGTTCCGTTATTTGCATCGCATATCTCCCTGTATTCTTCTTTGAGAAGATACTGCAACGGTATATCTATATATCGGTCCTTCTCCGCAGGGCGCATTCTTACTCGTTCTACTGCTGTTTCAACAGGAAGATCCAGGAAGAAGGCTGCGTCAGGCTTGGGAATACTCTCGGATATTTCATATATCCATTCATCATCGATATATCCTCTTGCTCTCAGATTTGCAAGACAAGAATAAAAGTATCTGTCGCAAATTACCGTCTTTCCCTCTCTCAACGCAGGTAATATAACCTTGTTTGCGTGCTGTATGCGGTCTGCCGCAGCCATAAGCGAGAGAGATCGGTATTCGTATGCGCTATTGTCGGGACAATCCATAAAGGTTCTGAATATCTCTGTATTTCTCATAGCGTCCGTAGGCTGCTTAGTAACGATATAATCTATGCCATGCTCTTCAAGCGCCTCAGTCAGCATCTTTATCATGCTACTCTTACCGCATCCGTCAAGTCCGCAAAAGGTTATAAGCTTTCCTTTCGTGTTATGCGGCTTCATTCTCAATTCTTTCATGATACCACCTCCGCAAGAAGCTTCATTCTGTCTTTGGCAAAGAAGCGCTTAACGACGTCAGCTTCGGTATAGCAGTAAAGCTTCTTTTCCGTTGGTGCTATCACACAGTTAAGATCATCATTACATCTTTCCTTAATATATCGCGTGAGCTTGCCATCGGGCATATTGAAAAATGCGTTTATACTGTTAAGACAGTAAGCAAGCTCTTTTTCCAAGCCGTTGTCGGCTGCGGCGAAAATGAGCTTGTCCTGAGCCTCATCGCTCATTTCGCTAATAAGCATATAAATATCAGCATACTTATAAAACGTCATATCGCGCTTCATTCTTATCCACGGCACAGTTGTTGCTTCCTTGTAAAGATGGGCACACAAATGAAGGAAGAAATCCTCGGAGCAAAGTGTACGCACCTTTGCGTTTCTTACGGTTACCGTCTGCGTTCTTTCAAGCATTTTTCTTACGCTGTCATCGTCGCTGTTCTTGTAATCAAGCGAGAAATTCAGATCTACTTCTAAATACTTTATGAACGGTAGCTTTATCTCCTTGATAAACGGTACTGTTTCTCCGCGTGTCATCTTGGATTCGATTATCTGCTGTCTTGTAGCCTCAACAAACTTACCGTTTTTTAGATATCCTTGCTTGAAGCCCGCAAGCTTTAGCTTGGTAGATACCTTACCAACGTTTTCCGCATTTATAAGTACGTCGATGTCGTTTGATGTGCGATATCCAATGGGATACTTGCCGCACAGATACGCTCCCTTCAGCAATGCATACGGTACACCGCAAGCATCAAGCTGGGCGGAAAGATAATTTAGACATCCGAAAAAGTCCGCATTGAGTTTTTCGTTGAGAGTCCACGCGCCTTTGAGTGAATTTCTGAACTCTCTGTCAACACTCGAAAGAAGCTCTGTCCTCTCAAGCACACCGTAGGCAACGCCTGCCATTCGATTAGCAAATAGATGTCCGAGAAGCTCGGGGGTAGCTGCTCCTTTTTCAATAAGGCTTTTAATTTTGTCCTTATTTGGGGATACAAAGGAGCAAATGTTTAAAAATAATTCTTTTTCTTTTTGGGTCATAATAAATTCCTTTCTTTTTTAAAAAATTTGTGTTTTCTTGCAGCTGCAAATATAGTATAAATCTTAAACCAGACAGGTTTTGTCCACTTTGGAAAGTTTTTTGTTATTTTTATTTTCCTGTGGTTGTAAATAATACGTGGAATACAATACTGTACAGATCTCCGTATCACATATGGGGTTCGTTATTAAACAATTGAAAATGCAACGGACATATCTCCCTGTGCATCATACGTATCTTATCTATTTGCTTATCAACGTGATAATGACCGCAGAACCATACCTTATAATCTATCTTCTTTTCAAGCTCACCAAGCCATATTTCGGTGGAACGGTCTATGTCGGGCTTGAAAAGCTTTTTGGATTTTGCCTTTCTCGGCTTTCGCTTAATGGCGGCATTCTGACGGGTGGACATAAACATTTCTGTTGGGAGATATTCAATAGGACAGGTATGCGTCAGCATTCCATATATTTCATTTCCACATTCCGAAAGTCTTGCTTCAACCTTTTCCTTTGTTTCGTTATCGGGCATTTCATCATCCCAATACGGCAGACCTTCTTCAAGGCATCGCAATTTATCTACGCTATGCGCTCCGCCAACGACCATATATTTCCTACCCTCAAAGGTGTATATTTCTCCGTCAATGGCAAAGTATATGTTTGGATATTTCGGCTCATAGTAGACCTTGCCACCACAAAAGCTTCGTATACCGTATGTACCTACATTCTGCGGTCGGTTTTCCTTATTTCCGTGCAAACAGAACAAAGTAATATTCAACTCGGACATTTCCTTTTTCAATTCATCGTCTCTCTTGTCGTTGTAATAATTGAAGCCTGCGTCACCGAGAATTATAAGCACGTCCTTGCGCCTTGTGTTCATTGTTCGGCAAAACGCCTTTACACGGTCAAAATGTCTGTGCTTGTCTCCCGTAATATAAAATCTTGCGGGAGTACCGTCATCATAATAAGAAATGCTTTTTTGTTTCTTATATACCATTTTTATCACAAGAAAAAACATAACCAGCGCCTCACTTATTGTCGCTCCCATGAGCGTAAATAGCATTACGGAACTAACAGAGATTGGAGTTGTAAACACTGACAATACAAATCCCACACACGCACCGGAAGCATATCTTGCGTAACTTTTCCATGATAATTTGTAATCATCTTTGCGTATAATATGGATACACCATATATAAATGACATTAAGCAGTATTCCTGCTATTATTAAAACAATATTCAACATAAAATAATTCCTTTCAGTTTAATTCTTCTTTTTTAATTGTTTATACAGCTGATTTATATACACATCCGCGCCCGCTGTAAGAACACCCTGTGTTATTGAAGTAAACATAGCCAAAGCCATATCTCTGATATCTTTGATATCGCTCGTTGCACATACCCATAGCGCACATATCAGAATAGATATTCCACCGAGTATGAGTGGTATCCATTTATCTGGTACATTACTTTTCTTGAATCCCATTCCTATGAAATAAATGACAGGAATAAGACTCAAGAGTTCAGGTCTTATAAAATCCATAAATTCCATATTTCACTCACTTAATAATCATTCCGATAACAGCAGATATAAGTCCGCCCGCAAGTGCCGAGATAACGGCGGTGGTTATCTGCTGCATTCTCATTTTTGGCTGACTTTCCATTGCATCTATCTTTTGCTCATGACGCCCAAGATGCTCGTTTGTATGCTTTAGCTCGTTTGCAAGAGTCACAAGCGTCTCGTTCATAGTCCTTATTTCAACCTGAACTGCTTTAAGATCGGAAACATCGCGTTCCAATGTCTTGAGGCGTTGCTCGTGTCTCTCCAAAATTATCTGTGCTTCTTCCATGATTTTTTCTCCTTTCCTTTGTATTTTTGTTGGATGCAAGTATATTATAAAAATTAAACCGGACAGGTTTTGTCGGGTTTAAAAAATTAATTTGCTTTCCTATGATATTTTTTTATCATCTCGGACAACATAACATTTTCATCGTGAGTTATCATATTTTTTGTCAGCCGTTGCAGCTTTACAAGAAGCGATATTTCCTCATCATATAGGTACATACGACCGTAGCTATAGTCGTCAGGCATATATACTCCTCCACCGTATCTTCCTCGTTTGATCTCTAATGTGATATGATATGTCATCTCGATTTCAAATACATCTCTCGATATCGTTTTTTCAGAAACGCCGAAACGCTCTGCAAGCTCGGATATTTTAGCATGACGCACTCGGCATAGATATCTAAACATTTCAAGTCTGCGCTCGGCAGTTCCCATATTACCTCCTTCCCGTGCAAAATAAAAAGAGCACGACAAATAGCTTTTTTAGGCTACTTGTCATGCTCGTATGTTAAACATCGTGCTATGTACGAAGTGCGTATTGTTTAAGAAATAACCTCTCTGTGGGGGCTTATTTGCTCTAAGACAAATGTTTCTTTTGTTACTTTTATTGCCAATGCATTTTTGCAGTTTTGACATTTTATAACGACATCGGCTTTGTTTTCGTTGCTTTTGGATAGCTTTGATATTCTTAATGCTTTGGTAGAATCGCAGGCACGTTTGTTGCATATCGGACAATGGTATTGTGTCATTTTAAAATCTCCTTATCATTATTATAATTCGCAAAGTTGCGAATTTGTTGGGTAAAAAACAATACGGCGATGTACTCACCGTATTGAAAAGAGAGAACAGCATTGTGTATTGCTTTTTCTCAAAAGCCCAAGATGTTTCATACGAATTTTTACCGCTTGATGTGAAACCAAAAATATTTCTGCCGCATCGTCAATAATACTGTATATTTTAGCCCTATCGGTGTACGAATCCCCCAGCATACATATTCCTCGTATACCGTATTTTCTCATCAATGACTTTACGTATTCCGTAAAAACATTCTTCGGCATCAATAGAGCCGCCGATAGTGCATCTGCCTGATATTCTATCCAGTCGCCGTCAGTTTTATTTTGATTGAAATTGCTTTCAATCTTGCGGCAGGCTATAATAGGGCAGGGATACTCTGTTCTTGGAGCTACCGTTGCTTCGCGTTTTTTAAAATACGGCTGATGAAGCATAAAATGCGATGCTTCGTGCATCTCGGTATATCTGCGACGAGGCAGTTGATCTTTCATGGATAGCTGAGGTGTTATCAATACGGTTCCGAATGTCGCTTCAATAACCTCACGTTCAAAGCATTCATCGTATGTTGGTATGAGCGCAAAATCTCCCATAACCGTTAATCCTAATATTCCCGAGTCAAAATCACAAATATATTTATTTTTGGTAATCAGTCCAAGATAGTCTTCAAGAAAATGAGTGGTTTTAAGGGGCGCAGGACGTTCAAGATTTAAAGGGGAAAACTCTTTTAGCTTTTCTGTGGCTATGTCTTCCATATCGTTTCTGCTGAGTATATAAATGCCGTTGTCCTTTTGTGCGTACTGCATGATTGCCCCCTTCTAATTAATTCAATAAACTATTTCTTTGAGTTGATTATTTCAACCAGTTTTCTCCAATCTTCATCTGTGTACTTCTTGTCTTTGGCAGCTCTTAGTGCTACGCGAGCGGAAGGCAATCCGTCAATATAAGTATTGATATCGCTGTGCTGTCCGTTTTTACTTACGCCTGCACAATCATAGAAGCGATTAAGTTCTTCCGTGTTTGTAATTTGCAAAGCTTCGGCAAACTTTTCCAAATATTTTTCGGGTGGTCTTCTGTGTCCCTTTTCGATGTCACACAAATAGGCAGGTGAGATTTCTACCTTTGCAGCAAAGTCCTTCATAGTTAAGCCTAAGCCTTCTCGTCTTTGCTTTACATACTCACCAAATGACAGGTGATTATTTTCCATATTGGTTCTCCATTCTATAGTTTTCAGATTTATGGTAATTTAGATATTCCAATCCGATTGCCTTCTCAAAAAACTAAAGTTCGCAAATTCGCACATTTGCGAAACTGTGAATATATTATACATCTAACTTTTCACTTTGTCAATAGGTTTCCAAAAAAAATTTGAATTTTTTTGAAAAAATTAGACTCTTTTATTTGATTATAGCGACGCAATTTTTGATGGTATCTACATCGCTCTTTTATTCAAAATATAAGCGAGAATTTTTATAGCATCAATAAAGCATCAAATAAAAGATCGGCAGTTTGAAACTGCCGAAAAAGTGAGTAAAAAGGGCGAAAGAGCGGGGAAGCGCGAGGAGCTTTGACAGCACAGAGCCACTCCAAAACCGTGGGTCGCGGGTTCGAATCCTCCTGCCCCTGCCATAACCGAAGCCAAACGGCTTCGGTTTTTCTCTTGTATATATAGAACCACCGGCTGTGCCGGTGTGGATAAAAAAGCTTTAGCTATGCGTAGAAAAAATACCTCCTTTGATGTATAATAAAGTTGGTCTGCCAACCAAAACAATAAAAACATCAAAGGAGGATCAAGTCGTGA
>JAZOMG010000032.1:0-6722 GCA_045653705.1 Eubacteriales bacterium | reverse complement strand
CTTTGTACTTCTCTCTTGTTGTTCAATTTTCAATGACCTTTCGCTATCCTCCAGAGGTCCTCCTCGCGGACAGCTCGACTATTATACCACATCTCTTTCTCCTTGTCAAGCACTTTTTTAAACTTTTTTAAAAAAATTTTTCAGAGCTCTCGGGTTTCGAGGTATGGTTGTCCCCCGCTCATTGCGGCGGATTTTAATTATACCACTTTGTTATTAAATTGTCAAGCGTTTTTTTAAAAATTCCTAAAATTTTTTTGATGTAAAAAAATCCCGCACTTTCGTGCAGGATTTTTTTGGTGGGCCATCAGGGACTCGAACCCCGGACCAACCGGTTATGAGCCGGTTGCTCTAACCAACTGAGCTAATGGCCCGAGCTTCCGAACTCGGACTTGAATATTATATACCATCTTTCTCCTTTTGTCAAGCCCTTTTTTCAAAAAAATTAAAATTATTTTTCTCGACAGGATTTTCTTGATTTATCCGTCAATCAATGCTATGCTTTTTATACCGCCGTTCCCTACCTGAGGGACGGTCAAAAAAATCAAAACAAGGAGAGTATTATGAAAAAATCAACATTCGCGTTCATTTTCACGGTTCTCATTACGTTTTCGTGTATTTTCGCTTCCTGCAACTCAAACAAAGGAACGGTATTTGATGACGGAACAGACACCAGCTTCGATGACCACACGTCTATGTTAAGGGAGCTTGAAGATCAACTGCTTGAGCTTAAGCAAAACCACTACATATCCAATTCTCAAAGAGCAGAGGAAATAGCGAGACTTGAAGCCCTTATCGCTGAGCTTAAACAAAGCGGGAATGAAAAAGGCACCGACAACAGCGTAAATACCGAAAACAAGAATGAAACAAACACAGAAAAGCCCTCTGCTGTAAGCAAATTCATTTACACGGTTAGCGGAGAGGAAGCCACGCTGACAGGCTATACGGGAAACGACACCCTACTTACCATCCCCTCATATATAGACGGATACAAAATAACAGCTATTGCAGACGACAGCTTTTCTTCAACCGCTCTAAGCTCGGTCATTATCCCCGACACTGTTAGTAGAATCGGTTGGTTTGCTTTTAAGGAATGCTCGGCTCTTAAAACCGTAACTATTCCCAACAGCGTGAGCAGCATAGGCTATTCGGCATTTCCGCAGGACTCTGACGGCTTTACTATAATTTGCGCATCGGGCTCGTTCGCCGCAAAATATGCCGATAGCTACGGAATAAACACCACATTGATATAAGTACAAAAAATACTCTTGACCTTCCGCCTCACTTGTTGTATAATATATATGTTATATTATTTACGAAGGGGGCGATAGGTTGAGACAGCTTAAAAGCATATTTAACGACGTTAAGCAATGGTTTTTGTCACTTAACACAAAACGCGTTTTAATTATACTTATTATTACAGTATTGGCAATAGCCCCTACCCTTTTTGCTTTCGGATACGTTATTAACAATGAATATCTGCGGCAAGACAGTGTTTTTTCGGTAGCCCTATATACAGATAAAAATGAGCTTATCGTATTTGAAGACGATAACAACGACACACCGGAAAAGACTTCTATTTCCGATATCTTCATCAGGCTGACAGAAGATCCCCAGCCCGTAGAACAAACGCCATTGAATGAAGAAAAATACATAAAAGCGCTGGTAACCGTAAACGGAGTATCATCGGAGTTTAAATGTTATTTCTCGGTAGATAACGACGGTGGATATTACACCGATACTAAAGGACAGACCTTTAGTATCCCCGCAGAGCTTAACAGCCGTTTTCTTTCAACCGAATATGCCGAGCTGTTTTACGATTCGGCGGTCTGTTATTCCCTGTTGACCATAGACGGTGATACGATTCTCCCAACAGCCGTGGAGTGGTACTACAAGAACACCTCGGATAGTTTTTCGAAAGCGACAAGGAACAAGCTTGCCGATGGACAAAAGACTTATGAAATAACGGGAGCTTTGGATATACTTTTCCCTAACGCCCCGGACAGCTGCAACGTTCAAGTATATCAAGGAAACGAGCTTATATACAACGGTAGCGAAAAAGAGCTTGCGTCTCTCACGGTAGACTCTAAGGAAGAGCTCAGAGTAATAGCCGAGGCTAGGTGGATAAACTCAAGAAGCTCCGAAAGCTATGGGCGCATAACATACGACTTTTTCGTTCATATAAAGAACCGCTCCGCATTTTACGTGAGCGCGGAAGAGATACATTCGGGGGGCTTTATACTTCTTGATTGCACCAATATCACCGATATCTCCAAGATAAAATTTGAATCAAATAAAAATGACATAAATCCCGTTTTCAAAAGATATAACGGCGCTGTCAGGGCGCTGATAGATTTTCCTGAAAGCGACAAAGCTGAAACCTTTGAATTTTCGGTGACCTACGGCGCTTCCTCTCAGGACTTCAGCATAACCGTGCTTCCCTATGAGGTGTCGGGGGAATTTTCATACGACAAGCAGCTCTTTGATAGCGAAGCCGCACCCGAAAAGCTTAATGAAAGCATCAAAAAGGCACTGTTCAGCGCTCCCCTACCCCAAAATGATATTATTTATTTCCAGGGAAATTTTCTTGACCCCACTCAAAACGGTTTTACCGCCGCATACACCCACAACAGCATTATGCGGTGGGGTGAGGAGCTTGAATATTCCTACACCGCCGTCGGAAATGAATATACCGTAAGCTCGGGAGATATAGGCGGCGTATCGGTGAGCGCAATTCAAAACGGAGTAGTCGCTCTCGTAGGAAACACAAAGGAGCTTGGCAACTACATAGTTATCGACCACGGCTGCGGTCTTCGCACTTGGTATGCGGGACTTGGAAGCGTAGGCGTAAGAGTTGGCGACATAGTCCTTGTAGGTCAGCACATCGGAAAAACGGGCGAGGGATTGTTTGAGGGCAAAGAGGGCTTTCGACTGTTCTGCTCGGTTTATGATACTATGATAGACCCCAACACATTATGGCAATAAACAAATGGGGCTGCTTCATTTAGATGCAGAAGTCGTGATTTGGTTCTCGTCGGCGTACAGGTGTACGACAGAGAACCAAAACGCGGCTAAAAAATACACATAAAATTGAAATTCCTAAGAATTTCTACCAAAAAAACACCGCTTTACTATCATTTTTGATAACAAAGCGGTATTTTTTCACTATTTATTTTCGTGTATTTTTTGTTCTGCGCTAAATGAAGCAGCCACTTTTTATTTTACGCCATAAGGTCGTAATACATCCAAAGAACCGAGTAGCGGTCTTTAAGATCCTTTGCGTACAGATGGGCATCGGCTATCTTTTTCTCGCCGTAAAGCTCGGTAAACTTATTGTAGGAAAGTCCTATCTTCTCGGTAAGGGCGAGCATTTCGGAAGAGGTGGGGCAATCGCTGAGTACAGCCTTTATCTCATCCCATTTCTCGCGGTAGATGCTTACGCGGTCAATATCATACCATCCAAGCTTATTCTGAAGCGCCAGAACCTCGGTGGTTATGTCGGTATAGATACGCGCAATATTCTTCTCGTACTCTTCCCTATTAAAATGATGAGTATATTTTTCAATATCATCTATGGCAAGCAATTTTTCTCTTATCTTGGCAGTGTCGATTGCGGAATAGCATACGTCTATTCCGTGGGGGAAATATTCCTCACCTCTGACTATTCCGACTATCTCAAAATAGTGAGACATATGATGCTCACTTCCCGATGCGGGGCGGGAGTTACCCACGTAAGCCATAAGTATACCTACCGCTACAAGAGCTTCCATAAGAGCCTTTACTGCTTCTCCGTCACGCTCAACAAGACCGTCCGCAAGGCGTACCGTCTTTTCCACAGCCTCGTAGGTAGCATCCATAACGAATTTGCAGAGATATTCTCCGTTTACAACATTTGCAAGCTTCCAGTCGTTAAGGCAGGAGTATTTACCTATAATATCTCCGTAGCCCGACTGTATCATTTCAAAGGGAGCGTTTTTTAAAATATTAACGTCCGCGATGATAGCCTTGGGTACGTCTGCGTTTAAGGTGACCTTCATACCGTCAAGTATGAGCGCCGAGCCCTTTGACGCATAGCCGTCCATTGAGGGCGCGGTTGCAACGATATAATAAGGAAGATTCGATACAAAGCTTACCTGCTTACAAAGGTCATTGATAACGCCCGAGCCGATACCGATAATAAGGTCGGTCTTGTCGGTTACGTGAGCCGTAAGCTCATCGATTGCCGCCTCGTTAGGTACAAGTACTTCTTCGGTAGCATAGATAAGAGTATCCGCAAGGCGGTTGCCAAGTTTTCCCGAAACCAACTCGCCGCACACGCCGTAGGTGTTTTTATCGGCAACCAAAAGGATATTTTTATAGCCCTCGGTTATCTCGGGCAGACTGTCGCAAGCATTTTCCGAAATTATTACGTAATCGATAGGACACTTGTGTTTTTTTCCGCACTCGCAGGTTTCTCTGCCTATCAACAGCTCATTTATTTCCATATTGCACCTCACAGAAGCTCCGCAAGATAATCCTCAAGCTTGCGGTAGTCATCAACGCATATAAATCCGAAATCCGACTGATATACAGACTCGTCGTTTCCGCCCTGTCCGTAGTCATCTCCTACAAATATTACCTCATCGTGAGCGTATCCCTTTTCTTTGCAGTAGAGGTCAAGAGCGTAATATTTATTGTAGGGCTTGGGCGCCATATCAAAGGATGAAGAGCCGCCTACAAAAACTATGTACTCGGAGAACACCTCGCAAACCTCATCGTATATCTTACGTCTCTTTGCTCTGTCAGGGTCGAAAGCCAGCTTATCCTCTGCCTTTGCCTTTGTTCCGAGAATAGCAAAGGTAACGCATCCCGATGGATGGAACTCAACGCTCTCACCCGCAAACTCGGTAAAGCCGTATTTGTTTCTGAGCATTGTAACTCTTTCGTCTACAGATTCTCTGTCACAGGGCAATACAGCATCTCTGACGATATCAAGAGAGCCCGTTTCCTTGTTGTACGCCGCATATTGCAGACCGTAGTTTCCGATTATATCCAAAGGATACTGATCCATCTGGTTGAATATTCTCATACACTGCCCTGCTCCAACCATACAAAGAGAATACTTCTTTGCCAAGCGGTCAAGCACCGAGCGGTTCTTTTCGTCAAGCTTTGTTTTGTGCTGTGTCAGCGTTCCGTCCAAATCAAATGCGATAAGTTTTATCATTTCTTTCCTCCAAAATCTTTTTACATCTTGACAGATGATAATCTTACGTATATAATTATATATGAATGAGCGTTATCTGTCAAGATTTGGCTTTATTTTTTAAAAACGCTCAAATTCGCTCACGCTACAAGGAAAACACTATGCTAAAAAATGAAAGACATTTTCAAATACTTGAGATACTGAAAGCCGAGAGCTTTGCCGAGGTGCGCGACCTTGGAAAAAGGCTCTACGCAAGTCAACCCACAATACGCCGCGACCTCGATTATCTTGAAAAGCAGGGCTACATACGCAGAAGCCACGGCGGCGCTATGCTTGCGGATGACAGGATAAACACCCCCGTGTCCTTCAGAAAAGGAAAGAAAGCGAGGGAAAAGGCTCGCATCTGCAAGCTTGCCGCCACCCTCATAAGCTCCGGAAATCTTATTTTTGCCGACGCCTCAACCACCGCCGCTCATCTTGCGGACGCGCTTCACGAAAGAGACAATATCACCGTAGTTACCAACGGCTATTCCCTTTGCGGCGCTCTTACGGAAAATAACATTCGCGTATTCTCAACAGGCGGTCGGCTGTTAAAAAGCTCTATGGCGTTTGTTGGGAATCAAGCTGAAGAGACCGTGAAGCGTTTTAACGCCGATTGGCTTTTCTTCTCATCATCTTCTTTAGACGAAAACGGCGTTATTTCGGACTATTCCGAGGAAGAAACCGCTCTCCGCGTGGCGATGCGCTCGGGAGCTAAGAAATCTGTTTTTTTATGCGACAGCACCAAATTCGGTAAAGCCTCGGCTTTTCGGGCGTTTTCTCTGACCGATACGGATTACGTTATAACCGATGCCCCTCTGTCGGAAGCTCTCATAAACGCCTATTCCCTTTCCCTTTTGAACGAGCTTGACGGCGCGTTTATGTATGTAAAAAAGCAATAAAATGAAATAGGGCGGTAGCGTAGCGCATTTTTGCTTACGCAAAAGCTACGAGCTTACGCTCGTGCGTCCGCACTATTTCTGCATTAGAAAAAAACTATAAAATTTTACCAACACAACGGTCAAACCGTTAAATCCATTTTCCAATGTTTTCTTTGCGCTACTTTCTTTTTTAAAAGAAAGTAGCAAAATTCAAGTCATGACCACCAGCCGTGCTGGTGGATTGCGATAGCCCCCTTGGGGCATTCCACACGCTGAGCCTATAGGCTCGTCGAACAATTTTCCACTTGCGAGGGTTGCCATACCGCCGCAAATGCGGCTCTAACTATAAGCCTTCTCCAGCGGAGAAGGTGGCACGAGCTTGCGAGTGACGGATGAGGAGATCGCCGTTTGTGCAGTACAACGCATGTTCTCCTCATCCACCACTTCGTGGTCCCCTAAAGTTTGCTTAGCAAACTTTACACGAAGCGAAGCGGAGTATGCTCCCCGCTGGGGAAGGCTTACTGATTCCTTACTTCGCTCGGATAAATACTCTACGCATAGCTAAAGCTTTTTGGAACCACCAGCACCTGAAGTGAACCCCATTTAGTTCACAAAAATAGAAA
>JAZOMG010000031.1:0-1767 GCA_045653705.1 Eubacteriales bacterium | reverse complement strand
CGGCGCGGCGCTTTACGCAAAGCAGATGAAGCGTCACGAGGGAGGCTCGGGTATAATCTCTTATGAGGGATTAAAGGAATTCACCTACTCCATAAAGAGCGTTACCTGTAAGGGCTGTAACAATAAATGTCAGCTTACTGTCAACGACTTCGGCGGCGGTCGCAGATTTATCGGCGGCAACCGCTGTGAAAAGCCTGTTACCAACAAGTCGCAGGACGACTCGCTCAACCTCTACGAGTATAAGCTGAAAAAGCTTGCCCAGTTTTCCGAGGGCGAGGGAGACAGGGGTGTTATCGGTCTGCCTATGGGACTGAATATGTATGAGATGTATCCTTTCTGGAATACACTTTTGCGAGAGCTTGGCTTTACCGTTAAGATGAGCGGCTTTTCAAACAGAAAGCTTTATCTAAAGGGGCAGGGAACTATCCCCTCGGATACGGTCTGCTTCCCCGCGAAGATGATGCACGGTCATATTCAACAGCTTATAGAAATGGGAGTGGACGCTATCTTCTACCCCTGTCAGACCTACAACTTTGACGAGAAAAAGGCGAAGAATAACTATAACTGTGCCGTTATCGCGGGATACCCCGAGGTAATAGAGGCTAATACCCTCAATTTTGGCAGCATTAAGTATATCAACGATTACGTAGGACCTCACAACAGGCGTGAATTTCCCGCGAGAATACGCAAGACTCTTGAAAAGCATTTCGGGGCATTTTCGGCAACCGAGGTGAATAGGGCTTGCAAAAAGGCTTACGCCGCGTACGACGGATATATGGCGGATATAAACCGCGAGGGTCAAAAAATTATAGCCGACGCAAGGGCGGAGGGTAAGAAGATAATAGTTCTTGCAGGTCGCCCATACCATGCTGACCCCGAAATAAACCACGGAATACATAAGCTTATCGCCGCCCTTGGCTTCGCTGTTGTATCCGAGGACGCGGTGGCGCGTATGGCTTCCGATTTCAAGGTAAATCTGCTGAGCCAGTGGACCTATCACCAAAGACTCTTCTCGGCGGCTAAGTATGTCACCGAGCAGACCGATATGTACCTTGTGCATTTGGTGTCCTTTGGTTGCGGACTTGACGCCCTTACCACAGACGAGGTAAGAAGCCTCTTGGAGCATTACGGTCATCTTTATACCCAGATAAAGATAGACGAGGTAACTAACCTGGGCGCTATAAAGATACGTCTGCGAAGCCTCATAGCAGCTATTGAGCAAAAAACACAGGAGAATGGTAATGAAAGATAAAACCCATTACAGGGAGAGAATTAAATTCACCCTAAAAATGAAAAAAGACTATACCATCCTTTCCCCAAGTATGGCTCCCATACACTTCAAGATACTTAAGCCCATACTTTTAAGACAGGGCTTTAAGATAGAGATAATGGAAAACGAGGGTCCCGAGGTATTACAGCTTGCCCTTAAGTATCTCCATAACGATATGTGCTATCCGTCTATGCTCACCACAGGGCAGATGCTTGCCACTATGATGAGCGGCAAATACGACCCCGACAAGGTGGCAATGGTCATAACACAATCGGGGGGCGGTTGCCGAGACAGCAACTATATAAACCTTATGAGAAAGGCGTTTGAAAAGGCGGGCTTTCCCAACGTTCCCTTTATCTCCGCCAATATCTGGGGCTTGGAGCTTAATTCGGGAATAAACCTCACACCCGTGTCTCTTCTTATGGCGCTGGCGGGCCTTATCTACGGCGATATGATAATGATAGTAAGCAATCAGATAAGACCTTACGAGGTAAACA
>JAZOMG010000030.1:0-26491 GCA_045653705.1 Eubacteriales bacterium | reverse complement strand
ATCTTGATCACCTGAACCAAGGTGGACGTAAACACCGTACCGTTTCTCTGAATTCTGTATACGTTGCACATACCGTCATAGCTACGGTCATTTTTGTAATTATTATATACGTTACAGTAGAGTAATGGGAATTCGTCGCTCTCTGCATACTTGAACGAGCCGAAGCAGACCGAATTCGAATGAGGCTTCAAAGTGTCGAGCTTATCCAGAGTAAAGTCGGAAACGTGTTGATAGGTGTCAGCGTCATATACCTTGCAAACGCCCGCCGGATTAAAAGAGAAGAGATAATCTTCGTACACAGGCCCGTCCTGTCGGCCGCTTGCGATATTTGTTACCTTTTCAAGCTTGGGTACAACGTAATCGCTGTCGCCGGGATAGCCCGAAATATAGACTTTGACCCCGCTTAAAGCATAGTCCGAAGTCTGAATTTCAGCTTCGTCTACCGCTCTGACGGCAAAGCGCAAATAGACGGAGCTTCCGTTCCATTTGAGAATATCGGCTCTGGTAAAGTCCTTGCCCTCGGCCGGCCAGGAGCCCTTTGAGGGAAGGGTAGGATAAGTGTTGGTACCGTTTCCGAGATAGGTGTAATTATTGTCGTATGCAAACCAAATAAGCTGATAACCGTTACCAACCGAAACTGCTTCAATTTCGGCAAGAGTAATATATCCTGTGTTTCTGAATCTTTTTTTGTTTGAACTGTCAGTTCCTGTTGCCGAAGCGACGGTGCCGATCTCGTACGTTACGTTCATCAGCTTTTCCACGGGCTCGTTTGGATCCTCCACGGTTCCACCGTTTCCACCGTTTTCGTTTCCACTGTTTCCACCGGTGCTTTCGCCGCCCTCGCCGTTTCCGGCATTGCCGGTCTCACCGCTGTCCGTATTGGCTTCGCCACCTGTGCTGCTTTCCGGCGCGCTCGGCGGATCAACGAGATCGGAGCCGCAAGCGGTAATGATCGGCAGAAGCATCAGCAACGCCAACAATCCCGAAAGACCCTTCTTCATATTTCTCATTTTGAATCTGCTCCCTTCTGCCATTTTTTCCTCGTGACACATCTACTTTTGTGCGACCTGCTACATCCTTGTTCTATTCTAACAAAAAGAGTCGCACATTCTACACAATTAATTTTACCATATTTTTTATTAAAAGAAAACACAAAAATCAACACACTTTCAAGAGAAAAATACAGATTTTTTTCCACCTTTTCGAAATCCAATTAGTCGTATATTCATATATAACAAAATAGGACGGTAGTTTTTGTGCATTTCTGCACCTACCGTCCATTTGCTTTACTATTCTTTACGATAATATATTACTTTTTCACCGTTGCTTCCCTTTTCGTTTGTCTGTAAGCTCCCGGCGACATATTGGTATGCTTGTTAAAAAACTGTATAAAATAATTCGTGCTCGAAAAGCCGCATTTCTCCGCGACCTCTCCGCTGGAAAGTCCGTTGATCAGCATTTTCTTCGCGCGCTCCAGCCGCATCGCGTCGATCATATTCTTGATCGGCATATCGGTTATCTTCTTAAAGTCCTTGGATAGCTTGGTAACGCTTACGTGAAACATATCCGCAAGCCCAGTAACGGAAATATTTTCTCCCTGCTCCACCGCCTTGATCGCCACTTCTATCACCTTGGAGATATAGTTTTGCTCGTCGCTTTCACTGCTGAAGAATATGCCCTGCCCCTCCTTGAGCAGCTCGTATATATAGCCAAGCACGGTCATAAAATAGACGGACATCAGCGGAGCCATGGCGGAACCGTAGGTATAATCAGCCGATAGCGTCACAAGACGCTTCATCAGCGGAACAAACAGGGAAAGCTGCTCGGCGTCGATCGGTATTACCGTCGTTCCCGTATCCAGAATTTTTTCTGAGCAGATCGGATGCTCCGGCATCATATCCAATATGCTTTGATGGAAGTTCGCCACGTAAAAGCGATACGGAACGGCTTCGCAGTTTTCTCTTATAATTCCGTGATACGAGCCGAGCCTGAACAGCACGATACACGGTCCTGAGCCTTTATAGATGTTATCGGGGCAATGCACGCTATACTGTCCCGATTCTATCATGATCATTTCGTAGGCATTGTGAAAATGGAGTACGGCATTGGTTGTTTTATATTGCGCATACTTGTTTACGTGCAAAGGGCGGCGGCATATTCTCATATGACCGTATTTGTACAATGGATCAACGGTTGTATTGCTCATAAGCCTCTCCCTTCTTCCTACAGCATGCTACCATCATTATAACACGGTCAGAAGGACAAGTCAAGAGTACAGATTTTTTGTTTTAAAAAAGTTAATAATTGCCGTTTATATTCGCGCATTCTTCGGCAACAATAATACCAGAGCGCACGGAACGCAGAAAAGCGCGCCGCTGTGTCTCAATTCAATATAGATTGCAAAATGAATTTGAGTGTCTGCGTTGCTTCTTACAGGATAAGAACAAATGCAAGCACTCAGAACAGGAGATTGAAGGTATGGCAAGCAATAAGACTATGGTTCCCGAAGCAAAGGCAGCAATGGAGCAGTTCAAGATGCAGGCTGCAAGCGAGGTCGGTGTAAATCTTCAGAATGGCTATAACGGCGATCTGACTGCCCGTCAGGCAGGCAGCATCGGCGGTCAGATGGTCAAGCAAATGACCGAGATCATCGGAAGAAACAATATACCTATCGCTTATAAGGTGTCTTAAATCTACCTCATTTTTAAAATTCTGATATGCGTAAATCTCAATAGCTTTATTATTTCTTGTTTCCCCATCAGAAACAAACTCTGAACTATACGCCTGCGAACCTATTGTATCCACATCAATGCTATATCTTCCTGTCAACGTTGAGGAATCAGTTTCCCTTGCGCGTGCCAATATACATTTTTTTAAATTGTTATAATAGCGAGAAATCGCCGTATCTATAGCAATTTCCTTTTGCTCAATTACCCATTCCAGACCTAATTTTGTAGGCTTTTGTACATTTCTCAACTCGTCTAAAAAATCCATACTTCCCCCATATGAAATTATATAAAATATGCGTGATTTTATTATACCACATAAGTACACCATTGTAAATATTGATTCGATAATTTATTGTGTTTAATAAAAATCAAAGCCATTATACAGGAAAAGATAATCTATGTATCTATCTATGATAACTTAAATAAAGAACAATCCCTCAGCCGCTTTGCGGGAGCTTCTTTTACACAAGGGAGCCCTTCGTGCTACAAATCTTATTACAACAAATTGACTATATTTAAGTCTGGTTAAAATACGGAACACAGTAATTTACGTACACGTTTCTTAAGTTGCATAAACAAATATATCACATTAAATACGTCAGAACAAGGGGTAAAAGGAAAAGGCTCCCTTGTGTAAAGGGAGCTGTCAGCGAAGCTGACTGAGGGATTGTTTTACAAGATGATCTATGTACACGCAAACATCACTAAAATTTCTGTGAATTTCGGTGTTAGGTATTCTTACTACCTTTAACCCGTATTCTCTAAGAAATGCCGTACGTTCTTCATCATACTTTTTTGCTTCTTCGGTGTAATGCCCCGAACCATCAAGCTCGATTACAAGCCCTGCTTTGGCACAATAAAAATCCGCAATATATTTACCGAGTACCTTTTGTCGAGAAAAACGAATAGGGTATGCACGCAAGAAATCGTACCAGAGATGGCTTTCTTCTTTGGTCATATTTTTACGTAGCATCTTGGCGGTTGGAATTATCTCTCTGTTATGTTTTCTTTGCATTTACAATCCCTCAGTCGCCTACGGCGCCAGCTCCCTTTACACAAGGGAGCCTTTTGCTTCACAAGCTTTATCGCGAGCAGGTTGCCGTATGTTTATATTCATAATTTTAGTTTTATCTTTGCGAAGCACTGCTTTTACAGATACAAAAACTTGCGTTATATAGCTTTTTACCTAAGGAACACTGATATAAAAGCTACAAAATTCTACTATCTAAAACTTCTTACAGCCTCTCTTATCTCATCTGAAGAAAAGCCGTAGCGAATAAGTGATGCTATGAGCTTTTGCTTTTCCTTTGGGTCGCGGGGAAGCTCATCTACCGTTCGCCGCAGACGCTCCGCGCACAGCTCGGAAAAATCTACTCCGCCGTCCTCCAAGGCAAATATCGCCCTCTTGACAGAGCTATCGGAATATCCCTTTTGATACAGGGTTGCCGCGATACGCTTTTTTCCCCAGAGCTTTGCCAAGCCTTTTTCAGCCTCTCGACAGGCATCGGCATCCGCGTTTATATACCCCTCGGCGGATAGCTCCGCTACCGCCCTTTCGGCGGTCGCCTTGGAAAACCCCTTCGACATCAGCTTATGGGCAAGTCCCTTTTCCGAGCTTGCGCCGTAGCCGAGGATATTAAGCCCTCTTTTCTTTGCTCTGTATAGCTCAGCCGCCTCACAGACCGCATCAAACCTCTCTCGGTCGCACTCACCTACCGACAGGTGCATATCCGCAAAAAGGGTTGCCGAAATAATAAAGCTCTCCCTTTGAGTATGCTCTCCGTCCTTTATCTCAAAGGTAACGGCTATCTCATCCTCATTTCTTGCGGATACCGATAAAATAGCGACAGTCATTAAAACTCCTCGTCCTCTTTAACCGTGCGGATGTCGAAATCGTCCTCGTCCTCGTCAAGCTCAAATTCTTCCTCTGCCTCGGGCAGCTTATCCTTCATACTGCGCACCTTAGCGTCAAGCTCCGCGAGAAGCTCGGGATTGCTCTCAATATACTTGCGCACGTTATCCTTGCCCTGACCTATGCGCTCGCCCTCATAAGAAAACCACGAGCCGCTCTTTTTGATTATGTCAAGGGTTATTGCATAGTCGATGATCTCACCCGAACGGGAAATTCCCTTTCCGTAAAGAATATCAAATTCCGCTGTCTTAAAGGGGGGAGCTACCTTGTTCTTTACCACCTTACAGCGCACGTGATTTCCGTAGATATCGTTTCCGTTCTTCAGCTGCTCGGTCTTGCGCACGTCGATACGCACCGACGAATAGAACTTAAGCGCCCGTCCGCCCGGGGTGGTTTCAGGATTTCCGTACATAACGCCCACCTTTTCGCGAAGCTGGTTAATAAACACAAGAACGGTGTTGCTCTTCGATATGACAGCAGACAGCTTTCTCATAGCCTGAGACATAAGTCTTGCCTGAACGCCAACCGTTGCCTGTCCCATATCGCCCTCTATCTCCTGACGGGGAACGAGAGCCGCCACCGAGTCAACAACGACGATATCGATAGCGCCCGAACGAACGAGCTGCTCGGTAATATTCAAGGCATCCTCTCCGCAGTCGGGCTGAGAAACGAGCAGATTATCTATATCAACGCCGAGGGCGCGGGCATACACGGGGTCGAGAGCATGCTCAGCATCGATAAACGCCGCTTCTCCCCCCGCCTTCTGAACCTCTGCAACGATATGAAGCGCAACGGTAGTCTTACCTGAGGACTCAGGTCCGAATATTTCGATAATTCTTCCCTTGGGAACGCCCCCTATACCCAGCGCCATATCAAGAGCGATAGAGCCTGTGCTTACCGCCTGTACTTCCATATGAGAATTTTCGCCAAGTCTCATTACAGAGCCCTGCCCGTGCTTTTTTTCTATCTGAGCAATAGCGGTTTTAAGCGCCTTTGCTTTTGCTTCCTTATCGCTGTCGGGAGCTACCATAAGCTCCACATTTTTCTTTTTAGCAGTTGCCATTTCGCACCTCGTTAAAATTAAAAATCAGATTTTACGGTATCATTATACACCCAATGCCACCCGTTGTCAATAGTTTTTTAAAATATTTTTCCGTTTTCGGAATAATTTCGGTAACCAGAAGATTGTTGCAACCGAGCTGTAACGCAAAAATTCCTGTTACGGAAATATAGACGCAGAAAAATTCTTGACATTCCAATTATTAAATTTTTTGAAAAGTTTTATTATACCACTTTTCAGAAGTGCAAATTTATGATATAATATATCTGCTTGAATTTTACTTGTCAGCACAAACTATTTCAAGAGGTATATATATGGGCGGTTTTTTTGGAGTTGCATCAAAGGAAGATTGTGTTTTTGACCTTTTCTACGGTATAGATTACCATTCTCACCTGGGAACAAGACGGGCGGGAATGGCTGTTTATGACACCGAAAAGGGTTTCGACAAGGCAATACACAATATTGAAAACGCTCCTTTTCGTACTAAATTTTCATCCGAATCCACGTCTATGAGGGGCAATATGGGTATCGGCTGTATCTCGGATTTTGAGCCTCAGCCTATATTTATCCGCTCCCGCCACTGCACCTTTGCAATAACCACGGTAGGCAAAATAAACAACGTAGACTATATTCTTGACAACGTCATAGGCGACGGATGTCATTTCTTTGAAATGGGCAACGGCGAAATAAATCCCACCGAGCTTGTGGCGGCTATTATAAACCAAAAGGAAAACTTTATCGAGGGCATAAGATACGCCCAAGAGGTTATTGACGGCTCTATGAGTATGCTCATTCTCACACCTATGGGCATATACGCCGCAAGAGACAGGCTGGGCAGAACGCCTATCGTTATCGGTGAAAAGGATGACGGCTTCTGCGCAAGCTTTGAGAGCTTTGCTTTTCTCAATCTCGGATACAGATTCAGCCGTGAGCTTGGCGCGGGTGAAATAGTCGTTATGACCCCCGACGGAGTAAAAACACTTATTGCCCCCGGCAAGGATATGAAGGTCTGCGCTTTCCTTTGGACCTACTACGGCTACCCCTCTTCCTCTTATGAAGGCAGAGGCGTTGAGACGGTTCGCTACGAATGCGGCAGACTTCTCGCCAAGAGAGACGACGCGCGCCCCGACCTTGTGGCAGGTATTCCCGATTCGGGAGTTCCCCACGCGGTAGGCTACGCCAACGAATCGGGCATTCCCTACGCTCGCCCCTTTATAAAATACACACCCACCTGGCCCCGTTCCTTTATGCCCCCCAATCAGACAAAGCGACATCTTATCGCAAAGATGAAGTTTATTCCCATACAGGAGCTTGGTGAGGACAAAATGCTTCTGCTTATCGACGATTCGATAGACAGAGGAACTCAGCTTGGTGAAACGGCAGAATTTCTATACGAAATGGGTGCAAAGGAAATACACATCCGCGTAGGCTGTCCCCCCTTGCTCTTCGGCTGTAAGTATCTGAGCTTTTCACGCTCGTCCTCGGAAATGGAGCTGATAACCAGAAGAGTTATCACAAAGCTTGAGGGAAAAGAGCCTGACAGAGAGACCCTTAAGAGGTACGTTGACCCCGAGAGCGAAGAATACCAAAAGATGATAGATATGATATGCGAGCAGCTGCATTTCACCTCGTTGCGCTACCATCGCATTGACGATATGATAGAAGCTATCGGTCTGCCCGCGGACAAGATATGCACCTATTGCTGGAGCGGAGAAGAGTAAATTAAATGCGGAATTAAATATAAACAGCTATTGCCGTTTTCAGTCGGTAATAGCTGTTTTTGTTAATCAAGAACGATATCTCTAATTTTGCATTAACCTTGTGATTTACGGTAGGCAAGAGGGGATATGCCCGTGTGCGCCTTAAAGGCTCTTGAAAAATAATTCTGGTCTGTAAAGCCCACCGCCTCGCCTATCTCGGCAACCGACAGCTCGGTGTCCGACAGCAGCTCCTTTGCCTTTTCCATTCTGAGAGAGGTAATATATCTGTGGGGAGAAACTCCCGCGATGTCTTTAAAAAGATGAGAAAAATACCCCACGCTACGGTAACAGCTTTTCGCAATATCCTCTACCGACAGCTCACTGCTTATATTCCTGTACATATATTCCATAGCCCCGTGTATCTGTCTCACCTGCTCGCTGTCAAGCCCCTCGGACGAAAGCCTTATCCTACGGGAAAGAATAACCAAAAGCTGTTGCAAAAGCGCCTCGCAAAGAAGCTCGTAGTCGTTTCTTTTCAGAGAGTATTCAAGGAGCATTCCGTCAAATACCTTTTCAAATTCGAGGCTCTTGCCTATTGCATATACGCCTGTTTTATTTAGCCCAAGCTCCGAAAGAAGCTGACGGCAATCACTGCCTGTAAAATGTATGTAATAGGAGACCGACAGCTCGTCACCGTCAAAATAATATTCCTGAGGAGCGTTCGGCAGAAACACTATCACGTTTCCCGCCCCCACAGAGCAAGTCTCGCCGTCAAGTCTTACGTGGCATACACCCTCGGCAATATAAAGCAGGTGATAATCCACCCGTCCCTTTTCCCTCAACGCTCCGCGTGTTTTTCCGTATATATGCTCTATCCCGCAGGAATTGAGTAGCAAATGGCGCTTATCTGACATTCGTTCCGTGCTAATCATTTTTATCCCTCTCTTTCCGCTTTATACTGTAATTATAGTATTTTACCGTAATTATGTCAATAGGTATCGGAAATTTTAACAGCAGAAATATCCAGATTTATAACAGAAAAATGTATATACATTCCCACCCTGTTGGAGTAAAATATATCCATAAAGAAACGAGAGGTGTAATTTATGTCGAATTTATTGATGGCAAGCTGGGTGGTATCGGCTCAGAAAAGAGTATTTGAGGGCGATATGCCGAGGGAAAGCCAAAGGGACTTTTGCGCTATGAAAAACGAGCCCCTATCCTTTACCCTATGCTACAGAGCTCTTGGCGAGGCGGCGGAAAACGGACGGGATACCGACCTTTTCTTTTCGGCTCAGATAACCTCAAGCTCCCTGCCCCTGTCGGTATATAAAATACTTTCCGTTCCCTTTGCCGCCTCGGAATGTGAGGATGCGAACAAGGGTGCAACAGGTCCTTGCCCCGATATTCTGGCAAAGCGGCAGACCTGCCCCACGGTAATACACAATGAAAATGACAGGACCCTGCCCTATTACGAGGAAAACGAGCTTCAGCTTCTCACCGCCTCCTGCAAAAGAACGCAGGGCATCTATATAACGGTAAATCCCAACGGAGATGCTCTCCCCGAGGGCATGGGCATAGGCATACACGAAATAGAAATACGCCTTATTTCCCTTAAAACAGGCGAGCTGTTAGGTGAACACAGGGTAAAAATAGAGCTTATCGATGCTCTTTTGCCCAAAAATGACCTAATCTACACAAACTGGATACATTACGACTGTCTTGCCGACAGCTCGGGGCTCAAGGTGTGGAGCGACAAATATTTTGAGCTTCTCGGCAGGTATATAAAGAACGCCGTAGATGGTGGAATGAACACCCTGCTGACCCCCGCCTTTACCCCTGCCCTTGACACTCCCGTGGGCAAGGAGAGAATGAACGTTCAGCTTGTAAAAATAAAAAAAGAGCCATCGGGCTACAGCTTCGATTTTGGGCTTCTCAAACGCTTTATGACTCTCGCCATAGAAAACGGCATAGAGTATTTTGAGCATTGCCACCTCTTTTCACAGTGGGGAGCGAGGACAGCCATAAATATATATGCCGAGGACGGAGAAAAACTTTTCGGGTGGGATACCCCTGCCTGTGACCCCGAATATACAGAATTTCTCAATGAATATCTTTCGGCATACTTAGAGCTTTGCGGAGAGCTCGGAGTTTCGGGCAAGCTTCTTTTCCACGTCTCCGACGAGCCCGCCCGTGAGCACAGTGAGGATTACGCAAAAGCCGTTGCCTCTGTAAAGGACGTTCTTTCGGGACATATGATAGGTGATGCTCTTTCGGATTATTCCTTTTATGAGCTTGGGCTGACGCAAATGCCCATAGTAGACACCCCCTTTGCAGACGATTTTGACGGCAAGGCAGAAAATATGATGCTTTACTACACGGGGGGCGAGCGGCAGGTCGGACTTAGCAACAGGCTGCTGACAAGCTCACCGCAAAAAACGAGAATACTTGGGCTTCAGCTTTACCGCTACCGGGCTCGTGGCTTTTTGCACTGGGGCTATAATTACACCTACGGCAGAATGAGCGCGGGGCTTTTCGACCCCGCAAAGGACCCCTGCTTTTACAAAAATGTGCCTGCGGTGACCTATCTGGTATACAGCGACACGGACAAAGGTCCTATGCCCTCTCTCCGCGAAATGAATATGCGTGACGCTATGAACGATTACAGGGCGTTGAAGCTTTGCGAAAGCCTTATAGGCAGAGAGGAGACTCTCGGTATATGCGAAAAGGTCTTAGGAGAAAAAATAGGCATAACCACTCTGCCCCGTGACGGCGAGCAGATGATAGAGCTTCGCCGCAGAATAAATGAGAAAATAAAGGAAGCTAAAAAATGACGGTAGGATATATCTTTTTGGCAATAGCTCTTTTTTGCGGTGTTACCAAGGGCTATTGCTGCAAAAAATCGGGAGGCAGGGTCATATACTCCTCTGACGCTTTGCTGATCAACGTTTTAAGAATGACGCTCTGTATTTTCATCGGCTTTATTCTTGCAGTTGCGCAGGGCAAGTTTTCCGAGCTACTGCCCCCTGTCACGGTCATTGGTATTGCCGCCGTTTCGGGAGTATCAACTGCCGCTTTCGTGGTTTCCTGGCTTTTATCGGTACGCTCGGGCGCATATATGACGGTAGACGTATTTCTGATGCTGGGTATGATAATACCTATGGCTCTTTGCGATATTTTTTACGGCGACCGAATTACCCCGTGGCAATGGGTGGGAATTGCTCTGCTTACGGTGGCGGGCTATATTATGTGTACCTACAATTCAAGGCTCAAGGGCAAGATGACACCAAAGACTATTTTGCTCCTTATCCTTTGCGCCGCGTCAAACGGAATAACCGATTTTTCCCAAAAAATGTTTGTGCACAGCGGCGCGCAGACCGACATAGCCATATTTAATCTTTATACCTATCTTTTCGCCGCCTTAGTCTTGGCGCTTTGCTTTCCCGTATTCAGGAGCGTCGATAAAAAAGAAGCGAAAAAGGATGGCGCGCCCGAAATTCCAAAGCTCACGGCTATAATAAAGCCTATCTGGGGCTACGTGGCAATAATGGCGGTATGTCTGTTCCTAAACTCCTACTTTAAAACCGCCGCCGCGCAGTACCTGAGGGCAACCCAGCTATATCCAATAAACCAAGGCGGCTCGCTGATGCTTTCAATGCTAATGGCGCATTTTCTTTTCAAGGAACGCATAAATCTGCGCGCTGTAATAGGCATAATCCTGTGCCTTGCCGCCCTGTTGATAATAAATCTTGTGTGAGGCGTTTTTGATAAAAATGGGCTTGTTATTATCTTGCGTTTTTTGCCCTGTTTAACAATTTGTGCAAAATATGGAAAATGATTTATTTTCGAAAAAGACTTGACAAGCTTTCAAAAAAAGCTTTCCATAGGTCAAAATAAAAAATTCAATTTTCAAGCCTTGTAAACACAGGGTTTTCCACATTATCAACAGAGTTTCCCATAGGTTTATACCCTATTTTTTGCTTGGGTATGGAAAAACTATGGGAAACTTCTCTTTATCCAAAATGACCAAAAAGGTCGAAATTTTAACGAAAAAATCGAAGCCGAGGGGTATTTGACGAAATAAAATTCTCAAAAAACCCCTCGGTTTTCAGTATTATTCAAATGCCTTTAAAACCATATCGAAAGCGTTGGCAACGCTGACTATACGGATATATTCTCTGCTTCTCATTGAGGAAAGAGACAGCTTTCGCACCCTCTCTCCCCTCTCGGTGCTAACGCCTATAAATACAGTGCCCACCGGTGTTTCGGCAGTTCCGCCCGTGGGTCCTGCCACCCCTGTTGCCGACACGCCGATGTCTGTGCCGAGGCGCTCTCTGACACCCCGCGCCATTTCTGCCGCGGTCTGCTCGGACACCGCGCCGTATTTTTCAAGAGTATCGGCTGATACACCCAGCAATTTTTGCTTTACCTCGTTGGTATAGGTAACGCAACCGCCAAAAAACACGTCGGAGCAGCCTGCAATATCGGTAATACGCTTGGCTATAAGCCCACCCGTACAGGATTCTGCCGCCGCAAGGGTCAGCCCATTTTTGTGGAGAAATTCCACCACAGCGTTTTCAAGACTGTCCACGTCCACGCCGTAAATAAATTTACCAACCTCTGTATTTCTTATTTTCTCTATGACGTTATCACACATCCTCTCGGCGCTTTCACGGCTGTGGCTCTCGGCTGTAACACGGAGACGCACCTCGCCTTCCTTACAGTAGGGGGCAACCGTGGGATTCTTTGCTTCGGTCATAATGTCGGCAAGCCTTTCTTCAACCGCCGACTCACCCATGCCGAAGATATGGATATTCTTGCTTACAAGCACTGCCCCGCGGCGGCGCTCAAGATAAGGAAGCACCTCTTCCTTAAATATTCTTGTCAGCTCACCGGGAGGACCGGGAAGCATAATAGCCGTTTTACCGTCTCCCTCTATGGCAAGAGATGGGGCTGTGCCGTAGTGATTGGGAAAAACTATAGCTCCCTTTGGCATCATAGCCTGTTTTTCGTTGTTTTTGGTCATTACCCTGCCTGTGCGCTCAAAGTACGCCCGAATTGCAGAGAGTGACTCAATGTGCATCTCCATCTCTCTGCCGAAGTACGCCGCCACCGTCTCCTTTGTCAGGTCATCGTAGGTAGGCCCTAAGCCGCCGCTTGTTATTACAAGGTCTGCTTCCGCAAAGGCAGCATCAAGAGCGCGCTTAAGTCTTTCGGGGTTATCCCCCACGGCGGTATGTCTGTATACGTGTATTCCGAGCTCTGCCAAGCGCTGAGAAAGATACGCCGCGTTTGTGTTTACTATATCACCGAGCAATAGCTCTGTTCCCACACAGAGTATCTCGGCTGTTTTTATTTGATTTTCCAAGATTTTATACCCCCTTTATTATCTATACCTTAATATTATACGATAAATGTGATGTGAATATAGGACAGCTGTGTATTTTTTGTAAATATTTTCTTGATTTACTCTCGGATATGTGATAAAATTATTTTATAAAACTTTCAGAGGTAACTTGTAAAAATGAGCAAATGTTTTTTGTGCCCCCGTATGTGCGGCGCGGACCGAAGCGCAGGAGAGCGCGGCGTGTGCGGAGAGGGTAGCGAGATACGCATAGCCCGCGCCGCCTTGCATAGGTTTGAGGAGCCCCCCATCAGCGGAGAGCGAGGCTCGGGAACCGTATTCTTTTCGGGCTGCTCGTTGCGGTGCGTTTTTTGTCAGAATAAAGCCATAAGCCGCGGCGGTGACGGCGGCAGACAGGTAAGCCCCCGAGAGCTTGCCGACGTATTTTTTGAGCTTCGGGATTTGGGAGCGCACAATATAAATCTCGTGACACCCACCCATTTCGCCGAGGGTGTCATTGAGGCTTTAAGGCTTGCCCGCCCCACCTTGGGGATCCCCGTGGTATATAACACCTCGGGCTACGAGCGCGCCGAAACACTACGCCGCTTTGAGGGGCTTGTGGATATTTATCTGCCCGATTTTAAATATGCGTCAGAACAGCTCGCTCAAAAATATTCGGGCGCGCCCGATTACACCCGGGTAGCCGAGGCGGCTATATCCGAGATGTACCGTCAGGTGGGTAAATACGCCTACGGAGAGGACGGAATGCTAAAGCGAGGCGTTGTTGTCAGACACCTTGTTTTGCCCTCGGCAAGGCGCGACAGTATAGCCGTTCTTGACCGCCTGTCAAACGTGGTCCCCAAAAGCGGGATACTTCTCAGCCTTATGAGCCAATACACCCCCGAATTTGCCGCCGACAGCGGATATTCCGAGCTTTGCCGCAGGGTGACTTCCTTTGAATACGATTCGGTTTTAGAGCACGCCCTGTCTCTCGGCTTCGAGGGGTTTATGCAAGGCAGAGCCTCGGCAACGGCAAAATACACCCCCGATTTCAATTTATAAGCTCGGTTAAAAAATCTTTATATTAAATTACAAAATAATTATAGAAGCGTAATCTCCCTACTGTTATAATTAAGGTAACAAATAAAAAGGAGCTAAAGCTATGAAAAAATTTATATCCCTGCTTCTTGCGCTTATCTTTACTCTTTCACTGGCATCCTGCGCCATAGCGGATACCGAGGACGGAGAGGTAAGTGACAGCGACAGTATAACCGCCACCGATTCCGAAAAGGAATCCGACACAGAAAAGGAAACGGAGGACAATACGGTGATACCTGAATCGGACAATCGCTCCCTTGCAAACGGAAGCAGCGCATTGCAGTATGTAAAGGCACACGGCAGAACACAGGTGACGAACAGAGGCATTACCTGCGACTTCTCTGCTACGGGAATTGAATTTACAGCTAAAACCAAAGGCAAGATAACACTTACGGTCATCTGCCTCAATCAGGCTGTGGAATCGAACAAAAACGACGATATTTACTTTACGGTGTACATAGACGGTGTTCGTTCGGCTACACGTCTTAAGGCGTACAAGAACTCTACTACCACTCTCACACTCGCCGACTTTTCCACAGAGGGCACTCACACTATAAAGGTGCTGAAGCAGTCCGAGATAAAGAACGGGCTGTGCTTCCTCTCGGCTATCAATTTTAAGGGCGAGTTTGGCGACAGACCCGCCGATGCAGATAAATATATTGAATTTATCGGCGACAGCATTACCTCGGGCTACGGAAATCTGGCGAGTAACGGAACAGAGCCCGCAGGCGACACCGATTATAAGGATGCAACGCAGGCTTATTCCTATCTTACCGCCGAGGCTCTCGGCGCTGACCACTCTCTTGTAAGCTGTGGCGGCGTTGGTATAACGGGCAGCTGGAGACCTATGGTGGCTATGGATCTTTACACAAAGCAGTCCTATTACCGCAATCAGGAAGCTTCCTTTACACCTGTGAGAACACCCGACCTTGTGGTCATCAATCTTGGAACTAACGACCAATCGAAAGCCGCAAACACCACACAGTATAAAGCCGACGTAAAGGCGCTTATCGCAAAGGTACAGCAGTACTACGGGGCGGACGTTAAAATAGTTTGGGTATACGGTATGATGGGTGACGGCTACGGAAGCTATGCCCTTGAGGCTATCAACGAGCTCAAGACGAATGGAAATGGCGACAATATCTACTCGGTAAGGCTGTCGCAAAACAACGCGGGCGCGGCTAACCACCCCATAGCAGCCGCCCACAAGACCGCGGCAAATGAGCTTGTGAGTTTTATAAGCTCAAATAACCTTTTGGGCTGATAATTTTATATAAAAAACGCTTTTTCTATCAGGAAAATGATAGTAAAAGCGTTTTTTATAATATACCGTCACTCGGTTATTTTACCTTTATTTTAGCTACGAGCTTCTTTACCGCGGCGGGGCTGTCCTCAATAGCAATACCCGGCGCGTGAGGCTCTTCGGGGAAAATAATACATATCTTTCCCTCACTCAGCGTTACGGTATCCATATCATCTACCATTGAATAAAGCTCGCAGTCGGGTCGGTACGGCTCGCATACCGTAAGCCTGTCTAAGTCCGCAAAGCCCATTTTCTCTTTTCCGCTCATCACCGCCTGAATGTCGATATACTCCCTGTGTGTTTCAAACAGGCAATCCTCTTGCGGCTTGGAATCATAGGACATTACGTTAATAAAAAGCTCGTCTCCGCATATGTCATAGCGTCCCTCGCAAGCATTCTCGGAAATAAGTCTCGCCATTTCCGAAAACGCCCTTTCAAAATGAGGGTGAAGCCCCAAAATTTCTCGGGGCTTCAACTCTCTTAAATCTGTCACTATCATCTCAGCGCCTCATATCTTAAACATAAGGTCGCCGTAGGTGGGCATGGGCCAATACTCGGAGGATGTAACAGTCTCCATCTCGTCCACTGCCGCTCTCAGCTCTTCCATAGCGGGAAGCACGCTGTCTCGGCACGCCTCGGCTCTCTTTTCCACGTCGGAAATAGCCGTTGCCGCCTTATCGGCAAGTCTCAGCTTCTCAACTCCCCTATAGGCTCTCGCGTTAAGCTCGGAGAGCTTCTCGATAATATCTCGCTCAACTGCGCAGTTGGCGGTGGGAAGCACCGACATCTTTGCCGCCGCCGTATTCGCCACCTCTCCGAGATAGGAATTTACAGCGGGGATAATATCTCTGCTTGCCATATCTATCATAGTCAGAGCCTCGATATTTATGAGCTTTGAATAATTCTCAAGATATATCTCCTGACGGGATTCAAGCTCTACTCGGCTCATAACGCCGTGGCTCGCAAAGAGCTTGACGTTCTTTTCGTCATTGAAGCACTTGTACGCGTCCACCGAGGTGCGAAGATTGGAAAGTCCTCTTCTTTCGGCTTCCTTTTCCCATTCCTCGGAATAGCCGTTTCCGTCAAATATAATTCTGCGGTGCGCCGAGAAGGTCTCCTTTAAGAGCTTTCCGACTGCCAAGTCGAAATCCTCTGCCGCCTCAAGCACGTCGGCAAACTGCTTGAAGCTCTCTGCAACAGCGGTGTTTATAACCGTGTTTGGCATAGCGATATTCTGAGACGAGCCAACCATACGGAACTCGAACTTGTTGCCCGTAAAGGCAAAGGGAGAGGTACGGTTTCTGTCGGTGGTGTCCTTGCGGAATGTAGGAATAGTGGGTATACCCAAGTCCATAATTCCCGCTCTTACGCCCTCGTAGGTCTTGCCGTCGATTATCGACTTAATTATCTCGTCAAGCTCCTCGCCAAGGAAGATAGAAACGATAGCGGGGGGCGCTTCGTTAGCACCCAAGCGGTGGTCGTTACCGGGATGCGCCACAGATATGCGCATAAGCTCCTGATAATCGTCTACCGCCTTGATTATAGCGGCAAGGAAAAGCAAGAACTTTGCGTTCTCGGCAGGGGTCTTGCCCGCGTCAAGCAGGTTTTTGCCGCTGTCGGTGGATATAGACCAGTTGTTGTGCTTGCCCGAGCCGTTAACGCCCGCATAAGGCTTTTCGTGGAGGAGGCAAACAAGCCCGTGCTTCTCGGCTATCTTCTTCATATACTCCATAATAAGAAGATTCTGGTCTACCGCCATATTGGTGGTAGCGAAGATAGGCGCAAGCTCGTGCTGCGCGGGAGCCGCCTCGTTGTGCTTGGTCTTTGAGTTTATACCGAGTGTCCAAAGAGCCTCGTCAAGGTCGGTCATAAAGGCGCTTATACGGGATTTCAGAGGTCCGAAATAGTGGTCCTCAAGCTCCTGACCCTTAGGCGCGGGAGCGCCGAAAAGAGTTCTGCCCGTAAATTGCAGATCCTCGCGCAGATCGTACATTTTCTTATCAACTATAAAGTATTCCTGCTCTGCGCCCACGGTGGTAGAAAGTCTCTTGGTCTTTGTATCTCCGAAGAGACGGAGCAAGCGTATACCCTGCGCGCTTATGGCATCCATAGAGCGAAGCAAAGGTGTTTTTGAGTCCAGCGCGTCGCCTGTGTAGGAGCAAAACGCCGTAGGTATGTACAGAGGGCCGTCCTTTACGAATGCGTAGGAAGCGGGATCCCAAGCAGTATATCCTCTTGCCTCAAAGGTTGCGCGAAGTCCGCCCGAGGGGAAGGAGGACGCGTCCGACTCGCCCTTAATAAGCTCCTTGCCCGAGAACTCCATAACGACCTTACAGGGTCCTGTGGGAGCGATAAAGGAATCGTGCTTTTCGGCGGTCACGCCTGTCAGGGGCTGGAACCAGTGGGTGTAGTGGGTCGCGCCCTTTTCTATTGCCCAGTCCTTCATAGCGTTAGCCACTACGTCAGCCACCGATGCGTCTATGGTCTTGCCTGTGGCTATGGTTTTTGTAAGAGATTTGTAGACCTCCTTGGGAAGTCTCTCTCTCATAACGTCGTCGTTAAAGACCATACAGCCGAAGATTTCCGAAACTTTCTTAGTCATTGTTGTTACCTCGTAAACAATTTATAATTGCTTTAATAATTAATTATATAACATATATTCGATATTGTCAAGACCCTAGCTTTGATTTTAAAGGTTCAAGAGTAGATATGCCAAGTTTTGAATTTGATTATCCTTTATTTCTTCCCAAAATATTTCTCCATCACCTTTGCTACGGTATAAGCGGCACGATTACCGTATACACCCTCTTCAAGGATACAGGATACCACTATCTTAGGTTCTTCAATAGGGGCAAAGCCGCAGAATATGGCGTAGTCGCGCTTTCCCGCAACCTCTGCCGTTCCCGTTTTTCCGCCTGCGGTAACGGGTACGTCCTTAAAATAATTCTGAACGGTAGCGTTTTCGGAAACCACCTTACCCATAGCTTCCTTTAAAATACCCTCTGTTTCCTCGGAGTATTCGCTGTCATCGAGAACATAAGCCGTCTCGGTATTCTTCTCATATATCATCTCACCCGTATGGAAGGCTCTCACCGAATGGAGAAGCCTTGCTTGATACCTCGTTCCGCCGTTGACGAGTGAGGAAATATAAACGCTGAGCTGTAAGGGCGTGTAGCCGTGGTCGGACTGACCGATAGCGGCGTTGAGGTCGTCACCGAGATGCCACGAGCCGCCTACGTTCTGTCTGTATTCGGGGCCTGCAATAATGCCGTTTTTATTACCAAGCTCCAAGCCCGTATCTACCCCAAGCCCAAGCTCCCTCGTATATTTTGTCACCCTATCTATACCCATAGCCTCGCCAAGATTGTAAAAGAAGATATTACAGGAATGCTGTATGGCTTCTATTACGTTAAGCTCGCCGTGAGCGTCAAGACAGGTATGCCCTGTGCGATAAACGCTGTTACAGCTATATTTTGTAGCGGTATCTATAACGCCATTCTCCAGTGCCGCCAGTGCCACGCCCATTTTATAGGTAGAACCCGGGGCGTAAACTCCTTGAAGCGCTCTGTTATAGAGAGGCTCATTCTCGTTTTCCAGAAGAGTATTATAGTACGCCACGCTGTCAAATCGGCTCAGGTCATAGGTGGGATTTGAGGCTATGGCAAGGACCTCTCCGCTGTTGGGGTCAAGAACGGCCACAGCCCCCGCGTCGGAGCTTTCTATCATCTCCACGTTCTCCGCAAGAGCTTCCTCGGCGGCTACCTGCAATTCTATATCTATTGTCATATAAACGTCGTTGCCGCTTTTCGGCTCGGTCTTATAGTATTTTTCAACCATATTGCCGTTTTTGTCGTATTTTACTACCATGACGCCGTCGCTTCCGCGGAGATATTCCTCAAAGGCTTGCTCGCACCCCGACGTTCCCACAAGAGCATCAAGGGCATATCCCAAAGACATATAATATTCCGCCGTCTCGGCTGTTATCTTACCCAGTCTGCCGAGAATATGCGATGCCACAGCGGGGTATTCGTAGACCCTTTCGGGGTGTATCTCAAAGTTTACACCCTCAATATTGGATTCCTCTATTCGAGTTATAAGCTCCTTATTTATTCCCACGGCGATAGTATACGAGGCATATTGCCCGAAATCGGCTCTCTCCATTTCGTAGTAAAGCCTTATAAGCTCGGTTATCTCCTCGTTTGTATAGGACGAGGTATATAGCTTATATCTTTTGGTAAAGTATGCCGCCACGTCTGCCGCGTCGGTCTTTGAGCCGTCAAGCCTTTGGCGGTCGAGAAATTTTTTGTAGTGGTAGTATTCGTTCGACTCCTTGTCCGCTACCTTATCGGAAAAGGTCATATTTGGGTAAGTGCCCTCAAGTATAAACAGGTCGTCGGCAATATTCGCCTCGTTCCCTGTTTTTCTTATAGCATCCATGACCGCAAGCAACGCTCTGTTGACCTCGGCTCTTGTATCGGGCATTGCGCCATACTCATATACAAGGTCGTATTTATCCGAGTTTCCCACAAGCTTTACGCCATTTCGGTCGTATATCTCTCCCCGAACGCCCGGCACGGTATAGGTGCGTACGTACCCCTCTTCTCTCGGGGGCAGGGTCGTTCCCTTTAGCTGTATTGCCAAAAGAACGATAACAAAAGCGAGGCAAATAACGCCAAAGCTTACGCCTATGGTAATATAACGCATATTGCCCGAAGCCTGCTTTTTCATTTTTGCCTCCTTGATCTCAGATATATTTACAGCAAAGAAAGAATAAACACTACCGCAAAGCCCGCGATAGCTGTCGCAACTCCCGCGTTGCAGAACAGGTTTGCCACCCTGCCCTCCTTTGCGGGGGGCAGAAGTCCCTCGCGGAATTTCAGCTTACGCAAAAAGCGCATAAGAACGATAACGCCCGCGATGGAAAGCGCAGAGAAAATGAGATTATATGCTCCAAGCACAAGAGTGGGAAGCATATAGGGGGCAAGCTCTGCCGAAAGGGCTTCTACTGCCGCCGCATCCCATGTGTTCAAGGTCTCCGCAAGCCTTGCCATCATCTCCTCGGTCATAATAGGCTCTAATTTACCTACCGCCCATGGCACTATAACGCCCCCGAGAAGATTTATTATCATATGGTAGATTACCGTATATCTTATTCTTCCCGTTTTTATATAGATAGCCGAGAAAAGCAGACCTGTCAGAAAAGCGTAAAAGAACTGATAAAGATTTCCGTGAACAAGTCCGAATATAAGCGCCGAAAGCAGTACGGCATAGCCCTCTCCCAGAGGGAGCAGACGGTCGCATATTACCTTTCTGAACACAAGCTCCTCGATTATGGGAGCGAGAAGCGCGTAAAACACAAGATTTACAATAACCCCCGACCCCGATACCGAGCTTGCCACAGGATTGACCACAGCCCTGCCAAGAGCCGCTTCGAGCAGACCTATTATAAACTGAGCCACCGAGTTTCCGATGCTCATAAAGGTAAAGGCTATGCAAAGTCCGCCTATCCATTTGCCAAAGCCCATTTTCTCCGACGGGTTGGTATCACCGGGCAAACGCCGAAGGATCAACAGCGCCACGGGAAAGGCAACGCCGTATTGCAATACCATTGACATAGCGCTTTGAAATATATCGCTTTTCAACAGCTCGGGAGCAAGCTTTGTAAGCAGCATCGACACGCCAAAGGACGCGCCGTAGCTTATAAACATAAAGGCAAAGACCGCAAAGCCTACTACCGAAAAATATTTTTTAGAGTCGTTTTCTGAAAGAGTACCCGTTTGGGGGTCAAGACCGAAACGAATTCTGTTCATATCTTTCCTTTCGCTATTTTCTCAGTTTTTTCTTCCGCGCAAAAGCGGGTCTACGCATATACATATTATAGGATAAAGAGCCAGACAAAATACCGCCGTGCATATTGCCTCGGGCAAAACCGCGTATCTCAGTATTTCCAAAGCACCAAGTCCGTTGCCGAAAAGCCACCCCTTACCGAGTGTAAATACCGCCCTTGCCAAAAGAGCAATGGGCATAAGGGCAAGGTAAGACAAATAGCTTCTCATCATCTTTTTTGACAAAAGGCTGAGAAGCAGAGCTACGCAGAAATAAAACAGGGGGGAAAGGTAAATTCCCGACGCGCCTATGGCATCGGTGAGTACACCGCCTATTATTGCCGCCACAAACGCCGTTTCTCTCGTATCGATAAGAGCTATAACGGTCAGCGCCCCCAGCACAAGGTCTGGAACGGCAGGCAGATATTTTATCCCCCCGAAAAAGGAGCTTTCCGCCACTCTCAGTATAAAAAGCAACAGCGAATATATGGCTATCCTTTTTATCTGCCCCTCAGTTTCTTTTCGTTTTTGATAACCCGATACAGTCATTTTACCCCATACCCCGTGACTATCATCATTTTTTCCATAGACTCTATGTCGGTAAAATCAACGGCGGGGGTAACCGTGGCTGTCAGCTGTCTTGTTCCCTCGTCAGCCGCGATGCCGCTGACCTCGCCTATATACAGCCCTGCGGGGTAGGCGCTTCCCGCTCCCCCCGAGGTGTATATTCTGTCGCCTATACGTATATCGGCGGCGCTGTCGATATAGCCCATACGGCATCTGCCGCCGTCACGCAGGTCGGCATCACCCTCGACTACTCCCGTAGCCCCCGAGCGGTCGGTATACGCCCCCACAGACGTGGCGGTCTCAACGATGCTCTCAACTCTGCACCAATCCAAGCCTACCTCGGTTACGTGCCCAAACACGCCCTCGGCGGTTATGACGGGCATATCGGTCTTAACTCCGTGTACGCTTCCCCTGTCAAGGGTAAGCACCGTGGAGTAGTTATCGGTCTGCCGTCCGATTATCCTCGCCCCTGTCAGCTCAAATCCCGTGTGGCTGTCGGCAAAATTTATATATTCCTTTAGCCAATCGTTTTCCTTTTGAAGTATCTCGGAGTTATACGCGCTGTCCTTAAGAGCGTCAAGCTCTGCCCTCAGGGCTTCGTTTTCGGCTTTAAGCTCATCGTAATCGGCAAAGACCTCAATAAATCCGTTCACCGCATCCGACGCGTAAGAGCCCACCCACATAAAGGGCTTAGAAAGTGTTCCCAGAACAAGCTTCACGGGACCCGAAAAGCCCACCGCCGCCAAAATACCCGTTATAAGGGCAAGGGACAGCACAACAGCCGAGCTTATAATAAAAATCTTCGATTTAAGAAGCTTCATTTACTTCCTCACATTCCGCATTTCGCGTTTCTATTTCTATCTCCGACAGATCGGCTTCGCACGAGACCTGCTGCCATTCCTCGGCGCTGCCGCCGTAAACTATCCTTTTGAGAGCCGCCATTCCCGAAAGAGCGTCGGCTTCTATTCTTTTTACCGACACGGGCAGGTAAAGTATTTCTGCGTAGGTATCGGGGGCATCCTTTCCCTCGGGGGCGCAAAGAGCTGTCACGTCAAGCCACATAAGCCTTTCGGGCAGGGCTCTTTCCTTTTCACCCTCAAGCTTCTTTGAGCTTATGACCGAGCATGCAATACCGCCCTCTACTCGCTTGTACCATAGCCCCAGACCCTTTTTTATCATATCTGAAAGCAGGAACGTATAAGCCACAGCTCCGCCTATTCCCAACAGAAGCCCCGCCATTACGCGCCAGAGTATGGCAAGGGTGATAGCCGCCGCCATAATTACCCCGATTATTATTACGAGTGTAAGATAGGATTTATTAAATTTTTTAAAGCTCTCGTCAAACCTTTTTAAAAAATCCCTGTTGCTCATAATTACCTTTCTCTGTACCTCAAAAAGCCCTCAAGCTCCGAGGCATGGTCAATAACTCTTAAAATTCCTCTGCAAACGCTTTCCATCGGTCGCTGCGCCACCCTGACACGGACGCCTGTCCGTTCGGATATGAGCCTGTCGATACCGGGGATAAGAGCGCCGCCCCCTGTAAGGGCTATGCCAAAATCGTAAAGGTCGGAGGACAGCTCGGGGGGCGTTTGCTCCAGCGCCTGCTTTACCGTGGCGATTATCGCGCCGATAGGCTCTTCCATAGCCTCTCTTACCTCATAGGAGCTTATCTCGGCAAGGATGCCCTTTCTCTGTGTCAGGCTCATTCCCGAAACGGTTAGGCTGCCCCTGTCTATTTCCCTGTGCGCCGAGCCTATGCGTATCTTAAGCTCCTCGGCTGTGGCGCTTCCGATAAGTATATTTTTAGTCTTTTTTATGTAGGAAACGATAGCCTCGTCAAGCTCGTCACCCGCAACGCGGACAGACCGTGAAGCCACGATTCCCCCCATACTGATAACGGCTACCTCGGTAGTTCCGCCGCCAACGTCTACTATCATCGTTCCCTTTGGACCGCCGATATTCAGCCCTGTACCGAGCGCCGCCGCAAGGGGTTCATCGATAAGAGCCACCTTTCTCGCCCCCGCATAGAACACAGCGCTCTCAAGCGCCTGTCTTTCCACCTCGGTAACGCCGTAAGGAATAGAGGCGATAACGTAGGGGCGGCTAAAGGTGGAGATGGCGCCAATGTGCTTAAAATAGTTTTTGAGCATACCCGACGTGACATCAGCATCGGTTATAACTCCGTCCTTTATGGGACGGAACGCGCTGATTCCCATAGGTGTTTTTCCCATCATTCGCTTAGCCTCCGCGCCCTGCGCGATTATCTCGCGGGTGTCGCGGTTTATCGCCACCACCGAGGGGGTACGAATGACAATGCCCGAGCCCTTAAGGCACATAAGCGTATTCGCTGTGCCAAGGTCTACTCCCACCGTTTTCGCCATGGTATACTCCTTTCTTTAGAATTTTTTGTTTTCCGCTCTTTACAGATATTCTCCCGTCACCTCAAAAAAGAGACGGTTAAGGGTGTTTGCGGGCAGTCCGACTACGTTGAAGTAACAACCGCTAATGCCCACCACCCATTTGGAAAATTCGCCCTGTATGCCGTAGCTCCCCGCTTTATCAAAGGGATCGCCACTGTCGATATACCGCCATATTTCCCTTTCGGGAATAGGGTCTACCCTTACGAGGGTAGCGCAAAACGAGGTGGTGGTAACACCGCCAACGGTAACTCCCACGCCCGTCACTACGGTGTGGTCAGTCCCCGACAGTGCCTTTAACATTCTATACGCATCCTCTCGGCTTTTGGGCTTTCCAAGTATCTCGGTATCGGTAGCCACGATAGTGTCTGCCGATATTATTACCGCATCCGTATTGTCCACGTTTTCCTTAAGCTCACGCTTTACAGCCGCCCACGCCGCCTGACCCTTTCGCCTTGCAAGCTCCATAGCGTATTCGGCAGGGTCGGCAAGAGAACAGCTCTCGTCTGTGTCTGCCGTTTTTACGGTAAATTCAACTCCAAGACCCGAAAGTATCTCTTTTCTTCTCGGTGATGCCGAGGCAAGTATTATCTTCATTTTTTCACTCTTTTCGAAGAATTTTTCTGCATCCGTCCTTAAAATGGATACAATACACCATTATCCATTATAATTATATCATACAAGTGCGTTTTTTTCAAGAATATAATGTAAAATAAGTTATCACTTAACGAGAATGTTTAAGAAAAATTGCGATTTTGATATGGTATTGACAGCCTTATTTTTCTAAAATCTTGACAAACCGTCATATTTATGGTAAAATAGATCGGATAATTACATATAATATTGATTACAAAGACCGATATAACGGTTGAGGGGGTATTGATTTGATAATCGCATTAGAGGACGCAAAATATAAGCTTATAGGAATGAGAGCCGATATTGTGGAGCTTGGCTCGGCTCTGCGCATAGACGAGCTTCGCGCCCTTGCCGAGGAGCTTGACAAGCAGACCTTAGAGCCCGACTTTTGGGGAAATCAGGAAAATTCATCTAAGGTACTTCAGAAGCTTAAGCAGACCAAGGACACAATAGAGGGCTATGAGGCGCTTTCGGCAAGGCTTGAGGATGCTATCACCCTTGCGGAGATGGCTATTGAGGAAAATGAAGAGGCTTACGTTGAAGAGGTTGAAAACGAGCTTTCTGAGATCTCCAAGGAAGCCGAAGCAAAGAGAATCGAAATTCTTCTGTCGGGCGAATACGACAAAAATAACGCCATCATTTCTTTCCACCCGGGCGCTGGTGGCACTGAGGCTCAGGACTGGGCGCAGATGCTTTACCGTATGATAACTCGCTGGGCAGAAAGACATAACTACAAATATAAGCTTCTCGATTGGCTTGACGGAGACGCGGCGGGCATCAAGAGTGCCACTATAATGGTAGAGGGTCTTAACGCTTACGGATACCTTAAGGCTGAAAACGGAGTACACCGTCTCGTTCGCGTATCTCCCTTTGACGCGGCAGGCAGACGGCAGACCTCTTTCGCGTCAATTGAGGTAATGCCCGAATTCGACAACATCGACAAGGTTGACATAAGAGACGAGGATATTGAGGTAACGGCGCACCGCTCAAGCGGCGCGGGCGGTCAGCATATCAACAAGACCGACTCGGCTATCCGTATACTCCACAAGCCCACGGGTATTGTGGTAGGCTGTCAGACCGAGCGCCCACAGCTCCAGAACAAGGAAACGGCTATGAAGATGCTTAAGGCAAAGCTTATGGAGATAAAGCTCCGCGAGCGTCTTGATACCATAGAGGATATTCAGGGCAACAAGACCAACATCGAGTGGGGCGCGCAGATATGCTCCTACGTATTTATGCCCTACACCCTTGCAAAGGATACGAGAACAGGCTACGAGGACGGAAACATCTCAGCTGTTATGGACGGCGAAATAGACGGCTTTATTAACGCTTATCTTAAAATGAACGCTAAATAAAATAAATAAAAAATATTACTTTTGAGGAATACATTATGAAGAAAACTGTTTTTAAATCAGCTCTGTGCGCAATTCTTGCGGTATCTATGCTTCTTTGCCTCGCTTCATGCAGCACCAAAATGGATAAATATGAGGAGAAGCTGGAGGCTCTTTATGAAAGTGATGATTCCGACCCCAAAGCCCTCCGTGGCTACTATTTTGAGCCCGAGGATGTAGGTCGCGATATAGAAAGCTATGAGGATGATTGCGAAGAATGGCTTGATATTAATGTCAAGATAAAAAGAATGTTTGTCATTGGTAATTACAATGCCTGTATCGTGGAATTTAAATCAAAGTCCGACGCTAAGGAATTTACGAGGGCTTATACAAAATACTACGAGGATTTTTACGACGTTAGTTTTGAAGATAAAGCCGAGCGTGTATTTGAACTTATTGCGGGAGAGTACGAGGGACATCTCGACAATTTGTTTGAATTCAAATACGCAAGCGAGAGAAAAGGTAACATAGTGGTTTACGGAGAAGTATACTCCGTAGAGTATCTGATC
>JAZOMG010000029.1:0-20364 GCA_045653705.1 Eubacteriales bacterium | reverse complement strand
TTGGCATCTATGCTCGCCATAGCCTAACTTGCTGCCACTCCTTTTTGCTCCCTTTTTCCGCCACCGGCGGCGGTCGCAAACGTCCCCAACTGCGCTACATCCCGAATATATTAAATTAAAATAGGAATTTGCAGTTGTCAGCTGCGATTCCAAAGTCCGTGGAATATTATATCAAATTTTTCTCTTTTTGTCAAGACCAAGATACATCTTTATTTAAAATATTTACCTATAAAACACGCTTGCGGCAATTTGCCGCAAGCGTGTTTTCTCTAATGTCACACTTTTATCATTCTCGCTATTATTGCTCCGCCGTTACGCTTGAGCCACAGGCGGCTTTGCTTATAGTCGGGCAATATCCGCTCTACTTCAGCCCAAAAGAGGGGTGAATGGTTCATCTCTCTCAAGTGGCAAAGCTCGTGAACGACCACGTAATCAATAACGTCCTTTGGGGTGAGCATCAACAGGCAATTAAAATTCAAATTTCCCTTGCCGCTACAGCTTCCCCACCGCGTTTTTTGATTTCGCACGGTTATTCTTCCGTATTCCACGCCCACAATGGGGGCAAAATACTTTACCCGTTCGGGAATATGCAAAAGGGCTTTATCGGCAAGCTCTTCTATTTCCTTTGCCGTCAGCTTCTCACAGCTCTCTGCCCTTTCCCTTGCCTGTCTTATTTTTTCGAGGGACCTCTCTATCCATTCTTCCTTTTCGGAAACAAAGCGATCAATATCGCGGTCTCGCATTCGTCTTGGTGCGCGGACAACTATTCTTCCGTCTACCTTTATCTGTATCTGGCAGGTGGAGCGGTCGCTCCTTACAAGGTCAAAATAAATTCTGTCCTCGGACATTACTCTTCCTCGGTAAAGCTCTGACTTTTTTCGGTGGTATAGGTCAAGGGGATATGATATTCCCTTTCGTATATCTCTTTCCAAACCTCATAGTTTTTGTTCATCATCTTTACCATATTCTTACGGTAATTCAGACCGTCCTCGGGATATATGGGTGGAGCTATATGAATGGTATACTCCTGAACGAAATATCCGTCCTCGCCCATTATATCGCTATCCTGCATTGTAATAAAGCAAGGAAGCACAGGCACTCCGCTCTTTGCCGCGAACATATACGCGCCCGATTTCAGGGGCTTGGGCTTTCGGTAGTTCCACCACATACTCTGCTCGGGATATACAAGAACGAAATGTCCCTCGCTGAGCCGTGTTTCCACTGCCGAAGTGAATTTCTTCAAGGTTTCCCTGTTAGATGACAGGGGCAATGTATTGCAGTGTCTCATAAGGAAGCCGTAAAATCCCGGGAAGGAGGTATAGTTTCCCTCTCTTATTACTCTGTAAAAGGTTCTGTCGGGCTGTTCAGCCGCCTCGTATGCCAGCTGTATGGCAAAGCTGTCAAAGGCGTTAAAATGGTTACAGGTGATCACCGCTCCGCTGTTGAGCTTCTTAAAATGCTCAAGTCCCTTTATTTCCTTGATTATCAGCTTCTTTTCATCGATGAGATTATTGACAAATCGGCGGGCTATGGTATACGCCAAGGCGGTCTTAAGCTTCTGGCTTATGCTCTTGCTCAGGTAGTTGATATCCTCGGGCATAAGAACCTTTGAGGGCGGGTCTGCCTCAACATCCTCGTCGAAGCGTCCCTCTCTTTCATACTGCTCTATCTTCTTAACGATATCAACTCTATCCTTGGCTCTGTCGGAATGATTAAGGCGGTTCACGTAATTATCCTCTCTATTCGTCTCTTTTACAGCGAGAGCAAGCAGATTTGCCATACTCTCGGCATCTCTCTGCACCTCCGCATCGCTGTACGAGTTGAGGATATTCAGCATATCCTCATATACAGAGGTCTCCTTTGCGTAGCTCCAGAAGATATCTCCGTGTCGGCAATCGGCGTAATGCCAAGGCTTATTTACCATAATGTAATGAAGCACACAGGCTTCCTCAATGGGATAATCTATGTTTCCGAATATCTCGGTATTCCATCTCTGGTCAAGCCAATAAACGTGGTCCTTACAGATAAGATTGAGATAATCCTCGTCCTGTGTTACCACAAAATTATAGGTATGGAGATACTGTATAAATTTATCAAGTACAAACTTTATACGGAACATGTCGCAGTTTATAAGTATAACTCCCGCATTAAAGAAATTATATCGGGAGACGCCTACAACCTTTTCAGCGTAAGTGCCGTACTCGTCAACCTGTACCATTGCCTGCTCGTGGCAAGCACCGATATAAGCCTCGCGTATATCGGTATGGTACATTCTGCTTATATCCCCCTGAACGATAGTATCGCTGTCGATATAGATAGCCTTATCGTATTCGGGGAACATCTCGGCAATAAACATACGGTAATAGGTGGTTTTTGAATAATAATCTCTGAGGGGAAGCTTATCGGCTATGGAATTGAGATAGTCGGTCACGTCCTCAAAGGAGATCTCAAAATTATCGTTTGCGAGGGCATATACCTGTTTTTTGGTCTCCTCGGTAATGTCGTTATGCAGAATATATACGTGATATTTATACTCCTTTGACGCGTTTTTTATCATAGAATATAGGGACACCACGGTGTATTTTACAAAATTGTCGTCGCAGGCGTAAAATATCGGGATATGTGTGTTTGTCATAAGCTTTCCTCTCTGTTGAATTTTTCTCTGAGATAAATATATTCGTAAAGTATATCGTCAAAGCAGTAGTAGCCAAAGGTCTTGTGGACCCTACTGACCTGCCACTGCTTGATGTTATCGGTGTGTGGATACGGCAGCCAGAACATTCTCTTAGAGAAGTGTCTCACCACCGTATTTTTGTGCAAAAGCTTCTGGTCATTAAATTTCTGCGGAAGCATCTTCCGTTTGTTCGTTGAACGTATTATAGCGCTTTGGTCGGCAAAGACCAGCTTTTTTCTTCTTATAAGCTCCCTCGCCTTTTGGAGAAGTCCTGTTTTTCGAAGCTCTGCCATATTTAACAGCAATACGCCCGCATTGACATAATTAGGACTTATGAGGTACTTTCCATAGTGATCTCTTGCCGCCGCGTATTCATAGCCCTCTATATCGGTGTCGTACAGCAGCCGTATATCCCGATTAAACATTATATCGGCATCGAGATACAAAAGCTTCCTCGGCATTCCCTCCACCATATCGGCAAAAAGTCGGATAAGAGTATAGGGAGAGCAATAGGCATCCTCGTTAGGACAGCCTGAAAACTCTTTTTTGTAAATCTCGGTAACGTCTACTTTCTCTGCTCGGTTTTCGGGGTTATATTTCTTTATGACCTCTGCAAAAAAGTCTATCTGTCTGTCGGTTATAGGCAGATAAGTCTCCTTGATGTTCGACAAGTCCATAGTGAAAATATAAAAGGTAAAGGGCTCATCGGTCTTTGTCCTTTTGAGTATAGACAAGGTACAGGTGAGTATTCCGTCAAAGACCCTGTCGTTTCCGCAGTACAAAATATTTATCATCTTTCCTGTTCTCTTTTCACGTATTTTATTACCTCTACCGTAGAGCCCTTTGCCCTCTCGCTCATTACAGAGTAAACTCTGTCGCGAAGCTCTCCTCTTTGCCGTCGTGGGGGCAGAGACGTATCGGGGTAAAAAGGTCCGTCGATATAAGTAACTATTTTCGGTCTTTTTCCAAGCTTTCTTTTTTGATAGGTATTGGTAAAGCAGAAAACAGGGGTATGATATTTAATTGGATAATAAAATGATGCGTCGCTAAAGGGGCGTATGCCCGTATAATAGGGCCATATATGCGCTTCGGGATAAATGACTATTCCCTTTTTCTCGTCTATCCGCCTCTGTATCGTTGACGTAAAATTAGCGTACGCCTCTTTATCGTCGGGCAGAGGTATCGCCCCAAGATATGGCGTTACCCTGCCGAGAAACGGCATTGATACGTTATTGGGGTGAACTATGATATAATTATCCTTGCGGATACTGAGAATATTGGGAATAAGCGCGTCGCCTATATCCTGAGTGTGGTTTCCGTAAATAAAATATCCCTCATTCAGATATGGCTTCAAACACTTTTTGTTTATTATTTTGTGGCGGAAAACACCCTTTGAATAAAAATAGGCTATGGGCGTAGCTATCACTCTGTAAGCTAACAGGCGCGCAAGCCTTTGCCAAGGCTTTGCCCTGTAATATTCATAGCCGCCGTCTATTTTCTTAGGCGTTATCTTGGCGGTTGAAAACTCATCGTTGCGCTCATCGCTGTAAAAAATTATCTTTCTTTTATCCATTTTTCTCCAAATGTAGTTTTCGATACTATATTATCACGTTTTCATTAATTTGTCAATAGGATTTGAGAATTTTACAAATCAATTATTGACTTTATTTCAATATTGTACTATAATTAAGTATATAATTGTTTTCACGCGGAGTTTAGTATGATAAAAAACATAGTGTTTGATTTCGGACAGGTCATAGTTCACTTTGAGCCTGCCTATATGGTGTCCCGATACGTAAGCGACAGGACGGACGCCGCATTGCTTGAAGAGGTCATCTTCGACCGTCTGTATTGGGATAAGCTGGACGCGGGAACGATAAGCGACAGCGAGGTCGTTGAATCGTCAAAAAAGAGGCTTCCCGAACGTCTCCACGGATACGTAGAGGATATATACTACAATTGGATATATAACATTCCCGAGATAAACGGTATGCGGGAGCTTGTTCGGTACGTAAAGGAAAAATACGGCGCCCGTGTATTTCTGCTTTCCAACATATCCGAGTATTTTGCAGCTCACTCGGATGAGATAGAGGTGCTTTCCGAGTTTGAAAAATGTATATATTCGGCAGTCTGCGGCAGTGTAAAGCCATCTCGGGAGATATTCGAGTATCTTTGCGACACCTGTAATATCCTCCCCTCCGAAACGGTTTTCGTAGACGACAACAAAAACAACATAGCGGGCGCTGAGCGCTTCGGAATTACAGGCTATCTCTTTGACGGAGACACAAAAAAGCTTCGCGAATATCTTGACGGTATTCTGAAAAACAAATGCGATTAATTTTTTAAAATCTATTGTATTTTCCCACATAATGTGCTATAATATGCAAAACAAAAGAATAAACACGGAGCGAATGAGGAAATCGCGGTGCAAATCCGCAGCAACAGCCATTGCCGTAACTCTTTTTGCAAAGCAAAAGACAAGTCGGAATGCTCATCGTTCCGTGCCCGTAAAAGGCTCCTTGGGCAAGTGAGGGAGCGCGGAGTGATACGGCAGGGTATCTTTTTTCGCGCGTCCTCGGAAGGACGCGCTTTTACTTTATCCTTTTGAAATATATTTACATAAAAGAAAGGAACAAAAAAATGAAAAAAACACTGTTAGTATCTATTTCACTCACGCTTATTCTTCTTATGTGCCTCTGCTCCTGCAATACGGTAGATGCCGAGGGGCTTTGGGAGAATGCCACCCACCGCAGAGATATGACCTTCGGTAAGGGCGAGACCACCGTACAGGTAGAGGTCAAGGTTGAGGACAAATCAGTAACCTTTACCTTAAAGACCGACAAGGACATACTTGGAGACGCTCTGCTCGAGCATGACCTCATTGAGGGCGAGGACGGCGCATACGGTCTATACGTTAAAAAGGTAAACGGAATTACCGCCGACTATGACGTTGACCAATCCTATTGGGCGCTTTACAAAAACGGTGAATATTGTATGACCGGCGTTGACACAACTCAAATAGCCGACGGCGAGCATTATGAAATTGTCTACACGAAGTAAAAAAATTCCTCTCAGACAGCTCATTATTTTCGCCCTACTGGGCGCAATAATGTTTATTTCCAAAATGGTTATGGAAGCGCTCCCCAACATTCACCTGCTCGGAATGTTGACCATTGCTTACACCTTAGTATACAGATGGAAAGCCCTCATACCCATATACGTCTACGTTTTTCTCAACGGACTTTTCGCGGGATTTAACGCATGGTGGGTACCCTACCTCTACATATGGACTATCCTTTGGGCTTTGACTATGCTCATACCGAAAAGGACACCAAAGGCAGTGTCGTGCGTCATATATCCCCTGCTCTGCGCCGCCCACGGGCTTATATTCGGCGCTCTGTACGCCCCCGCGCAGGCAATTATGTTCGGATTGAATTTTCAGCAGATGCTGGCTTGGATAGCCGCGGGCTTCGGCTTTGATGCCATTCACGCCGTGGGAAATTTCGCGGTAGGTCTGCTTGCATATCCCCTCTCGGAGCTGTTGAAAAAGCTTGAAAAAAGTACAGAGAGGTGACAACAAACACCGTCATAGCAGTAAGATCTGCTATGCGACTTTCGTGGAGAATCGTTCATGGTCACACGCTCAAAAACAACTCACTGGGTTGTTTTTGAGCTGCGTTCGATTCCCCATTTATATGGATTCGCCAAAAAAAGAACACCCCACGAGGGGGTGTTCTTTTTTTTGGTGGATCCGAGGGGAATCGAACCCATTGCGAACATCTTACAGGTTCTTATTTTTCAAGGTTTTTTATGCTTACTGTTGAATTTATTGTTGAATAAGTTGATTAAAATAATTATCAATACGGTCGGCGACTTTTATTTCTTCAGATGAAAATGTTTGCTGGTATATGTCTTTCATAACTTTATCAGATGACCAGCCGCCGCGTTTCATAGCGTATTTGTCTGGAACTCCAAGCTGTAGCATTATTGATGCGCAGGAGTGTCTTAGGTCATGGAATCTACAGTGCGGCAGATTATTTTCTTCAAGCACTGTTACAAATTTTTTGTATATTGCTTGACCTGTTAATTCAGTTATGTATACCCCTGTCCGTTCTTGTTTATCTAAAATGTTTTTTATATATTCTGGAAGCGGTATTTTTCTTGCGCTGCTTTCTGTTTTTGGTTCTTTTGAATGTTGTTGACGAGCTGCATACACTTTTGCTTCGTTAATTTCAATGTAGCTGTCGTGTATATCTGACCATTTTAGACCGCAAATTTCTGACATTCTTAGTGACATCCAAGCTGCTAATAATACGGGTATCTCTATATCCGTTTCTTTTGTCACCTTGAATATTTCTCTAATTTGTTCTCCGTCAGGCGTAGCATACATTGTAGGTTTCCTTTTTGGTAGCCTTACGGTTATTCTTTTTTCGGGAAAGTAAAAGTTTAAAACAGATATAATGAGGCCGTTTGCATTAGCAATTGTCTTTGGTGAAATGGGTCTACCTCTTGAGCTTATTTTTTTGGCTTCGGCATTTATAGCATACTGAAGCATCTTGCTGTCTATATCCGATAGCTGCGTATTCATAAGGCTCTGAAAGTTGTTACGTTGTATTTTCTTATATCCCTCTATAGTGGTAGGTGACAATATTGCATCCTTATATTGGATGTAATTTGTTATTGCTTCGTAGAGTGTTATCTGTAACGGATCTTCTTGCCTTTTTTTCTTTAGTTTAAATTCTAATGCTAAAAAGTCGGCTTCATCCGCTGTTCTAGCATAAAAAAATTTTTGTATGCGTTTTCCGTTCGCATCTTTTCCCATATAGACCGAGGTCCTATACATTTTATCATCAATTTTTGTAGCCATATTCCTCTTGATTAAAACTTGACAAATTAAAAACGGTGTGATATAATTGATTTGGCCATATGCCCGTGGAGAGGAACGTCTGGATCCAGACGTTGAGCCTACGTTACAGGCTACACCAAAACGGTGGCGGTTGCTTCCTTATTCAGAGGGAGCTCGAATGTCTTTTAACTCCCTCTTAAGGAGGGGGTGATATTATGGATTACTTAACTTGGCAGGATCTTGTGTCCGTAGCCGTACTTGTAATTGCTGTTATATCTTGTTTTTATAACAAAAAAAGATAACCGCCTGCTGCTAAACTTGCGGTTATCTTTTTGATTATCGTATAGAAGCAACCGTCACTGGTGCCTCTCTGTAATTATTATATACCGCATTATTCAATTTGTCAATAGATTTTATTAAATTTGTCTCCGAGCTGATTTAAGGGCTTGGAGTTTTTTATTGACAAACAGAAAAGCGTGTGATATAATAACGGTCGAGGGGTGTCGGATAATATCCGATGCTGAGCGAAAGCTCCACCAAAACGGTGGCGGTTGCTTCCCGTTTTTCGGGAAAGCAGATTTCTTTTTGCCTTCCCGATGAGGGGAGGTGATATCGTTGGTAAGCTGGGAATTGCTTTTCCTGTTCGCAGGATTTATCATTTCGCTTTTAACTTACGTAGATATTCGTAATAATAAAAAGAAATAACCGCCCTGCCGACCAAGCTTAGCGGTTATTTCTTTTAATCATATCTTGGGAAGCAACCGTCACTGGTGCCTCTCTGTAATTATTATATACCGCATTATTCAATTTGTCAATAGATTTTATTAAAATTATCTCCGAGCCGATTTAAGGGCTTGGAGTTTTTTATTTGTCTCTTGAATATCAAGGTCTTGACAAATAAATTAAAATAGTGTATAATTCTGTCGGTGGAACTCACCGTCTCTGTCGAACTTTTGTTTCTTAGACGGTTGATGGTTAAAATAGATGGTTGCCTCTGTTACGTATCCCGCATTTGTGGGTGAGAAAGGAGGTTTATGTGTAGCCCCATGCGGGAAATATTTCTCATGGGGGGATCATAATGGTTTCTGTGTTTTTAGGTCTTTGTACCGTTATCGGAACGATATTCAGTATAGCCTCTGTTGTGTTATACTTTCTCGATAAATAAAGAAATCAGCCATCCGTTCGCAGCAGATGGCTGATTCTTGCGAGTAATCGCATTCAATTAAGCATTCGCGGCAACCGTCTTGGGTTCCACTCTCTGCTTATATTATACACCATCTTATTATCGTTGTCAACCTTTTTTAAAAAATATTCTTTATTCCAACTGGGGTACAATTTGTACCCCGGTTTTTATTTTAACGGAATTTCGTGTTTTTTGCAGATTTCAAGTAGCTTAGCGTTCAGATCGGCGTCGTCCTCGTAGGTCAAATAGTCGAAACGTATAGATTTATCCGAACGGTACATCTTGATTTTGTGCTCACGTTTTTCGATATATTCGGGAGTGTTGAGACCAAAGTACTCAATGAAAAGATTATAGTCCGGTAGATAGAAGTCCGGGCTTGCCCATTCTTTTGTGATAGGATGCTCGTATCGGTATTCGTAGATATGCCAGATACGGTTAGCATAAAAGAAGTTGTCTATCTCCCGTTCTGCTTTTGAGCGAACGTGATCGCCGTCGTTGCAGCGAAAGGTTTTGCCGTTCTGCTGCTTAGCGGCTTTGTCTTCTTTCTGTTCGGCAAGGTCTTTGAGACTAATCTGAGGTGTTTTTATTTCAACGATGGGCGCAGGTAGTTCTGCATCAGGCTCACCGTTAAGATTATATCGCTTCAAAAGCTCCTCATTTATCGTAAAGTTCAACTCAGAGTAGTCTTTTAGAAAGCTGTATGCGTTCTTGCTTGCTCTGTCTATGTAATATTTTTGATTGAGCTTGTCGGCAACTGCCAAAAGATATGTAGAGTAGTATATCTTGTCCTCATTTGCTGTCATATTTATGACGCGCTGCATAGAAGCCTTGTAGTGCTTAGAAAGTGCTTCGTAGCTCACCGTAGCTGCGCGAGGTACTTCATTACGCAGCATATCAAGTCTTGATTGACAATTTGTGCATAGCGTATTTCCCATTGAACACTCGTGACAAATTATACATTTTGTCTTGCGCTTTCGCTCAAGCTCTTCTTTATACTTACGTTGAGCTTCTTCACGTTCTTTCTTTAACAGTTCTTCTTGTTCTTGGTGTATACGTTGAGCTTCTTTCTTAGCTATTTCTTCAAGTTCTTTTTCTCGTTTAAGGTATTCTGCTTCTTCTGCTGCTTTTTTCTTTTCTAGACGTATTACCACTATAAAAACAATTATTATAGCGGCTATTACTGTTATAATAATCATTATCGGTCCGGCTGCTACTAATATAGTAGTTATTATACCTACGAGAGCATCTAATAAAGTAATTATTAAACCTGCGATAGCATCTTCTGCTGAACAGCTTGTAAGTGTTAAAAGTAAAAACGTTAATAACGTGATTATTGATACTGTTTTTGTTTTTCTCATAAAGCACTCTTTTATTTCAAAATTAAAATTTTACAAGTCTTTAGCCTATGTTTTCGTTTTGATTGGATTGCGAGAAGTATTGCTTCTCGTTTGCCGTCAGGTACTTATCGAGCAATGTCCATAGTACACGGCGGTCGTCATCGGTTGCTTTTGAATAAGCGGATAAAAGTATTTTTTCTTCCGGGGATAAGCTTGTCCCAGTCGGCTCGTCTATGTGGACGGGCTTTTTTTCGTCCTCAGATAGAAGCTCATCAACAGTTATACCAAAATAGTCTGCGATTCTCATCAACGTAGCTTTTCTTGGAATGGACTCATCAGTCCATTTAGAATAGGTAGCTGGAGTTATACCTACTTTATAGCATACCGATGAGGGAGATTCTTTCTTTTCGTTACATAGTCGAATAAATTTTTCTTTAAACATTTTGTCTCCTTTCAACTAATTTGAGTTAGTTAACTTGTGTTATTTTCACAAAGTTGAGTTTTTTTACTTATTAAGCTTGACATTTTTACTTTGTTGAGTTATAATCTTAGTGTAAACAAAAAATGCAACAACGTGAGGTAAGAAATGAAAAATGAAAATCAGACATTGGCTAAGGTACGCAATAAGCCTGAGCTTGACCCAAAATTCTATATTGAACTGGTATTGTTTATAAAGACGCAACAGAATATTGGCAAGCTGCCTGAGCTCCTAAAAAAATATTTTACGATACCGTATGAGCATGATGCTGAGATGAGAAGTCTTAATATTCGGATATATCGTCATCATCATATTCGGAGTAAAGCGGATAAGGTATAGATTCAACCCATTTTTCGTCCTGGTAGATATTTGTAAAGCCGTATTGGCAAAGGTAGTTACTACAAACTGTTACGATCGTAGTTTCAATCGCTGTTTGCTTTTTATATTTGTACATAAAATCTTTGCATTTTGGGCATTGGATCATATATTCTGTAGGTTGTATTTCATAATTACCTTCATAGAATAGCGAAGACATTAAAAACTCCTTTTAAAATGAGGTAAGGTAAATGGATGAAGTAATTTTTAATTTATTTGTTTATATCGGCGAAGCTCAATACAAGTGTCTTGTAAATACAGATACGCGCGAACGGATTATGTATGACGGGTTTAAAATACCTGAGCCGGTATTCAATACTGTTAACGGTACTATTGATAATAGCTCTTATTTAGCCGGATATAATGAAGCTATGAACGATTTATATCGTTATCTTAAAAAGGTTATTGAGATTTACGATATCGTATCTGATGAAAAGGATATAGATAAGCCTAAATAAATTCTTACGTCTGTAGATATGCGAAAAAAGACCCAATACGGGCTTGCAAAAAAATGTTATTTAATTGGTGGTACATTTATTTTAACAGATTTTTTGTCGTATGTCAACAGTAAGGGGCATTTTTTGTTTACAATTTTTGGAAAGGAGAAGCAGATTAGGAAAAAAGAAAAAGCCCCGGGCAGAGCCTGAGGCAAAATGTTGAATTACTTGTAAACGTCGCCACGATTGCCGACGTTGATTATACGAATTATCAATTTATTGTTATCAAGAGTATATATAATACGGTAGTCACCAACTCTTAGGCGAAAGTATCCTCGGTATCCACGCATAGCTTTTATGTCTCCCTCATTTGGAAGACGTTTAATTGCAGATAATATGCGTTGCCGCTGTTGAGACGGTTGCTTTTGGATGAATTTTAGCGCAGCTTTGTCGATTATGATTTCATAATTCATTTAGGTTAACCTCACAAAGCTTAACCGCATCCGAGAAAGATATAAACTCTCCCTTGTTGGGGTCGTTTTCATAATCTTTGATTAGTCTTTCGCAAAAAGCATCGTCTATTGCTTCATCGGCAGTCAGACCTTGAAGATAAGCTACAACGTAGCCAAGCTTATAGGCAGGAACGTTATCAAGTAAATTCATAGCTAATTCTTTTTCGCTCATAATTTGTACCCCTTTCTTATTTCTAATACCATTATATATTATTTTTCTAAAAATGTCAACAAAAAATGTACAAAATCAAAAAAAGGAGAAGACAATGTACGAACAGAGAGAAAAAATCCGCGGGCTGTTGGCAAAGTACTGCCTGAGCTACGTCTGGCTTGTGAGCCAGTTGAATAAACGAGGCGTGGATATAACGCCTAACGAGCTGTGTCAGTACATAACGGGACGGCGGCGCGGATCCAAAGCGCAGCATATTCTCGGGCTTTGCATCGAGATATTGGATACCTACGTGGAGCTGTATGAGCTTAAGCTTGTGGATATCCCCGCGGAACGGAGTGATTGATTATGCCGAAAGTAAAGGGCTTTAGAAATCCCGATAGGTGGCAACGTGTCGGGATAAATATTGAAAAGGCATTAGTCGAAGCTGAAAAGTCATCGGGAATGACGCGTGCAGATATATGCAAGAAACTTGATATTTCTAAAACAACACTCTGGGCGCGTCTGAGAAAACCGGATAAGTTCACTTTGGGAGAACTACGTGCGATTGCAACGTTGGCGAACAAAAGCTATCCCGAATTGCTGTCGGAGATAGTTAAGTGAGGTAAAGAGTATGAATGAATTTCTTATAGGATATTTCAGCGCCATGATAGGTGCAATATTTGGCTTTACGTTGTGTTGCATAATAACGGTAGGAAAGCGAGGTGATTAAATTGAGAGCTAACGTACCAAAACAATTCAATTCTCTATCTTCCGGGTCGCGCCAAAAGATAGTAGAGTATGCGCAAGACGTTGCCCGGGAGCAGACCGAACATGATATGAGAATAGTCCTTGACTTGTATATCAAGATGGTCTGCGTTACGCTTCACGATGCCTTTGGTTTCGGTGAAAAACGACTTACGTATTTCTTAGGCTGTCATAGACGTTTGTTCTACCGTCAGCGCAGGATGGTTTCCGACGGTACTCAGATAGAGTATCTGAACAGACGTATGGCGGAGATTTTCCGCAAGGATGGATTTCCCCAGGACTTTTTCGATAAAATGCTCGGCGCCGTTGAGTTGCCTGAAGAGGAAAAAAGAAAAAGCCCCGGGACAAGCCCGGAGCTGTAAGTGAATGCAGAACTCTTACAGCTCCATTATACCACAAAAATATTAAATGTCAATATAAAGGAGAAAAATTATGACAAATTATGAAAGATTATTGGACCTTCCTCTGAGAGAGGTGTTAAAGGAGTTTGCAAATCCGACCGAAAAGTTCGTAGCAGACGCTTTTAGTTATTTTAGCGATTGCTATAATAGTAAAGTGGAATTTTGCAAGCTCTGTGATGAAATTAGTACTTCTTGTTCCGGTGTTTGCTTAGCGTGGTTCAATAAAGAATCCGCTCCCGACGCCAACTATAACGATGACGTCTGGCACGACACATCGGTAGAGGTACCTGGCTGTAGTGATACAACAGAGGATTACATTGTTTTAATAGATGGCGCAAGCAAGCCTACATTGCTTGCGTTTGACGGAGAATTTTGGCTTGATGACGACGCCAATAGTTATAACGTTACCCATTGGCGGCCGTTGCCTGAGCTGCCTGTAGAAAGATCGGCAGAATAAACAACGCGCGGATCGGCGCGAGAGAGGAGATATGAATGAACGATTTTAACAAAAAGAGACTGCAAGGCGTTATAAAGCTATCAAAGGATATCGAGGAGGAGCTTCTCCCCGCATACTTTGAAGAGGAATGTGAGCTGAAGCGCGTGTGTGAGCTTGAACAGTTCGGCCGGGAATCGGATATGCTATACGCTCGTATTCATGCTCTTGAGGACGCTCTGAAGCATCTTAAAGCCTTGCGTTCTGATGTCTCTTGTGTTCTTAGTTCTATGGAAGCACCTCCCACGCCGAAACGTAAGAAAAGATATATACCGCCAATAGCGGAGATATTTAGGAGGACTACTTATGTTCAAGAAAATAAAGATAGCCATAGCGCATATGATATGCCTGCTGTCCCCGAAAAATTACGTTGACGTAATAAACGGTATCGAGGATGGATCAGAGCTTGATAAAGAACTATTAAGGAGAATTGGATTTTATGAGTGACCAGAAGTACATACGTTGTACCCATTGCAAAAATATGGCATATTGTTTGGAAACGGGTGAGTGGAGATTTAATCTTCCCGAGAATCCATGCGTTGATGCAGAGCCGGTGGATAGCGATGAATAAGCCTTATGATTATAAATTATCCTCCGTATTCGGTGGATATATGCCTTATGTGGTTTATATGTCTCATGATACTTTCAAAAAATATCCTTTTCACATCAGAGTTAAAGATTTTAACTCTCTTTCACCTGATGGATGCGGGTTTGCTTATGGTAGAACGCCGTGGGGACCTTGGGTCAGAGTTAAGCTTTTTAGATATGTTATCGTTGGAAAGAATATTGTCAGAGATACACATATGCTTGATGAGCTTGACGCTGATCTTAAGAGGTATTACAATGAACAGTAATTATTTTGATGCAAAAAAATATTGCAATCTTTATCCGATGGGTTATGTTCCCTGCCCTTATAATGAATTTCAATGTTTTAAATGCGATATAGCAGACCGTTATAGAGCGAATACTCTTAATCAAGATAATGTACCTTTATTCAATGATACAGACGTCTATCCACTTACAAAAAAAGGCTGCTTAAATTTTGTTGGCAAGCCGCTATTGCTTAAACCAGAGACGATGAGACGGCTTGAGCTTGAGGAAAAGCTGTTTTATCAGATAGTTATTCCTGAGCTCAGTCCCGGGCTCTTTAATAACAATCCTGTGGGATTTATTGACTGTAAGCTGTTTGTAAATCAAAAGCGCTCTTTTGTTGTGTACCGTAACGAGGTTTTCGGCGCACTTTTACCATCAGCAATTGAGCGCTATGATAAATATTTTATGTTGGGTCTTGCACGTTTTTGCAAGTCCTTGAGGTAGGTGATGTATATGATTGTATTTAAAATCAGCTCAAAAGTTTAGTGCTCATCAGATACGATAAAAACAAAACATAAGACAAAAACAAATAAGAATTAATAATTTTAAAGGAGATTTTTTAATATGTCAGAAAAAGAAAACGTAAAAGAAGTAAAAAATGAAAAAGCAACTGTCATCAATAATACAGATACGAACGTAGATGTTGAAAACAATTCGGTGGAGATAATTGCCGGAGAAAGTGATGCTTTCGTTGATGGAAATAACTCAGGAAGCAATAACGGTACAGAAACGATTTACGATGTACCTATGAATCTGCAGCGCCAAAAGGGTAATCTCGTAGATGGTATTCAGTATTATAGATACGCTGTAAGCGTTAATATTAAATTTAACGGTTCGGTGATTCCTTTCAGATTTTTCTGTGATATAAGCGGCAGAAGTAAGACCCTTGCTCTTATTTCAAATGCGATTTACGGAGAAGCTGATTCTATTCCCGTTCAGATCGTTAAGACAACAAGCTCAAGAACCGTTGGTAAAAAGACCGTTGTAAACACTCGATATTCTATGAGGATCAAGTCAAGTGATGAAAATAATCTTGAATTGACCTGTCCTTTTTCGCCGTCTGCTGAGGGTGACAGAGCTATATTCTTGAATGTTGTCGAGTGTTTCAAAAAAGCCGGCAAGCTGGGATGATGAATAACAATTACGTTGTTATTCGCTGCCCTCAATGCGGCAAACGGTTATTTGATCAGCGTGTAGATTCGAACGGTGAGGTTCGGATCTATTGCAAGCACTGCCATAAGGTCGTGCCTATCAAGCTTGAACCGCAGGAACCGCAAAAAAACAAAACAAAATCAACATAAAACATAGAGCCTCTGAGCCGAATATTTATTCGACTTAGGGGCTTTTTATCATTTTTTTAAAAAAAGGAGAAAAAATTATGAGTAATAAGAATTATTACAGAAACAGAAATTCTCAGAGCGATAAGGGTCGCTCAAACTTCAGCTGGGGCGGAGTGATAGCTATAGTAGTAGCTGCATTCCTCTTCTTTACGTCAGCGATTGGCGGATTGGCATTTATATCCGCCGGTTTCAACAATATGGATCCTACCACGTGGTTTGAGCGCGAGCTGAACCCCGACAACCTCATCAAGAAAGAAAACTACTCCAAGCAGTTCCCCGATAAGCTTCCTGATGAGAAAAAGGGTGACCTTGAATTTAAGATCAAGGACGACGGTACGATAGTTCTCAAGGGCCAGTATAAGGACGCTGACGCGGCAGATAACCACAATGAAACCTGGGCTCTTACGTCCGTAACGCTCCCTGCGGGAGAGTACACTCTTTCTATGGGTAATACAAAGAATAATGAAAAAGAGCTGTTCGGTCTTGTAGCCCAGATTGGCGGTAACGCTCCTGAGTATGTTGGCGCGAATGATTTGAAATTTGAGCTTACAGAGGAAACGACCGTAACAATATCGGTATACGTTAATAACGATAACCGTTTCTTCGGTATCCATAGCTATATCAGACCTATCCTTGTATCGGGAGACGTAGCTGTAGAATACTACAAATAATGAATAGGAGGTGTTCATATGAATGACACCAACAATAAAGGCTTGCTTATAGCCATAATAAGCGTTGTGCTTGTTATTGCGCTTATAGTAGGCATAGCGTTCGGCGTAGTCAACGCCATAGGCAAGGTATCCGATTCGGTACAGGATTCCTTTAAAGACGTTTTCGGCGATATTGAGACTGACGAGCCGTCCGATGAGAATACCGACACAGGCGAAGTACCCGGCACTGATGAGACACCAGGTGATAGTACCGATACGGGAGAAGCTCCTGACGACGGCGATGACAGCGGTGAAACGCCTGATGCTAATAATAATCCTGTTTATAGCTATGCTAACGGCGATGTTAAGATTTCTTTTTCCGATAATGTTAATACTGGAAAATCTATTGCTTTATTTATGCTTAAAGAAGCAAAGCCTAACTGTATATATAAAATATCTTGGGATGTAAGTCCATCTGTTTTTGATTTTATTGAAAGTTCTTCTGTTTCTACAGATGATAATAATTTTCCAGCTTATGGACATTATTATTACTCTGATGATAATGGTGATGGGGTAGATAATGATTCATGTGTTAAATATTTCGGTGTTGGTATTGGTAATGAGTCTGATGTTTTACATAATTCAGTTAAGTTGTCTACCAATAATAATCCGAAAATAGGTATTGTTTTTTTAAAATTTGACTTTTTAATTCGTGATTTAAATAGTGAATCAATTGAGAAATTAAGAAGTGATATTGGAGAATATGTGGTTTCTATTACGTTTGAAGAGCTTGGAGAGGTGAAAACAGAGTTTATCTACGGTGTAGATGATCCATCTTTCGTAGATGTGGATGCGCGTATAGATAATACTGCTGATAAGGTTTGTTCGGGAATTGTTTTTTATAAACTAAAACCCAATACGAACTATACTTTTTATTGGCAGCTTGATGAAAATTATGTAGATTACGGCTTTTATATACCGTTGGCAGAATTTAATGGTGAACAAAAGTATTATTTCAGATATTATGATACTAAGGCTGCCAGTTCTACTTCAAAGGCTATCACTGCTGATCGGTTATCTTTTTTAGTTTACAATACAGAGGGGATTACTTTTACAACTAATGACGAAGGCTTTGCTAATATAATGGTATTCTATTGCGATAAAACTGTTTATCAAGAATACGGCGATCAATTCGGAAGTGTTCTTCGTTCACTGATAAAGAGCTTTAAGGCAGTCGAGGTGAAATAATGAGAAAAGTAATAATAAAAGCCGTATCAATGATATGGGCTGTACTTATGTTTCTCTCGGTGTTCCTTATACCGGCATCTGCTGTTGCCGCCCCTTACGTCAATCCGGCTGACGATACATATGTTGTAAACGATCTTAAGACGATGGGCTTTAATCCTGCCGATTTCCCCACGGATCCAAGCGCTGATTTCGTGCAGGTTATACACTTCCTTGAATACGGCTACGACGCAGGCGGAAAGCAGAATTTTTACAGCTTGTATTTGTATCTGTATAATCCGTCGGGTAAGGCTATTGACATCGAGGGAAGCTATCTTGAGCTTTCCTATTATGACGTTAATTTACAAGGCATGTCTAAGGTCGCTAAGTATCCATTGACGGTAGAGGGACGCAGCATAGACGAGTTTGACGAGAACGTTTTCTATAAGTTCAAGGTCGGCGGAGCTCGAAGCTTTGTTAAAAATCTTGATAAGATTCGCAGAGAGTATCAGCTGTCAGCGGTCGAGATAAAGTATGAGGATTCGGATGAAAGAGAAAACCTTATTCTTAAGGACCCGAAGACGGGTAAGAGCTCGAGCTATGTTTATACCGGTTATCAGTATAATTTCGGCTCGAATAATCCCAAGGGAAGCCTTTATTATCGAGTAGAAGAGTTTGATACGATACCCGTTGAGGTAATTCCTCTCACGTGGTTTTCAGATACCTCTAATCTGGGAGAGGATTACCGCTGGGAAGTCAAGAGCTATGCTTTCAATATACCGACCAGCTATATCCGGAAATACGGAGATATTTTGGGAGATTTTAAGGATGACCCTGAGAATAAGAAACATCAGACCTCCGGCTTGTGGACGGTGTCCGGCGAATATTATAAATACGCCGTAAACGGTCTCATAGTGCCCGATCAGACGTGGTATGATAGGTTTGATAAAATGACAGGATTAGATGGAACGGATGAAGAATATCCTTTCTTTATTGATAAAAGTAGTCAAATCTCAAATTCTTTTAATCCTTTGGATTTCAATTTTAGGCTTGTATATTCATTTAGTAATAATTATTACGACAGGCAACAAAGTGATAATATTATTAATAGATTATTGCTACTCTCGAAAGGTAATAATGCGAGCATATCCACTTCTGATTTTTTAAAGCTTTGGAGTGAAAAAGGCGAGCCTAAGTTTACTAAGAATTCACGTGTTCCGATGATAGGAGATCACGTTTATAACGTAGGTGAAAAAATAGATTATGATATAAGCGTAGATGGTGCGGATTTAAGTACAGCTCTTATAACTCACGCTCAAGGAGTTAATGCTGCCGGTACAAGTACTTTTAATAAGTGGCTGGATAAGCTGTTTAATAAGGGCTTGTATACAGACGAAACAGGATATGTTGACTGTAAGCCTATCGTTGAGCTTAACGCTATGGATGTTTCTGTCTTGAAGACCAACGAAGCTATAGGAAAAGCGTTGTATATATCTAATGATAATGTATCAGAAGTAAGGGATTTTTATAACGATTATGCCGCTATGGGTCTGAATAAGGTTTATATTGTTCGTACCGGCGTAGAGCCTTATTATTGCTCTGATTGTCTGATGTATAATAACTTTGTTGATATTCCTAGTACTGGCCACTACTACGAAAAGGTAATACATACCGATTTCGATATTCTATCCTTTACGTTCAGAAATTCAAAGGGAGCGATGCAGACCGTGCCTGTAGATTGCAAGCCTGTAGATAACCTTGGCGGAGTTGTAGACGGCAATAACACTCAAAACAATAACCCGAACAATTATCCCGACACTCCCAGTGGCTTGGGCGGCATAGTAGATTACGTTAAGCAAGCGTGGGAGATCTTGCAGAGGTTCCTTAAGTGGCTCGACCAGTTCAAGACTGCATTTATAGTTCTTGTAGCTTTTATTGGATCTGTGGCTATTTTTGCCCTCGTCTGTATCTTCTGGAAGTGGTTGAAACCTATATTCCAGCGAATTGGAGAGGTGGTTGGACCCGTCTTCAGAGGAGCAGGAAATTTTTTTAAAGCTGCATTCCATGGTGTTGGTATGGTTTTTAGTAGTATGTTGCAAGGTTTAGGTTTTTTTTTCAAAGGCTTGTTTAAGGTATTAGGATTTTTATTTAAGCTCGCATTTTATCCTCTTATATTCCTATGGAATGTAGGCGTAATGATAGTCTCTATCTGGTTTGCGCCTGCGCAGGTCCTTAAAATTCCTATGAAGCTGAATATAGGCGGCGACAGTAGTGACGCGAGATATTATTACGAAGACCGTAAATATAAGCAATCTGAAGAACGTCGCAAGCAGGAGAAACATGAGGCTGAGATGGCAAAGCATAGAGCTGAGAGCTCTAAGCCTCCTGAAAATAGTAATCCTAGTGAACAATAAAAGGAGAGAAAACAATGAAAAAATCTATATGGCTAATAGTAGCTATACTTGCGCTATTGATTTCGCTCTTGAGCGTATTTATAGCCTTTTCGCCTCAGCTGGTGGGAGACAAGCCCGGCGCCGATGAAAGCGACACGTCTGCCGATACGGATGACGAATGGACGAAAGATTATGGGGACGATGATGAGAAGCAATGGGGTCCCATACATCA
>JAZOMG010000028.1:0-14808 GCA_045653705.1 Eubacteriales bacterium | reverse complement strand
TTCAGGTTATTACCGAACGGAGCACTGACCGATACTGCCAAAAAGTCAAGGCAAACGTAGAGGGCAGCCATAACTCCGGCAAGACAGATCATTTTAATGTTGTTTGAACTTTTTGCTTTTTGCATAAAAATAACCTCCTTTGTCCCGTAGTTCCGGAAGCAAGGAGGTGGTCCCTTGGATTCGGCAGCGGGATGCGGCCACCGAACCGCGGAAACCCTTCGTCCACCCAACAACTCCCCGTTTGGATGGCACTTGACGCTCGGTAGCCTACTCTGCATAAGCAAATATATTATACTCTCAAACACATTAAATTTCAAGTTTTTTTCATAGTTATTTTTTACAAAAAACGCTGGTTAAATAGTATTTTCCATAATTAAATAGCCATGGGGAGCTTGCATTTTGTCTACAAGCTGAGAGGAAGGTTAAGCCTTCGACCCTTTGACCTGATTTGGATAATGCCAACGTAGGGAAATTTCTTATTTCACGCGGGGGTTATTATACATAACTCCCATATTTTTTTCATCAAAGGAGAATAAGGGATATGGATGAGTATCAATGGATAAAGTGTCCGGTGTGCGGGGAAAACACGCGTGTTAAGCTGATGGCTGATACGGAATTGAAGCATTTTCCGCTGTTTTGCAGAAAGTGCAGAACCGAATGTATCATCAATGCGAAGCAATTCAAAATTGAGCTCCTCGAAAAGAGAAGGCTTGAGAAGTGAAAGTTGTGTCGGCTTTTGTCGATGAGATTTTCTTGACAAAATCAATCGAATATGGTAAAATATGGTAAAATAATAAAGTGCCCGACGCTTCGACGCAGTGCCAAAGAATGTTCTTTTGGTATTGCGCTTTTTTATTTATAAACGCCAGACAAGTTGTTTTACCTCGAAAGGATTATGGGAAACATAGAAAATCATGAAAAAGAACGTACTAATCATTAACCACGATCAGCAGGAGGCTGATGAAATAAAGGGAAGGCTTCTATCCAGTGTGTCTGAGGTTATCTGTGCTACCTCTATGCAGGATGCAATGAAGTTTTTTATCAAAATTGAGTTTTCGCTGATTATTCTTGATGCACATATATCTGCGGAGGATGATCATAAATTCTTAAAGCTTATGAGAGATACAAGAACTATGCCTATTCTTGTACTTTCCTCACAGACCGACTATGAGCATCGGATACATACGCTCAATGCGGGAGCAAACGCATATATGGGCAAGCCTTATACAACCGATGAGTGCTTAGCACAGGCGCACTCCTTGATGAGACTGAGTGAAAGCATTCATCCTGCTGAAAAATTATGCTATACGCTTGTATGCGGAAACGATCTGATCATTGATCCCGTAACCAGACAAGCATTTCTCAAAGGCAAGGAGCTTGCATTTACCAAGAAGGAGTTTGACATACTGCTTTGCTTGGCGAGCCACCCCGGAAGGGTTTTCACCAAGGATCAGCTGTACGATTATGCATGGGACGATAAGATAGTTTATAACGTTGAGAGCGTAATTAAAACACATATCAGCTCACTCAGGCAGAAGATGTCGGAGGCGGATATTGAATATATCAGGAACGTATGGGGTATCGGTTACCGATTCCAATATGAAGGATAAAAATATAAATATGTACGGGCGGCAGGGAGTTATTCCTTGCCGCCCAAAAGTTTCCTAAATCCTTTCTTTTTCTTGACTCTTTCTTGACTTTTATATGGTAAAATCTTCTTACAATAGAAAAAACAGCCCCCAACGACTGTTTTTTTACTTATTTTCCGGTAAGGTGTTCAGAAGACTCGTTGCTGTTGCCTTTATGACCTTAATTGCACGTTCATCGCAATTATAGAGTCGTCGGATCAAGCTTTCCAGCTCATTGTCCTGTACGGGCTTGTCAGGATAAAAAATGGTGTCGGGATCAATGGCAAGCTCTCTGATCAAAAAATAGAGAAGCTCGTAGCTCGGCTTTGCATCCTGATTTTCAATACGGTATAAATAACGAACCGTAATATCAGCTTTCTCAGCCAGCTCTTCTATCGTTAACCCGTTTTTCTGACGAGCATTCTTTATGATATCACCAAGCGGAGATCTTTTCTTTTCTTCCATTATTGCAACCTCCTTTGTATATAATTATTTTATCATATTAAGGTCAGGTTTATAATGGCATAGCAGGTCAATTTTTAGAGAACAGTCAGTACATAAAATAATGAACAAAGCGAACCGCCAATAAAAAAAAGACGTTTTGGCGGTGTATCTCCACGCGCATATCACCCCAAGATCGATTTTTCGGAAGGGGTGATTTTTTATGTGTTGGAGCTCCAACGCTACGTTGCTTATTAAAAGCAGCGAATATGATACGGATTATACATAGGACAAGCCTTTGATGCTTGTAAATACAACAAGTCGATCTCTATGGGTTCCTCTGGGATCAATACTGAACTGACAGTTCGTATAAATAATGAATTGAGCGCACTCATCTTGCGGCATACACTGCTGCTTGATGGGTGCGTTTTTGCGTGCGAAAAATCTTGTATTTTGTCGGCTCGTGCGCCTCCTTGTTGGATTTTGAAACTCGATTAGAACATTTCAAAATTCAAAAAAACAAGGAGATTAATATGGAAAACAATAGACTTCAAGCGGAATTTACAAACTGGCTCGATACACTCGCGTATCATACGAAGATAGATTATATAAGGAAAGAGAAGAAGCACACAATGATAGATTCAATTGACGAAATGCAAGAGGACAGGCTTCTTATAGAAGATACAGAACAAGGCTTGGCTTTGGATCGCATCTGGGGCTTTGATTTCTCGGTAGAGTGGCTTGAAAAGGCATTTGTTGAGCTCTCAGAAGTTAGTAAGAAAATTCTTTACCTTCACGTTGTTGAAGAAAAGCCATTGACGGAGATTGCGGATATTATTGGGTATTCGTACCGACACACCAAAAGATTATATGCACTCACGATAGAGGCAATTAAGATTTATAAGGAGAAGCACTATGGCAACTGAAAAGAAAATGAGTTTCAGGGACTTAATCATTGAAGCACAGAAAGGGAATAACGAAGCAATGACCGAGATCATTGAGATGTATATGCAGGTCGTAAACAAGCACAGCTACATAGACGGTCGGATTGACGAGGATCTTCGGCAAGAGATCCTTCTCAAAATTATCATGAATATCGAAAAATTCAAGGTCTGAAAATTTTTTTGAAGATTTTTTAGAGATTATGTCCCTTTTGAAAAATCTGATGCGTGGTTATATATGAAAGCATCCCAAATGCTTATAATTTGATCCTTGAAAACTGAATATTCTTTATATTCAAGCACGTTACCTGCGTTAATTCGTGATGAGCGAGCAAGCCAAGCCTAAAAGGTGCGCCAAGATCCTCAAATTGAGGGGAGCGATAAAACGATATTTTGGGTGAAGCCGAATTACTATCGGCGGAGGGCGACGACAGACGCAAGGGATAATGATACTTCAGTCAAAAAGCTGCCTGCGGAGATCCCGGGGGAGGTGAGATTCCTATGGAGTCGGCTCGTAACCGACCGCTTGAAAATAATTTTCTTTTTACTAAAAATAATTCAAAATCTATAGAAAGGAGAACGATAATGGCAAGTTATTATAGACGAAAGAACGGTACCTACTGTATCAGAGTTTCCAGAGGCAAGCCCGGTGGAAAACAGGATCTTGTTTCAACAACATATAAACCTCCGAAGGGAATTTCAGCGAGTGCAGCAGAGAGAGGAGCAAAGGAGTTTGCAGAGCTCTTTGAAGCTTCCGTACATAACGGACTTTTTACACCTGGCAGAAAGCAAAAGGTTGAGCAAATCAACCCCTTTGGTATTACGCTTGCTGATTTTATTCAGAAGCATTATTATAAAAGGATAGAAGTTAAGCTTTCTCCTACTACGGTTCAGTTTTATAAATCTGTGGCAGATCAGTTCTTGATTCCGTCCTTTGGGCGTGTCAGAGTATGTGATATCAGCTCTGCGCATTTACAGTCGTTTGTGGATTATTTAGCTTCCGCAGGCTCTCGCTGTAACGAAGAAAATTCGGAGCCACTGTCCGGCGCAACGGTTAAGCGTTATGCTACCGTTTTTTCGTCTGTAATGACTGAGGCGCACAAGATGGGCTATGCAGAAAAGGATATTCTTCATAGACAAGCAATTGATTACCCTCGTATTGTAAAGCCGCAAATTCAGGCATATGACGATGATGAAGCGCGTATCTTCTTCAATGGCTTAAAGGAAGAAAATCCTCAAATCAGAGCACTCTTGATGACGTCGTTGCTTTTGGGACTGAGACGAGGAGAGGTTGTAGGGCTCATGTGGTCTGATATCAACTTCAAATCGGGAAGCATGTACATCAGCAGAAGTGCTTACAAAACCAAAGGGCAGCCTCAAGCATTGAAGCCGCCCAAGTCCCAGAGCAGTGTCAGAACAGTATTTTTCTCAGAAGCATATGCTGAGGTTCTTTTGGCTTGGCGCGAGGAACAGGTCGAGCAGCGTATCAAAGCGGGCAGATCTTGGAATGAGCAAGGCTTCGTATTCACCAACGATTTTGGTAATATGATCAACATTTGCTTGCCTACCGAAATCTGTTCACGGTTTGAGGAAAAGTGCGGGCTTCGTCATTTGAAGCTTCACGGGCTCAGACATACCTGCGGATCATTGATGATTAAAAACGGAGTCGATATAGAAACCGTTAAGAGCGTTTTCGGTCACGAGAACATCAGAACCACTCAACAATACCTTACGGCGTATGACAGCGCTAAAAAGCGTGCTGCAGACGCTCTCGCAGCTTGTATCATGAATTAATTAAAAGGAGGGAGATTCAATGCGAGTAAGAACATTACCACAGGCGGTGAAAGAGATCAGATCCATTGATTCTCGCTCCGCAGTAAACGAAGATATGCTTATCTCCTTGATCAAGGATAAGCATTTGAGTCACAGCAGTCACGGTGTCAGAACAGTAATTGAGTTTGGCAACATGATTACGACGCTTAACGACTTGCTTGAATTTGAGGACAAAGCTAACGTTCCTCATATCAGAAGCATACGTGGGGCTGTTATGGAGCTGCGCGAAACCCGTCCCGAGCTTGGTATCGGGGAGGAGCACATCAGGCGGTGTGTAGCTGACGGAAGAATCAGCAGTATCAAGATCGGTTGCCGACGTTATATTGCAATGCAGAGCTTTGATGCACCCTATTGCGAGAAGATTATGAGTGTACAGGCACCTTCCTTTGCGAAGAGTGACATGATGCGCCGTGATATTCTTGAGCAAATGAGCACAGCAATCTCTGCACAGGTCGTAATACCGAAAATCAAACGAGCAAAAACAAATAGATAAAGCGGCAGGGAAATGAATCCTTGCCGCCTTATTTGTCTTTAGCCGACATTTTGAGAAATGAGCTTATCAAATGTTTGAGAAGCCGTTCTGTCTACACGCTCAAGTGCGTGAACGTAGATCCCGGTAGTTTCAATGTCAGAATGTCCCAGACGGGTGGATACCGTCTTAATGTCACAGCCATTTGCGAGCAAAAGCGTGGCAGATGTGTGCCTTAAACCGTGAAACTTCAAATGGCGGATGTTGTGTCGACTTAAGAATTTTGAAAACTGCTTCGTTGGGGTTTGCGGATTCATTACGTATCCGTCTTCCTCTGTGAACACGTAATCAAGATTCTTCCAAGCGTCTCCCATAAAGGAGATGTGTCTGTCCTGCTGCATTCTATATTCGAGAAGTGTTTTACACAGACAATCAGGAATGGACATTGTGCGAATACTTCCCCTCGTTTTCGGAAGCTTTTCCTGCGCTTTGCCATCCTTATTCTTATAAATGCTTCTTCTTACTGAAAGCTTTTGATTTTCAAAGTCAATATCTGACCATTTAAGCCCTACAATCTCTCCACGGCGCATGCCTGTAAAAAGCGCAATCTCGATAAGAGCGCGGATGTTTGTCGGTTCTGTTTTGAGCGCTTCAAGAATATCTGCTACCTCTTTTTCGGAATATACTTCAAGCTCAGTTGGCTCGTCTTTTGGAAATACGATTCTTCTGGAGGCACCGACATCATTCTCGGTATACTCAAGCTGATAGGCAAGAGAGAGCATAGAACGAAAGACGGTAGTATATCGTCTGACTGTTGTTGCACCAATTCCTCCCGGGGCTCCGTCGCCTCTTTTTTTCTCAGTAGTGAGGTAGTTGATGAAATCTTGAACGTGATATGTTCTGATCTCGGAAAGCTTCATGTGCCCAAACTTCGGAATAATCTCCGTGTTGATGATCATCTCATAAAATGGATAAGTAGTAGGGGAGAGAACAGTCTTTTTCATACTCAGATACTTTTTAGCGAAGTCCGCTAAAGTCATCTTATCGAAACGGACGATTCCTTTTTGTTCCTTTTCCAACTCTTCTTTGAACTGTTCGACGAACGCATCAATTTCTTTGTTGAGCTTTTGATAGGATAGATTGGGTCTCGACGGCTTAAATGTTTTAGACCTAACGATTTGTTTTCCTGCACTGTCAAGCCCGCAGGAAATACGGACAAGATAAGTTCCGTTGGCTTTTGGGGTAATGTTTGCCATAAAAATTTCCTCCATTTCGGCAAAAAGTATGTACCTCGGAATGAAGAAAAATTTAATTTTCATGCGAGAGTAGAGCCGCTGGCCTCTACTCTCGCGTGAAATGTACTTTTTCGAGGTATGTACCAAGGTATGTACTAACCTCATTTTTTGGGGCAAAATTGAGGAAATTACGAAATAACGAGACAAGGGTTCCCATCACCCGAAAGTGCTGAAAACCCTTGTGAAATAAAGAAAAATCGGGAATCTTACGACTCCCGATTTTTGGTCTGAGTGACAAGACTTGAACTTGCGGCCTCTACCACCCCAAGGTAGCGCGCTACCAGCTGCGCCACACCCAGATTTTTACGACCCGTATATTATAGCACAGGTTTTGGGATTTGTCAAGCGTTTTTTATATTTTTTTTACGATATTTTTGAATTTGTTAAAATGCTAATTTTACGGATGTTTTTTGAGTTATGTATGTTGATTTTTATTAAATAAACAGTTACTGTTCTTGTCAAGGTAAAAATAGCTATTGAATATTTCTTTAAAGTATGATATAATTAAACTGACATACTTAAATATTAAAAACTGCATTATGTATTACAAGAAGCTTTATAAAACGGTTTTTAATATCTAAAATGTGATATCATGCAATCAAATTTAAATACTTAATACTGTGTATGGTGGTTATTGACATTATTTGACGAGGCAATCGATAATTAAATAACAAAAGAGGTTTAAAATGAAAATTTATGACATATCTCAAGAGGTGTTTGGGTGCAAGGTGTTTTCAGGAGATCCGGCTCCCAAAAAGGAAATTGTTTGTTCAATGGAAAATGGTTCTTTATACAATCTAACGGTATTTTCTATGTGTGCTCACAACGGTACTCATATTGATGCCCCGTTCCATTTTATAGATAGCGGTACTACGGTAGATAAGCTTCCTTTAGAAAAAGCGGTTGGCTATGCTTATGTTGCCGAGTGCAAAGGAGATTTATCTTCATCGGATGCCGAAAACATACTATGCAGGGCAGGGTGCATATCGGATGAATGCGCAAAGCGTATATTAATAAAGGGCGATGCCACCGTAACTCTTGAAGCGGCAGAGGTATTTGCGAGCAGAGGTATTGAGCTTGTTGGCAATGAGTCTCAAACGGTAGGTCCCGAAAGTTCTCCTATGGCTGTTCACAAAATTCTACTTGGCGCGGGTATAATTCTGTTAGAGGGAATACGTTTGGGCGAGGTTTCCGAGGGGGCATATTTTCTCTGCGCCGCGCCCATGTCTATGGCGGGTAGTGACGGAGCGCCGTGCAGAGCTGTTTTGATTGAATTTTAATATATAAAAGGGGCTGTCACATTTGGCAAGACATAAAAAGAATACCCCTAAAACATTGACAAAAGCTTTCTTGTATGATATAATAAAATGAATTGTTGTTTCTAAATAAAAAAGGAAACAATAGCAACGTCTTTTCACTATTCGCTATAAGGAGCATTACGATGTCGTTCACGTTATTTTCGGTTGCTATATTTGTTATAACAGCTGCGATTATATACATACATGTCATGTGGGGATATAAGCACGGAATGTCGAAGTCGCTGATAAATTTAGCGATTTTGTTTTCCTGTGCTTTTTTTGCTTCGGTAATATCCGTAGGCATTACCGCGTTTTGTGACAATCTTATATTAAATTTGGCGAAGAATGTGGGAATATACCAGTTTATAGAAAAAAATCTCGGCAGCTTCATTCCTGCAATTGTTGTAATGCTTAAGATGATAATATCGCTTATTTTGTATCTTCCTGTTTTTTTCATACTTCGTGTTATATCCTCATTGACGGCGAAGATGATATATGGCATATTCGTGAAGAAAAACGGCAAAAAGAAGCCCCGCTATCTATCCGAGGATGAGTCGTTGTACGTAAAAAAGGACAAAAAAATAGGAGCTGTTTTAGGTGTTGTATCGGGCTTTATTCTTTCGGTGGTAATATTTGCGCCCCTTGTAGGAGCACTAAAGACTGCCGATGGCATTGTGGATATACTAAAGACCAATACCGACATTCCCGCAATAGAAAATTCCAAGGAGCTGGAGCTTCTTGATAAGTACTCCAGTGACTTTTCGGGAACTGTTATAAATGCTTGCGGCGGCGCGGTATTATACGATATGACGACCAGCACGTCATACAGCGGACATACCACCTGTCTTAACCGAGAGATAGGATATCTAAGAAGCATTGACCTTATTGGAACTAAAAACAAGCTTTCCGAGGGTGGCGGACTTACGATTGACGGAATTGCTGAGCTTGAGCCTGTTTTGAATACTGTCAGCGAATCTCTTGTTCTTAAGCTTATGGTGTCGGAAATCGTAAAGGATGCTTCTACGTCGTGGATTAACCGCGAGGCCTATATGGGAATGGAAAGACCCAGCATCGGAACTCATAAGGCGATGGATAATTTTCTTGACCAGATGCTATACGTTTGCTCTACGTCCACCTTTGACACCTATGATGCGGATGTCAGAACACTTCTCAATCTTTTGAAGCTCTTTCAGAGGAACGAGGCTTTGCTGAACGCGGGAGATTACGATACTCTTGTATATGCTTTTACGGACGGTGGCTTTTTACATCAGGTGGAAGCGGAGCTTGACAAGAATCCTCATATGACATTGGTAAGCTTTGCTATAAACGATATGATAATGGACGTTGTGGCAGAGGAGATAATAGATACCTCAAAGTATTCCGATGCGGCGAGAAATATGCTGTATAGGGAGATTGCGGCAGCGCTTAGTGACACCCAGGGGCTTAGCGGCGCGACCCGTGATAACACTGTTTCATCGTATCTTTCGGAGAGCTTTAATAATTTCGGAGTTGACGTTCCCCAGAATATAAATGACCGCATTGCTTCGGTTTTATCAGAAAAAGTTCCCACCATGGATGGACGTGTGACCGACAAAGAGGTCAAGAAATTTATTGACGAGTGTGTACAGTAGGCTAAGTAATTTTTAAATAAGAGATTATCAAGGCAGGTAGCATCTGCCGAGGAGACTGATTTGATGGAAAACATAGTTAACGCCGTGTGCCTGTCTATACTTTTAATAATCGAGATAGTAGCATATCTCATTCTCATCGGTGTATTTATGCCCAAGTGGATAGTGAGAATACGCTGTGTTGTAAAGGAAAGCTTTGACAGGGGTATAAAAAAATACACGTTTCCAAGCGGAAGAGGGGTAGTGTACGAGCCTCAGCCGTCTATTAGAAAATATATAAACCGATATACTCTGTTTACAAATGACGGATACAAATACATAAAGTGTCATGTGGACAGCGGAGTGAGAAAGCTTAATTATTCGGTGGTTATGTTTAATAACCGAAACAAGGTTATCGACGTAATTGATATAAACGAGATAAAGCCGAGAAACTGCGAGACAGATACGGTTGGTATACATCAGGATACCTCATACGTATCGCTTGTTTTAAATTCCGTAAACGGAGAAAAGCTTGAAAGCAGACCTCTTATTTATTGCGGTATCGGAAGAATTATCGCCTATGGGGCGGTGGTGGCTGCACTTAGTCTTGCCCAACTCGTTCTTATGTACGGAATGATAAACGTATATATAGACCTGCTTTTCAAGGATGCTGAGTTTCTTGTTTTAAACGTAACCGATTTTCTGTTACCGTCCTTGTTTATAGGTATTGTAGCGGGTGTTTTTTCCTATCTTTATACGCGCCATAAGGGTGTAAGGTGGTCTAAATGAAGAAGAATAACAAAAAGAATTACATAGACAAGGGAATATATAGCCATCCACAGATAGGCGGATATTTGTCTCTTAAGCAGTTTATTCTTATTGAGCAAGATGGAAAGCGGTGTTTGCTTCTCAGATTTGCCAACGAATCGGATTTTGAGATAAACGCGGCTCGTTTTATAGTTAAGCAGTTAAATGCCGACGGAGAGGAAATAGGACGTGTTGATATCGACTACCGTGATATGGCGGTATCGGCAGGTCAGATGTACTCGCCCGAGCAGGGGATTGTTGTAAAGAAGGACTGCGTTGATTTTACCGTACAGATGGTGTCATTGGTTTCGGGTGACTACGAGTACGTGTTTAAAAACGGAGTAGTAACCGCAAGCTATGACCCAAGGGGTTATAGTGACAAGGTCAGAAAAGACCGCAAAAGGGGCTCTGCGGGAATAAGCGTTAAGCAGCCCTACCGTGGCGGTGGAAAATTCTACGGCGTTATTGCGGCGGTGTCATTTATACTTGTGATCGGCTCGCTTATTTTCGTTATTTATCAAAGCGCAGAGGGAAGGGCAACGGATGAATTGCCGAGAACTTATTCAGAAGCTTACGCAGACCGATTTTAAAATCTCATAAAATTAAGCAGGAGCAAATAATGCTTAAATATAACGACATAATTACCAAACTTACAGATGAACAGAAAATACGTATTCTGACGGGAGCGGGAAGCATATCGGGAAAGGATATGAAGATACTTGGTATCCCCGAAATAAAAGCGGTAAGGCTAAAGGATATAGACAGAGATGTTTTTCCTCACGTTACCTCTTTAGCTCACGCGTGGAATACCGACCTTTGGGGAAGTGTTGCGCTGTCCAAGCTTTCACGTCTGAACGATGAACAAAAGCCTTTTGCTATTGTTTCGGGCGCGAGAATAAAGCTATCGCCTCATAGAAAAGAAGTATCGGAAGACCCCTATCTTGCATCGATGCTTTCTGCTTCCTTTATCAAGGCGGCAGGGGATGCGGGTATCGCGGTAGGCGCGTCGGGATACTATATTACCGAGTCGGATGCCGAATGGCTTGACAAGGAGCCGAGCGAAAGAATACTCAATGAATACGTTGTAGCGCCTTATATGAGAGCATGCGCGCTTGGCGGCTCGGATATTATAATGACCGACGTAAGAACTCCAAACGAAGCCTATAAGGATAGCTGTGAATATATACAGAACGCGGCAGACGGAAGTCTGTTTGTATGCGAGACGGCATCCGATGAGCATACGGTGGATTTTATATCGAGAGGGATAGTTTGTCTTAAGGCTTCTCAAAATACCTTACGCCAAGCTCTGTCAAGATATAAAAAGCTAAAACAGCTTCTCGACCAAGGAAAGGACATCACCCTGTCTCAACTTGAAGAGGAGCTGGCTAACAGAACGGCAATTTCGGAAGAAAGCGTAAACGCGGCTCTGGATAAGACCTTAGAATTTATATTTAAGTGCGCTCAGTCGAAAAAGCCACAGGCGGAATCTGATGAAAGCAGAGACGGGCTGGCGCTGGAAGCGCTGAGACAGTCCACCGTTCTTCTAAAGAACAGCGATAACCTACTGCCCATAGTAAAGGGAAGCAGTATATGTGTAATTGGCGGCATAGGCGCATCTGCTGAGGGCGAGCCTGCCCTTGCGGAGAAATGCGGTAAGCGCTTTGAGGAAATGGGCTACAAAAGGGTAGCTGTGTCAAAGGGCTACGATATGCTCGATTACGGATATTTCGATGACGAGGCTGTAAAATTGAGCGATAGAGCAGACATAACTGTTCTGTTGCTTGGCTCGGGAAGAGATGCCGAAAGAAGAGCACCCAAAACCGAGAAGCTGACGTTACCCCCCAATCAGCTAAGACTTGCCCATAAGCTTGCACAAAAGGGAAAGCGTATCGTAGCGGTCATACTGTCAGAGCACGCTCCCGATATTGAATTTTCAAGACAGCTTGATGCTGTTATGCTTGCTCCCACCGCAGTAAAGCAGAGTGCGGACGCAATCGTGGATATACTCAGCGGTAAATTTGCGCCTGTAGGACGGTTGGCGTATACCCTTTATGCCGGTACGGATACTGCATTCAGAAAGAGCAGGGTATATAACGAGGATTACGGTATGCGTTCGGGTCCGTTTATTGGATACAGATATTACGATACGGCGAATATGCAGGTAGGATACCCCTTTGGACACGGCTTGTCCTATACGGATTTTGCCTATTCAAAGCTTTCCGTATCGGGTGATAAGATATCCTTTACCGTAAAGAACGTGGGAAACGTAGCGGCGGCAGAGGTGGCGCAGGTATATGCGGGGCATAGAGCCTCGTCTGTATTACGCCCGAAAAAGGAGCTTTGCGGCTTTGCGAGAGTTGAGCTGAAGCCCGGAGAGAAAAAGCGGGTAACTCTTAAGCTCGAATTGCCAAGGGTATTCGACGGAGAGGGCTTGACGCAGGAAAAGGGAATTTACGATATTTACGTGGGCGCTTCGGTGTCCGATATAAGGCTCAGGGGCAAATGCAATGCCGAGGGCTCGGAGCTTTTGAGCGATGGAGAGGCTCTGTCAAAATATTTGCAGACCTACTCGAATATTTTGGAAGACAATTTTACGTTGGAGGCGAATTACGGTTCTATGAAAAAGACGGTTAAGAACATATTGGTAGGCATAGGCTCTCTTGCCCTTGCCGTAAGCTTGGCGGTGTTTAATATTACCACAGGGGCGGCATCGGTATTCTTAGGTGTCCTTGCGGGAATTTTAGCTGTTGTGGCTATACTTTTCTTCATCATTGAAGCTGTGGAGAGAAGCCGCGCCCATGCCGCTGACAGAAAGAGAATTGCGGAGGCAAATAAGGAGTACTTTGAAGAGGCGGAGCAGATCCCCGTGCTTTCTACCGACAGAATGTTCAAGGACGAGTTTGACGCTGTAAAGGAAGAGCGTATCCCCGATGCGGATGTATTTGCATCGGATAACGAATTTGATAACTCCGAGTTTATCGACGATAAATTCCGTATTATCGATGCTGTTAACGAATTTAACAAATTCGCGTCTGACAGAGGATATAAGCTTGGAAACGGAGTTGCTGAAAATTTGTTCTCATCCCTTACCGTATCAAGACTTATGATATTTAACGGACTCAGCACAGAGGAGTTCAACGGATTTATAGGACTTCTTTCCGAGTACTTTGAGAGCATCGTTTGCGTAGATAACGCTTCCAAAAATGAAAGTGAAAACGAAAGCAGCAGTGTTTTCTTTAACTATGACCATCAGTGGGATCATAAAAATAAGAGCATTCTCAATGCGTTACAGGCGGCATCAGGAACCAACAAAAAGGTGCAGATATCGGCTATTGACGGCATTACCGCGGATAACGTAAGCGAATGGCTTGAGCCCTTTATGAAGTATATCCGCTCGCCCAAAAAGAGAAATGAGATATCTGTTTTTGACAGCTACGGAAAGAATTACGGCTACAATATTGCCCGTAATCTCTGGATCACGCTTAGACTTGAGGACGGACACACTGTTGATATGCTCCCCGATGCGGTGGTTAAGAGCGCGGCTGTTGTCAAGATAAGCTTTGTAAAGTGTCAGGAAGAAGAGGATCGCACCATGCCTCACGGCTTTACGTCCTATCAGGCAGATTATATGGTGCTTAAGGAAAGCGGAAAATACGACGTTTCCGAGGAGATATGGAAGAAGATCGACAGACTTGAAAAGTACGCTTCCGACTATTCCGATTACGCTATCGGTAATAAGCTTTGGCGCGAGCTTGAAAAGCAGCTGGGTATGCTTTTGTCCTGTAATCTCGAAATGGCGGATGCTGTAGATGCCGCTATTGCGGGCAGACTTTTGCCTTCTATTACCGCAAAGCTTCGCGGCAAACTCGGAAAAGAGGATAAGACAGTATTGCAGTCTCTTGAATTTATATTCGGAGAGGACAGTATTCAGTATTCAAAGGCTTATATTGACAGCCTTACCGTTTCGGTACGCGAGGAAAAGGCAGAGCCTGTAAATGAATCCGCAGCTGAAGAAGCCAACGAGCATTCGGAGAAAGAGGAAGAGCCTGCGGTAGAACAGCAGGCAGAGATAACGGAAGAGGAGCAGATCCTCACAGATACTGCTGACGACAGCGAAAAAACAGAATAAGGAGCGATCATAAAATGAATTACGGTGTTTGCGCCGCAGGTATAAATTTACCGAGCTTTCTTACCTCGGACATAGCTATAATTATATATATTGCGGTAATACTTGTGGCTATGGTAGCTGTTATGATAGCTCTTATCGTAAGGGAATCGAGCAAGAAGCCCACGGAATATAAGATAGTCGGAGATATGAACGTAGCCGCCGAGACACAGAAGCCCGCCGCCGAGGAAGAAGAGGTAGCAGAGCGATTCTGTATGCTGACGGAGATAGAGAAGAATAAGAACAACTACGGACAGTTCAGCTACGATAAGAACGTGACCTTGGAAAGCCTATGCGAGGATTTCCGAAACTATGCGGCAAGCC
>JAZOMG010000027.1:0-13298 GCA_045653705.1 Eubacteriales bacterium | reverse complement strand
AGCAAAGTACGCGCCGTTAACAGCGCCCTCTTTTGTGTCATAAGCCTCTTCCAACCAAAGAACGACCTCATCGTTAGTTGCCGTATGGAAATCGGCAATCATTTTATTAAACGCATCAAAGGCTTCTGTCTGAAGTCCCTGCGTATCATAGCACTTGTAAATTGCTTCTCCGTTAGCCTTTTTGGGACGACGGCTCGAATCCTTAAATGCAGAAACCGTCATATTTTCGGGTACAGAGCTGTCAAGTACAATATTTGTGAACTTAGCCGAACCTGTTACATCGGTAGGAGCTACCTCGGTAAGGTGGCTGTGCGTTCCGTTGCCCTCATCGCTGTTATCCGCCGCCGTTTCGGTTGCCTCAAACATTTCGTCCCGTTCAATAAAATGGTTGGTTTGAATTTCGGGGTCATCGATATTTCCGTATTCATCCATAACAAGTTCTTTAATTATGTCCTCGATGTCGTCGACGTCGCATGAGTTCATTGATAATCCCGCAGCTACCGTCAAAATCACTGCCATAAACAACGTAAAAAATCTTTTGAACTTCATTTTACTCTCCTCAAATATAAATTATTTAGAGCCGCCTATGGATATTCTATCACAACTATTCAAATTTGTAAATACGTTACGTCAAATTTATTACGGTGAATTACTAAAGTTTTACATACAAAAACCGAGTGACCCCACAATTGAGGTCACTCGGTTTTTTATTTTTCTCAGCCAACAACTGCCTCGGCATCTTCTGCCTCGGGCTCGTTCTTGACAACGTCCACGTTATGGTAGCAGGACATACCCGTACCTGCGGGAATGAGCTTACCGATAATAACGTTTTCCTTAAGTCCCATAAGATGGTCGATCTTTCCGCGGATAGCCGCCTCGGTAAGAACCTTGGTGGTCTCCTGGAAGGATGCGGCAGACAGGAAGGATTCGGTCTGAAGCGATGCCTTGGTAATACCCAACAGCACAGGCTTACCCTCTGCCATACGAAGCTCGCCCTCGCCCGCGTCTATTCTTGCCTGAACCTTTGCATTCTCGTCCTCAAATTCGGTCATATCAACCAAGGAGTCGAGAAGCAGGTCTGTATCTCCGCTATCGAAGATACGTATCTTTCTCGTCATCTGACGGGCAATTATTTCGATATGCTTATCGTTTACGTTACAGGACTGCGAACGGTAAACCTTTTGAGTTTCCTTTATGATATACTCATATACCTTGTCAAGGTAGTCGCGGTCGTTAACGTCGTTGGGATTATCGAAGATACGCATAATATCAGCAGGTGACTTGCTTCCGTCCGTAAGGGCATCTCCCTTGCCTATCTCCTGTCCTTCCTTAACCATAACTCTCTTTCCGAAAGGAATGATATGGCGGATGACCTCATCGGTATCCGAGGAACGAACGTCTACGATATAGGTGTTGGGTGTCTCACCGGGAAGAACCTCTTGAACAGTTCCGTTAACCTCGGAAAGCACACAGGTCTTCTTAGGTGTTCTCGCCTCAAACAGCTCCTCAACTCTGGGAAGACCCTGAGTAATATCCGAGCCTGCGACACCACCCGAGTGGAAGGTACGCATGGTAAGCTGTGTACCGGGCTCACCGATAGACTGAGCCGCGATGATACCTACTGCCTCACCGACCTTAACAGGGTTACCCGATGCAAGGTCTGCGCCGTAGCAGTGAGCGCATATTCCGTATCTGGAGTGACACTGAATAGCCGTTCTGATATATACCTTTTCTATACCCGCACGAGAGATAGCAGCAGCCTGCTCATCGGTGATAAGCTCGTCATCACCTACGATAACCTCGCCTGTTGTGGGGTCCTGAACAGCGCCAATGGTGTATCTGCCAACGATTCTGTCAGCCAAAGGCTCAAGAACAGTTCCGTTGTTCTCGTCGATGATCTTTTCTACCCAAGCTCCCTTTGTGGTATCGCACTTTTCTTCGTGTACGATAACTTCCTGAGAAACGTCAACAAGACGTCTGGTAAGGTAACCCGAGTCAGCGGTACGAAGCGCCGTATCCGAAAGGGACTTACGTGAACCCTTAGCTCCCATAAAGTACTCAAGAATATTCAGACCCTCACGGAAGTTGGATTTAATAGGAAGCTCAATGGTCTTACCGTTTGTAGCAAACATAAGTCCACGCATACCTGCCAGCTGACGCATCTGAGCGATAGATCCTCTCGCTCCCGAATCAGACATTATCTTGATAGGATTGTATGCGTCAAAGCCCTTTTGAAGCGCGTCTGTAACCTCGCCCGTGGTCTTTTCCCAAACCTTGATTACATTATTATAACGCTCATCGTTGGTAAGAAGACCCTCGTTGTAGCAAGCGTTGATAGCATCCACTCTCTTCTGCGCCGCATCGATAAATTCTTTCTTTTCCTTAGGTATAGTCATATCGTATACCGAGATAGAGAAAGAAGCTCTTGTGGAATACTTGTATCCCATTTCCTTGATATTATCGAGCATCTCCGCGCAGACTGCGAAGCCGTGCTTCTTGATACAGAGGTCGATCATCTGTCCAAGCTCTTTCTTCTTAACGACCTTTTGTATCTCAAGCTCGAACATATCCGCCTCGGTCTCTCTCTGGATTATTCCCAAATCCTGAGGAATGGGAGCGTTAAAGATGAGACGTCCGAGGGTAGCGTTTATCATTCTTGTCTTCTTTTCGCCGTTTATCTCCTTAGTTACGCGTATCTTAATAGGCGCGTGGAGACCGAGAGCTCCGTTGGTGTAAGCCATCATAGCCTCGTTGAAATCACGGAATGCTCTTCCCTCTCCCGGCTCGCCTGCCTTATCCATGGTAAGGTAGTAAGAACCGAGGATCATATCCTGTGAGGGAACGGCAACTGCGCGTCCGTCCATAGGCTTCAAGAGGTTGTTTGCCGAAAGCATCAAGAAGCGCGCCTCTGCCTGCGCCTCTGCCGAAAGGGGCACGTGAACAGGCATCTGGTCGCCGTCGAAGTCGGCGTTAAACGCGGTACAAACCAGCGGGTGAAGCTTTATTGCTCTACCCTCTACCAGCACAGGCTCGAATGCCTGAATGGAAAGACGGTGAAGCGTAGGCGCACGGTTCAAAAGAACGGGGTGCTCCTTGATAACGTGCTCGAGAGCATCCCAAACACAGGGATTCTCGTGAGCCTTTTCTATCTTCTTAAGGGCGTCCTTAACACCGGGAACCTTTTGCATTTCCTCAAGTCTCTTAACCACAAAGGGCTTAAAGAGCTCAAGCGCCATTTCCTTAGGAAGTCCGCACTGATAGATCTTAAGCGAGGGTCCTACGTCAATAACCGAACGTCCCGAGTAGTCAACACGCTTACCGAGCAGGTTCTGTCGGAAGCGTCCCTGCTTACCTCTGAGCATCTCGGAAAGAGATTTGAGAGGACGGTTAGAGGGTCCCGTTACGGGCTTTCCGCGTCTGCCGTTGTCGATAAGGGAGTCCACCGCTTCCTGAAGCATACGCATCTCGTTGTTAACCATCATCTGGGGAGCGCGTATCTCTATCATCTTCTTCAAGCGGTTATTTCTCGTAATAACTCTTCTGTAAAGCTCGTTAAGGTCGGATGACGCGAAGCGTCCGCCGTCAAGCTGTACCATAGGACGGATATCGGGGGGAAGCACGGGAATAACGTCGAGTATCATCCACTCGAGCTTGTTGCCCGACTTTCTGAACGCCTCTACCACCTCAAGACGCTTGATGACACGGGTCTTTTTCTGTCCCGTTGCCACCTGAAGCTCATTTTTGAGCTCAGCGGAGAGCTGGTCGATATCAATGCCCGCAAGCAATTCCTTGATAGCCGCCGCGCCCATTCCGACGCGGAAGTCGTTTTTATAATAATTGTAGTTTTCCTGATACTGGTTCTCGTCAAGAACAGTTCCCTTTTCAAGGGGTGTCGAGCCACCGTCAAGGACTACGTAGTCCGAAAAGTAGAGTACTCTTTCCAGGTACTTGGGGGATATATCAAGAACCAACGCCATTCTGGAGGGTATAGCCTTGAAATACCAGATATGGGATACGGGAGCGGCAAGCTCGATATGTCCCATACGCTCGCGGCGAACCTTTTTGGTGGTTACGTCAACACCGCACTTTTCGCACTTGTGGGGCTCTTTGTTGTGAGAGTTCTTGTACTTTCCGCACATACAAGCGCCGTCCTTGGTAGGTCCAAAGATACGCTCGCAGAAAAGTCCGCCAATCTCTGCCTTTAAGGTTCTGTAATTGATAGTCTCGGGCTTCGTTACCTCGCCGTAAGACCATTCTCTGATCATATCCGGAGATGCCAGACCAATTTTTATAGAATCAAATTCAATATTCTCCACAGCTGTTCTCCTTCACTTATTACATATTATCGTCATCGCTGTCATTTGCGAAATCACCGAAAAGCTCACCGAGGTCGATCTCGTCGCCGAGGTCGTCTGCCTCTTCTATCTGGAAGCCATCGTCTATCTCATCCTCGTTTGCAATGTTGTTATCCTCGAGGAGTGCCTCTCTCGCCTTGTTGGAGTAAGGAACTACGTCGTCGTCATTGCAGAGGGTGGAAAGCTGTATCTCTTCTCCGTTCTTATCAAGAACGCGAACGTTAAGAGCCAAAGACTGAAGCTCCTTAACAAGCACCTTGAAGGACTCGGGAACACCGGGGGTAGGAATATTCTGACCCTTGATGATAGCCTCGTAAGCCTTGCGGCGTCCTGTAATGTCGTCGGACTTAACGGTAAGGATCTCCTGAAGCGTGTAAGCCGCGCCGTATGCCTCGAGCGCCCAAACCTCCATCTCTCCGAAACGCTGACCGCCAAACTGCGCTTTACCGCCGAGAGGCTGCTGTGTTACAAGGGAGTACGGTCCGTTGGAACGGGCGTGGATCTTATCGTCTACCAAATGGTGAAGCTTAAGGTAATACATTATACCAACGGTTACGGGGTTATCAAAGGGCTCGCCCGTTCTGCCGTCGTAAAGTATAGTCTTACCGTCTATAACGCGCACCTTACCCGTTTCATAAAGAGCTGCCATTTCTTCCTCGTTGGCTCTCTGCTCGGGTGTGATGTGAACAAGGTCGGTCTTGCCGTTCTCGTCCTCGGTCTCAAGGAAGAGCTCCTTGCCCGCTACGTTTTCACCGGGAAGTATCTTTCTGCAATTGCCCGCCATACGGAGACACTCAACGATCTCTTTCTCGTTTGCGCCGTCAAATACGGGGGTCATTATCTTCCAGCCAAGCTTTCTCGCGGCAATACCGAGGTGCACCTCAAGAACCTGACCGATATTCATACGCGAGGGAACGCCCAGAGGGTTAAGAACGATATCAAGAGGAGTACCGTCCGCCAAGAAAGGCATATCCTCGGGGGGCATAATACGGGAAACGACACCCTTGTTACCGTGACGTCCTGCCATCTTATCTCCCACAGATATCTTTCTCTTCTCCGAGATGTATACGCGAACTACCTTGTTCGTTCCTGCGGGAATATCATCGTTGTGCTCGTGTGAGAACACCTTAACGTCAACGACTATACCCGATTCGCCGTGAGGCAGACGGAGAGACGTATCTCTTACCTCTCTTGCCTTCTCGCCGAATATTGCGCGGAGAAGTCTTTCCTCGGCGGTAAGCTCTGTTTCTCCCTTGGGAGTTATCTTACCTACGAGTATATCTCCCGCTCTGACCTCAGTACCCTTTTTAACGATACCCTCTGCGTTAAGGTCTTTCAGCGCATCCTCACCTACGTTAGGTATCTCGCGGGTTATCTCCTCCGGTCCGAGCTTTGTATCTCTCGCCTCGTGTGTGTATTCCTCAATATGGAGAGACGTGTAAACGTCATCTCTTACAAGGCGCTCATTCAGAAGAACTGCGTCCTCGTAGTTATATCCCTCCCAGGTCATAAAGCCGATAAGAGCATTCTTACCGAGAGAAATCTCTCCGTTGCTGGTTGCGGGACCGTCGGCAATTACCTGACCCTTTGTAACGGCGTCACCGCGCTTTACAACAGGGCGCTGATTGAAGCAGGTACCCTGGTTGGTCTTCTTGAACTTTATCAGCTCGTAAACGTCTCTGTGTCCGTCCTCGCAGGCAATAACTATCTTTGTAGCGTCAACCTTTTCAACAACACCGTCGTTATTTGCGATAACAACAACGCCCGAGTCAACAGCGGCGCGGTATTCCATACCTGTTCCGACAATAGGACTGTCGGTTACCATAAGCGGAACTGCCTGCTTCTGCATGTTTGATCCCATGAGCGCACGAGAGTTATCGTCGTTCTCAAGGAAGGGGATCATCGCCGTGGCAACCGAAACTACCATCTTAGGCGATATATCCATAAAGTCTACCTCAAAGGGAGTTCTTTCGATAAACTCGCCCTTGTCTCTTGCCGTAACTCTTTCGTTTACGAAATAGCCGTCCTCGGTAAGCTTTTCGCTGGCGGGAACGATAACGAACTTATCTTCCTTGTCAGCGGTCATATATACTACTTCATCTGTAACTCTTCCCGTAGTCTTGTCTATCTTACGGTAGGGAGCTTCAATAAAGCCGTAATCGTTTATCTTTGCATAGGTGGTCAGATAGGAAATAAGACCGATGTTAGGACCTTCGGGGGTCTCGATAGGACACATACGTCCGTAGTGGGTATAGTGAACGTCACGGACGTCAAAGGATGCTCTCTCACGGGACAGACCGCCGGGACCGAGGGCGGAAAGTCTTCTCTTATGAGTAAGCTCTGCCAGAGGGTTGTTCTGGTCCATAAACTGAGACAGCTGAGAAGAACCGAAGAACTCGCGGATAACCGTTGTAACAGGCTTGATATTGATAAGCGCACCGGGGGTGAGCTTTTCGTTATCCTGAATGGTCATACGCTCCTTGATTATCTTATCCATACGGGTAAAGCCGATACGGAGCTGATTCTGGAGCTGCTCGCCTACCGAACGGATACGGCGGTTGCCCAAATGGTCGATATCATCCAGTGAGCCAACGCCCTTTACGAGGTTAAGCATATAGTTAATGGAAGCGAATATATCGTCCTTTGTTATGTGCTTGGGGCAAAGCTCGGCAAATCTCTCTCTGACAGCAGCCTTGAGAGCGTCAACGTCATCGCCGCACTGCTCCATTATTTCAAGAAGCACGGGAAGCTTTACTCTCTCGTTTACTCCGCAATCCTTAAGGTCGTAGCCAAGAAGTCTCTCGGGGTAAATGGCGTTGTTTGCGAACACCTTAACAACGTCGCCGTTGTCGAGCTCTACGCGCGCCTCATTGATTCCCGCATCCTCGATAGCGTGAGCCATCTCGTTGTTGAGAACGGTTCCCTTTTCAAATACAACCTCACCTGTCAGAGGGCTTACAGCATCCTCTGCCAGCTTATGACCGCGCAGACGAGCATGAATAGCCAGCTTCTTGTCAAACTTATAACGTCCAACGCTTGCGATATCATAACGTCTGGCATCGAAGAAATAGTTATTGATAAGTGTCTGAGCCGACTCGATAAGGGCAGGCTCGCCGGGACGGAGCTTCTTGTATATCTCGCGAAGCGCCTCTACACCGGGAGTAGAGTTGTTGTGGAGAGCCAGTATCTCGCTTTCGTCCTTTTCAAAGGTAGCCGCAAGCAGCTCTTCCTCTCCGAACATCTCATATATATCATCCCTGTTTTCAATGCCTAGGGCTCTGATAAACATAGTCAAGGGAAGCTTACGGGTCTTGTCTATACGAACGTACATTACGCCCATAGCGTCAACCTCATACTCAAGCCATGCGCCTCTGTAAGGTATTATGGTTGCCTTGTATGTTTCCTTACCCGTTTTATCTATATCATCCTCATAGTACATACCGGGGGAACGGATTATCTGAGAAACTATAACTCTCTCAGCGCCGTTGATAACGAAGGTACCCGTTTCGGTCATTATGGGGAAATCACCCATAAAGATATCGGTCTGCTTTACCTCTCCCGTTGCCTTATTGGTAAGACGCACGTTTACCTTTAAGGGAGCGGCATAGTTAGCGTCGCGTTCTTTACATTCCTCTACCGTGTACTTGGGCTTCTGATCGATAGAATACGAGACAAACTCGATAACGAGGTTTTCCGAGTGGTCTGTAATGGGGGATACGTCTCTGAGGACTTCCATAAGACCCTCTTCAAGGAACCACTTAAAGGATTTTGTCTGCACCTCGACAAGATTAGGAAGTTCGCACGAAAACGTAGATTTCGCGAAACTCATTCTCGTGTTCTGACCAAGCTTCTGTTCTTTTACATTGACCATTAGTTTAATCACTCCATTCAAAGTAATAGATCCGCCGCATGCGGTCCCTGCCGCGGATTTTTCCGCTTACTCCGCCCACCGAGCGTTATATATATAATATATCGAAATAATTTTTGAAAAATCATTTTGATAATTACGCTCTAACCCTCAACAAGGCATAATAAGCAATTATAATGCAGTTTACAATTATAGCACGTTTGTCAAGACTTGTCAATAGTTTTTTTGAAAATTCCCGAATATTTTTGAATATTTTTCTTTTTTTGCCCCAAAAAAACTTTTTTTACTTTTTTTGAAAAAACTATTGCAATTTAAATCGTTTTGTGGTATCATATAGAACTGTATGGATGATTGCGGAGCGTAACCTCTCATGCGCACCGCTAAAGCATATCAGATTTTATTCTTAACGGAGGTGAAATCAAATGCCTAATATTAAAAGCGCAAAGAAGCGTGTTCTCGTTATCGAGACCAAGACACTTCAGAACAAGATGTTCAAGACTCAGCTGAAGACTGACATCAAGAAGTACTACGCCGCTCTCGAAGCAGGCGATACGGCTCTCGCACAGCAGACCTACAAGGCAGCTGTAAAGAAGATCGACCAGGCTGCGGCTCGCGGAATTATCCACAAGAACGCTGCTGCTCGTAAGAAGAGCCAGTTCACAAGAGCACTCAACAATATGTAAAGTCAACCGTGCATAGTTTCTCACCACTATGTACGGTTATTTACTTTTTACAGCAAAGGAGACCTATCTATGATATATGAAAATATAACCGAGCTTATCGGCAAAACTCCCCTGTTCAGACCCAAAAGCCTTATAAAGGCTCACGGACTTTGCGCGGATATACTCTGCAAGCTTGAGGGCAAGAACCCTGCGGGAAGCGCAAAGGACAGAATAGCCGCCGCTATGATAGCGGATGCGGAAAAGCGCGGACTTCTTGGAGACGGCTCTGTTATAATTGAGCCGACAAGCGGAAACACAGGCATAGGACTTGCGGCAGTTGCCGCGTCACGTCCCTACCGAGTTATTCTTACAATGCCCGAAAGCATGAGTGTCGAGCGCAGAAAGCTTCTTTCTATGTACGGTGCGGAAATAGTGCTGACAGATGCGGCGAGAGGTATGCAGGGCGCTATTGACAAGGCGCTGGAGCTTGCCGAGAATATTCCAAACAGCTTTATTCCCTCTCAGTTCGAAAATCTCGCCAATCCGTCCGCTCACAAAGCAACTACCGCAAAGGAGCTGTGGCAGGACACAGATGGCAGTATAGATATTTTTGTGGCGGGTGTAGGCACAGGTGGAACGCTGACGGGAGTTGGGGAATACCTAAAAGAAAAAAATCCCCATATAAGGATAGTAGCGGTAGAGCCCGCATCCTCTCCCCTGCTCTCAAAGGGCAAGTCGGGAGCCCACGGGCTTCAAGGGATAGGAGCAAATTTTGTGCCCTCGATATTGAACAAGGATATTATTGACGACATAATTACCGTCACAGAGGAACAGGCGTATTTTGCAGGCAGAGCCTTGGCGAAAAACGAGGGGATTTTGGTAGGTATATCCTCGGGCGCGGCTCTTTTTGCCGCAATGGAGCTTGCGCGCCGTCCCGAAAACAGTGAAAAACGGATAGTTTGTTTACTCCCCGACACAGGCGACAGGTATCTGTCAACGCCTTATTTTGAATAATCGCGAACCCCCTGTCAGATCCAATCTCGGTCTTGACAGGGGGTGTTATATTTATTCCGTATATTTCATTCCTTGAAAGCTCCCTCTCTCAAAAAGGAGCTTATCAATGTCATTTATGACCGACACCTTTTTTCTGCTCCAATCGGGGGCTAATAAGTCCTCGGACATACCGTCGCCTGTCAGGCGAGCGATAACCATATCCTCGGGAAGCCGCTCTATGGCATCGACAACGAGAGATACATATTTTTCCTTTTCAAGGGGAACATATTCTCCCCTTTCGTATATTTCCGCTATTTTAGTGTTTTTCAGCACGTGCAACAGATGTATCTTTACCTGCTCGGGGTGTAGTCTTGCAACCTCGTCCACGGTAGCCATCATCATTTCGTCGTTCTCCTCGGGAAGCCCGAAAATTATGTGAACGCATATATTGATTTTTCTCGATGCTTTGCGAAGAAGCTCAAAGCCGCGGCGAAAATCCTCAAGGCTGTGCCCTCTATTTATAAGCTGTGCGGTTTTATCCGACGAGCTTTGCAGACCAAGCTCTACCGTCAGTACAGTTTTCTCGGCAAGCTCGCCGAGATACGCGGCTATCTCCTCGGAGATACAATCGGCTCTGGTGGCTATATTAAGCCCCACCACTCCCTCGAGGCTCAACGCTTCGCCGTAAAGCTTGCGCAACGTATCGACAGGCGCATAGGTGTTACTGTGGGCTTGAAAATAGGGTATTGTCCGCTCCACGCTCCACTTTGAAGAAAGCTTTTGTCTTACTCGCTCATACTGTTCTCCGACACTAAGAGCGGGAAGCTCGGCAAAATCTCCGCTTCCCCGCCCCGAGCAGTAAATGCACCCACCCACGCCGCAAGAGCCGTCTATATTCGGACAGGTAAAGCCCGCGTCTATGGGTATCTTGGCGCACTTCCCCCCAAAGGTAGAGCGAAGATAATAATCATAGGTATAATACCGCTTATTGCTGTCGGTATATTTGTAAGGGTTAGAATTCCTTTGCGTTTTTTTCATTTTCGTCTTCCCCGCAAAAAGTTTTCGTCCGCCTTTTCAAGTACGGAACGTATTTGAAAAAGAGGGAAAACCGCAAGTGGGGTTTTCCCTTTTTTACATATATGCGATTTATTCCGCCAAAAGCTTCTCTACCGCCGCTATACGCACGCAGAGCGTGAGAACTTCCATAGCGTCTCTCAAGTCAGTCTCAGAGGGGAAAGAGGGAGCAATACGGATATTGCTGTCATCGGGGTCGTAGCCGTAAGGATAGGTAGCTCCCACGGTGGTGAGAACAACGCCCGCCTCGGAGCAAAGCTGATAGGTTCTCTTTGCGCAGCCGTTCATTGTATAAAGGCTTACAAAGTATCCGCCCTTGGGATGTGTCCATCTTGCCGCGCCTGTACCGCCCAGCTTGTCGGTAAGCACCTCTTCAACTATCTCAAACTTAGGTCTGAGAAGTCCAGCAAGGCGAAGCATATGCTTGTGCATATTCTCAGCGTTACCGAAATATTTAACGTGACGGAGCTGATTGAGCTTGTCGTGTCCTATGGTCTGGATAGACATTATCTTCTTTATCTGGGCAAGGTTCTCGGGAGATGCCGCCATTATAGCCACACCCGCGCCGGGATAAGATATCTTAGAGGTAGAAGCAAAGTAGAACACTCTGTTGTAGTTGCCCGCTTCGCGGCAAGCCTCGAATATATCAAGAAGAACGTCTCCGCCCTCCTCGTAAAGCTCGTGAACGGCATACGCGTTATCCCAGAATATACGGAAATCGGGAGCGGCGGTCTTCATAGAAGCAAGACGGCGCACGGTCTCATCGGAATAGGTATATCCGTCGGGGTTAGAATACTTGGGGTTACACCATATACCCTTAATGGACGCGTCGGACGCAACAAGCTTTTCAACAGTATCCATATCGGGACCCGTCTCGGTCATCTTTACGGGGATAAGCTTGAAGCCCAGAGACTCGGTAACCGCAAAATGGCGGTCGTATCCGGGACAGGGACAAAGGAAAGAAAGCTTCTCTTCTTTTCCCCAAGGACGCTCACTGCCGACAACGCCGTAAAGCAGCGCTCTTGCAACCGCGTCGTACATAAGATTAAGAGATGCGTTTCCGCCAACTATTATATTTTCCTCGGGAATATTCAAAAGATCCGCAAAAAGCTTTTTCGCCTCGGGAATTCCATCGAGGATTCCGTAGTTGCGGCAGTCAAAGCCCGATTCGCTGAAGCAATCCTCGTCCTTTGAAAGAGTGGTAAGCATATCGGTCATAATATCAAGCTGAGTGCGTCCGGGCTTACCTCTTGACAAGTCAAGGGAAAGTCCCTTTGCCTTAACAGCCTCATACTCCTTTGTAAGTCTGCTCTGCTCGGAAAGCAGTTCTTCCTTACTCATCTGACAGTAGTTCATAATATTCCTCCGTGTCTGCTTTAATTATAAATTTTACATCTTTATCATTTTATCACAAAGGCGACATAAATGCAAGAATTATTTTTTATTTCTGCAAAAACTTAACATTTTATTCACATTATCCCTGCTTATCCCAAAATCTGCGCACAATTTCTGCAAGTGAACGAACATTTCCTGTATATTGTACATTCTCCCAATGCTTTGGGAAAAGGGCTCTGTATTTAGGCTCTGTATATCGGTCATCCACAAGCACGGCAACGCCTCTGTCCCCCTCTCTTCGGATAACACGCCCTACCGCCTGAAGTACTCTGTTCATTCCGGGGTAGATGTAGGCGTATTCGTAGCCCATACCTATGGAATTGTCAAAATATTCCCGTATTATATTCCGCTCGTTGGAGAGAGCAGGAATACCCACGCCGAATATTATAGAACCTATTAGGCGGCTGCCCGGTAGGTCAACGCCCTCTGAAAACGCGCCGCCGAGAACGCAGAAGCCCACCCGAAGATGTCCAACGTCATCTCGGAATGCCGAAAGAAAGCTTTCCTTTTGCGTAGCTCCCATGCCTCTGCTTTGAACCACCGTCTCAACCTTGGGATACTTACGCTTAAATATCTCCAAAACGCCCTCAAGACACTCGTAGGACGGAAAATACGCAATATAGTTTCCGTGTCTCGGAGAGACGGTAGCCGCTATTACGGTGGCATATCTGCTGTAATTTTTCTTTCTGTCCTCGGAACGGGCGCTTACTCCGTCAACCACGGTGACACAAAGATTTTCGGGAGCAAAGGGAGACGGCAAGGACACAGGATGGGCATTCTCCGAGCCCCCAAGCACGTCGCAAAAATACTCGGCAGGCGTAAGGGTAGCCGAAAAAAGCACCGCGCCCTTAGCTCTTTTAAGCAGCGTATTCATCGTAGGCGACGGGTCAAGGCAATAGGTCTTTACCGTTATATCCCCGCCTAAAAGCTCAACGTAGCACAAAAATCCCT
>JAZOMG010000026.1:0-33085 GCA_045653705.1 Eubacteriales bacterium | reverse complement strand
TCTTTATCTTTTCGTCAGATTTTTTCACCCCAACTATTGACAAAGAGCCTTTATAAATTGAAACAGTGCGGTGGCGTAGCAGCCGTCCGCACTGTTTCTACATTAGAAATAAGCTATAAAATTTTCGAAAAAGAATGGTCGAGCAACCTATATCTTTTTCCCATGTTTTCTTTGCGCTACTTTCTTTTTTAAAAGAAAGTAGCATAAATATTTTTATGCCGATTACTGAGCCGCGTCAACGATAGCTGTGAACTTCTTCGCTACGAGAGACGCGCCGCCGATAAGACCGCCGTCTACGTTAGGCTTAGCAAGAAGCTCTGCCGCATTAGCGTCGTTCATAGAGCCGCCGTACTGAATGGTAACAGTCTCTGCAACCTCTGCGCCGTACATATCTGCAAGAACCTTTCTTATCTCACCGCAGGTCTCCTCTGCCTGCTCGGGAGTAGCGGTAAGTCCTGTTCCGATAGCCCATACAGGCTCGTATGCGATGATAACGTTCTTAAGAGCCTCAGCGTCAATTCCTGCAAGGTCAAGCTTTGTCTGCATAGCAACTACCTCGTTCGTAATGCCCGACAGTCTCTGCGCCTTAACGTCGCCAAGGCAAAGAATTACCTTCATTCCGTTAGCGAGAGCCGCCTTTGTACGGAGATTTACAGTTTCATCGGTCTCACCGAAGTACTGTCTTCTTTCGCTGTGTCCAACGATTACGTACTCTACGCCGATAGCGCGGAGCATCTTTGCGGATACCTCGCCTGTGTACGCACCCTTTTCCTCAAAGTGTACGTTTTCAGCGCCTATCTTTATGTTAGAGCCTTCAGCCGCCGCCATAGCCGCGGAAATAGTTACGTAAGGCGCGCAAAAGATGATGTCGCAATTGTCCTTACCTGCAACCATAGGCTTTATCTCGTTGATGAAAGCAGTTGCCTCATCGGGTGTAAAATTCATTTTCCAGTTACCTGCGATAACCGTTCTTCTCTTTGCGGGGTTCATAATAAAATACCTCTCTAATAATAATTTTAATTAAATTTAGGGGGAAACCCCACTTGTGGTTTCCCCCTACGGGGCTTACAGCCCCACCCCTTTCGGGCGCTTTTAAACGCTTGGGGAATTTCGCCGCCTGCGGGCGTCGACCAAGGGCTTTGCCCTTTGGATACCCACAAGCTTTTGAAAAAGCTTGACCAAAACTTTTAATATTTTATTTGTCGAGCAAGCAAGCTATACCGGGAAGCTCCTTACCCTCGAGGAATTCGAGAGAAGCGCCGCCGCCTGTGGAGATGTGGGTCATTCTGTCTGCATAGCCAAGCTTCTCAACAGCCGCCGCGGAGTCACCGCCGCCGATTATAGAGATAGCGCCGCTTTCAGCAACAGCCGATGCTACTGCGTTAGTTCCCGAAGCAAAGTTCTTCCACTCGGAAACACCCATAGGTCCGTTCCAAACAACAGTGCCCGCGCCCTTGATCGCGCTTGCGAAAAGCTCCTCGGTCTTAGGTCCGATATCAAGTCCCATCCAATCTGCGGGAATAGCGTCGGATGCGGAAACCTTGCACTCTGTGTTCTCATCGTACTCACGTCCGATGCGGTTGTCAACAGGGATAAGGAAGTTTACGCCCTTAGCCTTTGCCTTAGCCATAAGCTCGTTAGCAAGATCTATCTTGTCCTCCTCGCACAGAGAAGTTCCAACGTCGTGTCCGTTAGCCTTGAAGAAGGTATAAGCCATACCGCCGCCGATGATAAGCGTATCCACCTTTTCGATAAGGTTGTTGATAACGCCGATCTTGTCCGAAACCTTTGCGCCGCCGAGAATAGCAACGAAAGGACGAGCGGGATCTGCCAGAGCCTTACCCATAATGGATATCTCTTTCTGAATGAGGTATCCGCAAACAGCGGGAAGATAATCAGCAACGCCTGCTGTGGAAGCGTGCGCTCTGTGAGCAGAGCCGAAAGCATCGTTTACGTAAACCTCAGCAAAGGAAGCAAGCTCCTTTGCGAAATCTGCGCCGTTCTTTGTCTCTCTTGCGTCAAAACGAACGTTCTCTATAAGAACTGCCTCGCCTGCCTTGAGAGCCGCTACCTTAGCCTTTGCATCCTCACCGATAATATCCTCGGCAAAGGTTACCTTACCGTCGAGAAGCTCGTTGAGACGGTCTGCGACAGGCTTAAGGGTGAACGCCTTTTTGTCGTTCTTAAGAGCCTTTGCGAGAAGCTCAGCCTTTGCAGCTGCCTGCTCCTCTGCGGGGAGCTCCTCAACCTTTTTCTTCTCTTTCTTAGTAAGTCCGAAGCCCTCTGTAAAGATAGCGTGGGGCTTACCCATATGAGAGCAAAGGATAACCTTTGCGCCCTTGTCAAGCAGGTACTTAATGGTAGGAAGCGCGCCTACTATTCTCTTGTCGGATGTAATAACGCCGTCCTTAAGGGGTACATTGAAGTCGCAACGTACAAGAACTCTCTTGCCCGCTACGTCAATGTCTTCGATTGTTTTCTTGTTGTAGGTCATTTTCATGTCCGCCTTTCAATTTTTTAAGTTTACCACCTAATAATATACCATAAACCGAAAAATATATCAAGTATTATTTGTTAAAAATTTATCTTTTTTTGATTTTTTCTGTATTTTTGAGAAAGCTCATACGATTTTTATGCCAAAATTCACATATTCGTAACAAAAAAATTGAGAATATATGCTATAATGCTCCTGTTATACGAAACGAGGAGAAATAATGAAAAAACAGATAGTCGGACAGACCTTTGACTGCGAACGCGCTTTGTATGCCGAAAGAGATTCCGAGCTTATAGGATGTATTTTCGAGGGTGAGGCAGACGGAGAATCGGCCCTTAAGGAATGTCAGAGCGTTGTTATAAAAAATTGCAGATTTTCTCTGCGCTATCCCCTGTGGCACGGAAAGGATTTTTCTCTTTCCGATACCCATTTCACCCCCACCGCCCGCGCGCCTATGTGGTATACGCATATGGCTACCGTGAGGCACTGCAAAATAGAGGGAGTAAAGGCTCTGAGAGAATGTGACGATACGCTCATCGAGAGCTGTCTCATTGACTCCCCCGAGTTCGGTTGGAATTGCCGCGGCGTCCATCTCAGAAGCAGTGATATAAGCTCGGAATACCTGTTTTTCGGCAGCAGCGGACTTGAAATAAGCAAGCTGAGAATGAGCGGTAAATATTCCTTTCAGTACGTGGAGAGCTCCGCAATCTCAGACAGTGTTTTAAACACAAAGGACGCATTTTGGCACTCAAAAAACCTAACCGTGACCGACTGTGAAATCAACGGAGAATATCTCGGATGGTACTCTGAAAATCTAACCCTTGTCAACTGTAAGATATCGGGAACTCAGCCCTTTTGCTATTGCAAAAATCTACGGCTCATAAATTGCGAAATGACGAGCTGTGACCTGTCCTTTGAGTACTCGGACGTTGACGCGGAGATAAACGGACATATACTGTCGGTTAAAAATCCCGCTTCGGGCAAAATACAAGCCCACAGCTACGGCGAGATAATTCTCGGCGGCTCTATTATGGAAAGCAATTGCGAAATAATTATAAAATAACATATAAAGGAGAAAACAAAATGAGACAGATCGGAATCAACTTTAACGCAATGAGGGGTCTTAGCGCGGAGGAATACGCCGCAAGAGCAAAGGCGCTGGGCTTTGATACCATTTTTTCGGGCACAAAAAACACGCTTGAGGAGCAAGTGGAGCTTGCGAATATTTTTGCCGCTAACGGCTTGATATACGAAAATCTGCACGCCCCCTTTGGTCACATAAACGATATGTGGCTTGAGGGGGAGGACGGCGACAGAATGCTTGACGACCTTCTTTTCTCGGTTGACGCCTGCGTGGCTGCGGGAGCGCCCATATCGGTAATTCACCTCTCCTCGGGAGAAAACGCCCCCTCTATTACCGATATAGGCAGAGGACGCTATGACAAGCTTATAAACTACGCCGCAAGCAAAAATATAACGCTCGCCTTTGAAAATCAGCGTAAGATAGGAAATATCGGCTGGGTGTTTGACGAATATGCCGATTGCGACACGGTACGCTTTTGTTGGGATTGCGGACACGAGGCTTGCTTAACCTTTGGAAGAGAGTATATGCCCATCTTTGGAAAGAAGCTCGTCTGCACCCATATCCACGACAACTCTGCCGAGTTCAACGCAGACCAACACCTAATACCCTTTGACGGAAAAATAGATTATAACCGCTTCGCGGAGCATATACGTAACAGCGGATATACAGGACCTCTTACCCTCGAAGTAATAGCCGCTAACAGCGACCGCTACGAGGGCGTAGCTATTGACGATTATCTCCAAAAGGCGGCAAACGCCATAAAGAAGCTCCGCGTTACGGTAGATGGGGAATGATAAGAAATAGTAAAAGCTGAGATACTTATACGCGCAAAGCGTTAGCATCTCAGCTTTTATTATTTAAGTCTGTTTATAATTTCCCGCATTTGCGGCAGCTTTCTTTCCATATCGGCAACCAGCGCGAACTGATTGCGGCAACGGTCAAGGTTGTGACCCTCTCTGTGTACTCTGAAATACACGTCACCGTCTATGTAGTCGGTAAGAAATCTCATGCCGCACTCAAGAGTCATCATTATAGCTCCCTCGGGCAACAGGTCAAGCTCGCCATCGGTCAGTTTTCCGTCACATCCCTCCATAAAGCCCTTGGCGTAAAGCTCAAAAAGCTCCATATCCAAGGAAACCTTAGACAGGTCTGTCTCGTCCTCGGCGGCGGTATTCGCCCCGAATCTTATGGAATCTCCGAAATCGGTTACAGAATAACCGGGCATAACAGTATCAAGGTCTATAACGCATATAGGCTCTTCGCTTTGGCTGTCAAAAAGAATATTGTTAAGCTTCGTGTCATTATGAGTAACACGTAAGGGCAGTATTCCCTGCTCTCTGGCTTCTTCAAGCACCCTTACAAAGTCCTTGCGAGCCATAGCAAAATCTATTTCAGCCTGCACGCTGTGGGCTCTTCCCGATAAGTCTTTCTCCACCGACAGCATAAGATTATCGTATCTTACGGGAGTGCAATGAAAATTAAGTATGGTGGGATAAAGCTTCTCTGCATCGTAGTCGGAAAGCTGACGCTGAAATCTTCCGAATGCCTTTGCGCAGGTATAGAAATCCGCAGGGCTTTCAACCGTCTCGTGAGTTACAGTGCCCTCAACGAAGTCGTAAACTCTCCAGTAAGAGCCGATGCTGTCCTTAAAGTACTTTTTTCCCTCCAAGGTGGGAATGACCGTCAGGGTACATCTTTCCGCATCACCGCCCGCCTCGGCGGTCTTTTTTCTTATATGCCCCGTGACACCGAGGATATTTTCCATCATTTTTTCAGGTTCTGTGAATATCTGATGGTTCATTCTCTGCATTATGTATCTCTTACCGCAGACCACCAAAAATGTGTCGTTTATGTGTCCGTTTCCGTAGGGCTCATAGCTCCTTACACTATCTCCGAAATAGGCGTTAAGCGCCTCATCTATTCTTGAACAAAGCTCTTCTCTTGTCATTTTTCACTAAGGCAGGTCTTATAAGGACTACCCATACTCCTTTATACTTATTGTCACGACCTCGGCTATCGCCCTTTTACTTGTATTTTTTGAGCGTATATCAAAAAAGCCTTGACATAATCTTGAATATATAATATAATAATATCAAGGTTATGTCAAGTCATTTTTTTATTTATCAAGTGTATTTTTTTACTGTTTTTAAGGAGCTACTATGCGTTCTATTTCCTGTTATTTTATTTCGGATGAAAGCCCCAAGACGAGTATAAACAGCTGTAGTGTGGCATCTGACAAGTATCCCATCACAGTAAACTGCGCGGGAAATTTCGTAACCGATTTTCCCTTTACCACCGATAATCCCACAGGCAGAGAGGATTATTATCTGCTTTATATGGTGAGAGGCAATATGAAAGTATGGGCTGATGGTAAGGAAGCCGCAGCAGAGGGCGGAAGCGTATTTATTTTCCCACCCAAAACTCATTATACCTATACCTATGATGGCAAGGACACCCTTGATTATCTGTGGGTGCATTTTACAGGCTCCTTTGCCAAGGAGCTTTTGAACGAATGCGGTATATCCGAGCTCCCCTATTTCGGTGTTGCCGCCGACAGCGGGCGTATATCAAACAGATTCCGCCGTATGTTTGAAGCCTTTGAGATAAAGCCCCCTCTTTTTGAGCGCCGCGCGGCGGTTTGCTTAGAGGAGATCATTCTCGAATTATCCCAAAGCACGGACAAGCTCTCCACAGCCAGCCCTCTTGAAACCTCTATGCGGTATATCCACTCTGCATACAGTGAAAAAATTGCCGTGCCACAGCTTGCGGCAATGGAAAATCTAAGCAATTCAAGATATATAGCACTCTTTAACCGGCATCTCGGTATGTCACCCACAGCGTACATAATAAAGCTTAGAATGAACACCGCCTGCGAGCTTCTGTGCAGTACGGATATGAGTATAAAACAGGTAGGTATACTTGTGGGCTACCCCGACTCTCATTTTTTCAGTAAGCTTTTCAAAAAATATATCGGGCTGTCACCTAATGAATACAGAATCGGAACAAAGGTGTAGCCCCTGCCCTACAGCCACAAATGCGGCGACTATCCTTAGCCTTCCCCAGCGGGGAAGGCTATCGCTGCGGCGGGATTACTCATCGAAAAAAGCTTCTTTGAAACCACTCGCGGGTGGTTTTCGGGAACCGATCAAAAAAACAGACCTCGAAAAATTCCGAGGTCTGTTTTTATTTAAGTTCAAGAAAATTACTTATATTTTCTCTTGCGAGCTGCTTCCGACTTCTTTTTGCGCTTAACGCTGGGCTTCTCATAGTGTTCTCTCTTGCGAAGCTCGGTGAGGACGCCGGAACGAGCCATTGCACGCTTAAAGCGACGAAGTGCGCTATCCAAGGATTCGCCTTCTTTTACTCTAATTTCTGCCATTTTCTGTTTTCCCTCCCTCCGCATATTGCCAGAGACAATCAAAATCGAATAATATTATACACTATTTGCTAATCTTTGTCAATAGCTTTTTCTAAGTTTTTTATTATTTTTGTCTTATCTTACAACGATATTCACTATCTTGTTGGGAACGACTATTTCTTTCACTATCGTCTTACCCTCAACAAGCTCGGCAATTCGCTCATCCGCCTTTGCCGCCGCCAGCGCCGTATCCTTATCGGCGTCAAGAGCTATCTCTATCTTTGCCTTTACCTTTCCGTTGACCTGAACCACTACCTCCACGGTATCGTCTACCGTTTTGCTCTCGTCATAGGTAGGCCAAGGCTCGTAAGCCACGGTGTCGTTGTGACCGAGTACCGACCACAGCTCCTCGCCGATGTGAGGACAGATACAGGACAGAGGCTTTATAAAGCCCTCCGCGTATTCCTTGGAGCACTTTCCTTCTTTATATACAGCGTTTATGAATATCATCATCTGAGATATCGCCGTATTGAATGCAAGCTTCTCAAAGTCCTCGGTTATCTTCTTTATGCTCTTATGGTATATCTTTTCAAGAGCGGGTGTCTCGCCCTCCACAATATTTTCAGGCTCGGTAAAGAACGCCCACACGCGGTTGAGGAATCGTCTCGCGCCCTCAACGCCCTGATCGCTCCAAGGCTTAGACACCTCAAGGGGGCCCATAAACATCTCGTAAAGGCGGAGAGTATCCGCGCCGTAATCTCTTACCACGTCGCTGGGGTTTACCACAAACTCGGGGAAACGCTTACCCATCTTGATGCCGTTTGAGCCGAGTATCATTCCCTGATGCACCAGCTTCTTAAAGGGCTCTTTTGTAGGAGCAAGACCCTTATCGTAAAGGTATCTGTTCCATATTCTCGAATACATAAGATGTCCTACCGCATGCTCGGGTCCGCCTATATAAAGGTCAACGGGCATCCAGTGACGGAGAAGCTCGGCGTTTGCAAACTCCTTATCATTATTGGGGTCGATATAACGCAGGAAATACCAGCTTGAGCCTGCCGAACCGGGCATAGTAGAGGTCTCTCTCTTGCCGCTTACTCCGTTCTTTTCATACCGCTTCCACTCGGTAGCGTTTTCAAGGGGAGCTTTTCCGTTTACTCCCTTATAGTTTTCAAGCTCGGGAAGCACCAAGGGAAGCTCGCTGTCGTCAAGAACGTGTATCTTTCCGTCCTCGCAGTGAACAACAGGTACAGGCTCGCCCCAATAGCGCTGTCTTGCGAATATCCATTCTCTGAAATGGTAATTTACCGTTCTCTTGGCAACTCCCATTTTTTCAAGCTTAGACGTAATAGCCTCCTTGGCTTCCTCAACGGTAAGTCCGCTGAATTCCTCGGAGTTTACAAGGCGGTAGCCCCGTCCGAGATAGTCTCCCTTTTCAAACGCCTTTTCGCTTACGTCAACGTGGCCAAGCTTTTCATCTCCGTCTATTACCTGTACCATATCTATTCCGTGAGCTATGGCATACTCAAAGTCTCTCTGGTCGTGAGAGGGCACAGCCATTACCGCACCCGTTCCGTAGCTTGCAAGAACGAAGTCGCCGATAAACATTCTGACCTCTCTGCCGTTTACGGGATTTATACAGGTAACACCCTTAAGCTCACAGCCTGTTTTGGTCTTGTTAAGCTCGGTGCGGTCCATATCGTTTTTCTTAAGAGTCTCGTCGATATACGCCTGAACCTCTGCCTTGTTTTTTATCCTCGGCATAAGCTCCTTAACAATATCTCCGTCGGGCGCAAGGACCATAAAGGTAATTCCGTAAATAGTCTCGATACAGGTGGTGAAAATAGAAAACTCTCCGCCACCCACTATATCAAACTTTACCTCAACACCCGTGGATCTGCCTATCCAGTTCTTCTGCATAAGCTTTGTGGACTCGGGCCAGTCAATTTCCTCAAGCCCCTCAAGAAGCTTTTCGGCAAAGGCGGGCTGGTCGATGACCCACTGCTTCATATTTTTTCTTATAACGGGAAATCCGCCTCTTTCCGACTTTCCGTCGATGACCTCGTCGTTTGAAAGGACCGTTCCAAGCTCCTCGCACCAGTTTACGGGCATATCTATGTATTGCGCGTATCCGTCGAGGTAGAGCTGCTTGAATATCCACTGAGTCCATTTATAAAATTCAGGGTCGCTTGTAGCCACCATTTTGCTCCAGTCATAGTCAAAGCCAAGCTCCTTAAGCTGCTTTGAAAAGGTCTCGATATTGGACTGCGTAAAGCCGTTGGGGTGGTTACCCGTGTTAACCGCATACTGCTCGGCGGGAAGTCCGAAGGAGTCGTAGCCCATGGGGTGAAGAACGTTATAGCCCTGCATTCTCTTCATTCTTGAAACTATGTCGGTTGCAGTATATCCCTCGGGGTGTCCCGCGTGAAGTCCTACGCCCGACGGATAGGGGAACATATCGAGAACGTAATATTTAGGCTTTGAAAAGTCCCAAACGTCGGTCTTAAAGGTCTCGTTTTTCTCCCAGTATTCTTGCCACTTTTTTTCTATTTCGCTATGCTCGTATTTCATTTTTCTTATCCTTTTTTATATATTTAACTGCCTCAATCGGCGTAAAGCTTATCAAGATTATAAAATTCGCGGGATTCGCGGCTGAAGATATGCACGATCACGTTACTGTAATCAAGTATGAGCCAGGAATTATTATCCCTGCCCTCTACGCCATAGGGCTTAACGCCTCTCTCGCCTATACGAAATTCGGTCTCCCCCGCCAGTGCCTTTATCTGTGTTGAGGAGTTACCCGTACAGAGAACGAAATATTCCGCGATCACCGTCTTATCCTCAACGTGAAGAACCTTTATATCTCTTCCCTTTTTAGAATCAAGCACCTCCGCGATAGCTTCGGCAAGCTCGCGGGCATTCTCTGCTCTCAGGGGTGTTTTTTCCTCTGCTGTAATTTCAAACTGATCCATTTTTTTGCCTTTCAATATATTTCATTTTTTAAAATCATCAACTCTTATTATTGTAATGCAAATTTGCCTATTTGTCAATACCTATTCCGCTGTCGAATATATTTTTTGCGGAATATTTCTTATATTCTCTGTATCCCTCATAGGCTTTTATAAAGCTTTCGTAGCTTCTGTTGAGAAATACTCTCTTTTTATCGAAGCCCTCGGGTGCGCCGCCAAAGTATTTTGAAAGCACCTCGGACATAGCCTTAGAGGAAAGAACGTAATAGGACGCGCCGCTTTTCTCGGCAACAAGGGCTTCCCCGGGAGCGGTGATAAGGGTCATATTTTCGTCACTCACCGACAAAAGCTCATCAGAAAGCATAGCCGCGTCCGAAAGACTGATATTGGTATCGGTCTTTCCGAGAAGAGATGCCGACAGCTTGGCAAGCGATATGGGATTCATATTTTTTCTTACCGCCGACAAAAGTCCGCACATAAACAGCTTTTGAGCGTCTATCCTGCCAAGGTCGCCGTCACTGTACCCCGAGCGGTAACGAATGAACTGCTCCGCCGCTTTTCCGTCAAGGGTCTGCTTCCCCGCGCCTAAGGATATATAAAGATTTTGGGCGGGGTCGTTGTAATACATAGGCTTCTCAAGAGTTATCTCCACTCCGCCCACAGCATCCACCGCCATGCAAAAGGCATCGGGAGAGAGCATAAGATATCGGTCTATGCTCACGCCAAGGCTTTCCGACATAAAGTCGCAAAATCCCGCGCCCCCCAGCGCGCCGTAAGCGCCGTTGAGCTTTTTATAGCTTCCGTCGGTATAGGCAGCATAGGTATCTCTCGGTATCTGCAACACGGTTGCTCTTCTGTTTTTTCTGTCGAGAGACAGAAGCATTATAACGTCGGTAAGCCCCGACGTGCGGTCGCTTCCCGTAACAAGTATATTAAATCTGTCATCACTTACTGACACGGCAACACTGCCGTCATACTCAGGGGTATCGGTATTCGCCGTAAGAGTAAACGCCGCGTTGAGGGCGGCGGCGGTAAGCAAAAGTGCCGCTCCTATTAAGGTAATAAGCGTATATACTGCCGTTTGATTCTTTTTCATATCATATCTCACTTTTTATTGGTATTTAGGTATGTAAAAAGTGAGACGGATAGATCATCTCTCGGCTATAAGGTAATTTCTCGCCTCAAAGGTATCGGTGCTTATCACAGAGCCATCCTCTAAAAGCCCTTTTATTGTCATATCAAAGGAAAGCGTCAGAGTAGCGTCAAGATGAGCCATTCTGTCCTCCTCCAACATTTTTTCGGGGGATTTCTCAAAAAAATACTCCCGAAGCCTTACGCAATCGGCAAAGGTCCTCGACATATCTATATAGTCGGCAAGGTACAAAAGCTTCTCGGCAATACTCATATTGGGTCTGCCTGTTGTGTGAAAGCGTACGGCGCTGAGAACTGTCTCCGAGGCAAATTCGGGGTAGAGCTTTGGTATTATCGCCGCCGCTGTTCGGGCGTGAAAGGTTTTCGGCGCTAACAGATCCTCTCTTGATATCCTCAAGCCGCAATCAGCGCAGATAAGCAGCTGCTTATCCATAGGATATTCCTTTGTAAGGTCGTGCAAAAGGGCTGCCGCTCTCAGCTCGGGAAGTATCTCGGGCGCGTATAGTCCGCCAAGCCTCTCTATCATTTTTTCCACCTCGGCGGTGTGTCTGTACCGCTTCGGAGACATATTTTTTTCTATCTCGCTCCGCAGAGCGTCAAGCATTTTTTCGGTTATCATATCCGCCTCAATCAAGGTAAAGTCTGTTATCCCGTATAAATTTTTCCACGGTGGGGGAAACCATATCCGAAATATCGCCGCCCGTCTTGACCGCTCGGCGTATCTGGGTAGACGAAATATTTACAGGGTCGGTGATTATCCGCCTGAACATGACCCCGTGCTTTTCATAGTATTCCCCGATCTTCGCAACTATTTTAGAGGTAAGTAATGGGTCATTTTCACGGCGCACGTATGCGGGATAACACATTTTCAATATATCCTCGTATCTGTACCACGTGTCGAAGGTAAGCACCATATCAGTGCCGCAAAGCAAAAACAGCCTCGTATCGGGGCGCTGTAATTCCTTTAGCGTATCGTAGGTATAGCTTGTACCGCCTCTGCTTATCTCCATATCGGAAATTATAACTCCGTCGGTATCGGCAAAGGCAAGCTCACACATCTTCAAGCGGTACAATGGGTCATCGGAACGGTCTATCGCCTTATGGGGCGGAATGTAGGTGGGTATTACGAAGAGATAATCCAGCTTCATCTGCTCCATAAAAGCCTTTGCCGCCGCCACGTGCCCCTTGTGAATGGGGGCGAACGTACCGCCGTAAATACCTACCCTCAGCATATCCATTCCGTTCATAGCTCTATTTTTTTATTATTTACCGACTCTCGGTAAAGTATTATTTTTCTTCCCACAACGCCTACAACGTCGGCGCTCACAGCCTCTGCCAGCGCGTTTGCCATATCCTTTGGCGTTTCCATTGAATTTTCAAGGACAGTGAGCTTTATAAGTTCTCTTGCCTCAAGGGCATCGGATACCGTCTTTATAAGATTATCGCTTATACCGCCCTTACCTATCTGCATAATTGCGGGAATTCCGTTGGCAAGTCCGCGCAAATATGCTCTTTCCTTTGATGTTATCATTTGTTTTTCCTCATTTTAATGTTTTTAAATATTCAGCGAAGAGCGCTATGGCTTTTCCCCTGTGGGACACAGCGTTCTTCTCCTCTGCGCTAAGCTCTGCAAAGGTCTTTCCCATGGGCTCATAGAAGAATATGGGGTCATAACCAAAGCCGCCGTCGCCCTTATATTCATCTATTATTTTTCCCTCGGTCTCGCCCACGAACACGTGCCCCTCATTATTTTTTTCGGGCACCACACAGGCAATGGTACATACGAATTTTGCCGAGCGGTCGGACTTGTTTTCGAGATTTTTGAGAAGCAGCTCGTTGTTCGCTCTGTCATTTCCATGCTCGCCCGCGTATCTTGCCGACAATATCCCCGGAGCGCCGTCAAGTGCCTTTACCGAAAGCCCCGAGTCCTCGCCAATGCTGACGTAGCCGCTCTTCGCCGCCGCGTAAGCCTTTATATAAGCGTTTGCCTCAAAGCTGTCTCCGTTTTCCTCTATCTCTCCGTAAATACCTACCTCGTCAAGAGAAAGTATCTCCACTCCGTCTATATATTTTCCAAGTGTCGCCTGCCATTCGCTTATTTTGTGTTTGTTTCTTGATGCAAGTACTATTTTCATATTACTCAAACAACGCCTTTACAAATTCCTTACTGTCAAATTCCTGCATATCGTCTATCTTCTCTCCGACACCGATAAACTTTACGGGAATATCAAGCTCGCTCTTGATAGAGATAGCAATTCCGCCCTTTGCAGTTCCGTCAAGCTTATTAAGGACAAGTCCCGTAATATTAGCCGCGTTGCGGAATTCCTTTGCCTGCAATATGGCGTTTTGACCCGTTGTAGCGTCAAGCACCAAGAGATTCTCTCTTGCCGCGTCGGGAAGCTCGCGCTCTATGACTCGGTTTATCTTAGCAAGCTCATTCATAAGGTTTACCTTATTGTGAAGTCTGCCCGCCGTATCAACGATAAGCACGTCAGCCTGTTTTCTCTTGGCATAGGCAATAGCATCGTAAACGACCGCCGCGGGGTCGCTGCCCTCGTTCTGCTTGACGATATCAGCGCCAGAACGCTCGCACCACACCGCCAGCTGGTCGATAGCCGCCGCGCGAAACGTATCCGCCGCCGCTACAACCACCTTTTTGCCCTTTGATATAAGGCGGTTTGATATCTTGCCAATAGAGGTAGTCTTACCCGCTCCGTTTACGCCTATTACGAGGATCACCGAGGGAGCTGTGCTAAGATTTAGCTCCTCACCCTCTCCTATCATATCCTCGAGAATGGCGCGGAGAGCGTCTGTGACCTGTTCCTTTTCCTTTAAGCGTCCCGACTTCACCTCATCGCGAAGTCTGTCCATTATCTCCTCGGTAGCGTTCACGCCGATATCCGACATAATAAGCAGCTCCTCAAGCTCCTCAAGCAGCTCCTCGTCCACCTTGACAAATGCCTTAAGCACGTTGTCTATCTGCCCGAAAATAGCGCCCTTGGTCTTTGCAAGTCCTGCCTTTAGCTTATCCAAAAATGCCATCCCATTCATCTCCCTTTTTCTTAGAAATATCGTTTACGTCAAGCTCCAGCACCTTAGAAATACCTCTCTCGGGCATAGTAACGCCATAGAGCCTGTTTGCCGCCTCCATAGTTCCGCGGCGGTGGGTTATCATAATAAACTGCGTACCGCTTGCGTATCTCTTTATATACTCGGCAAGTCGGGCTACGTTCACCTCGTCAAGCGCCGCTTCTATCTCGTCGAGAATACAGAAGGGCGTGGGGTTTACCTGAAGTATGGCGAAGAAAAGCGCCACTCCTATAAAGGACTGCTCTCCACCCGAAAGCTGTACCATATTCTTGATTATCTTTCCGGGAGGTGCCGCCTTTATCTCTATACCCGTTTCAAGCACGTTGTCGGGGTCGGACAGAGACAGCTCCGCAGAGCCGCCGCCGAAAAGCTCGGAAAAGGTCTTGTTGAAGTTTTCGTTTATCTGATTAAAGGAATCGATAAACGCGGTCTTCATCTCGCCCTCAAGCTTGCCGATTATATCAAGCAGGTCTGCCTTCGATGCTTCAAGGTCGCGTATCTGACCCAACATATAATCATATCTTGCCTTGACTTCCTTGTATTTATTCACAGCGTCAAGGTCAACGTTTCCGAGGACACGAAGCTTGTTGCGGCACTCGGTCTGCTTAGCCGCCGCCTCGCCTCTCGTCTCGGAGGTAAGCTGAGGATAGCCAAGCGACACGGCATCGGCTCTTGTGAGCTCGTGCTCATCCCACAAGCGGGAAGCAAGCTTATCCTGCTCGGCGCGAAGATTTGTCAGTCGGTTTTCAAGCCTTGTGTATTCCTTGAAAACTATCTCCTTTTGGGCAAGCTTTTCACGGGTCTTTTGAGTTACCTCGTTTATCTTCTTCTTGAACTCGGCGTTTCCGTCCTCAAGCCTTGCGCGCTTGTCGCTAAGCTCCTCCAGCATTGCCTGACTTTCGGCAAAGGTCGCTCTGTTTTCGGCCTTTTCGTTCTCATACTGAGATATTTTATCGAAAAGCAGAGCTATACGGCTTCTTTGCTCCTGTGCAGCTTCCAAGAACTGCTTCTGTCTTTGCTCAGACTCTCCGCCCATTCGCTCCTCAGTCTCTATGTCCTTTTTCATTTCGTTCATAGAGATATAGGTAGCCGTCATTCTCTCCTCGGCATCGGTCTTTCTGTCAAGCGCATCGTTACGCTTTACGTCCATATCGGCTCTTGCCGCGCCTATTTCCTTTATCTGAACCGAAAGCTCGCCCTGTCTTACGACAAGCCCCTTACGGTCCTCCTCGTACTGCTCGCGCTCCTTGAGAAGTCCGCCGTAATCGGCTTTCAGCTTCTCGGTCAACGCATCGTTTGCCTCAAGCTTTGCGAGTATCTGTTCAAGGCGGTTGTTCTCGGAGTCGCGCATGACCTTGATAAGGCTCAGCTTCTGCTCTGCCGAATCCTTGTCGTCCTCCACGTTGCCTATCTTCTCGCCAAGCTTTCCGAATTCTGCCGAAAGTCGGTCTATCTTCTTGCCAAGCTCTGCCGAATCGGCTTCAAGTCTCTTTATCTCCGCGGCTCTGCCGAGGATATTTCCGTTTTTGCGTACCGAGCCGCCCGTAAACGAGCCGCCTACGTTTATCTGCTGACCGTCAAGGGTCACGGCTCTTACCTTGTATTTAAGGTCCTTAGCCATAGCCGTCGCGTTGTCGATGGTATCGAATATAAGCGTTCTGCCGAGAAGTCCCGACAAAATATTTTCAAATTTTCTGTCAGCCTCTACAAGCTCGTCCGCTACGGCAATATATCCCGTATATCCCATAGCATCACGCATTTCGGGTGTCTCGGTCTGTCCTTTCATAGACGTAAGCGGGAAAAAGGTAGCTCTACCCTCTTGCGCCTTTTTAAGAGCAAACATTGCCGCCTTTGCCACGCTCTCGTCCTCAACCACTATATGCTGAAGATTAGGTCCGAGGGCTGTCTCGATAGCTGTAAGATACTTATCCTCTACTCTCACGAGTGTGGAAAGAGGTCCGTATATTTTGCCGCATTTTGCGCCAAAGCGGTCGGTTATACCGCCCTCCGCGTACTTTTTCATAACGAAGCGCACGCTTCCCGAATAGCCCTCAAGCTGTTGCTCCATAGTCTTAAAGGTCTCTATTCTCTGCTCCACCGAGTCACGGCGCAGACGGAGAGCGGTAAGCTCCTCGTTTCTGTCCTGTCTCTCGGAATACATCTCGGCAAGCTCCACGGTGTATTTGTCTATCTCCGAGGAGGTAGTCTCTGCCGCGCTGTCGTAATTGGCGATAGCTCCCCTTGCTCTATCTCCATCAGCGCGCAGGTCGGAGGATACCCTTTCGTAATCCTCTATCTCACGCAAGACCGCCGTGTTTCGGTCGCTCTCGCTGTCTCTGGAATTGTCAATGACCTCGATTCTTGCGTTAACAGACGCAAGCTCGCTCTCAAGGGTATGTATATCGGAAAGTGCTCTGTCAATATTAAAATCAAGCTCTCGCGCTTCGGCGGCTGCACTTGCCTGCTCGCCCTTAAGCACCTCATATTCTTCTTCCTTTTTCGCAAGCGCCTCTCTGAGGTCGGATATCCTCGCCGAGCGTTCTGCCTGTGCCGAACCCTCTGCCTCTGCCGAGCGCTCCGCCGATGCCGCCGCGCCCTCAGCCGCCGCTATCATCTCCTTTGTATGGAGTATATTCGCTTCGGTTATTCTGTATGCGCTGTCAAGAGCGTGATTTATCTCTGTCTGTCGGCGTATCTCGGTGAGAAGCTCCTCAGACTCCGCCGCATTGGACTGAGATATTTCAAAGAGCTTATCGTTCTGCACCTCAAGAGCTTTTATAGCATCGTCCGCATTTTGCAGGTCAAACTCCGCGTTGCGGAAGCTTTCCTCATACTTATTCAGGTCAGCCCTGAGCTTTTCGGTATCGTAAAGCCAAAGCTGAACGTCCACCCGCTTTTTGGTCTCCAGAAGCTCCATAGCCTTTTTGGCTTTCTCGGCTTCCTTTTCAAGAGGAACTACCTGCGCCTCCACTTCGGCAAACACGTCATTGATACGTGTCATATTTTCCTCGGTGTGAGCAAGCTGTCTTTCGGTCTCGCTCTTTTTGTGGCGGTACTTGGCTATACCCGAGGCGTCCTCGAATATACCGCGGCGCTCGTCGCTTTTTCTTGATATCATCTCGGCTATCTTACCCTGACCGATGATCGAATAGCCGTCTCGACCTACGCCCGTATTCATAAACAGCTCGTAAATATCGCGAAGTCTTACCGCGCGGCGGTTTATGTAATATTCACTTTCTCCCGAACGGTAATAGCGCCTTGTAACCGTGACCTCGTCATAAGGGCAGTCAAGTCTGCCAAGCATACCCGTATTATCAAAGGTAACCGAGACCTCGGCAAAGCCCATAGGTCTGCGGCTGTCCGCTCCTCCGAAAATGATATCCTCCATCTTCGTTCCTCTGATGCTCTTTGAGGATATCTCTCCAAGCACCCAACGCATAGCGTCGGAAATATTCGATTTTCCGCTTCCGTTAGGTCCTACGATGACGGTAGCGCCCCCCTCAAAGGTAAGCTTAGTTTTATCGGGGAAGGATTTGAAGCCTTGCAATTCCAGTGATTTAAGATACACGGGCAGTCTCCCTTCATTTTCCAAAAATTTTACTGTCTTTTATTTTCGCTACAATACTCTAATATAATATTATAACCTATTATTTCATTTTTTTCAAGCACTTTTATTCGTCTGATACCGTATTTTTCGCAAATTTTCGATTTATTTTGCTTTTTTTGCCCAACCGCCTTTGAAACCGAGCCTCGGGAGACGAAAATTTTAAGCTCTCCGCCGTCAATTTCAAGCTTATCAAGCTCGGCGCATATGCGGCGGAAATAGAGCTCGCTCATAGCCATCTCACCGATTGCCGAGTGATTTGCCCCTGCTACAGCGCAAGACTCGTCAGATAGATTTTCAGATGCGCAAAGTCCCACCCGAATACAGGGAACGCCCGCGCGGTCAAATATATCGAGGACGTTAGCCGTTCTGCTTGCCGCTTCCCTGTCCGTAAGGGGAGTGTAGCTTCCCTTTTCGGTCATATCAGCAAGCTCCGTATCCCTAAAAACAACGGTGGGATATACCCGCGCGCCGTCCGCGCCGCAGGCTATTATCTCCCTTGCCGTCATCATTTCGCTTTCGGCATCCGAGCTGGGAAGTCCTATCATCATCTGACCGATAAGCGAAAAGCCCCTTGCCTTTACGGCTCTGCACGCTCTGCGGGCGATATCGGCATTATGCCCTCTGCCCGAGGCTTCAAGCACCCTGTCAGACATACTCTGAAGCCCAAGCTCCACAGTACCCACCGAATACCGCGAAAGGATGTCAAGAATTTCATCATCTATGTAATCGGGGCGTGTTGACAGCCGAATAGAGCTTACCTGTCCTCGGTCTATATATTTCTGCGCCCTGTCTAGAAGGTCTATCATAAGAGCGCGGTCGATACCTGTAAACGAGCCGCCGAAAAATGCTATTTCACACTCGTCCTCAAGGCTTACCGTCGAGAGGGCGTTTTCTATTTCGTTCTCCACCGATGCGGGGGCGAAGGACATATGCCCCGATATAGACCGCTGATTACAGAAAACGCAGTTATTGGGACAGCCCAGATGTGGGATAAATATTGGAATGTTTACGTGTCTCGGCATAATTTTCTCTCCTTTTTTGTACCCCTTTATTATATCACATAAATATTGACAATTTATAAACATAAAAAAAGAAAGCTCTTTCCTACTGCGAAAAGAGCTTTTCTTAACCTAATTTTTATTATTTAGAATCCAACGTATAACCAATAAAATCACACCTACAATACCAATAAAATGATAGCCAAGTAAAGACGCAAAATCTAGTATAAAAACTCCTGTAAAGTTAAGTGTTCCCATTGCAATTCCTGAAACTGTAGATATTGATTGCAAGATTAAAAGAACAATTCCCACTATTAATAATGTTTTTTTCATATTAAACCTCCTGCTCATTATTATACATTTTATAAATTTCATTAATCGCATCAAATGCCACATCACAAGCGTTATTTTTTTGCATATTTTTAATAACTCCCGCATACGTTTTAGCTCTGCTTTTACTATTTATGAAATCTCTTGATACATCTCCTCTAATCGAGTTTTCATTAGAAAATTGCCTTAGATAATCTGAAAAATACATATTTATACTCCTAAAATTTTTATTTGCACCTATACAGGTGCATAGTTATTATAACATACAATTATAATATTGTCAAGGCAATGCACTAAAATAAGTGCAATTCTTTTTTTGGGAGAGAGATTATGAATAAAAATGTCGAAAAACGAATTGGTGATAACATTAGAAAATTACGAGAAAAAAATAAATATACCCAAGATTATATTGCCACCAAATTACAACTTTTAGGCTGTGATATAACAAGAAGTGCCGTAGCCAAAATTGAAGTTGGTCAACGCCATTTATATCCTGATGAAATAATTTTACTAAAACAGATATTAAACGTAGAATACGACGATATTTTTAAATAAGTTAACTATTTATTGACTTTCTTAAAAAATAAAAAAGCTCTTTCGGTGAAAAAGAGCTTTTTTAGCTAAAGGCATGCATAATATACCGCCAAAAAATATTTTAAAATTATTTGTTCCGTTGGTTTGTTTTTGTTGTGTTAAGGGAAGAAATCAACATTCTGCGTATCTGACCACATTGATTTTGTAAAGGCTTATAAACATTTTCGGCGATATATCCTGTTTCAAAAAGTAATTCCAGCCAATATTCAGTTTCGAAGTATTCTTTTTGCGCAATCTCCAGTTTTGATATAAAGTCCTTAGTTCCCTGTGCATATTGAGCTTCGTAAATATTTGCTCCGATAGATGTTCCCGAACGCAAAAGCTGATTTGTCAAAACCGTCTCTTTCATATTTGCCTTTATATCTCGACAAAGAAATACTATCTGCTTTGCAAATTCTTTAGATTTATCTCTCAAAATACTTTCTGCCATTATCATCACCTCAGGTAAATTATATCATAAAAGTTAGAAGTTGTAAAGTGTATAGTGATATGCTTAGCTTACGCGCAGCGTGATATTACTCGCTTTGCTCGTAGTGATATTGTTCGCCAATTTGCTCCGCAAATATGCTCACAGTGATATTATATTCGCCTTGTTACTTTCAACGTGCTTGCTTCGCAAGCATCATATCACTGCCGTAGGCAATATCACGCTCGAAGCGCATAGAACTCGCCGCAGGCGAATATAACTGAAAAAAGAGGGCAAGTCACAAGACTTGCCCTCTTTTTTCTGGGGAGAGATATGGGATTCGAACCCACGGCCTTCAGGGCCACAACCTGACGCGCTAACCAACTGCGCTAATCCCTCCGTATGGCGTGCCTTAAGGGATTCGAACCCCCGACCTACTGCTTAGAAGGCAGTTGCTCTATCCGGCTGAGCTAAAGGCACTTACTGCATAAATGCCGCAACAAGTGCGGCATTTGCATTGGAGCGAGTGATGGGAATCGAACCCACGCGACCAGCTTGGAAGGCTGGGATTCTACCATTGAACTACACTCGCATATATGGTTTCGGAAAACTGCCTTAATATAATACCACAAAGATTTTCTTTTGTCAACCCCTTATTTGAAAATTTTTTAACTTTTTTTATTTTTTTAAACCTATTGCTTAATTATTTGATGTATGATACAATATTTATACTACATACAACACTTAAAATAAGGAATTTTTTATGGACAAGAAAAAAAAGAGCATTTCCTATCTGCTCACACCCGAATATATGTTCGACACCTTTGAGGGTGTCACCCCCGAATTTTTGCTGTCTCTGGGCATAAAGGCTCTGCTTATCGATATCGACAACACCTTAGCCCCTTACGAACAGCCCGAGCCTGACGAAAGAATAATAAAATGGTTTGCTTCCCTTTCGGAAAACGGAATAAAGGCGGCTCTTATCTCCAACAACCACGCCCCGAGAGTGGAGCTGTTCAACAAAAAGCTTGGACTTCCCGCATATCCCGACAGCGGAAAGCCGAAAAGCCGTTCGCTTATTGCCGCGATGGAAGAAATGGGCGCAACGGTAGAAAATACCGCAGGGCTTGGCGATCAGCTTCTCACCGACACCCTTGCCGTTCACAGGCTTGGAATGATATCCATAATCGTTCCCCCCATTAAAGACAAAAAAACTCCCTTTTTCAAGGCAAAGCGGCTTATTGAAAAGCCCTTTATACGCAGATACAAAAAATCGAATACGAAAGCAAGGTGAAATTATGATAAAAACAGACAGACCTACATTTGGACCCGGCGGTAACAGCGAAAGCTTTTATGAGGAAGGCAATAAAGCCACACTTCAAGCCCCCTCTTGGCTAAAGGCGCGCGGACTTGACGCATACGAATATCAGGCGGGAAACGGACTTACCGCCTCGGATGCCACCCTTGCCGCGGTAGGCAAGAAAGCTAAAGAACACGGCATACTTATGTCGCTTCACACTCCCTATTTTATTTCCCTTTCAGGGGTGGTTGAAGAAAAACGGCTCAAAAGCATAGAATACATCTCAAAATCTCTTCACGCCGCAGAGCTTCTCGGCGCTGACACTATTGTTATACACACGGGAAGCGCCGCTAAAATATCCCGAGAGGAAGCTATGGCGCTTGCCGCAGACACTCTCGAAAAAAATCTTGAGGTCAACGGAGACACCGACATAAGAATGGGTCTTGAAACTATGGGTAAGCTCAATCAGCTGGGTACACTTGACGAGGTCATCGAGCTATGTAAGCGACACCCAAAATACCATCCTGTTGTGGACTTCGGTCATCTTAACGCCCGAAACATCGGGGGATATTTTACCGACTGCGACAGCTACCGCCGTGTATTCGACAGGATAGGAAGCGCCCTCGGAGACGAGTACGCCTACAATCTACACTGCCATTTTTCAAAGATAGAATTTACCTCTGCGGGAGAGAAAAAGCACCTGACCTTTGAGGATGCCATATACGGCCCCGAATTTGACGGACTTGCCGAGGCTATCGTGCGTGAGGGAGTATGCCCCCGAATCATCTGCGAATCGGCGGGAACTATGGCAGATGATGCTCTGACTATGAAAAATATGTGGCTTGCGGCAAAGGAGACCCTGTCGTGACGGCGCTCGTACGTTTTCAAGAAGCATTGCGCGCTGCAGAGGCCGAGGCGGCAATAATATCATCAGAGATAAACCAACGCTATCTTTCGGATTTCAAATTCTCAGACGGATATATCCTTGTAACCCCCAACGAGGCATTTTTACTCACCGACTCCCGTTACATTGAGGCGGCGCGAACGGCGTGCCCCGACTTTTCGGTAATACTTTCGGCGGGCGGTATGCTTGAGACCCTCAAGCGGCTCATAGCCGACAAGGGCTTTTCCGAGGTGGCTATTGAGGAAGCTTCACTTTCCTGCGCCGACCTTAAGCGGTTTACTGAGAGCTTTTCGGGAGTTGAGATAAAATTTGGCGCTTCCGAGATATTAAAGGAATTGAGGGCGGTAAAGTCAAAAAAAGAGCTGTCCCGAATCGAGGAAGCTCAAAAAATAACCGACGCGGCTTTTTGCCACATACTTAATTTTATCTCTCCTCGGCGCACCGAGCGTGAGGTGGCTTTGGAGCTTGAATTTTTTATGAGAAAAAACGGAGCCGAGGGCATAGCCTTTGAAACCATAGCCGTATCGGGCTCTGCGTCCTCTCTGCCCCACGGCGTTCCGTCGGACGAAAAGCTTCGACAGGGCTTTCTCACTATGGATTTCGGCGCTACGGTAGACGGCTACTGCTCGGATATGACGAGAACGGTGGTAATCGGCAAAGCCGACGAGGAAATGAAGCTTGTATACGACACGGTGCTAACGGCACAACTGACGGCTCTCGGTATGATAAAGGGCGGCGTTCTCTGCCGCGATGCTGATGAGGCGGCTCGGTCGGTTATACGCCGCGCAGGATTTGGAGAAAATTTCGGACACAGTCTTGGACACGGAGTAGGAATGTTCATTCACGAATTTCCCAATCTTTCCCCAAGAGCCGACAGCGCATCCTGTCTCAAAGCGGGAAACGTGGTCACTGTCGAACCTGGTATCTACATCGAGGGCAAATACGGCTGCCGTATCGAGGATATGATAGCTATTCAAGAGGACGGCTCGGTGTACAATTTTACTAAGAGTGATAAAAAGTTAGTTGAGGTGTGAGTTTCTCTTCTTTCTTTGAAAAGAAAGAAGCAAAGAAACTTCCAACTATGGGGCTATTATAAATTTGATTATTTTGCTCTCTTCCCATAATTACACAATATAATATAGGATTTTCTAAGGTAGAAATCCGTCGGTGGCGCAACAGCCGTCCGACGTATTTCTTCAATATAAAAACCTATAAATTTTGATTTGACCTATGGTCGGGCCGTTAAAAACTTATTTGCAATGTTTTCTTTGCGCTACTTTCTTTTGCAAAAGAAAGTAGCAAAAAGCCATCACAAACTAACTACTCAATCTCCTCAATGTTATACGGCGTAGACTGATAAACGAAATAGTTAAGCCAGTTGGTATAGAAAAGATTTGCGCAGCTACGCCATTTAACGACAGGCTCTTTGGTGTCATCGTCATCGGGAAAATAATTTTTCGGCAAGTCTATGGGAAGTCCCGCGTTCTTATCGCGGAGATATTCATTCTTCAAGGTATCGGCATCGTATTCCGAGTGACCCGTAACAAATATCTGTCTGCCCTTGTCGGTACTGCACACGAACACACCCGCTTCCTCCGAGCTTGCGAGTATCTTAAGCTCGGGAACTGCCTCGATGTCCTCGCGGCGGCTTTCGGTATGGCGTGAATGAGGAACTACAAAGGTATCGTCGAAGCCGCGGAAAAGTATAGACTGCTTGTGGTCAAGCGTATGCTCGAACACTCCGAAAAGTTTTTTGTCAAGCTGATATTTCTTTACGCCGTAATGGTAGTAAAGCCCCGCCTGAGCGCCCCAACAGATGTGAAAGGTGCTTGTTACGTGGGTCTTGCTCCACTCCATTATCTCGCAAAGCTCATCCCAATAGTCCACCTCTTCAAATTCCATATGCTCCACAGGCGCGCCCGTGATTATCATACCGTCATATTTGTTCTGCTTTACCTCGTCAAAGGTCTTGTAAAAGGCAAGCATATGCTCGGCTGACGTATGGGTGGATTTGTGAGTAGCCGTTTGCAAAAGCTCTAGCTCCACCTGCAAGGGGGTATTTCCTATAAGTCTGGCAATTTGCGTCTCTGTGGCTATCTTTTGGGGCATAAGATTGAGCATAAGAATCTTCAAGGGTCTTATGTCCTGTGTCATAGCCCGCGTTTCGGTCATTACGAATATATTTTCGTTAAGCAATACCTGTGTTGCGGGCAATAGGTTTGGTATTTTGATCGGCATATTCTACCGTTCCTTCCTTGGTGTTATTTCAATTAAGAGCGTCAAGCGCCTGCTTGATGTCAGCAATAAGGTCGTCGCTGTTCTCAATACCGCATGAAAGGCGTACAAGGTCGCCCGAAATTCCCGCCGCAACCAGCTCTTCCTCGTTCATCTGACGGTGAGTTGCGCTTGCGGGGTGCAGACAACAGGTTCTTGCATCGGCATCGTGTGTCCCAATAGCGGCGATCTTAAGGTTGCCCATAAACTTCTCAGCCATCTCTCTGCCGCCCTTAACGCCGAAGCTTACGACACCGCAGGTGCCGTTAGGCATATATTTCTTCGCAAGGTCGTAATATTTATCTCCCTCAAGAGATGGGTAGGTCACCCACGCTATGCGGTCATCCTGGCTGAGAAACTTAGCAACCGCGAGACCGTTCTCGCAGTGTCTTGCCATTCTTACGTGAAGGCTCTCCAAGCCGAGGTTGAGCAAAAATGCGTTCTGTGGCGCTTGAATAGCTCCGAAGTCGCGCATAAGCTGAGCCGTTGCCTTGGTTATAAACGCACCCTCAAGTCCGAAGCGCTCTGTGTAGGTAACGCCGTGGTAGCTTTCATCGGGAGTGCAAAGACCCGCAAACTTTTCGGGGTACTTGGTCCAATCAAACTTACCCGAATCAACTATACAGCCACCCACAGCCGCGCCGTGACCGTCCATATACTTGGTGGTGGAATGGGTAACGATGTCCGCTCCCCACTCAAAGGGTCTGCAATTTACGGGAGTAGCAAAGGTGTTATCGATTATAAGCGGAACGCCATGAGCGTGAGCAGCATTGGCAAAGCGCTCGATGTCAAGAACGGTAAGAGCGGGATTTGCGATAGTCTCTCCGAATACCGCCTTGGTGTTCTCGCGGAATGCGGCGTTAAGCTCCTCGTCGGTGCAGTCGGGGGTGACAAAAGTAAAGTCAATTCCCATTCTCTTAAGAGTAACCGAAAACAGGTTAAAGGTTCCGCCGTAGATAGTGGAGCAAGCGACAACGTGGTCTCCGCAGGAAGCGATATTAAATATAGCGAAGAAGTTAGCCGCCTGACCCGACGAGGTCAGCATTGCGGCGGTTCCGCCCTCCATATCGCATATTTTAGCGGCAACGTAATCGTTGGTGGGGTTCTGGAGACGGGTATAGAAGTATCCCGACGCTTCAAGGTCAAAGAGCTTGCCCATATCGGCGCTTGACGCATACTTAAAGGTCGTGCTTTGAATTATCGGTATCTGACGGGGCTCGCCGTTCCCGGGGGTGTAGCCACCCTGCACGCATTTTGTTTCTATCTTGTATTCTGACATATCATTCACCTCGTATTTCTAAAGAATTGCATTTTATTATATCACATTTTCCGCATTATTGCAAGATTATAAATCAAATTATTATCATAAACAAAGTAAGTATAATCAAAAACGCGAAATTAAAGGCTGAGAAAAGAAGCAGGTAATAGGCGGCGTATCTTTTCTTCCCCGGGCGTTGCTTTACGTATTCGCGGAAGGTAATAAGGCTTGCCAGAGAGGAAATAAGCGTTCCCACTCCGCCGATGTTTACGCCGAGCAGTAGCTCGCGGTAATTATCGGTAAACTGGGAGAGCAATATTGCCGACGGCACGTTGCTTATGACCTGACAGGAAAGTATGGAGAAAACAAGTACGCTCTTTCCAAGGAGGAATGAGAAAAACTCCCTCACGGCTTCTATCCTCGCCATATTTCCCGAAAAGATAAAGAAAAACACAAAGGTGAAAAGCAGTGGATAGTCCACCATCTTCAGCGCCCGCCTGTCTGCGAAAATGAGAACGGCGGGAATTACGATAAGTCCTACCCAATAGGGTATTCCTCTGAAAACTATGGCGATGGACAGGGCGAACAGACACAGATAAAGAGCTGCCCTTTTGCGGTTCATCGGCACGGGGTGGTCCGAAACGCTCAAGGGCTCGCCCTTGACGAATATGATACAGCAAAGGGTTATCAAAGCAATAGCGAGGATAAAGGGCGGTGCCATTATTTTAATAAAGTCAAGATTTGAGATATTGAACTTCGTATAGAGATAAAGATTTTGAGGATTGCCGAACGGTGTCAGCATACCGCCGAGATTAGCGGCAATATTCTGCATAATAAAGGTAAATGCCATATATTTTTGCTTTCCCGTCTCGGAAAGCACGAGATAGCCCAGGGGCAAAAAGGTAAGAAGCGCCATATCGTTGGCTATAAGCATAGAGCCTATAAAGGTTATGTAAACGAGGACAAGCACGCATATTCTGGCGTTCTTGAAAAGCGTAACTATCTTTTTGGCTATCATATAGAAAAAGTTTATGTTTTTCAGCGCGCAGACCACCGCAAGCACACAGAAAAGACAGGAAATGGTTTTCAGGTCTATGTAACCAAGATATTCCCTGTCGGGCGGTATAAAAAACGCCGTTACGACCGCCGCCACAAAGGCTATTACCATTACTACGTTCTTTTTTAAAAAGTCTAAAACTCTCATATATACCTCTGTATAAAAATCCGTCTGCATAATTGTAGCACAAAGCCTTGGGATTTGCAAGAGGTGGTGTAAAATTCTTTTATACAAGATGAGTATTTGCCGTGTCCTCAGAACCTCAAATGATATATTGCCGACACCGCAACGTCTGCCGCGAATATCGCCAACATTATACTCCCAAAAGCTGTCAGATGCTTTTTGTTCTGTCTTTCAATAAAGCTCTCAAGGCTGGGCAAGACCCAACAACCGAGAATACATCCCATCATCCCAAAAAAGATAAGCCCCACCAAATGAACGCGACCGCCTATATTAAACGGAACGTGTGAATACTCCCACCATTTCTTATTGAATATCTTTTCCAAAAGCCACGAGCTTGTATATTCCACAATCCCCGCCGCGCCGAAGCTTGCAAAAAACATAAGCCACGGCGTTTGCTTTACAAGCTTTGCTTTAATCCAATAAACGGTAATGCCGCCAAGCCCGTATATAGGCAAAATAGGTCCGAACAAAAATCCCCTCTCCACCCAAAAGCCGTGCTTGACAAGGCAATATATTTCTTCCCATATCCACCCCACGGCGGCGCAGAAAAAGAAAATATAAACAAGCTTCCAAAAGCCGAGCTTTTTGTCTTTCTTTCTGACCGAGCACGCCTTATCCGCCCCCATATATCCCCCAAAATAAAAATTTTGCACCATTAAGTATTATGCGTTTTTTTCGTTCAGTTAAAAATAAAAATAAAATTTCCAAAAAAACTTGTATATTTTGGTTTTTTATGTTATAATGAAATATCTATTTTTTAATCAACGAAAGTGAGGTTTTACACTTTGAACTGGGAGCTTACTGTTCTTATCATTTATTTTGCGGCTATGTTGGGAATAGGAATATTCCTTTTCCTCCGCTCCAAGAGCAAGACCGACAAGGATTACTTCCTTGGCGGTAGGTCAATGGGACCTTGGGTAACCGCTATGAGCGCGCAGGCATCGGATATGAGTGCTTGGCTGCTTATGGGTCTGCCCGGAAGCATTCTTGCCTTCGGTCTCGGACAGGCTTGGATAGGTATAGGACTTGCCATAGGTACAGCCCTTAACTGGATACTTATCGCTCGCCGTCTCCGTTGCTTCTCCGCGGCGGCAAACGACTCTATCACTCTTCCTCAATATCTTTCCAACCGTTTTGCGACCAAAAACAAATCCTTGCAGGTTACCTGCGCGGTGGTTTTTCTTATCTGCTTTACGGTATACGTAGCATCTGCCTTTGTTGCGGGAGCAGACGTGTTCACTGCTCTCTTCCCCGCTATTGACAGGCATCTCGCTATGCTGATATTTGCGGCAATACTTATAGTTTATACCTTCCTCGGCGGCTATATGGCTGTGTGCTGGACAGACTTCTTCCAGGGTCTTCTGATGATAGTTGCTGTTCTGGCGCTTCCCATAATCATCGCCGTTACTACCGATCTGGACTTCAGTATTTTGAATAACGTGGTTGAGCTTAAAAACGAAGCAGGCGCGGTTACAGAGAGCTTCTCGTTTATCAAAAATCCCTTTACCGCCGATTGGCGTGAGATAGTCAGCGGCCTTGCTTGGGGTCTCGGATATTTCGGTATGCCCCACATTCTTGTTCGCTTTATGTCAATAAAGAAGCCCTCTATGGTAAAGAAATCCGCCATAGTGGCTATCGTTTGGGTAGTTCTCGCGTTGGCGGCTGTGATCGTTATCGCTCTCTTCGGTAGAATTATAATCGGTGAGGAGCTTCTCCTTGCGGAAGACCAAAAAATGGTATTCATAACCCTTGCGAGAAAGTATTTCCATCCTGCAATCGCAGGCTTCCTGTTGGCTGCCATCATTGCCGCGTCAATGTCCACGGCAGATAGCCAGCTTCTCGTTGCTTCTTCTTCCTTTACATCCGATATCTATAAGCCCCTTATCCGCAAAAAGGCTTCCGATAAGGAAACTCTGTGGATAGGACGCGGAGTTGTCCTCATTATATCCGTGATTGCTTTCTTTATCGCAAGCAGTAAAGGAACAGGCGCGCAGGCTATTATGGACCTTGTGGAAAACGCTTGGGCGGGCTTCGGCTCCGCTTTCGGCGCTGTGGTTATCCTCTCCCTCTTCTGGAGACGCTTTACGTATAAGGGCGCTCTTGCGGGAGTTATCGCAGGCGCGGTAACAGACCTGCTTTGGCTCGCTCTTTGCACAAACGCTCTTGACGGAATGTTTGGAGAGGGCTTCAGCACCTGTATATGGGCATCGGGAATCTACGAAATAATCCCCGGATTTATCGTAAGTATGATCGCGGCGGTCGTTGTAACACTCATTGATAAAAAGCCCTCTGATGAGATCACCGCCATTTACGACAAAGCGATGTCGTCTAACGAGGAATGATAATATCTATAACAGCTAAGGGCTGTCGCAAATGCTTTGCGACAGCCCTTAGCTGTTATTTTTTACGAATGATGAGGTACGTTTACCGTGGTGTATATGGTTGCCACGTTGAGATTTATGCTTTCTTCTTTTTTACGGAAAGGCAAAATAGCCTCGTCAAGCTCCTCAATGCGGTCAAGCTCGCCGTTTACGTAAGCCAAAATTCTCTTTCGGCAGGCGCGTGTACGGAAAAGTATCCCGCCTATTCTGCGGTCCTGAACGTCAAAGCCGTGGGGCTTGTTGTCCCTCATCCACTGCCTCTCAAAGGCTTCCGCGAATTTAACAATACGCTTTTCAACCTCAACGTACTCGTTCTTGGCAAGGCGCAGAAGCTCTGCCTTGTCGCCTGCCTCGTAAGCCTTACGTGTACGCAGACCAAGCTCGTACTTTATCGCCATTACGTCGCACAGCTTTGCGGCGGTATCGAAAACGTATCCGTATTTGCGGCTCTTCTTCGCCGTTGCGCGGAGCTGATTTGCATAGTCGATATACTTTTCTCCCGCTCCCGCTTTAACCGTATAGTCAAGGAAGTCGTTGAAGTAATCCGAGTAGAACATATACTTGGACGGGTTACAGGGTCTGCCCTCGTAGGGTACTACGTCGTTGGGGCAGTCGATATTCATAAACTCGTCGAAGTCGATACCCGAAAATCTCTTGAATTTTGCCTTTATCTTCTCCTCGTCTCTGTTGCCCTTTGCATACTCTGCAAGGTAGAACAGTGAGGGAAGCTGTGAGAAGTGTGAGCATTCCGCTCCGTCATCCCCCCACATAGTAAAGATAACGTTACGTATTTTGTGCTTACCGCAAGCGTTAAGAGCGGGGATCATACTCTCAAGAGTAAAGCGGTTGTAGGGTATCATACCGTACCAGCTCCACGAGCCCCCCGCAAACCAAGTTTTATTTGAGAGCTGCTTGTGGTTTTCTATCATATCGCTATAGGTCTGCTCGTTGCTTTGATAATAATCCCAATATACGGGAATTACCGACTCGGGCAGAGCCGCTATTACCTCTTTTGGCATTTCGCACTTGGGTATAACGTACTTTCCGCCGTTCCAAGGTCTGAAATACATATCCGACCAGACCATTACCTCATAGCCGTATTTCTCGGCTATAGAACAAACTCTCTCAAGGTGACGCTTCATAATATCATTCACAGTCTCATAGCCGTGGATATCAAGGTGCTTACCTCTGCCCAGCATATGAGCCTCGTCCATACCGATGTGTATTTTTCTTGACTTGAAGCACTCCGAAAGAGTTGAGAACATATGGTCTATAAGCTCGTAGGTACGCTCGTCATCGGTAAGAAGAATATCATCGCAGTCGTGGGGAAACTTGCCCCAACGGAAGATAGCGTTAAGGTGCGCCAGAGTCTGTATGCAAGGAATGACGGTCATTCCAAGACTTTCGGCAAAGGCATCTATTTCTTTCATTTCCGCCTTTGTATAGCGCCCTCTCATATATCCGAAGTAAGGCTCTCCGTCCACCTCGTAGGTGTCCTCGGTGTAAAGCATTACGCAGTTGTAGCCCATTTTTTTGAGCAGAGGAAGAAAGCGTTTCAGTCCGTCAAGGCTCATAACGGCGTTTCTTGACATATCTATCATTACGCCCAAGGTCTCAAATTTTTTCATATTTCACCCCTAAAAGGAAAATTTATGAAGATATTATAACATATATAAAAATCCTTGTCAAGTGCCGCTCTGTTATTCAACCACGGAATCCTGCAAGAACTCCGCTATATCGCTTTTTTTCAGCTCCAAAAGCTCCGATATCCTGTCGCCTATCCTTATGTTCTCCAACCAATGGGTGGAATGGGAGTCGGTTCCAAAGGTAAACTGACAGCCCTCCTCCTTGGCTATTCTGAAATGGTCGAGGTGCAGATTTGTCTCAAGCTCCTCGCCCGCCTCAAGCACGGCGGACACGTTTATCTCAATATATACGCCAAGCTTTTTAGCCTCTCTGTAGAACGCCCGATAATCCTCGGATGATATAGCTCCCAGCACCTTTTGTCTTTCCTCTGTGGTAGTTCCACAGAGGGCATAGGGATGAGCCACCGACACGGGGAGAGTGCGGCAGAGCTGTCTGAAATCCTCATTTGCAAGGAGCGCTTGGCTGTTGCGAACCAATGTTTTTGCCGCAAAATCTACAGAATCGGTCTTTATTTCGGGAACGTATTTCTTTACCGTTCTCCAATTCATTCCGTTGAAAATGTTTTCTATATCCTTCTCGTCAAGAAATTGCCACGCTTCCTTTGCCTTTGCCAAAAGCTCACGGCGCTTCTCGGCTATTTCGGGATATTCCGCCATAACGAAATTGACCATATGTGTGTGGCTAAAGGGTACGAGGATGTAGTCAAAATGCTTTGCCATCTCTCGGGACATACCCAGCTTATCGTAACAGCCGTAATATTCGGTCTCAGCTCCGAAAAGGCATTTCAGAGCTCCGTGAGGAAAATATTTCATGGCGGCTTTAGCCTCTCTTGCTTTCGCTACGGTCTGATAACTGTACCAATTGGACGCGCCCTTGATGCTCTCATCCCATATATGGTTTGAAAGACCAAAGGTGCGCATTCCTATCTCCATCTCTTTTTTTATAAAATTTTCGGTAGTTGCCGAAAAATCCTCACAGCAGCTTGAAAGAACGCCGTGGGTGTGAATATCGTGCAATATTTTCATAATATCTCCTTAAAATATAATCCCCCCGCCGACGGCGGGGGGATCGATCTCTTTAATTATTGGCGGATCCCTTAAGATCCTCATACGACACGCTCATACCCGAGCCACTCGCATTCAATTTCAATCCGTCCTCATTTGAAGAATTATCCGTATCCGATCCGTCGCCGCCGTTATTTCCGCTATCTTCGTTGCCGCCCTGACCGTTCGAGGTATCATCCGAGGTATCGGACGTACCGTCGGACGTATCAAGTACGTCCTCGGAATCGGTAGGCGTTCCGCTGTCTCCCGTGTCGGGGGCGTCGTCCTCGGCGCAGGAAGCGAAAACCGTAAGTAACAGCAATGCCGAAAGAATAAGGCATAAAAGTTTTTTAGTCATAAGCAGTTCCTTTCTGCGTATAGAAGCTAAATTCATCACATAAAGCGATGGAATTCTCCGAAATTGGTAGAATCGTCCTTGCCGTCACCGTCTCCGCCGAATATGTTGAGAATCGAAAGAACGAGGATATCTTCCTTTGCTAAGGTAAGCTCTACTACCTCGGGAGTCTCATATTTTTTCATATCAATCCCCCCTTTTTTATATAGCGTACTGCATCGTTACCGCGCCATTCTCAACAAGAAGAACTATGGTGGTTCCATAGAGAGTTGCGCCCTCGAATGTAGTGTAGGGCTTTATTACAAGGCTGAAGGTCGTATCAGCCGTTGTGGGGAGGTTTGTAAAGGAAATTGCGGTAAGGAATTCGCAGCCACAATCCTCTTTCGCTCTAACAGCTGTGATCTCGCTGCCTACAACCGCATTTATCTGGGTGTAAACTGTATCGGAAGACTGGTTCACTGTATCCCCTACGCCGTCAGCGTCAACGAGAGTTACCTTAAAGCCTACCGTCTTGTAATCAAGCTTCATAAGTCCCGCGATAACGCGAATGTCAAGCTTATCATTCTCGTCAATTCTGTTCTGGTAGCCCTTGTAAACTATG